>NZ_JAJSRC010000007.1:0-265870 GCF_021283245.1 Pseudomonas sp. NMI760_13 | reverse complement strand
AATCCTGGCAAAGGGGGCTGCCAGGAAGTGTCAACCATGTCTCCGTACACGTGTCCACCATGTGTCCGGTCTCTACATCTTGGCCAAAGTAACCAAAGCCGCCTCGCTCCATTCATCCGGCCCTACGCTTCGCTCCGGGTTCCCTCACTCCGGCCTTGCTCCCGGGAGGACCGCGCTGCAGGGCCCATCCTGGGCCCCAGCGCTTGACGGGCATCCATGCCCGTCACCTCCCTCCGCAAGTCCTGCGTTCGGCCTCCTGAAGTCGCGAAGTTACGGGCGGCGCCTGGACTGGCGCAGCTGTCGCTAGTGGGAGCTTAATTAATCTCTCGATCACATCGCGGGGCAAGCCCGCTCCCACGCAATAGTCGCCGCTATATATAACCCTGTAGGAGCGGGCTTGCCCCGCGAAAGGGCCGGAACAGCCAATACATAACTAATGGTAAAACAACTAACTTCGCGCCTCTTGCTCTTGCTCTTGCTCTTGCTCTTGCTTCTAAGCGCGCGATAGTCCAGGCAACACCAATTGCGACTTCAGGAGGCCGAGCGGAGTTCTTGCGGAGGGAGGTGACGGCCATGGATGGCCGTCAAGCGCTGCGCCCCAGGATGGGGCGTTCAGCGCGGTCCTCCCGGGAGCAAGAACGGAGCGAGGGGACCCCGGAGCGCAGCGTAGGGGCCGGATGAACGGAGCGGAACGGTTTTGCCTACTTTTCCCAAGAGAAAAGTAGGCCGCCGTAAAGGCGGAAAGGTGACTAAATGTCGATATCTTCTACGAATGTGCTTACAAAAATCAAAACGCTCACCAGAGTCCAAGCCCAAGCCCGACCCCTACCCAAACCAATGCTGCCAAGCCAACCGCACAGTCAACGCCAACACCACGGCAATAAACACCGGCCGAATAAACTTGCTCCCCCCGCTGATCGCCGTACGCGCCCCAAAGAACGCCCCGACCATCACCGACACCCCCATGCACAGCCCAACGATGTAATCCACCTGCCCGGAAATGATGAACACCGTAAGCGCCGCGATATTGCTGACAAAGTTCATGCTGCGCGCCACGCCACTGGCGCGAACCAGGTCGATCGGGTAGAGCAGCAATGTGCTAACGGTCCAGAAGGCACCGGTGCCCGGCCCGGCGACGCCGTCATAGAAGCCCAGGGTAAAACCTTGCGGGAACTGCCACTTCTTCCTGATCGGCGCCTCGGCGTCCAGAGGCGCCTTGGGCGTGCCGCCGAACAGCAGGTAGACGCCACAGGCGAAGACGATCACCGGCAACATCTTGTTCAGCCATTCGGCGGGCATGTAGTGGGCCACCACCGCGCCGATCAGCGCGCCCACCAAGGTGCCGACGATCGCCAGGCGCCACTGCGCCGGGTGGAACAGCTTGCGCCGGTAGTAGGTGATGCTGGCGGTGGCGGCGCCGAAGGTCGAGCTGAGCTTGTTGGTGCCCAGCACCAGGTGCGGCGGCATGCCGGCGGTGAGCAGCGCGGGAGTGGTCAGCAGGCCACCGCCGCCGGCAATGGCGTCGATGAAGCCAGCGACGAAGGCGACCAGGGCGAGGATCAGCAGGGTGAGCGGTTCTACGGTGAGTTCGAAGGGCATGGAGTTTGGCTGGCGAGGGGGTGGGTGCGGCAAAAGGCCGCGCTAGAGGGGGCACATGGTAATCCCGGACGGTAGGGGTTGCCAGTGCCGGCCTCATCGCGGGGCAAGCCCGCTCCCACGCCAGTTCGGGATCGTTGCGTGGGAGCGGGCTTGCCCCGCGATGGATGTCACAGGAACCAGCGATATTCCCGCGCACTGACCTCCTGCAGGAACGCCAGATGGTCCTGGCGCTTGTTCTCGCAATAGACCATCACGAATTCCGCACCCAACCCTTCGTTGACGGCCGGATGCCCGCGCATCGCCGCCACCGCGCCGAGCATGTCCTTGGGAAAGTCGATCCCGCTGCCACGATCCTCGTTCAGCGGTGCAATCGGCTCCTGCGCGGTGTCCAGCCCATGCTCCATCCCGCAGAGGATCGCCGCCAGTACCAGATACGGATTGGCATCCGCCCCGGCCAGCCGGTGCTCGATCCGCAGGTTGCGCGGATCCGACTCTGGAATGCGGATGCACGCGTCGCGGTCCTCGAAGCCCCAGCTCGCACGGCTGGCGGCATTGACCATGGCGCCGTAGCGGCGAAACGCGTTGTGGTTGGCGGCGAACACCGGCATGCAGTGCGGCAGCAGCGCCAGGCAGCCGGCCACGGCGTGGCGCAGCGGGCGCTGGGCGTCGGCGGCGAGCAGGTTGTTGCCGGCCGGGTCGTAGAGGCTGACATGCACATGCATGCCGCTGCCCGGCGCGTGCAGGTAGGGTTTGCTCATGAACGAGGCACGCAGCCCATGCTTGAGCGCCACGCCACGGGTGCTGCGGCAGAACAGCGCCGCCCAGTCGGCGGCGCGCAGGCCGTCGTCGCAGTGGCCGAAATTGATCTCGAACTGGCCAGGGCCCAGCTCGGCGGTGATGACATTGGCGTCCACTCCCTGGGCGTTGGCGGTCTCGACCATTTCGCGCAGCACATCGGAAAAGCGTGACAGGCGCTCGATATGCATGTTCGGCTGGTCGTCGGCATCGCCACTGGCCGGGTCGCGGGGGAACTGCGGCAGGCCCTCTTTCAGCGCCCGGTCGAACAGGTAGAACTCCAGTTCGAACGCCACCACCGGGCGGATGCCCCGGCGCTCCAGGCGTTGCAGGACACGGGCCAGCACCTCGCGGGGCTCGAATTCGATAGGCGCCGCGGTACCGTCCGAGGTGATCAACATCTGCCCCAGCGGCTCACGCTCCCAGCTCACCGGTTTCAGCGTACCGGGTACCAGGCGGCGCGGGGCGTCCGGGTCGCCGTCGTTGAAGCAGTAGTCGCCGATGGGGAACAGCCCACCCTGCACGCCGAGCAGCACGCAGTTCTGCGGCAGCTTGAGCGGGCTGCCCGCGGCCACCTTCTCCAGCATGTCGATGGGGTAGCGCTTGCCGTAGAAGTGCCCGGGGATGTCCAGGCTGATCAGGTCGACGTAGCGCACCTGCGGGTGTCGGGCGCGGAAGGCGCGTACTTCGCTGAGCAGATCGGGGAAGCCTGTTGTACTTGTCATTGGCATGCTCTCAACGGAAGACCCAGAGAACCCGGGTCGTTCGGGCGGTCAGGTTGGCGTAGCGGAACTGGCTGTGGGGCGGCAGCTGGAAGCTGTCGTTGGGGTGCAGGGTAATAGCGTCATCCTGGCCTTCGAGCCACAGGGTCAGCTCGCCCTCGAGGACGAAGCCACCCTGTTCCGAGCTGTCGTCCAGATGCCCTTCGCCGCTGCTGGCGCCGGGCGCCAGGTGGCTTTCGAGCATGGCGAAGCGGCCGGTGAGGGTCGGCGAGACCAGCACGTCGGTGACCCCGGCGGCGTAGTACAGGGTACGCCGCTCGCCGGGGCGGGTGACCCAGTCGAGCGCCCGGGGCGGCACGGCCTGGTAGAAGTAGGTGGTGGGAACCTGCAGCGCCTCGCTGATGGCGGTGAGGTCGGCCACCGTGGGACGCGACAGGCCGCGCTCGACCTGCGAGAGAAAGCCCAGCGAGCGCTTGACCCGCCCGGCCAGCTCGTCCAGGGTCAGCCCGCGGTGCTTGCGCAGGTCGCGCACCAGCCGCGCCAGGCCCTGGTTGTCGTCGATCTGCTCAGGCATGGTCGCGCATCCTGTACCAGGCCTTGGCGGCCGCTTCCAGCGGCGCGGCCAGCAGGTCGCCGCCGGGGAAGCGGCCATTTTCGATGCCCTGATAAAGCGCGAGCAGGTCGTCGTCACCCAGAATCGCGTCACTGACGGCGCGTGCGCCGGCCAGGGTCGGCAGCACGCCGTGGCCGGAGAATCCTTGCAGCCAGTAGCGTTGGCCCTGACGGCCGATATCCGGGGTGCGCTGGATGCTGCAGTCGATGTGGCCGCCCCAGGCATGTTCGATGGCCACCCCGCGCAGCTGTGGGAACACCCGCTCCAGATAGGGCCGGGTGGCGCTGGCGACGTCCTTGGGGATGCCGCCCAGGTAGGTGCAGCCGCCGCCGAACAGCAGGCGGTGGTCGGGCGTCAGGCGGAAGTAGTCGGGAACGAACTGGTTGTCGATCACACAGCTGTTGCGCGGCAGCAGCGAGGCGGCGAACTCGGCGTCCAGGGGGGCCGTGGCCACCTGGTAGGAGCCCACCGGCAGTAGCCGGCGCGAGAGCGTGCGGTCGAGGCGGTCGATATAGGCATTGCAGGCCAGCACCAGTACGCGGCTGCGCACTTCGCCCTGATCGGTGCGTGCAACGAAGCCGTCGGCGTGTTCGTGGTAGTCGAGCACCTGGCTCTGCTCGTAGATCCGCCCGCCGTTCGCCTCGATCACCCCGGCCAGGCCCTGGGCCAGCTTCAACGGGTTGAGGTGGGCGCCATTGGGGTCGTACAGCGCGGCCTGGTAACGGGGGCTGTCGATCCACTCGGGTAGCTCGTCGTGGCCGATCAGGCGCAGGCAGTCGTAGTCGAATTTCTCCTGTGCTTCACGCTGGGCTTCCTCCAGCAGTTTTACCCGGCGCGGCAGCACGGCGGTCCACAGGCTGCCCAGGTGATAGTCGACATCGAAGCCATGACGCTGGGGCAGTTCGCGCAGCTC
Organism: Pseudomonas sp. NMI760_13; assembly: GCF_021283245.1. Lineage (NCBI taxonomy): Bacteria > Pseudomonadati > Pseudomonadota > Gammaproteobacteria > Pseudomonadales > Pseudomonadaceae > Pseudomonas > Pseudomonas sp. NMI760_13. Next base: position 261,228 of record NZ_JAJSRC010000007.1, on the reverse strand, counting down.
GCGGGCGGCCCAGCACATGCTGTCCCACAGGCGTCGGCTGCGCTCCAGGCCCAGGGCTCGCTCAAGTGGGGGCATGTCGCACGACCAGCCCAGCAGTGCCTGGCCACCGTTGCGGCCCGAGGCGGCCCAGGCCACCCGGCTGGCTTCCAGCAGGGTCACGCGCTGGCCGGCCAGTGTCAGGCGCAGGGCCGTGTGCAGGCCGCTGAAACCGGCACCGACGATCAGGATGTCGGTGTCATGGGCGCCCTGCAGGGTGGGGCGCAGGGGGATGGTGGCGGGGTAGGTGCGGGCGTAGTAGCTGGCGACGTGCTGGGCGGATTGCTTGAACATGCCGGGGCCTCGTGAAATTTTTTATGATTATTTTCATGAAAAAATAGCAGAGGATTTTCATTGCGCCAGTAGATGGCGCCATCGCGAGGCAAGCCCGCTCCCACGCGCCGAATACAAACAGGCGTGGGAGCGGGCTTGCCCCGCGATTGGAACGCGCTAGGTCGCTGCCTTGCGCCGCGGCTGCCGAGGCTTGCCGGCTACTGTCTTGCCCTTGGCAGCACCCTTGCGCTTCTTCTTCCACGGCGCCGCCGCCTTGCCCGCTGCCGGCCCGCTGATGGTCAGGCGCAGGCCGCTGCAGCGTTGCACCAGCTTGCCCATCCAGGCCGACTGGCGGGTGACGAACTCGTCCAGGCTCATCTCGCCGCTCTGCACCATGTCCAGCGCCTGTTCCCAGATCGCCGTGGTGCCAGGGTCGGCGATGGCCCGAGGCACGGCGTCGATCAGGCTGAAGGCGGCGGGCGTGGCCGACAGGGCCTTGCCGTTCTTGACCAGATAGCCACGGTCGAGCAGGCCCTGGATGATGCTGGCGCGGGTGGCCTCGGTGCCGATGCCGGTGGTTTCCTTGAGCTTCTGTTTCAGCCGAGGGTCGTCCACCAGTTTGGCGACGTTCTTCATTGCCTTGATCAGGTCGCCTTCGGTGAAGGGCTTGGGTGGCTGGGTCCACAGGTCCTTCAGTTGCAGGTCCCGCACTGCGCAGTCCTGGCCTTCGCGCAGCGCCGGCAGCACCTGGGCCGGTGGCGCCTCACGGCCCTTGGTTGGGGTCAGTGCCTCGGGCAGCGCCCGGCGCCAGCCCGGCTCGACGATCTGCTTGCCCACCGCCCGCAGCGCATGGCCGGCGCAATCGAACTCGGCCTGGGTGCGGTCGTACTCGTGGTTGGGCAGGAACTGCGCCAGGTAGCGGGCGCGGATCAGGGTATACACCGCCTTGTACTTGGGCGGCAGGCGCGCCGGATCGCTGGCGGCGGCGGTGGGGATGATGCCGTGGTGGGCGCTGACCTTCTGGTCGTTCCATGCCCGTGAGCGGCGGACCGGATCCAGGTGCGCCCGCAGCGGCGCGAGGCTGTTGTCGGCCCGTTGCAGGGCGGCGAGGATACCGGCAGCCTCGCCGTGCTGGCTGAGGGGCAGGTAGCCGCTGTCGCTGCGTGGGTAGGTGATGAGCTTGTGGGTTTCGTACAGGGCCTGGGCGATATCCAGGGTCTCCTGGGCGCCGAGGCCGAGCTTCTTCGAGCACACTTCCTGCAGGGTGCCGAGGTCGAAGGGCAGGGGAGCCGCCTCGCGTACTCGTTCGGTGGCGATCTTGCGCACCCGGGCGCTGGCGGCCGCCTGCATGTCGGCGGCGGCCTGCTGGGCCAGGTCCTGCTTCAGGCAGCGGCCCTGGTCGTCGCAGGCGTCTTCCGGCGCACGCCACTGGGCGTTGAACACGCTGCCGGCGCTTTCCAGCTGCACCTCGATGGCCCAGAAGGGCACCGGCACGAAGTCGGCGATGCTGCGGTCGCGGTCCACCACCAGGCGCAGCGTCGGTGTCTGCACCCGTCCCACCGGCAGCACGCCCTGGTAGCCGGACTGGCGGCCGAGCAGGGTGAACAGGCGGCTCATGTTCATGCCGATCAGCCAGTCGGCGCGTGAGCGGCCAAGGGCCGAATGGTACAGGCTGAAGGTCTCCTGGCCCGGCAGCAGGCGGCCGAGTGCCTTGCGGATCGAGGCGTCGTCCAGTGCCGACAGCCACAGGCGCTGGATCGGTCCCCGGTAGCGGCAATGCTCGACCAGCTCCCGGGCGATCATCTCGCCCTCGCGGTCGGCGTCGGTGGCGATCACCAGCTCGCGGGCCTCGCCGAGCAGACGCTTGACTGCCTTGTACTGGCTGGCGGTTTTGGGCTTGACCGTCATCTTCCACTTCTCCGGGATGATCGGCAGGTCCTCGAGGGCCCAGCGCTTGTAGCGCTCGTCGTAGCTGTCCGGCGGCGCGGTCTCGAGCAGGTGGCCGATGCACCAGGTCACGCAGACATCGGTTCCTTGCCAGCAGCCGTCGCCACGACGCTGGGCGCCGAGGACCTTGGCGATGTCTTTTGCCTGGGAGGGTTTTTCGCAGAGGAAGAGGCGCATGGCCGAAACGCTTGATCGCGGAAGATGGGCACTAGGATGCGCAAGCCAGGGCGTGCAGGCAAGCTTTATCTGTATGCATGTACAGGTTTTTCGCCCGCATGTTTGGCAGGGTAGCCACCCCTTGGGGTTGGACGAGTCGGCAAATGCGTGCCAGCTTTGCCTTTCGCCCGCCAGTCGTGTCACTGGACGATGTCGCTGGGGTGTCCTTCCTACAATAACAACAGGGATGTAAACCAATGCCCGTTTTCGATTACCGACAGCTCGACAGCACTGCCTCTTCCTCGCTCTATAAAGATGCCATGGCCCTGGCCACCTATGCCTACCATGGTATCGACGATGGCTTCAGCGCCGGCTACCAGAAGTACGGCTTCGGTCTGGGCCTGCCGGCCACCCTGGTCAAGGCGCTGATCGGCGGCACCGACAGCCAGGGCGTGATCCCCGGCATCCCCTGGAACCCCGACTCCGAAGCCCGCGCCCTGGCCCAGGTCAAGGCCGCCGGCTGGACGCCGATCAGCGCGGCGCAGCTGGGCTACCAGGGCAAGACCGACGGCCGTGGCACCTTCCACGGCGAAGCGCCGGGCTACACATCGGCGCAGGTGGAAATCCTCGGCCGCTACGATGCCGCCGGCCAGCTCAGCGGCATCGGCATCGCCTTCCGCGGCACCAGCGGCCCGCGCGAGAACCTGCTGGGCGACACCATCGGCGATGCCATCAACGACCTGCTGGCGGCGATCGGCCCGGCTGGCTATGCCCGTGATTACGCCGGCAACGCCTTTGGCAAGTTGCTTGCCGATGTGGCGGCCTTTGCCAAGGCCAACGGTCTGAGTGGCGCCGATGTTACCGTCAGTGGTCACAGCCTCGGCGGCCTGGCGGTCAACAGCCTGGCCGACCTGAGCGGCTCGCGCTGGGGCGGTTTCTACCAGGATGCGCGCTACGTCGCCTTCGCCTCGCCGACCCAGGCCGCCGATGCCAGCAAGGTGCTCAATATCGGCTATGAGAACGACCCGGTATTCCGCGTGCTCGATGGCACCTCGGCAACCTGGGGCACCCTGGGCGTGCACGACGGCGCCAAGGCCTCGGCCACCAACAACATCGTCAACTTCAACGACCACTACGCCTCCGACGCCTGGAACCTGCTGCCGTTCTCCATCGGCAACATCGCCACCTGGCTGTCGCACCTGCCGACGGCCTATGCCGATGGCCTTGGCCGGGTGCTGGGCTCGTCGTTCTATCAATGGACCAGCCGCGACTCGACCATCGTGGTCAGCAACCTGTCCGATGTCACCCGTGGCTCGACCTGGGTCGAGGACCTCAACCGCAATGCCGAGCCGCACAAGGGCAGCACCTTCATCATCGGCTCAGAGCAGGACGATCTGATCCATGGCGGGCGCGGCAACGACTACCTCGAAGGGCGGGCCGGCAACGACACCTTCCGCGATGACGGCGGCTTCAACCTGATCGATGGCGGCGCCGGTCATGACACCCTGAAGCTGCAGGACGCCCTGGCCAACCTGAGCATCGCCCGGGACGGCGAGGGCACGCTGTACGTGCGCGATGGCCAGGGCGGCATCAGCCTGGTGCGCAATGTCGAGAACCTGGTGAGCAAGGAGTCGAGCCTGCTGATCTTCAGCAAGGAGGTCAGCCACGGGGTGGCGGCGCAAGGTCTGTTCGAGAGCGGCAAGGTCACGCCCTATGCGTCCTCGCTCAATGGTACCCAGGCCGGCGATCAGCTGGTGGCGGGCAATCAGGGCCAATGGTTGTTCGGCCTGGGCGGTGACGATCGGCTGCAGGGCGGCGCCGGCAATGACGTGCTGGTGGGTGGCGCGGGCAACGATGTGCTCATTGGCGGCGCGGGGCGCGACACCTTCCTGTTCAGTGAGCATTTCGGCCAGGACCGGGTGCTGGACTTCACCGGGCAGGACCGGCTGGTGTTCATCGGTGTGGATGGTGGTACGGCGACGCCGGACTGGCGTGCCCATGCCAGCCAGGTTGGCGATGACCTGGTGCTGAAGTTCGGCGGGGACAGCGTGACGCTGGTGGGGATCTCTGCTCAGGGGGTGGGGGATGGGCAGATCGTGATTGCCTGAGGGGGCGGGCGTAACCCTGTAGGAGCGGCCTTGTGCCGCGAAAGGGCCGCATAGCGGCCCCGGCGATCTTTGCGCCAACGCTGAAATCCTGGGGCTGCTATGCAGCCCTTTCGCGGCACAAGGCCGCTCCTACAAAGAGTAGGCAGCCAACCTGGTGGCTCAGGCCATCTCGCGCGAGTCGCGAACCATGTCCACGTGCGGGATGCCGGCCTCGAGGAACTCCTCGCTGACCACGCGGAACCCCAGGCGCTCGTAGAACGGCGTGGCGTGTACCTGGGCGCTGAGCATCTGCTGCTTGAGGTCGCGGTTCTGCGCCTCGACGATCACCGCGCGCATCAGCGCGTCGCCCACGTTCAGGCCGCGCCAGTCCTTGAGCACCGAGACCCGGCCAATCGTGCCGTCGGGCAGCAGGCGGGCGGTACCGATCGGGTAGTCGCCCTCCATGGCCAGGAAGTGCACGGCGGTCGGGTCTTCTGCGTCGAATTCCAGCTCCGGCGGCACGTGCTGCTCGGCGACGAACACGGCGCTGCGGATGCGGTGGATGTCGGCGTTGTCCTTGTGCCAGTCGGCCAGTCGAACACTGATCTTATTCATCGGCGAATCCCAGGCTGCCTTGCATGACCAGCTGTTGTACCAGCATCAGACCGTCTTCGTCCTGCAGCCACTGGCCAAGGTTGTCGATGTGCAAGGCATCGGCGGCGCACACCAGCTTAAGCAGTTCGCGCAGTTTGGCTGGCAGCGGGCAACTGCGCCCGCTGGCGAACAGCATCAGGTCGTCGTTGAGCTCGGACCAGGCCATGCGTGCGCTTGGGTTGCGGATCAGCACGGCGCCCTGTTCGAGATAGTTGATCAGGTCCTGCTCGCTCAGCTCTTCACCGACAACCTGCTCGGGATAACGCGGCTCGGTCATGAACTGGCCGAACCAGGTCAGCAGCAGGTCCTTGTCGGCCATGTGCTTGTCGATCAGCGCCTTGAGGCGGTCGAGGGCATCATGCTGGATCTGGTGCGGGTCGCTGACCGGCTGGGCGTCGGCGTCGCTGTAGCGCTCTTCATCGGGCAGGAACTGGCCGAGGAAGTCGGTGAAGTGGGTCAGCACTTCGGCGGCGCTCGGGGCGCGGAAGCCCACGGAGTAGGTCAGGCACTCGCTCTCGGCAACGCCGTAGTGGGCCAGGCGCGGCGGCAGGTAGAGCATGTCGCCCGGCTCCAGGGTCCACTCCTCGCTCTGCTCGAAGTCGGCCAGGATGCGCAGGTCGGCGTGGTCGATCAGCGCGCTGTCGCTGTTGCACATCTGCCCGACTTTCCAGTTGCGCGTGCCGTCGCCCTGCAGCAGGAACACGTCGTAGTTGTCGAAGTGCGGGCCGACGCTGCCGCCGGGCGCCGCGTAGCTGATCATCACATCGTCGATGCGCCAGCTGGGCAGGAAACGGAACTCTTCGAGCAGCTCGGCGACTTCCGGCACGAACTGGTCAACCGCCTGCACCAGCAGGGTCCAGTCGCGCTCGGGCAGGTCGGCGAAGGCGTCCTCGGCGAACGGGCCGCGACGCAGCTCCCACGGGCGCTCGCCGTGCTCGAGCACCAGGCGCGACTCGACTTCTTCTTCCAGGGCCAGGCCGGCCAACTCGTCGGCGTCGATGGGGCTGACGAAGTCGGGGAAGGCCTGACGCACCAGCAGTGGCTTCTTCTGCCAGTAGTCGCGCAGGAATTCACGGGCCGTGAGGCCGCCCAGCAGTTGCAGTGGAGTATCAGAATTCATGTTCAACCTATTGAAAAAACTTGGTTTTCGTACGGGAATAAAAACGCCCGGCCAGGCCGGGCGTTAGGCGCGGGGCGCAGGTCAGATGCGTTTGGCCTGGGCTACCGCGTTGCCGATGTAGGTGGCAGGAGTCAGTTGCTTGAGCTCGGCCTTGGCTTCGGCCGGCATGTCCAGGCCGTCGATGAAGGTCAGCAGCGCTTCAGGGGTGATGCCCTTGCCACGGGTCAGCTCCTTGAGCTTCTCGTAGGGGTTCTCGATGTTGAAGCGGCGCATCACGGTCTGGATCGGCTCGGCCAGGACTTCCCAGCAGGCGTCCAGGTCGGCGGCGATACGGGCGGCGTTGACTTCCAGCTTGCCGATGCCCTTCAGGCTGGCTTCATAGGCGATGACGCTGTGGGCGAAGCCCACGCCCAGGTTGCGCAGCACGGTGGAGTCGGTCAGGTCGCGCTGCCAGCGCGAGATCGGCAGCTTGCTGGCCAGGTGCTGGAACAGTGCGTTGGCGATCCCCAGGTTGCCTTCGGAGTTCTCGAAGTCGATCGGGTTGACCTTGTGCGGCATGGTCGAGGAGCCGATTTCGCCGGCGACGGTCTTCTGCTTGAAGTAGCCCAGCGAGATATAGCCCCAGACGTCACGGTCGAAGTCGATGAGGATGGTGTTGAAGCGGGCGATGGCGTCGAACAGCTCGGCGATGTAGTCGTGCGGCTCGATCTGGGTGGTGTAGGGGTTGAACACCAGGCCCAGCTCGTCCTCGATGAAGGCGCGGGCATTGGCTTCCCAGTCGATCTGCGAGTAGGCCGACAGGTGGGCGTTGTAGTTGCCCACGGCGCCGTTGATCTTGCCCAGCAGCGGCACGGCGGCCACCTGGGCGATCTGGCGCTCCAGGCGGTAGACGACGTTGGCCAGCTCTTTACCCAGGGTGGTCGGCGAGGCCGGCTGGCCGTGGGTGCGCGACAGCATCGGCACGTCGGCGTGGGCGTGGGCCAGGGCGCGGATGGATTCGGCGATCTGGCGCATCAGCGGCAGCAGTACGTCGTCACGGCCGGCGCGCAGCATCAGGGCGTGGGACAGGTTGTTGATGTCCTCGCTGGTGCAGGCGAAGTGGATGAACTCGCTGACCTTGGCCAGCTCAGGCAGTTGAGCCGCTTGCTCCTTGAGCAGGTACTCGATGGCCTTGACGTCGTGGTTGGTGGTGCGCTCGATTTCCTTGACGCGTTCGGCGTGCTCGAGCTTGAAATCGGTGGCCAGGCTGTCCAGCACGGCGTTGGCTTCGGCGGAAAACGCCGGCACTTCGCCGATCTGCGGGTGGGCGGCCAGGCGCTGCAGCCAGCGTACTTCGACCAGGGCGCGGAAACGGATCAGGCCGAATTCGCTGAAGATGGGGCGCAGGGCCTGGGTTTTGCCGGCATAACGGCCGTCTACAGGGGAAACCGCAGTGAGCGAGGAGAGCTGCATGGGGTGTTCTCGGACAGTCAGGCTTTTGGAAGGGCGCATATCATACATGAAAAACGCGCCCGAGTCGGGTGGCTGACCAAAGGTCGGGCCTGTGAATCATGTCGCAATACCCTGTGTAGGAGCGGCCTTGTGCCGCGAAAGGGGCGCGCAGCGGCCCCAGAACCTTCGCCCCGGCACAGATTGCCGGGGCTGCTGCGCAGCCCTTTCGCGGCACAAGGCCGCTCCTACACAGGGCGCAGTTTCAATCAGCGGTACGCATCATCCCGTACAGTTCATTGAGCAACTTGCGCCGGCTGAACACCAGCTGCCAGCGGTGTCCGCCCAGCTGTCGCCACAGGCGCGCGGCACGGATGCCGGCCAGCAGCAGGGCGCGGATCTTCGAGGCATTGCTGGCCTGCTGCAGGAAACGCATGTCGCCGTGTACCTGGATGCGTTGGCGCAGGGTGCTCAGGGTGTCCTGGTACAAGGCTCCGCTGGAAGCGATGACGTTTTCGTGAGCCAGGCCGAAATGCTCGGCCTGGGACTGGATCTGCGGCAGGCGGTTGCCGATGGTGTCGAGCATGTCGCCACGCTTGTTCAACTGGCGCTCCAGGCCCAGCATCGACAGGGCATAGCGCAGCGGTTCGCGTTGCAGGCTGCTGGGGTCGCGCTCCAGGGCGCCGACCAGCGCGCGGTAGCCGTCACGCAGGTTGAGGTCGTCGCCGCCGAACACCTCCAGGGTGTCCTTCGGGTCGCGCACCAGCAGGCTGCCGAGCATGCAGCCGATATTGGCTTCGCTGGCCTGGCCGGTGCGGGCGATGCGGTCGACCAGCACCGCGGCCTGGAATACGCCGCCCAGGGCGATCAACTGCTCCTGGAGGTTGTTCATCGACGCGGGCTCCACGGCTCGGCGATCTCGATCACGCCGCCGCCCAGGCACACCTCGCCGTCGTAGAACACCACCGACTGACCCGGGGTCACGGCGCGCTGCGGCTCGTCGAACACGGCGCGGTAGCCGCTTTCGGTGCGTTCCAGGGTGCATTGCTGGTCGCCCTGGCGGTAACGCACCTTGGCAGTCAGGTGGCGCGGGCTGGACAGGTCGATCGGGTTGACCCAGAAGATCTCCGAGGCCAGCAGGGCGCGGGAGAACAGCCACGGGTGCTCGTTGCCCTGGCCGACCACCAGCACGTTGCGCGAGAGGTCTTTTTCCAGCACGTACCACGGCTCGTCGCCGGCGTCTTTCAGGCCACCGATGCCCAGGCCCTGGCGCTGGCCGATGGTGTGGTACATCAGGCCATGGTGCTGGCCGATCACTTCACCTTCGGTGGTCTGGATCTCGCCGGGCTGGGCCGGCAGGTACTGCTTGAGAAAATCGCTGAAGCGGCGCTCGCCGATGAAGCAGATACCGGTGGAGTCCTTCTTCTTGGCGGTGGCCAGGCCGTGTTTCTCGGCGATGGCGCGCACCTCGGGCTTTTCCAGCTCGCCGACCGGGAACAGGGTACGGGCGATTTCCTTGCCGCCAACGGCGTGCAGGAAGTAGCTCTGGTCCTTGTTCGGGTCCAGGCCCTTGAGCAGCTCGGTAAGCGCGCCTGTGTCGCGGCGGCGCACGTAGTGACCGGTGGCGATCAGGTCGGCGCCCAGGGACAGGGCGTAGTCGAGGAATGCCTTGAACTTGATCTCGCGGTTGCAGAGGATGTCCGGGTTGGGCGTGCGGCCGGCCTTGTACTCCTCGAGGAAGTGCTCGAACACGTTGTCCCAGTATTCGGCGGCGAAGTTGGCGGTGTGCAGCTTGATGCCGATGCGGTCGCACACGGCCTGGGCGTCGGCCAGGTCTTCGCGGGCGGTGCAGTATTCGGTGCCGTCGTCCTCTTCCCAGTTCTTCATGAACAGACCTTCCACCTGGTAGCCCTGCTCGATGAGCAGAAGGGCGGAGACGGAAGAGTCCACGCCGCCGGACATGCCGACGATGACGCGGGTCTTGGCGGGGTCTTTGAGTGCTGGGCTGGTCATGGCTACCGGTGTGTATCAGAGGGGAAAAACGCCGATTCTATCAAACCCGCGGGCTGGCGTCAGTCGCGCAGCAGATCGAGGCTGTGCAGCGGGCCTGCCAGGTAGTCGTCGAGGCAGCGCGGTACCAGCTCGCTGCGCCAGCGCGACGGCTCGGCCAGCAGTTCGTCGCGGGTCAGCCAGGCGGCGCGGACAATGTCGCTGTCCAGCGCCAGGTCGGCATGATGGCGCACTGGGCGGGCGGCGAAGCAGATGCGCTGGTAGGTGACGCCGTTGCTCGGGGCGGTATAGAGGTAGATGCCGACCACGCCGGTGAGCTCGACCTCCCAGGCGGTTTCTTCGAGGGTTTCGCGCAGGGCGGCCTGGGTGATGGTTTCGTTGGCTTCGAGGTGGCCGGCGGGTTGATTGAATACGTGCTGGCCGGCCTTGAATTCCTCGACGAAGAGGAACTTGCCGTCGTGTTCGACGATGGTGGCGACGGTGATGTGGGGTTGCCAGGTCATGTGCGATTCCTATGGTAGGCGCGGGCCTTGTAGGAGCGGCCTTGTGCCGCGAATGGGCCGCAAGGCGGCCCCGGCAATGTTTGTTGCGAAGCTGAAAATCCGGGGCCGCTTCGCAGCCCATTCGCGGCACAAGGCCGCTCCTACAAGGGGCCGTTTCTGCGCTGCAGAAAGCACAAACCCCGGTGCGTGGCCGGGGTCTGTGCTGTTACGTCAAGCGAACCTTACAGTGCGGCAATGGCGCTGTTCAGGGTCTGGCTTGGGCGCATCACCTTGGCGGTCAGCTCGGCATCCGGGGCGTAGTAGCCACCGATGTCGGCCGGCTTGCCCTGGACGGCGTTGAGCTCGGCGACGATGGTCGCCTCGTTCTCGCTCAGGGTCTTGGCCAGCGGGGCGAAGCGCGCCTGCAGGGCGGCGTCGTCGGTTTGGGCGGCCAGTGCTTCTGCCCAGTACAGGGTCAGGTAGAAGTGGCTGCCACGGTTGTCGATACCGCCGACCTTGCGCGAAGGCGACTTGTTGGTGTCGAGGAACTTGCCGGTAGCCTGGTCCAGGGTGTTGGCCAGGACCTTGGCGCGCGGGTTGTCGTAGGTGTTGCCCAGGTGCTCCAGGGAGGCGGCCAGGGCCAGGAACTCACCCAGCGAGTCCCAGCGCAGGAAGTTCTCTTCGACCAGCTGCTGCACGTGCTTCGGTGCCGAACCGCCGGCACCGGTCTCGAACAGGCCACCGCCGTTCATCAGCGGGACGATCGACAGCATCTTGGCGCTGGTGCCCAGCTCCATGATCGGGAACAGGTCGGTCAGGTAGTCGCGCAGCACGTTGCCGGTCACCGAGATGGTGTCCTTGCCTTCGCGGATGCGGGCCAGGGAGAACTTGATGGCGTCGACCGGGGCCAGGATGCGGATGTCCAGGCCGGAGGTGTCGTGATCCTTAAGGTACTGTTGCACCTTCTCGATCATCACGCCGTCGTGGGCGCGGGCCGGGTCCAGCCAGAACACCGCCGGGGTGCTGCTCAGGCGGGCGCGGTTGACGGCCAGCTTGACCCAGTCCTGGATCGGCGCGTCCTTGGTCTGGCACATGCGGAAGATGTCACCGGCTTCGACGTTCTGCTCCAGCACGACCTGGCCCTTGCCATCGACCACGCGCACGACGCCGTCGGCCTTGATCTGGAAGGTCTTGTCGTGGGAACCGTATTCTTCGGCTTTTTGCGCCATCAGGCCGACGTTCGGCACGCTGCCCATGGTGGTCGGGTCGAAGGCGCCGTTGGCCTTGCAGTCTTCGATGGTGGCCTGGTAGATGCCGGCGTAGCAGCGGTCCGGGATGATCGCCTTGGCGTCCTGCAGTTCACCGGCGGTGTTCCACATCTTGCCCGAGTCGCGGATCATCGCAGGCATCGAGGCGTCGACGATGACGTCGCTCGGTACGTGCAGGTTGGTGATGCCCTTGTCCGAATTGACCATGGCCAGGGCCGGGCGAACGGCGTACAGGGCCTGGATGTCGGCTTCGATCTCGGCTTGCTTTTCAGCAGGCAGGTCCTTGATGCGGGCGTACAGGTCGCCGATGCCGTTGTTGGCGTTGAAGCCGACTTCGGCCAGGGCGGCGGCGTGCTTGGCCAGCACGTCGTTGTAGAACTCTTCGACGATCACGCCGAACATGATCGGGTCGGAGACCTTCATCATGGTGGCTTTCAGGTGCACCGACAGCAGCACGCCGGAGGCCTTGGCATCGGCGATCTGCTCGGCGATGAAGGCTTTCAGGGCCTTGCGGCTCAGGGTGGCGCAGTCGATGACTTCGGCGGCCTTGACTGCGGTTTTTTCTTTCAGGACGGTGGTGCTGCCGTCTTTACCGACCAGTTCGATGCGCAGGCTGTCGTCAGCCTCGATCAGCGCGGCTTTTTCGCTGCCGTAGAAGTCGCCCTGGGTCATGTGGGCAACGTGCGACTTGGAGTCGGCGGCCCAGGCGCCCATCTTGTGCGGGTGCTTGCGGGCGTAGTTCTTGACCGACAGCGGGGCGCGGCGGTCGGAGTTGCCTTCGCGCAGGACCGGGTTCACGGCGCTGCCCTTGATGCGGTCGTAGCGGGCGCGGGATTCTTTTTCCTCGGCGCTGGCTGGCTCGTCGGCGTAGTCGGGGATGTTGAAGCCCTTGGCTTGCAGCTCCTTGATCGCGGCCTTCAGCTGTGGAACCGATGCGGAGATGTTCGGCAGCTTGATGATGTTGGCTTCAGGGGTGGTGGCCAGCTGGCCCAGTTCCGCCAGGTGATCGCCTACCTGCTTACCTGCGCCCAGTTGCTCCGGGAAGGCGGCAAGGATACGGCCGGCCAGGGAGATGTCGCGGGTTTCGACGGCGATATCGGCCGAAGCGGTGAAGGCCTCGACGATCGGCAGCAGCGAGTAGGTGGCGAGGGCGGGGGCTTCGTCGGTGAAGGTGTAGATGATCTTGGAACGGGTGGGCATGCGGGTTAACTCTCTATGTGCTGAGCGTACTCGAGTCTCGAGGTGCGCAGGGTAGGCGCTTCGCCCTGGCGACGCCATGAGCGGAAAGTCGAGAGGCTGCGAGCGGTGATGGTGGATGCATCAGTCGAGCGTCAAGTGCTGGGCCGCGGTAACAACCCAGGCTTTGTGGTCATTCATGACCAAGGGCGAGCCGCATTTTCCTAGGGTTCGCCCCGATGACCCCATGGTCGCGCCGGAGTATATCAAACCCTTTGGGCTATTCAGCAAGGCGAAGTGGTATCAGCGCATTTATAAGACCAAAGACGTAGGAGCAATGTGGCGTGTTGCCGCAGGCTTGGGCGGTGAAACACACCCAGTTCTTTGGTGGTCGACGTGGGAGCGGGCTTGACCCGCGATGCGTGCGCCGCAGTGCGTGGCACCGGCTTCGCCGGTGTTCGCGGGGCAAGCCCGCTCCCACGTGGTGCTTGCAGGGATGGCGATCCAGATCGGCGAGCGTACCTTGCAGGTCGGCAGATGTGGTTTAGGCTCAGTGGATCGCACGATTTCCAATCACCCCAGGAAAAGCGGAGTAGTGCAGCATGGGATACCAGAAAATCAAGGTTCCGTCTGATGGTGCCAAGATCACCGTCAATGCAGACCATTCGCTCAATGTTCCCGACAACCCCATCATTCCCTACATCGAAGGCGACGGTATCGGCGTGGATGTCTCGCCGGTGATGATCAAGGTGGTTGATGCCGCAGTGCAGAAAGCCTACGGCGGCAAGCGCAAGATTGCCTGGATGGAAGTGTACGCCGGCGAGAAAGCCACCCAGGTCTACGACCAGGACACCTGGTTGCCCCAGGAGACCCTGGATGCGGTAAAGGATTATGTCGTGTCGATCAAGGGGCCGTTGACCACCCCGGTCGGTGGTGGCATCCGTTCGCTCAACGTGGCCCTGCGCCAGCAGCTCGACCTTTATGTGTGCCTGCGTCCGGTGGTCTGGTTCCAGGGCGTGCCGAGCCCGGTGAAAAAGCCGGGTGACGTCGACATGGTGATCTTCCGCGAGAACTCCGAGGACATCTATGCCGGCATCGAGTGGAAGGCCGGCTCGCCCGAGGCGAACAAGGTGATCAAGTTCCTCAAGGAGGAGATGGGCGTCACCAAGATCCGCTTCGACCAGGACTGCGGCATCGGCGTCAAGCCGGTCTCGAAGGAGGGCACCAAGCGCCTGGTACGCAAGGCGTTGCAGTATGTGGTGGACAACGACCGCAAGTCGCTGACCCTGGTGCACAAGGGCAACATCATGAAATTCACCGAAGGGGCCTTCAAGGATTGGGGCTACGAGGTGGCGCGCGACGAGTTCGGCGCCGAGCTGCTCGATGGCGGCCCGTGGATGAAGTTCAGGAACCCGAGAACCGGCCGTGAGGTGGTCGTCAAGGATGCCATCGCCGACGCCATGCTCCAGCAGATCCTGCTGCGTCCGGCCGATTACGATGTGATCGCCACCCTCAACCTCAACGGCGACTACCTGTCCGACGCCCTGGCGGCGGAAGTGGGCGGGATCGGCATCGCGCCGGGGGCCAACCTGTCGGACACCGTGGCCATGTTCGAGGCCACCCACGGCACCGCGCCGAAGTACGCCGGCAAGGACCAGGTCAACCCGGGGTCGGTGATTCTGTCGGCCGAAATGATGCTGCGGCACATGGGCTGGACCGAGGCGGCCGACTTGATCATCAAGGGCACCAATGGCGCCATCGCGGCCAAGACCGTGACCTACGACTTCGAGCGCCTGATGGACGGCGCGACCCTGGTCGGTAGCTCGGGCTTTGGCGAGGCGCTGATCAAGCACATGTAAGCGGGGCAAAAAAACCGGTCGCCTCTTTTATTAAAGGGGCGACCGGTTTTTTCGTTTACCGGCAGGCAGGTCGGGGATCAGACTTCGACGGTGTTGCCCGGGTTCGTCGCGCTGGCCTGGACGCTGCTGGTGGCGCTTCTGATGTCGGTCGCGTGCAGCCCTTTGGGGCCCTGGATGATCTCGAAGTTCACGGCTTGGCCTGCTTTCAGCGTCTTGTAACCGTCCATCTGGATCGCTGAATAATGGGCGAACAGATCATCAGTCTTGCCGTCCTCGTTGATGAATCCGTAGCCCTTGGCATTGTTGAACCACTTGACTTTACCGCTTGCCATCCCTATGTCCCTCTGCAAAGGACTCCATCACTGGAGTATCATCCACTTCATCCGCATACGAACCTTGCGAGAAAATCTGGTTGACTGCGCGGATCTTTATCGACCACGGTGGGTTCTTATTGGTTGTAACACCGTTTTGCCGATAGTCAAGGTCAGCCGGCGCCCGCGCCGGAAGTGGCCTGCGCGGTCAACCCACAACCTTAACCTGTCGCTCATGATGAAATTCTTTCCATGCATGTACCCAGTGAGATTCGACTAACATTCAATCAGGATCGCCCGCAGTCGAACGAGGACGGGCATGAGGACGATGGTTCCGGCCTTGCGGTCCAGGAGGCCAAGCCGATCCTGCAGGCGCCACCGATGTACAAGGTGGTTTTGTTCAACGATGACTACACGCCAATGGATTTCGTCGTCGAAGTGCTCGAGACGTTCTTCAATCTGAACCGCGAGCTGGCAACGAAGATCATGCTGACCGTCCATACCGAAGGGCGGGCAGTATGCGGATTGTTTACCCGTGACATCGCCGAGACAAAGGCCATGCAGGTCAACCAATACGCCAGGGAAAGCCAGCATCCGCTACTCTGTGAAATCGAGAAGGACGGTTAATCGCCGACCACTTGGGTATGAGGTGAAGCTATGTTAAACCGCGAGCTCGAAGTCACCCTCAATCTGGCCTTCAAGGAGGCTCGTTCGAAGCGTCATGAGTTCATGACCGTCGAACATCTGCTGCTGGCACTCCTTGACAATGAGGCTGCCGCGACCGTTCTGCGCGCCTGTGGCGCCAATCTCGACAAACTCAAGCACGACCTGCAGGAGTTCATCGATTCGACCACCCCGCTGATCCCCGTGCATGACGAGGACCGCGAGACGCAACCGACCCTGGGCTTCCAGCGTGTGCTGCAGCGTGCCGTGTTCCATGTGCAGAGTTCCGGCAAGCGCGAAGTGACCGGCGCCAACGTGCTGGTGGCGATCTTCAGCGAACAGGAAAGCCAGGCGGTGTTCCTGCTCAAGCAGCAGAGCGTGGCGCGCATCGACGTCGTCAACTACATCGCCCACGGCATCAGCAAGGTGCCGGGCCACGGTTCGCACAGCGAGAGCGAGCAGGACATGCAGGACGAGGAGGGCGGCGAAGCGTCGTCTTCCAGCAACCCGCTGGACGCCTATGCCAGCAACCTCAACGAACTGGCCCGGGCCGGGCGCATCGACCCGTTGGTCGGGCGTGAGCAGGAAGTCGAGCGCGTGGCGCAGATCCTCGCCCGCCGGCGCAAGAACAACCCGCTGCTGGTCGGTGAGGCCGGTGTGGGCAAGACCGCCATCGCCGAAGGCCTGGCCAAGCGCATTGTCGATGGCCAGGTGCCCGACCTGCTGGCCCAGAGCGTGGTCTACTCGCTCGATCTGGGCGCGCTGTTGGCCGGTACCAAGTACCGCGGCGACTTCGAGAAGCGCTTCAAGGCGCTGCTCGGCGAGCTGAAAAAACGTCCGCAGGCCATCCTGTTCATCGACGAGATCCACACCATCATCGGCGCCGGCGCGGCTTCCGGTGGTGTGATGGATGCGTCCAACCTGCTCAAGCCACTGTTGTCATCCGGTGAGATCCGTTGCATCGGTTCCACCACCTTCCAGGAGTTCCGCGGCATCTTCGAGAAGGATCGCGCCCTGGCGCGGCGCTTCCAGAAGGTCGACGTCACCGAACCGTCGGTGGAGGACACCGTGGGCATCCTGCGCGGGCTCAAGGGCCGCTTCGAGAGCCACCACAACATCGAGTACAGCGACGAGGCCCTGCGCGCCGCCGCCGAACTGGCCTCGCGCTACATCAATGACCGGCACATGCCGGACAAGGCCATCGACGTGATCGACGAGGCTGGCGCCTACCAGCGCCTGCAGCCGGAAGCCAATCGGGTCAAGCGCATCGACGTGCCGCAGGTCGAGGACATCGTCGCCAAGATCGCGCGGATTCCGCCGAAGCACGTCACCAGCTCCGACAAGGAGCTGCTGCGCAACCTCGAGCGTGACCTGAAGCTGACCGTGTTCGGCCAGGATGCGGCGATCGACTCGCTGGCCACCGCCATCAAGCTGTCCCGTGCCGGCCTCAAGGCACCGGACAAGCCGGTCGGCTCGTTCCTGTTCGCCGGCCCCACCGGCGTGGGCAAGACCGAGGCCGCCCGCCAGCTGGCCAAGGCCCTGGGCGTGGAACTGGTGCGCTTCGACATGTCCGAGTACATGGAGCGGCACACCGTGTCGCGCCTGATCGGTGCGCCGCCCGGCTATGTCGGGTTCGACCAGGGTGGTCTGCTGACCGAGGCCATCACCAAGCAACCGCACTGCGTGCTGCTGCTCGACGAGATCGAGAAGGCCCACCCGGAAGTCTTCAACCTGCTGCTGCAGGTAATGGACCACGGCACCCTGACCGACAACAACGGGCGCAAGGCGGACTTCCGCAACGTGATCCTGATCATGACCACCAACGCCGGCGCCGAAACCGCCGCGCGGGCGTCGATCGGCTTCACCCACCAGGACCACTCGTCCGATGCGATGGAGGTCATCCGCAAGAGCTTCACGCCGGAGTTCCGCAACCGCCTGGACACCATCATCCAGTTCGGCCGCCTGTCCCACGAGACGATCAAGAGCATCGTCGACAAGTTCCTCATCGAACTGCAGGCGCAGCTGGAAGACAAGCGTGTGCTGCTGGAGGTCACCGACGCCGCCCGCGGCTGGCTGGCGGCCTCGGGCTACGACGTGCAGATGGGCGCGCGGCCGATGGCGCGGCTGATCCAGGACAAGATCAAGCGGCCGCTGGCCGAGGAGATCCTGTTCGGCGAGCTGGCCGAGCACGGTGGTGTGGTGCACATCGACCTGCGCGATGGCGAGCTGGTGTTCGATTACGAGACCACGGCTGAAGTCGCGTAAGGCTGGGGCCGCTGTGCGGCCCTTTCCGGCCGGTCCGACGCCTCGGCAAGGCCGCTCCTACAGAAATATGCATTCCCCTGTAGGAGCGGCCTTGTGCCGCGAATAGGGCTGCAAAGCAGCCCCGCTTTATGAAGGCCCACAAAAAAGCCCGGCACATTGGCCGGGCTTTTTCATGGCTTGAGCTTAGCGCGCACGGTAGGTGATGCGGCCCTTGCTCAGGTCGTACGGCGTCAGTTCGACGCGGACCTTGTCGCCAGTGAGAATACGGATGTAGTTCTTGCGCATCTTGCCAGAGATGTGCGCGGTAACGACGTGCCCGTTTTCCAACTCCACGCGGAACATGGTGTTGGGCAGGGTGTCGACGACAGTGCCTTCCATTTCGAAGCTGTCTTCTTTCGACATGCAGTAAAGCCCTCGGTATCCAGTGATGGCCCGACGCACGACTGCACCGGGCAAAAAAGTGGCGTGGATTATGCCCGAAATTTGTGTTTCAAGCCAATGTCTTTCAGTTGAGGCTGACCCAGCGCTGGTTGATCAGCAGTTCGATGGGGCGGTACTGGGTCTTGTAGTTCATCTTCTTGCAGTTCTTGATCCAGTAACCGAGGTACACCGCCTCGAGGTCCTGGCGCAGGGCCTCGGTGATCTGCCAGAGGATGGCGTAGCGCCCCAGGCTGCGGCGTTCCTCCTCGGGTTCATAGAAGGTGTACACCGCCGACAGGCCGTTGGGCAGCAGGTCGCACACCGCCACGGCCAGCAGCCGGCCCTCCAGGCGAAACTCGTAGAACCAGCAGAACGGCAGGTCGCGGACCAGGAAGGTGGAGAACTGGTCGCGGCTGGGCGGGTACATGTCGCCGTCGGCGTGGCGTTGCTCGATATAGCGCCGGTACAGGTCGAAGTATTCTTCCTTGAAGGACGGGCGGGCGGCAGTGACGGTCAGGTCGGCATTGCGCTTGAGGATGCGCCGCTGCTGGCGGTTGGGAATGAAGCGCGCCGCCGGGATGCGCGCCGGAACGCAGGCGTTGCATTGCTGGCAATGCGGGCGATAAAGGTGGTCGCCGCTGCGGCGAAAGCCCATTTCCGACAGGTCGGCGTAGACGTGCACGTCCATCGGCTGGCTCGGGTCGAGGAACAGCGTGGTCGCCTGTTCATCCGGCAGGTAGCTGCAGGAGTGGGGTTGAGTGGCATAGAACTTCAACCGCGCCAGCTCTGTCATGATCAACCCCTTAGGTGAGACGTTGTCTCTAAGTGTAAGCCAGCTCCGGGAACTCGCCTAGGCAACCCAGCGGGCGCCGCTGGGCTGGTCCAGGTATTGCGCCAGATGGCTGGCGAAGTCGACCCGGCTGATGGCGCGGGCCCCCAGGCTGTGCAGGTGGTCGGTGGGCATCTGGCAGTCGATCAGCACGAAGCCGGCCTGCCTGAGGTGCTCGACCAGGGTCACGAAGCCCACCTTGGAGGCGTTGTCGGCGCGGCTGAACATCGACTCGCCGAAGAACAGCCGGCCCATGGCCAGGCCGTACAGGCCGCCGACCAGCTCGCCGTCGCGGCGCACCTCCACCGAATGGGCGATGCCGCGCCGGTGCAGCTCGCAGTAGGCGGCGCGCATGTTGTCGGTGATCCAGGTGCCGTCGGCATAGTCCCGTGGCGCGGCGCAGGCGTCGATCACGGCGCTGAAGTCGCTGTCGAAGCTCACCTGGTAGCGGCCCTGGCGAATCAGCTTGGCCAGCGAGCGCGAAACGTGCAGCTCGTCCGGGAACAATACGGTGCGCGGGTCGGGTGACCACCAGAGGATTGGCTGGCCATCCTGGTACCAGGGGAAGCAGCCATGGCGATAGGCCGCGACCAGGCGGTCCGGGGTCAGGTCGCCGCCGGCGGCAAGCAGGCCATTGGGGTCATGCAGGGCCTTTTCCAGGGGCGGGAAGGTCAGCGAATCGCGGGTCAGCCAGGTGAGCATGGGGTTCTTGAGCGGCGGGGGAGGGGAGAGGGCAGCATGGCGTGCGTGCCTGGCAGGGTCAACTGCTGTGGCGCCTTCGCGGGTAAACCCGCTCCCACAGGCGTGCCGATAACCCTGTGGGAGCGGGCTTACCCGCGAAGGCGCCGGATCAGGCGAAACCCTTGGTAATTGCCCTGCCATTGACAGGTCACTTGGCACCATCTGGCGCTTTTGCTGTCACACCTGTGCAAAAACACAGCATAAGCCTTTGTCACAAAAGAAAATGCATGCTCAAATTGCAGCTATATGAAAGTAGCCCCCGTTCACGCCCCACACGGCGTGCCGCCATGGCGGCTGGCGGGCAGTAATGTTAAAAGTAGTGGTTCATTGGCCAGTGACCGGCCAATCACTATTGGACGCGCAGCACGCGCAGGAATAGACGCGTTTTGAAGAAATCCACCGCAACTCCAGCCCCCTTGCCAGTGCCCCTGTGGCGGCAACAGCTGCATTACCGCCTGAAGGAAGGTGCGCTGATTGCCGTCGGTGCCCTGTGCCTGTACCTGTGGATGGCACTGGTGACCTACGACACCGCCGACCCGGGCTTCAGCCACACCAGCAATGCCGAGCAGGTGCAGAACGCCGCCGGCCGCGCCGGGGCCTACTTCGCCGACATCCTGTTCATGGTGCTTGGCTACTTCGCCTATATCTTCCCGCTGCTGCTGGCGATCAAGACCTGGCAGATCTTCCGCGAGCGCCACCAGCCCTGGCAGTGGAGCGGCTGGCTGTTCTCCTGGCGCCTGATCGGCCTGGTGTTCCTGGTGTTGTCGGGCGCGGCGCTGGCGCATATCCACTTCCACCCGCCGGCGAGCATGCCGTTCTCCGCCGGTGGCGCCTTGGGCGAGAGCCTCGGCGATCTGGCGCGCAACCTGCTCAACGTGCAGGGCAGCACGCTGATGTTCATCGCCCTGTTCCTGTTCGGCCTGACCGTGTTCACCGACCTGTCGTGGTTCAAGGTGATGGACCTCACCGGCAAGATCACCCTCGACCTGTTCGAACTGGTGCAGGGCGCCGCCAACCGCTGGTGGGAGGCGCGCAACGAGCGCAAGCGCCTGGAAGCCCAACTGCGTGAAGTCGACGACCCGGTCTTCGACCTGGGCGACAAGCGCGAGCCGGCCAAGCCGCAGCCGCGTGAACGCGCCGAGCCCGTGGTGATGCGCGAGGAGCCGCCGGCCCGTCCGGTCGCACCGCGCGAAACCGTGGTAGCTCGCCCGCAGCCCGCCACCCCGGTGATCATCCCGCCGACCGCGGACAAGGCGCCGGAGCCGAGCAAGCGTGTCATGAAGGAAAAACAAGCGCCGTTGTTCATCGACAGCGCTGTGGAAGGCACCTTGCCGTCGATTTCCATCCTTGACCCGGCCGAGCAGAAAAAGATCGAGTATTCGCCGGAATCCCTGGCCGGCGTCGGCCAGTTGCTGGAGATCAAGCTCAAGGAATTCGGCGTGGAAGTCGCGGTCGACTCGATCCACCCGGGCCCGGTGATCACCCGCTACGAGATCCAGCCGGCCGCAGGCGTCAAGGTCAGCCGTATCGCCAACCTGGCCAAGGACCTGGCGCGCTCGCTGGCGGTCACCAGCGTGCGCGTGGTCGAGGTCATTCCCGGCAAGACCACCGTGGGTATCGAGATCCCCAACGAGAACCGCCAGATGGTGCGCTTCTCCGAGGTGCTGTCGTCGCCGCAGTTCGACGAGAACAAGTCGCCGGTCACCCTGGCCCTGGGCCATGACATCGGCGGCAAGCCGGTGATCACCGACCTGGCCAAGATGCCGCACCTGCTGGTGGCCGGTACCACCGGTTCCGGTAAGTCGGTGGGTGTGAACGCGATGATCCTGTCGATCCTGTTCAAATCGGGCCCGGAAGACGCGCGGTTGATCATGATCGACCCGAAGATGCTCGAGCTGTCTATCTACGAAGGCATCCCGCACCTGCTGTGCCCGGTGGTCACCGACATGAAGGACGCCGCCAACGCCCTGCGCTGGAGCGTGGCCGAGATGGAGCGCCGTTACAAGCTGATGGCGGCCATGGGCGTGCGCAACCTGGCGGGCTTCAACCGCAAGATCAAGGACGCCCAGGAAGCCGGCGAGATCATCCACGACCCGCTGTACCGTCGCGAGAGCATGGACGACGAGCCGCCGGCGCTGAAGACCCTGCCGACCATCGTGGTGGTGGTCGACGAATTCGCCGACATGATGATGATCGTCGGCAAGAAGGTCGAAGAGCTGATCGCGCGTATCGCCCAGAAGGCCCGTGCCGCCGGTATCCACCTGATCCTGGCCACCCAGCGCCCGTCGGTGGACGTGATCACCGGCCTGATCAAGGCCAACATCCCGACCCGCATGGCGTTCCAGGTGTCGAGCAAGATCGACTCGCGGACCATCATCGACCAGGGCGGCGCCGAACAGCTGCTCGGCCACGGTGACATGCTCTACATGCCGCCGGGCACCAGCCTGCCGATCCGCGTGCATGGCGCGTTCGTTTCCGACGACGAGGTGCATCGTACGGTCGAGGCCTGGAAGCTGCGCGGCGCGCCGGACTACAACGATGACATCCTCAACGGCGTCGAGGAGGCCGGCAGTGGCTTCGAAGGCGGCGGTGGCGGCGGCGATGGCGACGACCCGGAAGCCGACGCGCTCTACGACGAAGCCGTGCAGTTCGTGCTGGAAAGCCGCCGGGCGTCGATCTCGGCGGTACAACGCAAGCTCAAGATCGGCTACAACCGCGCCGCGCGGATGATCGAGTCGATGGAGATGGCCGGCGTGGTCACGCCGATGAACAGCAACGGCTCGCGGGAAGTGATTGCCCCGGGCGGCCCGCGCGACTGATGAACAACCTGCCGGGCACCATTGACGGCGTCCGGCCCCTTCACTGTGCAATGAGGATTTCCATGCGCGCGATTCGCATGCTGTTGGTTTCTGCCCTGGCTACGGCCAGCCTGTCGGCCCAGGCCGGCGAACAGGACGTCCAGCGCCTGACGCAATTGCTGGAAAAGTCGCAGACCATCGAAGCCAATTTCTCCCAGCTGACCCTGGATGCCGGCGGCACAAGCCTGCAGGAGACCAACGGCAAGATGACCGTCAAGCGCCCGGGCCTGTTCTACTGGCACACCGATGCGCCCCAGGAGCAGGTAGTGGTGTCCGACGGCAAGAACGTCACCCTGTGGGACCCGGACCTGGAGCAGGCCACCGTCAAGAAGCTCGACGTGCGCCTGAACCAGACCCCGGCGCTGCTGCTGTCCGGCGATGTTTCGAAGATCAGCCAGAGCTTCGACATCACCTCCAAGGAGCAGGGCGAAGTGATGGACTTCACCTTGAAGCCCAAGACCAAGGACACCCTGTTCGACTCGCTGCGCGTGTCGTTCCGCAGGGGCCTGATCAATGACATGCAGCTGATCGACAGCGTCGGCCAGCGCACCAACATCCTGTTCAATGGCGTCAAGGCCAACCAGGCGGTGCCGGACAGCAAGTTCCAGTTCGACATCCCCAAGGGCGCTGACGTCATCAAGGAGTAAGCGGAGCCTGTGATGGACCTGTTTCGAAGCGAACCCGTCGCCCAGCCCCTGGCCGCCCGCCTGCGTCCGTCCAACCTGGGCGAGTACGTCGGCCAGGAGCACCTGCTGGCGCGTGGCAAGCCGCTGCGCGAGGCGCTGGAGCAGGGTGCGCTGCACTCGATGATCTTCTGGGGGCCGCCTGGGGTGGGCAAGACCACCCTGGCGCGGCTGCTGGCGCAGTTCTGCGACGCCCACTTCGAAACGGTGTCGGCGGTGCTGGCCGGGGTCAAGGAGATCCGCCAGGCGGTCGAGGTGGCGAAACAGCAGGCCGGCCAGTATGGCCGGCGCACCATCCTGTTCGTCGACGAGGTGCACCGCTTCAACAAGTCGCAACAGGACGCCTTCCTGCCCTACGTGGAGGACGGCACGCTGATCTTCATCGGCGCCACTACCGAGAACCCGTCGTTCGAGCTGAACAACGCGCTGCTGTCGCGGGCGCGGGTCTACGTGCTCAAGAGCCTGGACGAGGCCGCGCTGCGCAAATTGGTCGATCGCGCCCTGAACGAGGAGCGCGGCCTGGGCAAGCGCAACCTGCGGGTGGGCGATGAGGCGTTCAAGATGCTCATGGCCGCCGCCGACGGCGATGGCCGGCGCATGCTCAACTTCCTCGAGAATGCCTCGGACCTGGCCGAAGACGGCGGCGAGATCGGCGTCGAGCTGCTGCAGAGCCTGCTCGGCGACAGCCGCCGGCGCTTCGACAAGGGTGGCGAGGCCTTCTACGACCAGATTTCCGCGCTGCACAAATCGGTGCGCGGCTCCAATCCGGACGGCGCGCTGTACTGGTACGCGCGCATGCTCGACGGCGGCTGTGACCCGCTGTACATCGCCCGCCGAGTGGTGCGCATGGCCAGCGAGGACATCGGCAACGCCGACCCCCGCGCCCTGAGCCTGTGCCTGGCGGCATGGGATGTGCAGGAGCGCCTGGGCAGCCCTGAAGGCGAGCTGGCGGTGGCCCAGGCCATCACCTACATTGCCTGCGCGCCGAAGAGCAACGCGGTGTACATGGGCTTCAAGGCGGCCATGCGCGAGGCCGCCGAGCACGGCTCGCTGGAAGTGCCGCTGCACCTGCGCAACGCGCCGACCAAGTTGATGAAGCAACTGGGCTATGGCGAGGAGTACCGCTACGCCCATGACGAGCCGGATGCCTACGCCGCCGGCGAGGACTATTTCCCCGAGCAGCTCGAGCCGCGCCAGTATTACCAGCCGGTGCCGCGAGGGCTTGAGCTGAAGATCGGCGAGAAGCTCAAGCACCTGGCCGAGCTCGACCGCAACAGCCCCCGCCAGCGGAGAAAACCGTGATTGCACTTATCGCTGCCGTCAGCGCCGGCGGGGTTGCCGGCACGCTGCTGCGCTTCGCCACCGCCAACTGGGTCGCGGCCCACTGGCCACGGCACTTCTATGCCGGTACGCTGGCGGTCAACCTGGTTGGCTGCCTGCTGATCGGCCTGCTCTACGGCTTGTTCCTGCACAAGCCGCTGGTGCCGGTCGAGCTGCGCGCCGGGCTGATCGTCGGCTTTCTCGGCGGCCTGACCACTTTTTCCTCCTTCTCGCTCGATACCGTGCGCCTGATGGAAAGCGGGCAGGTCCCGCTGGCCTTGGGCTATACCATTATCAGCGTGGTAGGCGGCCTGCTCGCGACCTGGGCCGGCCTGTCCCTGACCCGATTCTGAACCAACACCTACTTATAACGAGAGAACGATATGCTCGATTCCAAACTGTTACGCGGCCAACTTCAGGAAGTGGCGGACCGCCTGGCCTCCCGTGGCTTCAGCCTGGATGTCGCGCGCATCGAATCGCTGGAAGAGCGCCGCAAGGCGGTGCAGACCCGCACCGAGCAGCTGCAGGCCGAGCGTAACGCCCGTTCCAAATCGATCGGTCAGGCCAAAGCCAAGGGCGAGGACATCGCGCCGCTGATGGCTGACGTCGAGCGCATGGCCAATGAGCTGGCCGCCGGCAAGACCGAGCTGGACGGTATCCAGGCCGAGCTGGACGGCATCCTGCTGACCATCCCCAACCTGCCGGACGCCAGCGTGCCGGTCGGTGCCAGTGAAGACGACAACGTCGAAGTGCGCCGTTGGGGCACCCCGACCACCTTCGACTTCGAGATCAAGGACCACGTCGCCCTGGGCGAAGTCAGCGGTGGCCTGGACTTCGAGGCCGCGGCCAAGCTGTCCGGCGCCCGCTTCGCCGTGCTGCGCGGCCCGATCGCCCGTCTGCACCGCGCCCTGGCGCAGTTCATGATCAACCTGCACACCGGCGAGCACGGCTACGAGGAACACTACACCCCGTACCTGGTGCAGGCTCCGGCCTTGCAGGGCACCGGCCAGCTGCCGAAGTTCGAGGAAGACCTGTTCAAGATCAGCCGCGAAGGCGAGGCCGACTTCTACCTGATCCCGACCGCCGAAGTGTCGCTGACCAACCTGGTGGCCGGCGAGATCCTCGACGCCAAGCAGCTGCCGCTGAAGTTGGTCGCCCACACCCCGTGCTTCCGCAGCGAAGCCGGTGCCTCGGGCCGCGACACCCGCGGCATGATCCGTCAGCACCAGTTCGACAAGGTCGAGATGGTGCAGGTCGTCGAACCGGCGAAATCCATGGAAGCCCTGGAAGGCCTTACCGCCAACGCCGAGCGCGTGCTGCAGCTGCTGGAACTGCCGTACCGCGTTCTGGCGCTGTGCACCGGCGACATGGGCTTCGGCGCGGTGAAGACCTACGACCTGGAAGTGTGGGTGCCGAGCCAGGACAAGTACCGCGAGATCAGCTCCTGCTCCAACTGCGGTGATTTCCAGGCGCGGCGCATGCAGGCCCGCTGGCGCAACCCGGAAACCGGCAAGCCGGAGCTGGTACACACCCTCAACGGTTCGGGCCTGGCTGTCGGCCGGACCCTGGTGGCGGTGCTGGAGAACTACCAGCAGGCCGACGGTTCGATCCGCGTGCCGGACGTGCTCAAGCCGTACATGGGTGGCGTCGAGGTCATTCGCTGAATGGACTACCTGCCGCTTTTCCATAAGCTGCAGGGCGGCCGGGTGCTGGTCGTCGGTGGCGGCGAGATCGCCTTGCGCAAGGCGCGCCTGCTGGCCGATGCCGGCGCCGCGCTGCGGGTGGTGGCGCCGGAGGTCGACGGCCAGCTGGCCGCGCTGGCACGCGAGGGCGGTGGCGAGGTGCTGGTGCGTGGCTACCAGGCGAGTGACCTGGAGGGCTGCCGCCTGGTGATCGCGGCCACCGACGACTCGGCGCTCAATGCCCAGGTCTCGACCGAGGCCCAGGCGCGCAGCCTGCCGGTCAATGTGGTGGATGCCCCGGCCCTGTGCACGGTGATCTTCCCCGCCATCGTCGACCGTTCACCCCTGGTGGTGGCGGTCTCCAGCGGTGGCGACGCCCCGGTGCTGGCGCGCTTGATCCGCGCCAAGCTGGAAGCCTGGATCCCGTCCGCCTACGGCGAGCTGGCCGGGCTGGCGGCGCGTTTCCGGCACAAGGTCAAGGCCTTGTACCCGGACGTCAACCAGCGCCGTGGCTTCTGGGAGAGTGTGTTCCAGGGCCCGGTCGCCGAGCGCCAACTGGCCGGGCAGGGCGCCGAGGCCGAGCGCCTTTTGCAGGCGATGGTCGATGGCGCGCCGGTGCAGCAGGGCGGCGAGGTGTACCTGGTGGGCGCGGGGCCGGGCGATCCGGACCTGCTGACCTTCCGTGCCCTGCGTCTGATGCAGCAGGCCGACGTGGTGCTGTACGACCGCCTGGTGGCCCCGGCCATCATCGAGATGTGCAGGCGTGACGCCGAGCGTATCTATGTCGGCAAGCGCCGCGCCGATCACGCCGTGCCACAGGACAAGATCAATCGGCTACTGGTCGACCTGGCCCGTCAGGGCAAGCGCGTGCTGCGGCTCAAGGGTGGCGATCCATTCATCTTCGGTCGGGGTGGCGAGGAGATCGAGGAGCTGGCTGACGAGGGTATTCCGTTCCAGGTGGTGCCGGGCATCACTGCGGCCAGTGGTTGTTCCGCGTATGGCGGGATTCCGCTGACCCACCGCGATTACGCCCAATCGGTGCGCTTCGTTACCGGTCACCTTAAGGATGGCACCAGCAACCTGCCCTGGGATGACCTGGTGGCGCCGGCCCAGACCCTGGTGTTCTACATGGGTTTGGTCGGGTTGCCGACCATCTGCGCCGAGTTGATCCGCCATGGTCGCGCGGCGAGCACGCCGGCAGCCTTGGTGCAGCAAGGGACCACGCGCAATCAGCGGGTGTTCACCGGTACCCTGGCTGACCTGCCGGAGCTGGTGGCGCGGCATGAAGTGCATGCGCCGACCCTGGTGATCGTTGGGGAAGTGGTGCAGCTGCGCGAGAAGCTGGCGTGGTTTGAAGGGGCGCAGGACAGCTGAAATTGCTGGGGCCGCTTTGCGGCCCTTTCGCGGCACAAGGCCGCTCCTACAGGGATCGCATACCCTCTGTAAGAGCGGCCTTGTGCCGCGAAAGGGCTGCAAAGCAGCCCCGGCTTTCTCAAGCCTGCCAGATCCCTTTCCCCGACAACCGCTCCCGATCATGCGGCAAGCCAAAGTCCTGCAACGGCCCCTTGGGCACGATCCCATTCGGGTTGATGGTCTTGTGGCTCATGTAATAGTGCTTCTGGATATGCTCCATGTTCACCGTGCCCGCCACCCCCGGCCACTGGTACAGCTCGCGCAGCCAGTTGGACAGGTTCGGGTAGTCGCTCAACCGGCGCAGGTTGCACTTGAAGTGCCCGTGGTACACCGCGTCGAAACGCACCAGCGTGGTGAACAGGCGCACATCGGCCTCGGTCAGGTACTCGCCGGCCAGGTAGCGCTGGCGACCCAGCAGCCCCTCCAGATGATCCAGCTCATTGAACACCTCGTCGAAGGCAGTCTCGTAGGCGTCCTGCGAGGTGGCGAAGCCGGCGCGGTACACGCCGTTGTTCACCGCCGGATAGATACGCTCGTTGAGCCCATCGATGGTCGCCCGCAGCGGCTCGGGGTAGAGGTCCAGGGTATTGCCGGTCAGCTCGTCGAAGGCGCTGTTGAAGATGCGGATGATCTCGGCCGACTCGTTGTTGACGATGCGTTTCTCCTGCTTGTCCCACAGCACCGGCACGGTCACTCGCCCGGTGTAGTGCGGGTCGTCCTGGGTGTAGCGCTGGTGCAGGTACTGCAGCGCATCCAGTTGATCGCCACTGGAGCCTTGCTGCTGGTCGAAGGTCCAGCCGTGCTCGCCCATCAACCAGCTGACCACCGAGACATCGATCAATGGCTCCAGGCCCTTGATGGCGCGGAAAATCAGGGTGCGGTGCGCCCACGGGCAGGCCAGCGACACGTACAGGTGATAGCGGCCGGCCTCGGCGGCGGGCAGCGGGTTGCGCCGCTGCGCGTTCTCGCGCTGGAAGGCGCCGTCCTTGCTGCTCTGGTACCACTGGTCATGCCAGCGGCCATCGATCAAAAGGCCCATCTCGGAGCTCCTCGAAACACAATCGTTTGTCGTTGGAGCTCAGTCTAGGGCAAAGCGTTCGAAGAAATAGCGCAAAGACTGCCCTATTCCTATCGGTTTATTCGATGTCTTTACGGGCGGCCCAGTAGGCGCGGGCATTGCCGAACGCCTGCTCGCGTTCCTGGCCGAGCCCGCGCAGGGCCAGGGCCATGGTCGCGACCACGGCCAGTTCGCCGTAGCTGTCCTGCGCCTCGCCGCGCCACACCGCCAGCAGGTGCTCGGGCTGCAGGCTGGCCGGCTTCACATGGCGCTGGGCGCTGAGCGCCGGCCACTCTTCGTCCCAGGCCTCGCCGGCCGAGGTGCCGTACAGGTGGCTGATGACATCCGGGTTGACCTCGATCTCGCCACCGTCGCCCTTGATGACCACGACATGATCGCCGAGCAGGCGGCTGGCTTCGCGGTGCACGGCCTGGTAACCGGGGTGGAAGATGCTCTGCAGGCCGCAGCGGGCGGCAAGCGGGTTGAGCACCCGGGCCAGCGAGTGGATGGGCGAGCGCAGGCCCAGGGTGTTGCGCAGGTCGATCATGCGTTGCAGTTGCGGCGCCCAGTCCTGCAACGGGAAGAAGGCCAGCCGGCGACTGTCCAGGGACTGCTCCACGGCCGTCCAGTCACGGCAGAGCGGGATGTCCAGCAGGTCGAGCAGTTGCTCGGTGTACAGTCTTCCTGCCGTATGGGCGCCACCACCGTGCATCAGGATGCGCACGCCGTTGCCTGCCAGGCATTTGGCCGCCAGCAGGTACCAGGGCAGGTGGCGCTTCTTGCCGGCGTAGCTCGGCCAGTCGAGGTCGACGGCGATGCGCGGCGCTTGCAGGTGGGCGCGCAGGGCCTCGGTGAAGCCGGCCAGCTCCTCGGCGCTTTCTTCCCTGTGCCGCAGCAGCATCAGGAAGGCGCCCAGCTGGGTGTCTTCGACCTTGCCTTCGAGCAGCAGGGTCATGGCGGCGCGGGCCTCCTCGCGGGTCAGGCCGCGGGCGCCGCGCTTGCCCTTGCCGAGGATGCGCACGAATTCGGCGAACGGGTGTTCGGCCGGGGTTTCCAGGGTCAGCGGGTGGACGTCGTTCAGCTGTGGCTCGGTCATATGCAGTTGGTCGGCTTGGGCAGGCCCGCAAGCTTGGCGGCGAGTTTGGCGGGGGTGCCATTGAACAGGCGGTTCAGGTGCGGGCTGTTGCCTTTTTCCGCCCCGAGCTTGAGCGCGGTGTACTTGATCAGCGGACGGGTGGCCGGCGACAGCTGGTATTCCTGGTAGAACTGACGCAGCAGCTCGAGGATTTCCCAGTGGTCCGCGGTCAGGGCGATGCTTTCGCGCGTGGCGAGGGCCTCGGCGACTTCGTGGGACCAGTCCTGCAGCTCGACCAGGAAGCCGTCCTTGTCCAGGGCGATGTGGCGATCGCCGACAGTCAGGGTACTCATAGCCAGCTGTTGACCTTGTCGTGGCGCAGGGACAGTGCGACGAAGGCGGCGTAGTCCACGGCCTCGGCCAACTGGCTGTCGAGGGCGCGGGCCTGCAGGTCTTCGTCGAGGGCGAACAGGCGCGCGCCGAGGTTGGCGGCCTGCAGGGCGGCGAACGGCTCGCTGCCGGCCTTGAGCGCGTAGGTGGCGTCGCCGCACAAAAGCAGCGCGTCTTGCGGGCCCAGCAGGCGCAGGCAGCTGGCCAGGCGCTCGTCGCCGAAGGGCGAGTGGGCGATTACATGCAGGGTCGTCATCAGAGCGTCACCACCTGGTCGAAACGGGCAATCAGCGCGGCCAGCGCGGTTGCGTCGAGCACCTCGACCGGCAGCGCCAGGGCGTCGCCATCCAGCCCACGACGGGCCAGGCTGTGGCCGCAGGCGAACAGTTCCTCGACCCCGAACATCGGCAGGGCCTGGAGGTTGGCGGTCAGGTTCTTCTGCTGCAGGGCATCAGGTTGCTGCCCGGCGGCGAGCTGGAACACACCGTCATCGAGGAACAGCATGCCCAGCGGCAGGTCGAAGGCGCCACCGGCCAGGGCGATGTCCAGCGCCTCGCGGGCGGACGGGCCGCTCCCTGGCGCCTGGCGGCTAATGATCAGCAAGGACTTGGCCATCTCAATCACCTCCGAAGCAGACCAGGCGGTCGGCCAGTTGCGCGGCTTCGTGCAGCTGGCCCAGGCCGGACAGCTCCCATGGCATCGGCAGGTTCACCGCCGGGCGCTGGTAGCGGTTGGCCTCGGTGTCGTCGAGCACGCCCCGGCGCAGGGCCGCGGCGATGCACACCACGGCGTCCAGGCGGTGGTCGCTGACGAAGGCGCGCCACTGCGCGGCCACGTCGAGTTCGTCCTGGGGCGTGACGATGTTGGCCGAGGCGCTGTGCACCCCGTCCTGGTAGAAGAACAATCGGGCGATTTCATGCCCGCCGGCCAGCACCGCCTCGGCAAAGCGCAAGGCGCGGCGCGAGGAGGGCGCATGGGCCGGGGAAAAGACCGCGATGGCGAATTTCATGGAAGGCTCGTGCAAATGAATGCGGCCATGATAAAGCAAAAAGCCCGCGCTGGTGGGCGCGGGCTTTGTGCTCTGGCGGGCGCGGCTCAGGCCTGTTCCTTGCCCTCGGGCAGGAACCAGTTGAGCAGCAGGGCACAGATGCCGCCGGTGGCGACGCCCGACTCCAGCACGTTGCGCAGCGCCGCCGGCATGTGTGCGAGGAACTCCGGCACCTGGGCCACGCCCAGGCCCAGCGACAGCGACACGGCGATGATCAGCAGGGCGCGGCGGTCGAGGCGGGTGCTGGCGAGGATATTGATGCCCGAGGCCGCCACGGCGCCGAACATCACCATGGCCGCGCCACCGAGCACCGGCTCCGGCACCGCCTGGATCACCCCGGCGACGCTGGGGAACAGGCCCAGCAGGATCAGCATGGCGGCGATCCAGATGCCGATATGGCGGCTGGCGATGCCGGTCAGCTGAATCACGCCGTTGTTCTGGGCGAAGATCGAGCTGGGGAAGGTGTTGAACAGGCCGGCCAGCAGCGAGTTGGCGCCGTTGACCAGCACCCCGCCCTTGATCCGTTGCATCCACACCGGGCCTTCCACCGGCTGGCGCGAGACCTTGCTGGTGGCGGTCACGTCACCGATGGCCTCCAGCGAGGTGACCAGGTAGATCACCAGCATCGGGATGAACAGCGACCAGGAGAAGCCCAGGCCGAAGTGCAGCGGCGTCGGCACCTGGAACAGCGCGGCCTGGTGCATGCCGGTGAAGTCCAGGCGGCCCAGGTAGCCGGCCAGGGCATAGCCCACGGCCAGGGCGATGACGATGGCGCAGCTGCGCATCCACACCACCGGAATGCGGTTGAGGATGACGATGATCGCCAGTACCACGCCTGACAGCAGCAGGTTCTCGCCATCGGCGAAGGTGCCGTTGGCCATGGCACCGAAGCCGCCGCCCATGCTGATCAGGCCGACCTTGATCAGGGTCAGGCCGATCATCAGCACGACGATGCCGGTCACCAGCGGGGTGATCAGGCGCTTGACGAAGGGCAGGATGCGTGACACGCCCATTTCCACGAACGAGCCGGCGATGACCACGCCGAAGATCGCCGCCATCACGCTCTCGACCGGTGTGCCCTGCTTGACCATCAGCGCGCCGCCGGCGATCAGCGGGCCGACGAAGTTGAAGCTGGTGCCCTGGACGATCAGCAGCCCGGCGCCGAACGGCCCGAAGCGCTTGCACTGGACGAAGGTGGCGATACCCGAGATCACCAGCGACATCGACACGATCAGGTTGGTGTCACGCGCCGACACGCCCAGCGCCTGGCAGATCAGCAGGCCCGGCGTGACGATCGGCACGATGATCGCCAGCAGGTGCTGCAGCGCCGCCAGCAGGCCGATCAGCAGGCGAGGCTTGTCCTCGAGGCCAAGGACCAGTTCATTGGCAGGCGCCGCCGCGCCTGGGCCGTGTTCGTGTGAACTCATGGGAAAATGCCGCCCCGGAAGAAAAAAGGAGCGCATTCTACGGGCAGAAAGGCCATAGGGGTAGAGGCAAGCACGATGGCGGCACAATCGAAGGGGAATGGGGTAATAAGCTGACTTTTAAGTCAATCTTTGCCGGCTTTGCGGTCAGGCCTTCCAAAGTGTTCGACGTTAGAGCTTCAGCGCCTATCAGATCGAGCGCCGCCCGCGCGGCGCTCGATCTCACAGCCGCTGCAAGGGCTGTGACGAGCACCTGGCGGCCCTAACGCGGTCGCGCCCCATCCGAGCCCCCCCAAGACCGTAAAGCCTCTGTTCAGCAGGCACGAAAAAGCCCGCCGAAGCGGGCTTTTTGTGAGGCGCTGTCGACCGATTCGATCAGTCGTCGCGGCCCATGATGCCGAACAGCTGCAGCAGGCTGACGAACAGGTTGTAGATCGACACGTACAGGCTGATGGTGGCCATGATGTAGTTGCGCTCGCCGCCATGGATGATGGCGCTGGTCTGGAACAGGATGCAGACCGACGAGAACAGTACGAAGCCAGCGCTGATCGCCAGTTGCAGGCCGCTGATCTGGAAGAAGAAGCTGGCCACCACGGCACCCAGCAGGACGAAGAAGCCGGCGGTGATGAAGCCGCTGAGGAAGCTCATGTCCTTGCGGGTGATCAGCACGTAGGCCGACAGGCCGCCGAACACCAGGGCGGTCATGGCGAAGGCCGAGCTGACCACTTCGGCGCCACCGGCCATGCCCAGGTAGCGGTTGAGGATCGGGCCGAGGATGAAGCCCATGAAGCCGGTGAGGGCGAAGGTGGACACCAGGCCCCAGGCCGAGTCACGCAGCTTGTTGGTGAGGAAGAACAGGCCGTAGAAGCCGATCAGCACCACGAAGATGTTCGGGTAGCCGACACGCATCTGCTGGGCGACGAAGGCCATGATGCCGCTGAAGGCGAGGGTAAGGGCCAGCAGGCTGTACGTGTTACGCAGGACCTTGCTGACCTCCTGCTGCTCGACCTGCTGGCCGTGTTGGACGGCGTAATCCTGTTCGCGCATGGCGCACTCCTTTGGGGTGAAACCGCGGTCCGGGACCGGCGGTAGTGGAACGTATGAGGCAGAGCATATCAGAGCTGTCGCAGGGCGCGACACAGAGAGTTTGACAGCTTGTTACATTACGGTATGATTGCCGCCGCAAAACAAGCTGGAAGCGTGGCCGAGTGGTTTAAGGCAACGGTCTTGAAAACCGTCGATGGGCAACTATCCTAGAGTTCGAATCTCTACGCTTCCGCCATATTTGAAGCCCTGACATTGTCAGGGCTTTTTGCGTTTTTGGGGTTGGGAATTGTCCGGGAGGGCGTTCTTGGAGGGGCGGGTGAGGGGCTTTTTATCGCATGTGGGCGGGCAGGTGCCTGGCGATAGCCTTGCAGCGTTCTCAAGATCGAGCGCCGCCCGCGCGGCGCATCGCGGGACAAGCCCGCTCCCACATCTATTTCGGGCCAATCACTCCTGTGCCGTTGCCTGGTCCGCCCTGTTTGCACGACGCTGCTTCCGCATGGTCGCTGCAGCCGTCTCACCTGACTTGAGGCATGCGCCAAGGCGTACAGCCGCGGCGGCACAGGCATAACTGGCCCGAAACAGATGTGGGAGCGGGCTTGTCCCGCGATGCGCCGCGCGGGCGGCGCTCGATCTCATCGGCGCTGCATCCCTCTCGGCGAACACCTCGAAAGGCTGACCCTTGGCTTGGCTAAGTCGCGCTGCCAGCCGGATGTGATTAGATGGATCCTCAGTCAGGAGGATCGAAATGAGTAATTCAGCCAGGAACCCATTCACCTACGCAGCCATCCCATTGCTATCCACCGGAGCTGGCTTCGCAGCAGCTGGAGCCATGGCGCAGCCTGCTTTTGGGTATAGCGGTGCAGCGATGATAGTTAGCGGAGCTGTCCTGCTGATTATCGGTTTAAGGCGCAATCGTCGTAAGGCTTAAGCTGCTGGCTCTTTCGCCCTCTTTTTCTGAGAAGCCCGGGAAGATGCTGATAGGATCCAGGTCAACGATAAAGGAAGTATGCGTCTCTGCGACTGTTGTGTATTGAAGGTCATGTTTTTGGTGCGTGCTGCCTTTATTTTAGTGGTGGGATTCCAGGATTTCATGAGGTGATGTAAAGAGTTTCTTTTATTGGTTATCTTGCAATTGTTTCTGGTGAGGGGCTATGTGGGTCTTAGGGTTTATAGTTAAAGCACTAATTTCATTTTTTGCTCATCCATTTGGCTGGTCGATAAATGGGAGGGATGTGCGTATTGGATATGAATTAGGGTTGGCATTTTTGATGTGCTTGTTGGCCTGTGTCGTTTTTATTTTGGGATTGACGGGGGTGCTTACTTTCTGTCCTGATAAGTATTCAGATTCAGTGGCGAGAGCAGGAGCCGTCATGACTATTTTGCTTGTCTTCGGGAAACATCGTCTGGACTCCATTGCTGCCGAATTTTCTCACTGGAATAATGCATCAGCTAGTCAGGAGCTTAACAAGATGATTCTTGAGCTTCGAGTTGTGGTAAAGAGGTGCAATGTATTTATCACATCTGTTTTGATTCTTAGTGCTCTGTTGTGGGGGTATGGTGATGTTGTTGTTCTTCGATATTTCGAGGGGTTTTCTAAGGCTGTCGGTTGCTACTGAACTGATAGGTCTTAGGTCTGGGCCTCGTCGGCCGCTCGCATGATCTCGAAACACTCCTCATCGGTGATTCTGAAGATGTTGATCATCGCGGCGCCTTCCGGATCAGGTAGGCCATGTAGGCTAGGGGAATGAACATGGTTGAATCTCCCAAGGCCCGCATATAGCGGGCTGGAGTTGATGGAATGGTTTACATCAAGGCATGCGATGCATGCATCAGCGATACGGCTTCGCAGCGCCTGCCTCTCTTGGATACTGATAAGTCCCTTCTTCCACAGGCGCCCAGCCCACTGATCGCAGCCTCTGAGAAATCGATTTCTAGCCTTGCGGGATGTGATCGGTACAAGTGCAAGCATTAACTCTGCAAACTGCCTCATGAGGTTTTCCTCGTTGGTTTTGGAATGCTATGGTCAAGAGGTTGTGGTGTCGGTTTCCCGACTATTTGCGCCGCCCCCACCAGCAAACAGGGCCGTCGTCGGTGTCGTGGATGGCCAGGCAAAACCAGCCATCGCCCTCAGGATTGTTTGGCTCCCAGTAGTCGCAATGAGGCTCGCCAGCCTCGAAGTAACGATCGACGATCTCATCCGGCGCGTCGGTCTCAAGGTGGCGCATGACGAGTTGCAGGCCCTGTTGCGCGACCCAGGCCTTGCATCTCTCGACGTCGTCATCGTCGAAGTCGGGCAGGTCGGGTTGCTGGAACATTCCGTACTCATCGCGCTCAACCGACGCCGGCTGGATCAGCTTGATTTCTTCAAGCATGACGATTCCTTGGCCGCCATATCGCGGCAGTGAATAGAGGGGAGAGGGGTTACAGTCGAATGGAGTGCAAGTGTTCTCTTTATGATTTGACGACCAGTACGGTGGGCTGACTGTCCACACCATCAAGCACTACCGCCATTTGGGTCAGCTCACGCGGCATCTCGGTGTTGCTGGAACGGTTTTCTGTGGCATGGTAATTCCTCCTCAATTATGGTCCACTCTCATACATAGAAATTGACGGTGGTGAACTTATGTTTGAAGTGATGTTTAAGGCAAAGGTTGATGAGTTGAGGTCTCTTTTTCTGGCGACAAAGGATGTTAGCCATAACGGGGAGAAAGGAAGCTTTAGGGAGGCGTTTGTAGTCAGCTTGCTACAACAATTTTTGCCTGCTCACTTTGGGCTTGGCTCTGGTGTTGTAGTGGATAAGTGGGGTCGGCAGAGTCCACAGGTCGATATAATAATTTTCGATAAGCGTACGCTGCCTCCGATTTTTGAGAGAGGTGCGAGAGGCATATATCCAATGGACTCGGTGCTTCGCGTGGTAGAGGTCAAGAGTGTCGTGAACACGTCGTCGCTTGATCAGTTCGCTAAGCTGGTATCAGCTCTTGATCCGAAAAACCCAATGGGCTTAAAAATGGCTAGCGCAGGCAAACTTGATGACGGTCAGAGCTATTATCCAGTTTGTGCTTTATTTGGTTTCGAATCTGCTTTTGGTGATTTGGCTGAAAAAATTTGTGCGCACGAAGTATTAAAGTATAAGAGCAATCCCATCTATATAGATAATGGGCAGGTTTGTGGAGTGAAATTTGAGGAAGGGCACGCGCTACATGGTGTGCGTTGTCTGAATACAAGTCACGACAATTATGCTTTGCGAATCTTTATCGGTACTTTGTTTGATGAGATTGAGGCTACGGCGAGCTCAAGAAGTGACTATAAACCCATGGATTGGTTAATAGGCGCCTCTTGACAATCCTTATGTTAGTCGCCGCAGAAGCAATCGATTCGGTAAAAAGGAGTGTTACATGGAGCAGGTAAGAGCAGCCTTTGCTGATGCCATCTTCGAGGCGATCCGCGAGTGTCACGAGTTCGGCTATCATCCTAAAAAGTGGGAAGCCATGAACCGTGCGCAACATCCGGTTGAAGCGTCGATAAAGCTGGTTCAATCCCCAGATTTTCAAGATGGATTCAAAAAGTTGCTGCGGGAGGGGAGGGTGCATTTGACAGTTGAGTCGATCATGCTTAGGCCTGAGTTTACTTCTCTCTTCAATGGGCAACTGCTCCAAGCTGCAAGATGGCGACTGGAGTCAGCTCCCCGTTGACCCAGAGGGAGCAGCGCCCCGCCGTTGCTCCATCCGCCGAGGCCGGCGAACAGGTCGATTGCTGTGGTCATGGGAAATTCTCTGGCACATGCTAGAGTTTCATCACTTACCAACAAAGGGGGTAGAGATGGTCCAAGTAGTTGAAATCATCACGGAATTCAAAGCTGACGGATTCATCAATGTGGGGCGGGGAACCCGTGCGTGAGTGATTCGCCTTCATGATGCAAAGCAATACGGAATCGAAGTTGATCATGTGGTGAGGGGAGTAGCCATACCATCTGGCCTTTTCGATACCGTAGAAGATGCGAAAGCGGCGTTAATTCAATTCTGGGATGAGTGCAACGAGGCACTTCAAAATAATCCTTCATGGATGCAAGTTTTGTAGCAAAGCGGCTTTGGATGGTGGCGCCGCCCTCGCCGGGGAGGCGCTATCGTTGAATAGGGAGAAGTGCTGGCGGGCAGCGCTGGAAACGTGTTGCTCTCGCAAAGCGACTTTTAATCGTCAGGTGAAGTGAGGTAATCCATAGCAACCGCATGGGGCGGTTCAGGAGTCGTTTATGTCGGTTTGGAGTGAGATTTTTTCCGGTGCAGTAGGAGCATTGGTGGTTCTTGCCGTTCAGAAGGGCGTCAGTTTCTGGTCAGATCGAAGAGATTCACAGGCCATCTATCAATGGCTGGAGAGTGAATCCAAGATCCCAGGGGCACCGGACTACCGATCAACCCGAGCTATCGCAAGCAATGCAAATTTGACTGAAGAAAGGGTTCGTCAGCTTTGTAGCGTTGATACCCGCATCCACCTATCCACAGGAACCAATCCTGACCTATGGACGCTCAATGAGTCCAAGCGTGACCCCCAACATCAGATATTTTGATCACTTGTACTGACGGAAGTTCTTGAGCTTCCGCACCACAGACGGTGACAGCGTGATTTCGTGGCGCGGAGGTGTCAGTAGCGGCAGCGCTCCGCCCGGGCCAGCGCATGCAGGTGATGAATCATCAGCGTCATCGCCTCGCCCTGTTCCTCGATACCAGCCCATTCCATCAGTTCCAGCAGGGCCTGTTTAGTCCCTGGTCAGACCTTCAAGCGAAGATCTTCTTCCTGCAGTCGCTCGGCCTTCTCGCGACGGCGCCGGTCGAGCTATACAGTACCTCCGTTAATCTGTGGTGCGAGAAATGAGGGTTCGCTTGCCTGCTTCCATTGCCTCAATAAGGCGCATAGCCGCACGGTGGCTAAAGCAGAATCTCTTGGTCTTGCCGGTGGTAATCTCGATGATGTGCCAAGCCTTGCCCTTGGCGACTGCCTGGAACAGAGGTTCGGGCGTTGGGGCAGGGTGACCAATCAGTTCGTAGAACTCGGCAGTGGCCATGTCCAGCTTGCAACGTAGAGTGACACCGAGAAGCCCCGAGCCATTGAGCCGGGGCTTCTTGCGTTAGGTGACAGCAGCATGGCGCTATCGTCTTGACATCGATACGGCTGAAAGCGATGGTAGGGCTCCACTTTTTTTGGATCCCATTATGATCAAGGTGCTTGCTTTTGCTGCTTCGCTGTTCGCGTTCTCTGCTGTTGCAGCTGATAAGGTCACTGTGTCAGGGCTTAATGTCTCGAACGCGGCGGGCTATCCAGCGGTAGAGGGCCTGGCGCGAAACAATACGAACGCCACGCTGGCGAACGTATTCGTGAAATTCAAGCTGTATAACCCTGCCGGTCAGGTAGTGGGCAACACCATCGCGCACGGACAGGATATTGGTCCAGGTGAGACTTGGAAGTTTTCCGCTCCCGCGACTGGAAGCTTTTCCAGGGCCGAACTGTCTCAAGTGCAAGCATTCTGATGCAGCCCCGGCCACTGTGCCGGGGTTTTTGCTAATCGTCGACCTGGTTAGATCCACTCCCGTCAGACCTGAGGCTATCCATGAAGCGCGACATGAAGTTGGTTTTCGATATTTTGCAGTTCATTGAGTCCACTGTCACCGATTGCGGCCCGACTCGTCTTGAGATACTGCA
Organism: Pseudomonas sp. NMI760_13; assembly: GCF_021283245.1. Lineage (NCBI taxonomy): Bacteria > Pseudomonadati > Pseudomonadota > Gammaproteobacteria > Pseudomonadales > Pseudomonadaceae > Pseudomonas > Pseudomonas sp. NMI760_13. Next base: position 221,812 of record NZ_JAJSRC010000007.1, on the reverse strand, counting down.
AGAACTGTGTACCAAGCGCGGTGTTTGGGATAACAGTGATGCGGAGGATGTGCTGGTCCAGGAAATCATGTACCAGCTGCAAATCCTCGAAATCGGTGGCTTCGTAGCTAAGGAAGAAGTCGAGCCTTTCGGGGACCAGTCTGATGAAACGTATTATCAGTTATCTTGGAGCGGCCACGATCAGCTGGACGCCATGCGTAAGGTGATCAGCATCGGCTGACCACGAGTGTGTGTCTGTGAGCTCCGCCATCGTGCGGGGCTTTTTGCTTGTGTGTTCTCAAGGTAAGTGAGTACAGTCGACCGCAGTGTCTCCTTCACATAAGGCTTTCTCAAATGTCGCGCGACAGCGGTAGCAACACAAAGCATAACCTGATCAATATGTACGAATTTGTGCAGAAAAATGCCCCTCTAACTGTGGGGCAGTACCTTGATGACGTTTGTCCTGGGCGGCATACCGACCCTCAGCACGCCTTGTACGCGAAAGCCCTATTCGAAACCTTTCAGCTGGTGTCAAAAGACGAGTTGTTCGACATGGATCTGCCAGTCTCAGAGGCTTCGGTAATACGCGGTTTTACCCCGACGGCATTGGCAGGTATTAGCTTTCTTTTAAAGATGTCAGATCGAAAGCTGATGTGACCCTTATCGCCATAGCTTAAACAGCTTTCCACGAAGCCCCGCCCTGTGCGGGTTTTTTCTTTACTGCTCCCACTAAGGGAGGAATCGAGATATCAAACATGCTCACCAAGGACCCTGGCCTATGGGCCGCCGCCCTGGCGTGGCTGGTGGCGTACCAGCCTCAGCTGTACACCGGGGGTACCTATGCCAGTGGGAAAACTGTGGTGGAAGACGGCTTACAGCATCGGAAGTTGACCACATTTTGCCGAAAAACCACGGCTGAACCGACGATCCAGGCAATCTCCGGGCGATAAATCACGACTGCCACAAGGCGAAAACGGAGCGTGAAGCCATGGAGGCTCGCCGCCGAACTTGACGCAATCAGGAGGCTAAAGTCGGTCAAAAAACGGTCGAAAGGGGGGGGTAAAATTTCTGCAGCTTCGGCCGTTCTCCACCGATCGCCCAGCCTTTTTCAGGCACCCGCGAAATTTAAAAGAATCGCATTCCAGAAAATCGGGAGGCCTGAACTATGGGGCGACCCGCGAAACGTAAGCTGCTGCTCCTCTCGGGCGTACTCTGGTGACGAATAAGTGCTCCCGACATGGCCTATTCAACTCAGACTTCGAGCCCGCAGCACAAGACTCTCTGGTCTTGTAACCGTTCAGTTCGGCTAATTCTTCATCTGAAGGAGTTCCAGTTTTTATGGATTGTCCCCTGCCGTCGCCGCCGGCAGGTCGGGATATGGAAAATTCATGAAACCCCGCGTACCCTCGGCTTGTTTTTCAGGGCCGGAGGGCCACATGTCGAACGGAATCAAGTTGTGTGCAGTAATCCTTCTGGGCTTCCTAATGACAGGCTGCGGTAGTCAGCGGTTGATCTACTCGCCATCTGCTGCACACTTCGATGATCGTCAACACGCCGTTGATTTCGTCGAGCAAGCGTTTTTCGAAGATTACGGAAAGAAATTTCGGCCGCAGTCCGTGCTGATCACCGACAAGGTCATCATTTTGTCCGACGGGGTGATCTCTGAAGCTACGGGTTTTGCTTCTGCTGCACCGCTAGGTTCGGGCGCAATCGCTGCCGGGAGCAGCAGGAGTGTCACCAAAGACGCCAGCAGGCGCATCTATCTGAGCTCTATTGATGAAATCTCCATCTATCAGAAGCGTGGCAGGTCTAACCGCTTCACAGTGGTCATTCGTGGCGAAGACGGCAGAGAGCTTGGCTCAATCAGGACCGGTAGCCTGGAACGAGCACAGCGATTTAGTGATGCGCTGACTTACCTGAAAGGCTTGGCAAGCCCGAAACCCTAGCCGGCGCATGCAGCGGGCTGGCGTTGATGGAGTGGCCTACATCAGAGCTGCGATGCAAGCGTCAGCGATACGACTTCGAAGTGCCTGCCATTGCGGGATGCTGACAAAAGCCCCTCTTCGGCAGACATTCGCTTCCCTGCTTGCTTTCCCTCAAAGCCAAATCGCCGCAGTGATATAGAAGGGGGTTACAGCAGGAGTGTTTCCGGGTACTTTCCCGTTTTTCAGGAGAACCCCACGTGATTGTTCATGGAGTTGAGTACCATTTCTGCACAGCCTCTTGTGTCACGCTAGGCCACGATGGCCTAGGGCTTGAGTGTACCCGCGGCGACCAGATCATTTTCGAGATCTTTCGTAACGACGAGACACTCAGATTCGAGGTGACGCTGTTCGAGCGTGACGTTCCTTTGGAGCTGCTTGAGTACGCAGTGCCCGTTGCCCGGGAATTACTTGGGGATTTCGATCCTTTCGTCCCAAGCTAATCCCGGCGTTGCCGGATGGGTTCATACCGAAGCGCAAGCGTAGAGTCTGAGTCCAGATAGTTCAGGCTCAGTCCACTATAAAGAGCTTGGCTCCAGTAGCCGTCGACGACCGGTGCGCCTCCGCATTGTCCCCCACCTGATAGCTCATGCCCGGCTGCAGGGTGAAAGTCCGACCATCCTCCAGCTCGGTGTCCAGCCGACCTTCCAGGCAGAACAGGATATGACCCTTCCGGCACCAATGATCGGCCACATATCCTGGGGTGTACTCAACCCATCGAACCCGAACGTCCCCAAACAGACAGGTACGCCAATACGCCGTACCGTTCTCACCTGGATAGGCGACAGGATCGATTTTTGACCAGTCCGTAGTACCAAACGGGATTGCTGTCAGCTCCATGACAACCTCGCAGAAACAGTGAGGCCTGAACCGTACCGATGAAATCGCTCTGTCGATAGGCACAGACCGCTGGGAATTTGGACATACAGACAGTCCAGCGAACCTGCCTCAGGGGCCAAGCTGCTTCAAGACTGCCGCCACAATCGCTTCCGGCATGTCTTCCTGCATCAGGTGGCCTGAGTTCACTACTCGGACGCAGGGCTGTTGGGAGATAAGCCCAGCAAGACGCTCCCCTTGGGAATAGGGAATCCAGGCGTCCTCCGAGCCCCAAAGCACCGATACGGGGCAATCCAGCTTCCCGTAGAGCGGTTCGATTTCGTCGGTGTAGCGCTGATCCATCTGTGCGATCTGCCTGTAGAAGGCCGCCTGGCCAATCGGCCCCAGCCATGGAGCGCTGTACGCTTGCAGGGCTTCGTCACTGAGGGGATTGGCCGCAGCGGTTTGCAGATAGGCTGCCAGCAGCGCCCGGTGCATGTAGTCGGGCATCCCGGCAAAGGCGGCCTCATGTTGACGGACATGCTGAACGAAAGGAGAGCCCCAGGGGGCCAGGGCTACGGCATCGAAAATGGTGAGGGACGCATAGCGCAGACCGTTCAGGTAGTAAGCGCGCAGCGCTGTCGCGCCTCCAAAGTCATGGGCCAGGACCTCAGGGCGCTCGATGCCCCATTCCTCGAAAAGCGCAGCCATGACGTTGTTCTGAATCGCCAATGAAACGTCCTGGCCTTCTCTCATTTCAGACAGGCCATAGCCAACCAGGTCGAAGTAATACACGGTTCTGCGGTCAGTGAGATGAGGTATGACGCGCCGCCATACCTGTGAAGAGAAGGGGGTGCCATGGATGGCGACCAGCGGCGCGCCTGTCCCCGTTTTTCCCCATCTGACGGTGTTGCCTTCGATGCTCGATGCGTAGGGTAGATCCAACATGGGCTCACCTCACATTGTCATTTAGCTAAATGACTATATGATGCAGGCATGGACAGATCAATACAGATGAAAGCGATGAGCAGTGAGGTTCGCATGGTGATCCTTCGCCTGCTCGCAGCACCTCGTGACCACTTCGCCGAGCAATGGTCGGCAGACCCCGTCGAGTTCGGTGTCTGCATGACCCTTATCGCAAGTGCGCTGGGTATCGCCCAGCCAACAGCGAGCCGGCACCTTGAGATCCTCAGGCAGGCGAGGTTCATCTCGGTTTCAAAGCAGCAAAAATGGTCGTACTGCAAGCGTAACGATGCCGAGATTCTCGAGTACCTGGAGTGGCTCAGGCTTGAGTTGGCGCCGGGTGGATGTGTCTAGCAATTTTGGTTCGCTGGTGCCTCGCAGCACCGCAGGCGATTCGCTTCACCGCAGAACAAACAAGGAGAGTGAGTGCCAGTGGGCAGAAGGTTGGAAAAGGTCCGAGAGTGGCTCACGCCACGCAGGCGCATCTGGGCAGGTGTAGGCCTGTTAGCCGCGTTTTTTTTGATTCCGGCAGTCAGCTCAGGAGCGACGGTGGATTGGCTGATAGGGCCAGCAGCCGTTTTCCTCATAGGCGGCCTCATGCCCGAGGCGACCAGGAGACAATGAGGCGCTGACGGGCAGTGCAGCGAGTCGAAGGAGGGCAGCAGGCATTTTTCGCCGCTGCCCTGTCTGGCGTTACTTACCGCGAGGCTTGCCAGCATCACTGCGCTTATCACGGACTTGGCCGTCCTTGTTGCGAGAGCGTGGTTGTTCACCACCGCCAGGCGTGGAGCCTTATGGCCTTTCCCGAATCCAGGAAGCGATAGCGGCAGATGCAAAAGAGGGAAGGGTTGGGCGACCACCATTTGGGCTTGAGGACCAGCTCTTTCAAGGTGTTGGGAATGGGTGTTCGACTTGGACTTGCCGGGGTCGCTTTGCGACCCTTTCGCGGCACAAGGCCGCTCCTACAGGTGACCGCGCCATCCTGTAGGAGCGGCCTTGTGCCGCGAAAGGGCTGCAAAGCGGCCCCGGCAATCTTGAATTGAAGCGGCCATATCCGAAAAAACGCAAAGACCTCGAAAGGACTGGGCTTGAGGACGGTAGGTTGGGGCAAGCTATTGAGTCGAGCCCCAGAGCGTCCTTCTAGCCGGCCTGGGGTGATGCTCAAACCTCCGGAACCCCTTTCTCCCAAACCGCCCAATTCTTCAGAATCTCCTGCACCAGCGGATTGGCAGTCCGATAGAGGTTCTCCAGCGCCGGAACAAAACCGCCCTGGTCGGCATACTTGAGCAGGTTCTCAACCTCGCTGCCCCCCGGTTCAGGCCGATCAAAGTCAGACCCCGCCCGCACCACCGCCACCCGCTGCACATCCACCAACCCTTCACGACTGGCCCGCAGCAGCGCTTCATAGGTGGAGTTATCTTCCTGCTGGGTCGTGCAGTACTCCCCTTTGTTATCCGTCAGCAACCGAGTCCAGACCTCGGCCCGCTCACTCAAGCGCGTCCCGGAAAACCAGGTGTTGCCCGCCACGGTGTCACACCGGGTCACCACCGGCGGCTGGTTGGCCGGTGCCATCGGGTACTTGAGCCGCCAGGCCGCCGACTCCTTGCTCTCGCTCAGGCTCACCCCGCGTGACAGGGCATAGGCCTTGGCCTGCAGCTTCGGATTGAGCTCGAAGACCTCGGTCTTGTAGTCCAGCGGCGGCTTCTCGTTCGGGCCCTTGGTGTTGATCCCCAGGTAGCCCGTCGGCCAGTCCTTGGGCGCATCCCGCGAGTCCAGCTCCCACTGGGTGCCGAACTCCACCAGGTAATGGGCCCAGGCGGTGGTGCCGAGGGTCCCGTGCTTCGGGTTGATCCCGGCAATCCCCGCGACCAGGAAGTAGCTCTTGCGCAGGTCGAACTTCGGCGACAGCGCCAGTGCCAGGGTCGAGGCCGCGGCGTTGGTCTGGCCCATGCCGGTCACCAGGAGGCAGACATCCTGGCTGTTGCAACGTATCACCGGATACTCCGCCGACAGGCCCGGCACACGCACCTCCTGCTTCAGTTCCAGGCGCTCGATCCAGTGCTGGGCCTCGGGGGCGAACATGGCGATCAGCATCACCTTGGGCCTGATCGGCGGCGCAGCCGTCTCGCCGGCCTGGGCCGTCGAGGTGAGCAGGATGCCGCAGGCCAGGCCCGCGGCGAGGGAAAGACGGTGCATCGGGTGCATGCAAGCCTCCATGGCGCAAGCGATCAGAACTGGTAGCCGACCCCGGCGTAATACCCCCAGCCATCGGACCTACCGCGGAAATCGCCGTCGCCGAAATTCAGCTGGCTGCCATCCTGCCAGTTGCCGCCATTGTGGAAATGGCGGCCCACCAGGGTGAAGCGCAGGTGGGTGAAGGCGTACAGCAGCACGTTGGTGGATACCGTGGCATTGGCCGTGCGGTTGGGGTTGTTCTTGTGCAGGTCCGAGCCGAAATCGAAGTTGGTGAAGCCGATATAGGTCAGCGAGGCGCCGTTGTCGAACTTGCCGAGGGGCACGATGTACTTGAGCTGGGCCCGGTAGCCGTCCCACGAGTACTCGTTGCTGGCGCCATAGTTCTCCCACTGGTAGCGGCCGTAGAAGTTGGCCGACAGATTGACCCGCGAATGGGTGTCGATGTCGGTGCCCAGGCCGCTGTACAGGGTGTTGGCGCGGTTGGCGCTGTTGCTGCCGTGGTCGTAGATCCAGTCGAAGGCTACGTACCACTCCTTGAACGGGCCGACGGCCAGGCTGCGGCCGGCCAGGTAGTCGATGGAGATCCGCGGCTCGTGCTCCATGAACAGCGGTGAGCCGTGGTCCCACGCGCCTTTGTCATGGCTGTTGCCGATGTCGAGGATCTTCGGGATGTCGATGTAGCCGTACAGCTCGAACGGCCCCTTGCGGCCGAAGTACTCGTATTCGAGGTAGATATCGTCGACAGGGCGGGGGCCGAAACTGATGTCCTTGGTGCCGATCAGGGTGAAGTTCTGGTTGTACCAGTTCGACAGGTAGGGCCCCGATTTGGCCGGTGCGGCGGCCGGGCTCAGGGCCTCGCCCTGGGCTGACTCGCTGGGGGGATTTTCCTGGGCCTGGGTGGTGACGCTGAGTAGTCCCGTAACAGCGCCCAGTAGCAAGGAGACAGCCAGGGGGGAGCGAGCTGCTGGGCGCAGGGATGCAGGTTGACGCATTGAAAGTCCTTGTTCATGCGGTGGTAGCCCCGAGAGGCTGAGGTGAGCGAAAGCTTCGGCGATTGTTCGCTTAATTGTTTTGAGCAAACGTTTGCATACTCTGTACCAACCTGCCAGAGGTGTTTGAAATAAAAGCCGAACTCGGGGTTTTAGCTGACCTTTCGGTTAGAAAGTTGCACTGGAGCTGGGCGTGGGATGGGGGCGGGCGCGAGCTTGGGGCAGTCATGCTGCGGGTAGCGACGAAAAATGAGGGAGTGGGTCTTATATTGAGCGTGGGCGGTGTACGCGATGGGCTTGCGGCGCCTCACCAGGGCGAGCCGCAAATCCATCACCATCTTGCTGGCATCACTTCACTGCAGTGTTTCGGGCTTCCTTCCCTGGGAGGCCTCCTTCAATCCCTGCTCCATCCGCCCAATTACCTGCGCCAGTATCGCTGCTCTTTCCAGCTCTCCCGACGCTTTCATCCGTGCATGATCCCGGCGCAGGTTCAGCAGGCATTTCTGCAGTCCAAGCGCCGAGCTGTCGTAGTTGTCCATGTCGTTCTCACTGGCCGTGGGCATCCGTGCCGTTGTAGGAAAGGCTCGACGGTATCAGGTCAATTCCCCAGCCAATACTGATTATTCATACACCGGATCACAAACCCGTAGAAACGTCCTACAGCAACAAAAGAGGCGTCTTACAGGATGGCCGGGGTGAATGTTTCGGCATGCGTCCGCTCATTCTGCGGCAGGCCCCGGAGTATAAGGCCTGCCACGGAACAGACGGGTTGCAGAGGCAATCCGCGTCTCCCGGCACCCGACATGCGCTGCCGAAACGATATGTTGCAATTGCCCTTACAGATGGTCCGCATCCACCACGGCCTTGACGAATGCCTCGGGCGCTTCCTGCGGCAGGTTGTGGCCGATGCCACCGCTCACCAGGCGGTAGGCGTACTTGCCGGTGAAGCGCTTGGCGTAGGCCTCGGCCGGTGGGTGCGGCGCGCCGTTGGCATCGCCTTCGAGGGCGATGGTGGGTACGCCGATGGCGGGGAAGGTGGCCAGCTTCGCCTCCAGCGGGTCGTAGCGGGTCTCGCCCTGGGCCAGGCCGAGCCGCCAGCGGTAGTTGTGCACGGTGATGGCGACCTGGTCGGGGTTGTCCAGGGCCTTGGCGCTGCGCTCGAAGGTGGCGTCGTCGAACTTCCACTGCGGCGAGGCGGTCTGCCAGATCAGCCGGGCGAAGGCGTGGCGGTTGCTGTCGTAGCCGGCGCGGCCGCGCTCGGTGGCGAAGTAGTACTGGTACCACCACTGCAGTTCGGCGCTGGGCGGCAGCGGGGCCTTGGCGGCTTCCTGGCTGCTGATCAGGTAGCCGCTGACCGACACCAGCGCCTTGACCCGCTCGGGCCACAGGGCCGAGACGATATCGGCGGTGCGCGCGCCCCAGTCGAAGCCGCCGAGCACGGCGCGCTTGATCCCCAGGGCGTCCATGAAGGCGATGACGTCGCTGGCCAGGGCGGCGGGTTGGGCATTGCGCGGGGTGTTCGCGCAGAGGAAGCGGGTGTCGCCGTAGCCGCGGGCGTAGGGCACCAGCACCCGGTAACCCTGGGCGGCCAGTTGCGGCGCCACCTGCTCGTAGCTGTGGATGTCGTAGGGCCAGCCGTGCAGGAGGATCACTACCGGGCCGTCGGCGGGGCCTTGTTCCACGTAGGCGACGTCCAGCACGCCGGCCTGGACATGCTTGAGCGGGCCGAAGGGGGTGGACTGGCGGGCTGCGGCAGGCGAGCGGGTTTCCTCGGCCTGACCGGGGGTGGTGGTCAGCAGGGCCAGAGGCAGCAGGGCGCAGGCGAGCAGGGCTGAGCGGTTGAGGCGGTTGGCGCTGGCGAACATGGTGCATCTCCTTGGCGGGCCATCGGTGTGGGCGGGATGGCGTGTAGTTAAGGAGGTGGCTGTGTCCGGGGTGTGTCGGGTGCTGGTGGGGTGGGCGTTCGTGTGTATCGGGAGGCGGTTGGTACACAGAAAGCTACAAAAGGGCAGGGCTTCGTGAGCAGTTTCAGCTATCGGCGTGGGAGCGGGCTTGGCCCGGGATGCAGTGGATGGCACCGGCCAGGCCGGTGATCGCGGGGCAAGCCCGCTCCCACGCAGATCTCGCTAGTTTGCTACATCAGAGTGTTGAGATTTGGGCGTCCGTGGGTTTCATCGTTCGCCTGGGCCTGCAGCCAGCGCACCACCTGCTCGGCGGCTGAGCCTGCCTGCGGAGCATGCCCGGCGAGCAGATGGAAGCCTGCATCGCTGTGCAGTTCATGGCCTTTCAGGGCCAGTACCAGGGTGCCGGCCTTGAGGGCATTTTCCACCAGCAGGCGGGGCACCAGGGCGATGCCCATGCCTTGCTCGGCGGCCTCGATGGCGAGGATGGTCTGGGAGAACACCGGGCCGCTGAAGCGCGTGCCGGGCAGCGCGTAGTGATCGAACCAGCGCTTCCAGTTGTTGTGGCTGTCGGAGATCAGCGGCTGCTGCGCAAGATCCGCGGCTTGCCGCCAAGGGTGTTCACCGCGCAATGCCGGCGCGCACACCGGCACCGCCACGCCGGGCAGCAGGGGCAGGGCATAGGCGTCGGCGAAGGGCGGGGCTCCCCAGCGCACCGCCAGGTCCACGGCGCCCTTGCCGCTCAACGGGCGGGTACTGTCGGAGGCATCGATCATCAGCGCCACCGGCGGGTGGGCCTGGGCCAGCAGGCCCAGGCGCGGGATCAACCAGCGGCTGGCGAAGGCGGGGGTGGTGCTGAGCAGGATCTGCCGGGGATCGCGCTGGCTGTCGCGCTCCAGCAGTTCGCCGGTGGCGTCCTCGATGATGTCCAGGGCCAGGCGCACGCGGGTCAGGTAGTCGGCGCCGTCCGGGTTGGGCCGCAGGCCTCGGGGCAGGCGCTCGAACAGCGGGCGGCCGAGCTTGTCCTCGAGGGTGCGCACCTGCTGGGCGACGGCGCCGGGGGTGACGTGCAGTTCGTCGGCGGCGGCACGGAAGCTGCCCAGGCGGGCGGCGGCCTCGAAGGCCACCAGGTGGTTGACGATGGCGGGGGCGTTGCGTCGCTTGGGCGCGCTCATCCAGTAGATTTCCTGCAGGCTGCTGCCAGTATTTGTGATTGGTGCGATAAGCCGGATTCTGGCTTCATGGGCCTACTTGATCAACTCCCCGAAGGAGCAGCATATGTCTTCGCAGAAAGTCGCAATCATTACCGCAGGTGGCAGTGGCATGGGGGCCGAGGCCGCGCGGCGGCTGGCCGCCGATGGCTTCAGGGTGGCCATTTTGTCGTCGTCCGGCAAGGGCGAGGCGCTGACGGCCGAGCTGGGTGGCATCGGCGTGACCGGCTCCAACCAGTCGGTAGAAGACCTGCAGCGTCTGGTGGATACCGTGATGCAGCAATGGGGGCGGGTCGATGTGCTGGTGAACAGCGCAGGCCACGGCCCGCGTGCGCCGGTTCTCGAGCTGAGCGACGACGACTGGCACCGTGGCATGGAGGTGTACTTCCTCAACGTGGTGCGCCCGACCCGCCTGGTGACGCCGATCATGCAGCGCCAGGGCGGCGGCGCCATCATCAACATCTCGACCTTCGCCGCCTTCGAGCCGGATCCGGCGTTCCCCACCTCCGGGGTATTCCGCGCCGGGCTCGCGGCCTTCACCAAGCTGTTCGCCGACCGTTACGCGGCCGAGAACATCCGCATGAACAACGTGCTGCCGGGCTTTATCGACAGCCTGCCGGAGAAAGCGGAATTCCGTAGCCGGATTCCCATGGAGCGGTACGGCAAGGCCGAGGAGATCGCGGCCACCGTCGCCTTCCTGGCCTCCGAGGGCGCGGGCTATATCACCGGGCAGAACCTGCGGGTCGATGGGGGTATCACCCGTTCGGTCTAACTGGCATGGCGGGCATACAGCTGGGCGACGACTTCCGTTAGCATGTCGCCCCTGTTTCCCGCTATCCGGATCCGCCCCATGAGCACCCCGATGTTCCGCCAGGCCACGGCAACCGACGTGGACCGTTGCTACCAGATCGAAACCAGCGCCTACGAAGGCGACGAGGCCGCCACCCGGGAGAAGATCGCCACGCGCATCGCCCAGTACCCGGAGGGCTTCCTGGTGCTGGAGGCCGATGGCCAGGTGATCGGCTTCATCAACAGCGGCTGCGCTGACCAGGTGGTGATGTCGGACGAAGCCTTCAAGGAGTTGGTCGGGCATGATCCGCTGGCACCCAACGTGGTGATCATGTCGGTGGTGCTCGACCCTGCGTACCAGGGCCTGGGCCATGCCAGCCGGCTGATGGCGCGTTTCGTCGAACAGATGCGCGAGCGCGGCAAGGCGACCATTCACCTGATGTGCAAGGAGCGGCATGTCGGGCTGTACGAGAGGATGGGCTACGCCTATGTACGCCCGTCGGCCTCCGATCATGGCGGCATGGCCTGGCACGAAATGATCATGGTGCTCTGAATGGCCTTCGACTAGCATCGACGCTTTTCGCAGCCAGGGAGAGGCCTGTGAACTACGTCGTGATTGCCGCACACCGCAGTGAGTATCCTGCGCCCATCACCTTCGCCCGAGGCACGCTGCTGGACATCGGCCAGCGTTACGAGGGTGACGAGCACTGGGAGGACTGGTACCTGTGCAGTTGCCAGGGCCAGGAGCCAGGCTGGGTGCCCGGCCAGCTCATCGAGCGGCTTGGCGTCGGCCGGGGCAGGGCGGTGGAAGCCTATTCGGCCCATGAGCTGGACGTTGACCCCGGCCAGTCGCTGGAGGGCCTGCGCCCCCTGAACGGCTGGCTCTGGTGCCGTCGGGCTGGCAACGGGGAACTGGGCTGGGTACCGCTGGCGAAGCTGCGCCAGCTGGACTGAGATCAGACCGCAGCCAGCAAGGCCGCGCTGTCGAGAATCCGCGCATAGTCCATGGCCAGGTTGCCCAGGGCCAGGGCATGGACGTCTTCCGCCGGCCACAGTCGGCCCTGCAGGTCGTGCTGGTCGAAGGTGTAGCAGGCATCGGGCACCACCAGCGTATCGAACCCCAGGTTGCCCGCCGAGCGTGCGGTCGACTCCACCGAGTTGTTGGTGATCACGCCGACGATGACCAGCTGGCTGATGCCGCGCTGGTGCAGCCAGCGTTCAAGGCCACTGTTGCAGAAGGCGTCGGGCACGTGTTTTTCGAACACGGTCTCGCTGGCCTGCGGGGTGAAGGCGGGCTGGAACTCGCAACCGGGCTGGCCCGGCCAGAACACCGAATCCGGATCGCGGGAAATGTGGCGCACGTGTATCACCGGACGCGTGCTTGCACGCCAGGCGGCGAGCAGCTCATTGATGCGCTGTTCGGCTTCGGGGTTGTTGCGACGGCCCAGGCGAGGGTGGTTGATGCCGTTCTGCATGTCGATGATCAGCAGGGCGGCGTTGCTGGCGAGCGCGGTCATCTCCGGGAGTTCTCCTTGTCTGGGCTTCGGACCGTAACAGGTGTGTTGCCTGCGCGGAGGTCATCGCGGGGCAAGCCCGCTCCCACGCCGATCGCGTTGGCCTCAAGGTATGCGCCCCGCGATGGGAGGAATCACCATCTGATCCGCTTTTTTTCCACGAACCTGAATCTGTAACCGTATCAGCCGCTGCCGGAAAATACACCCAGGCCCAGCCTTCCAACCCGGTGTGCGCTGGGCAGGCTGCCCCGCTGCACTGCCGCAGCGGCCAGCCCCGCCGTTACGTCATCACACTGTAGAGGTTCCGATGGGCAAGCTCGCGCTGTTTCTGGGTGGTTTTCTGCTGCTGACTATCATGATTGGCCTGCTGGGCACCATTCCGCCAAGCTGAGCCGCAACTTTTTCCTGTCCCGGCCCGCCTGGCACAATGGCGGGCCAGACCCTTCCCCAAGTTTTTCCCGCCTCCTGGCCGCAGTCGTCTAGACAAGCGGTAGCTGCAAGTCGTTCTCAAGTACAAGTCGCTCGTGTAATCTCCCGCCCCCAATCCCAGGGCCCGGGCACACGGGCCGTTTACTTGCCTTGGAGACAATACACACTATGGAATGCAAGAAAGGCACTGCAGCGATGCTGGAGTGGCGCGGTCGTTTTCTCGGTGAGGGCATCCTTCACGAAGCGGACTACGATCAGGCACTGCGCCGTGCCGAAGAGTTGGAGCGTTCCGGTGTGATCAGCGCAAGCGAATGGATCGAGTTGGTCAAGCTGGCCAATGCGGCCTTGCTGCGCTTGTAAAAATTCCTTCAAGGCTTGCAGAAACTGTCCACAAAAATCGTGGGTAGGTCTGTGGATAAAGCGCTACAGGCCATGGTTTTCAGGGCCTCTGTTAGATTGAGCAGAAATTGAGCAGCCCTGTTCAGGGCTGTTCAACACTCCGCGCGCCTGCCTCGCGCAGGGTCTGCAGCAGCTCACGGACCTTCGCCGGCAGGTCGCCGGCCGGGTACACGGCGTGCATCTGCGGGTCCTGCCCGGTGCTGGATGTCAGGTGGTAGTCGGGGCAGACCCGCACCAGGCGCCCGGCACGTACCTCCGGCTCCCCCAGCCAATCCGCCAGCCGGGCGATACCGGCCCCCGCCAGGGTACTTTGCAGCACCGCCACCCCCGAGCCCAGGCGCAGCCGTGGTCGCGGGCGCAGGCTGACGATGTGTCCGTCCTTGCTGAAATGCCAGGCCTTCAGGATGCGCGGCGCGGTGTGCAGGATCAGCGTATGCCGCTCGAGGTCTTCCAGCACCTGCGGTGTGCCGGCCAATGCCAGGTACTGAGGGCTGGCGTAGAGATGGCGGCGGTAACGCCATAGGGGATAGCCGATCAGCTCGCTGGACTGCGGGAAGGCCCCGCGGATCACGAAGTCCAGCTTGCCTTGCAGCGGGTCGAAGGCTTGGTCGCCGTACTGTACGTCGAGGGTGACGTGGGGGTGGCGTCGGGCAAACTCGGCCAGCACCGCCGGCAGCACTTGCTGGGCCAGCACCTCGGGCGCAGCCAGGCGGATCCAGCCCTGGGCGTCGCCGGTCAGCGCCGCCAGTTCGTCGGCGGCATCCCGTTGCACATCCAGCAAGCGTTCGGCGTGGGGCAGCAGTCGCTCGCCAGCTTCGGTCAGCGATACCGAGCTGGCGCTGCGGTTGAACAGCTTGGCGCCGCTGTTATCCTCCAGGGCCTGCACCGCCCGGGTTACCGCGCTGGGCGAGCGCCCCAGGGCACGGGCGGCGCTGACGAAGCTGCGCTTGTGCGCGACGCTGACGAAGGCCTGTATTTCACGCAGCATGTCCAGTGCCATCACGAGGATCCTTATTGCAGTTTTCGCAATATGGCATTTCAACACACGCGCGGCGCTTTGATTAGTCTGGCAGCCTGTTTTGTACCGCCCGGACCCTGGAAATGATGGATATCGCCCTGCTTTCGCTGTTTGCCTTCGCCGCTGGCCTGATCGACGCCGCCGTTGGGGGCGGCGGCTTGATCCAGATCCCGGCGCTGTTCAACGTGCTGCCCAACGCCCAGCCAGCGGCGTTGCTGGGCAGCAACAAACTGGCCTCGGTGTGCGGCACCAGCTTTGCGGCGCGTTCGTTCATTCGCAAGGTCAAGCTGGACTGGGGGCTGATCGTGCCGGCGGCGCTGAGCGCCTTCGTGATGTCGTTCTGCGGGGCGGCCACCGTGTCGCTGGTGCCGGCCAGCGTGATGCGGCCGATGGTGCTGGTGCTGATCGTGCTGATGGCCATCTACACCTTCTGCAAGAAGGACTTCGGCACCTTGCACAAACCCATGGCGATCGGCCGCAAGGAACAGTGCCTGGCGGTGTTGATCGGCGGCGCCATCGGCTTCTATGACGGATTGTTCGGCCCAGGCACTGGCAGCTTCCTGATCTTCCTGTTCATCCGCTTCTTCGCCCTGGACTTCCTGCATGCCTCGGCTTCGGCGAAGCTGGTCAACATCGCCACCAACCTGGCGGCGTTGGTGTTCTTCATTCCGTCGGGCAATGTGCTGTGGGCCATTGCGCTGCCGATGGCGCTGTTCAACATCCTCGGCGCGCTGACTGGCACCTGGCTGGCGGTGCGCAAGGGTGCGGGGTTCGTGCGTGGGCTGTTCCTGGTGCTGCTGTGCGTGCTGATCGCCAAGCTGAGCTGGGACCTGCTGGCCGGCTGAGTCACACCACCTGGCGCTGTCCCTCGGCCTGTTCGACCCGGTTGCGACCCTGGGCCTTGGCCCGGTAGAGCGCCTGGTCGGCGCTGGCCAGCAGTTCGTCGAGGCTGGGCGCCGGGGTGTCGGCGGTGCAGCCGCTTACTCCGATGCTCACGGTGATCCGCAGCGCCTGCCCGGGCTGCGCGATGTGCTGGTCCTGTACCGCCCGACGCAGGCGCTCGGCGGTGAACCTGGCCAGTTCCGGCGCCAGCCCCGGCACGACGATGACGAATTCCTCGCCGCCCAGGCGGGCGAACAGCTCGCCGTCGTGCAACTGGTCCTGCAGGGTCATGGCGAACTGGCGCAGCACCTGGTCGCCGACCGCGTGGCCATGCTGGTCGTTGATGGTCTTGAAGTGATCGATGTCGAGCATCATCAAGGTCAGCGGCGCTTGCCGGCGGTTGTCGAGCAGGGCGTGGGCGCGGCGGATGAAGGCGCTGCGGGACAGGGTGCCAGTGAGGTGGTCGATGGTCGCCTGATGCGCCAGGCGCGCCATCAGGCTGCGGTTGGCGCTGCTGACACAGGCCAGCACCAGCGGGCCGAGCACCAGCATGGCGATGCCCAGGCGCGCCGACATCAGGGTGGTGACCCCCGATTCGCTCTGCGGGATGCTGAAGTGCATGAGGTTCTGCGCTACGGCGACGATCAGCGTGCTGCCGGCGGTGAGCGCCAGCAGCGCCACCAGGAATGGCGAGTAGCTGAGCGCGCACCACAGCAGCGCGGCGATCGGGAAGGCGATGGCCCCGGGGCCGCCGAAGACGATGCTGACCGCCAGCGAGGCGAGCAGCACCAGCAGCGGCGCCAGGCGGATCGGCTGGCTGGCGCTGCCGTGGCCGCTCAGGGCGCGTGGCGAGGGCGCGGTGAGCAGCACGGGCAGGACCAGCACGCTGGTGGAGAACTGCTCGCTGAACCAGGCAAGCCAGGTGGCGCGCAGCGATTGTTCGAACCAGGGCGTGGCCATCACGCAGGCCAGGCTGGCGGCGACCACGGCGCCGACCGCGCAGGCGCCGAACAGGTACAGGGTGCCGTGGGGCGTGCGCAGGCGTCGGTGCACGCGTGGCAGGCGGGCCATCAGGTACCAGATGCTGACGATGGCGCCGAGGTTGCACAGGTTGAACCACAAGGCTGGCTTCCAGGCGCTGCCGCAGGCCAGGTCGGCGCCCACCATGGCCAGGTAGATCAGGGCGAAGCCGGAGGGGGTGGCCTGGCGCGGATTGCGCAGCAGCACCCCGGCGAGCACCGCGTTCACCGGCCAGAACAGCGACAGCGATTCGATGGGGCGGGCGAGGATGCCGGCCAGGGTCAAGGCCAGGGTCAGGCCGAACAGGCTCAGCAGGGGCAGCAGGCGCGACGGGGCTGGTGACACCATGGGTTCGACCGGCAAGCGAAGACGAAATCCAGGAAAACGGCCGTAGGCACCTGGGACGATAGTCTGAGAGTGTCTTTCAAGTCGCCAATTGATGTCAATTCGCCGCAAATCGCCTGGATCGTGCCGCCGACTACAAGCCGAACACCCACGGCACCATCAGCACGGTGACCAGCATCACCAGCAGGGTGAAGGGCACCCCGATTTTGACGAAGTCGGCGAAGCGATACTGGCCGGGGCCCAGCACCAGGGTGTTGACCGGCGACGACACCGGCGTCATGAACGCCGCCGACGCCGCCAGGGCCACGGTCATGGCGAATGGGTAGGGCGACATGCCCAGCTGCTGCGCGGTGCTGACCGCTACTGGGGCCATCAGCACCGCCGTCGCGGTGTTGGAGATGAACAGGCCGATCAGCGCGGTAAGGGCGAACAGGCAGGCGAGGATCACGCTCGGCCCGGCGCCGCCGAGGGTACTGACCAAGGCGCCGACGGCCAGGTCAATGCCGCCGGTCTTCTGCAGGGCCAGGGCGAAGGGCAGCATGCCGACGATCAGCACCAGGCTCTGCCAGTGGATGGCGCGGTAGGCGCTGTTCATGTCGATGCACCGGCCGGCGCCCATCAGCAGGCAGCCGATCAAGGCGGCGATGACGTTGGGTACCAGGCCGCTGACCATCAACACGACCATCACCGCCAGGCTGATCAGCGCGTAGGGCGCGCGGGCGCGGGCCGGGGCGACCTGGTCGATCTCCGCCGGCAGGCTCAACACCAGGAAGTCGCGGGGCTTGCCCTGCAGCTGGCGCACTGCCTTCCACGGACCAACCACCAGCAGGGTGTCGCCCAGGCGCAGCTTTTCTTCCACCAGCTGCCCTTCGATCGCCTGCTGGTCGCGGCGCAGGCCGACCACGTTGAGGTCATAGCGGGTGCGGAAGGTCAGCTCGAGAAGGGTCTTGCCGATCAGTTGCGAGCCCGGAGGCAGCGAGATCTCGGCCATGCCCACTTCCTGGGACTGGTCGATGAAATAGGCCGCCTTGAAGTGCAGGGGCTCGAGCAGCATCGACTGGCACAGGCTGCGCAGGTCGTCGCGGTTTGCGAACAGGTCGAGCAGCAGCACGTCGTCTTGTTGCAGCAGGGTGCCGGAGTCGGCGGTGATCACCCGGGTGGTGAACTTGTGCTGGCGCTCGATGCCGATCACGTTGGCGCCGTGGCGGGTGCGCAGCTCCAGCTCGCCCAGGGTATGGCCGATCAGCGGCGAATGGGGGCGGATACGCAGGCGCCGCTCGCGGCCGCTGAGCTTGTAGTCCAGCACCAGGTCGAGCAGGGTGCGGCGGCTCTCGACGCGACCGTCCTTGCGCACCTCGCCGTTGAGCCAATGGCGGGTCAGCAGCATGTAGCCGATGCCCAGCACCAGCACCACCAGGCCGAAGGGCGTGAAACTGAAGAAGCCGAAGCCGCTTTCGCCGTGGCGCACCAGCTCGCTGTGCACCACCACGTTCGGCGGGGTCGCCACCAGGCTGAGCATGCCGCTGATCAGGCCGGCGAAGCTCAGCGGCATCATCAGCCGGCTGGGCGAGAGCTGCAGGCGCGCGGCGATGCTCAGCACCACCGGGATGAAGATCGCCACCACGCCGGTGGAGCTCATCACCGAGCCCAGGCCGGCCACTGCCACCATCAGCAGCACCAGCAGGCGCGCCTCGCTGTTGCCGGCGCGCTCGCTCATCCATTCGCCTATGCGGTAGGCGATGCCGGTGCGCACCAGCCCTTCACCGATCACGAACAGCGCGGCGATCAGCACCACGTTGGGATCGCTGAAACCGGCCAGGGCCTGCTCGATGGTGAGAATGCCGGACAGCGGCAGCGCGAGGATCACCAGCAGGGCGACCACGTCCATGCGCGGGCGGTTGATGATGAACAGGACGACGACGACGGCCAGCAGGCCTAGGACCCAGAGCAGCTCATGGTTCATGGGGAGGGGATGTTCCTTCACACAGGGGCACGAAAGGCGATGGCCCTAGTGTGGCAGCTTGACGCGAATGCGTCGTTGACGTGCTGCAGTGTTTTGCCGGGGGGTGACCAGGTGCGCGATGGCAGAGTGCTTGGGGGCGGATGTGTGGGAGCCAATTTTGTGGGAGCGGGCTTGCCCCGCGATGAAGCCAGCCTGGACAACATCACCGCCAGGTCAGCCGCCATCGCGGGGCAAGCCCGCTCCCACAAGGCCCGCAGGCTCGCCCGTGTTACTTGTTAGTGGCGATGCTTGTGCTTGCGGTTGTTGTCGCCCATGTGGTTGCCGATCGCGCCGCCCGCCGCGCCGCCCAGGCCCGCGCCGACGGTCGAGCCGGTGGAGCCGCCGAGCTTGCCGCCGATCAGCGAGCCGCCGGCCGAACCCAGGCCACCGCCGATGGCGGCTTCGGCACGGTTGCCCTTGCGTGCGCCCACCGCGCTGCCGGCCGCGCCGCCCAGGCCCGCGCCGATGGCCGCGCCGGTGCTGCCGCCGATCTGTTTGCCGACGACGTTGCCCAGGGCACCGCCCAGGCCGCCGCCGATGGCAGCGGTGCCGTCACCGGCGAAGGCGCCCTGGCAGAGCAGCAGGCCGAGGGCGAGGGAAGGCAGAGTCAGACGCATGTTGTGAACCTCAGGGGAATCATCAGGGGGAGGGTGCCGCGTGGTTGGCGGCGAGTCAGGGTTTGAAAGACGCTTCAGCGGTAGTAGCGGTCACGGTACTGGCGGTCGTCATCGTCACGGTCGTGGCGATGGTGATGACGGTGGCCGCGGTCACGGTCGCGCCAGCCGTCGTCATCGTCGTGGTAGTGGTTGCTGTAGCAGCCACCGAGCAGCAGCAGGGTGGCGACCATCGAAAGGCTTGCAAGGCGTTTCATCACGTTATAGGTCCTTGATCCGCAACGGTTTACGCGGTACCTCCTGTGACCTGTGGCGATCGATTTGGTTCTTTGCCGCGCAAACTTTTATCGCGGCGGCGATGAGCGGTAGCGGCGATTCCCCGGCCGGCCCGGCAGTGCTAGAGTCTGCTTCTTTTTTGTCCCGAGGATGGAACATGCGAGCAATTCTGCCGATCACCGTGGCGCTGCTGCTGGCGGGCTGTGCATCGTCGACCATGGAAGCGGCGCGCAACGGCTCGCCCACCGCACGCCTGGATTCGCACAAGACGCCCGACCTGGTCGCCCAGTGCATCCAGTTCAGCTGGCAGGAAGAGACCACCTTCGGGGTCGATGCCAGCGGCTACCTGGAGGCGCGCAAGCAGGGTGGGTTCACGGTGTATACCCGGGAGGCGGAGTCGTTCGTCGATGTCTACGCCCAGGCGGGAGGCACGCGGGTGGACTATTACGCGCAGAAGAATGACGGCGTGGCGTTGCAGCGCCGGGCGGCGGCGGCCACCTGTCTATAACTTGAAGCCAGGCCAGTGCAGGACTAGAACAGGCAAATCGACACCCTGTGGGAGCAACTGTCTTGCTCAATTTTTGGAGTCTGGCGCGATACCTGTGGGAGCTGGCTTGCCCGCGAACACCGGCGTAGCCGGTGCCAAGCACCGCGTCGGATTCTTCGCGGGTAAACCCGCTCCCACAGGGGGGCGCTGTGATGCTTACCCTGCCGCCCGCTCGGCAGTGATGTCCTCGAACACGCTGATCAGATGCTCCGGCTGCCCGTCGGCGCGACGTTCGAGTGAGGTGCGCGCCCGTACCCAGATATAGCGCCCGTCCTTGTGGCGCACGCGCTTCTGCACCTCGTAACGCTCGATCTCGCCGGCCAGCATGCGCTGCAGCAACGCCAGGTTGCCCGGCAGGTCGTCGGGGTGGGTGATCTGCTGGAAGGTCGTGCCGTACAGTTCGTCCTCGCGGTAGCCCAGCAGCTCGCAGAAGCTGCCGTTGACCCGCTGCCAGCTGCCATCCGGGTCGATATAGGCCAGCGCGCCCCAGGCCAGTTCGAAGATGGTGCGAAAACGCGCCTCGCTCTGGCGCAGCTCTTCTTCGGCGACCTTGCGCTCGGTGTTGTCCATGCTGATGCCGACCATCTTCACCGGGCGCCCGACGCTGTCACGCAGCACCGTGGCGCGCGAGGCGATCCAGCGCTGGCCGCCATCGGGGCGAGTGATGCGAAAATCGCATTCGCAGCCGGTGCCGTCGGCCACCGCCTGGGCATACATGCCCTGCATGTGGCGGGCGTCATCGGCGTGGATGTGTTCCCAGAAGTCCTCGTTGCGGCGCAGCGGCCAGCCATACACCGCCTCGACGTTGGGCGAGTAGGTCACCTCGTCGGTGACCAGGTTCCATTCCCAGGTGACGATGCGCGCGCCTTCCTGGGCCAGCTTCATGCGCGTCTCGCTTTCCATGATCTCGGCGGTGTAGCGGCGGCGCACGTCGGTCATTGGCAGCTCGACCACCTCGGCCTGCTGCACGTTGTGCAGGGCCTCCTCGCCGTAGCGCAGCCAGATCCAGTTGACCTTGAGCAGGTCGGCCAGGCGGCGCAGGTTGTCGTAGTCGATCTCGCCGCCGCGGGTCCACTTGTGCACCGCCGTGCGCGAGATCCCCAGCGCCGTGCCCACGGCCTGCAGGGTCAGCTTGTGGTGTTCGAGCAGTTCCTTGAGGCGAAAGGCGAAGCTGTTTTCGGTCATGGGCGCTGGATCCTTGGGCGGGCACGAAGCGGGCAGTATACCCGAGCCGTCAACTTCTGGTTGACGGGGTGGTTGCCGGGTTGGCGAGGGCCGGTTAACGTGGCGCCTGACTCACTCAGGACAGGGAAGCACCGCTATGAGCCGATCACTGGAACTCAATCGCGCCAGTTGGGACGAGCGCGCACCCTTGCACGCTGCCTCCGGGGACTACGAGGTCGAGCGCTTCGTCGCCGAGCCCGGGCACCTGTCCGAGGTGGTGCGCTTCGACCTGCCACGCCTGGGCGATATCCACGGCCTGCGCGCGGTGCATCTGCAATGCCATATCGGCACCGACACCCTGTCGCTGGCGCGCCTGGGCGCCGAGGTCTGCGGCCTGGATTTCTCTGCGGCGTCCCTGGCCCAGGCGCGCCAGCTGGCCGAGCGTTGTGGGGCGGGCATCGCCTATGTCGAATCGGACGTCTATCAGGCCGCGCAGGTATTGCCGGCGGGAGCTTTCGACCTGGTCTACACCGGCATCGGCGCGCTGTGCTGGCTGCCGAGCATCGAGCGCTGGGCGCAGACCGTGGCGACGTTGCTCAAGCCGGGCGGGCGGTTGTTCCTGCGCGACGGCCACCCGATGCTGATGGCCGTGAACGAGGACCATCAGGACTGCCTGCAACTGGAGTACCCGTACTTCGAGCGCGAGGCGCCGACGGTGTGGCACAGTGACGAGACTTATGTCGAAACCGACCAGGCACTGACCCAGACCGAAACCCATGAGTGGAACCATGGCCTGGGCGAGGTGATCACCGCGCTGCTGAACAACGGCCTGCGCATCACTGGCCTGGAGGAGCACCAGAGCATCCCCTGGGAAGCGCTGCCGGGGCAGATGACGCTGGGCGATGACGGCGAGTGGCGCCTGAACGAGGCGCCGTGGCGGTTGCCGCTGAGCTATACGTTGCAGGCGATCAAGGGATAGATCCGCGGGTTGCGCCATCCCTGTAGGAGCGGCCTTGTGCCGCGAAAGGGCTGCAAAGCAGCCCCGCGATCTTTGCATCAGCGCTGAAATCCTGGGGCTGCTGCGCAGCCCTTTCGCGGCACAAGGCCGCTCCTACACAGGGCGTGCGTGGATCCGGATCAGGACAGGAACCCACCATCGACATTGAGCGCGGTGCCGGTGGTATAGCTGGAGGCATCGCTGGCCAGGTACAGCACCGCGCCGGCCATCTCGCTCGGGTCGGCCACGCGCTTGAGCGGGATTTGTTGCAGCGCGGCGTTGCGGATGCTGTCGTTCTTCACCAGCGCCGAGGCGAACTTGGTGTCGGTCAGCCCCGGCAGCAGGGCGTTGCAGCGGATGCCGAACTGCGCGCACTCCTTGGCGAAGACCTTGGTCATGTTGATCACCGCCGCCTTGGTCACCGAGTAGATGCCCTGGAACAGCCCGGGCGAGACACCATTGATCGAGGCCACGTTGATGATGCTGCCGCCGCCGTGCTCGCGCATCAGCTTGCCGGCCTCCACCGACATGAAGAAGTAGCCGCGGATGTTGACGTCGACGGTCTTCTGGAACGCCCCCAGGTCGGTGTCCAGGACATTGCAGAACTGCGGGTTGGTGGCGGCGTTGTTGACCAGGATATCGAGACGGCCGAACTGCTCGCGGATGCCGGCGAACACCTGCTGGATCTGCTCCATCTCGCCGATGTGGCAGGCCACCGCGGTGGCCTTGCCGCCGGCGGCGACGATCGCTTCGGCCACCTGCTGGCAGCCGTCGAGCTTGCGGCTGGAGACGATCACATGGGCGCCCTGCTGGGCCAGCAGGTGGGCGATGGCTTCGCCGATGCCGCGGCTGGCGCCGGAAACGAAGGCGATCTTGCCGTCGAGGTCGAACAGGTGGGTCTTGGACATGCGCGTATTCCTTGTTGTCTGCCGAAGTTACAGGCTGGATTTGCCGATCAGTTGCAGGCTCATCTGCTCCAGCAGCCGGTTCATGTGGATGAACTGGGCGAAGCGCTTGTCCTGGGTCTGGCCGTGGAAGAAGCGGTAGTAGATCTGCTGGACGATGCCGGCCAGGCGGAACAGGCCGTAGCAATAATAGAAGTCGAAGTTGTCGATGCGGATGCCGGCGCGCTCGGCGTAGTAGTCGACGAACTGCTGGCGAGTAAGCATGCCGGGGGCGTTGCTCGGCTGGCGGCGCATCAGTTGCACCGGCGCCGGGTCGCCGGCCTCGATCCAGTAGGCCAGGCTGTTGCCCAGGTCCATCAGCGGGTCGCCGATGGTGGCCATCTCCCAGTCCAGCACGCCGATGATGCGCATCGGGTTGGCGCTGTCGAGGATGACGTTGTCGAAGCGGTAATCGTTGTGCACGATGCCCGGGCGCGGATGGTCGGCGGGCATCTTCTCGCGCAGCCAGGCGATCACCTGCTCCCAGCGCGGCGCGTCGGGGGTCAGGGCTTTTTCGTAGCGGCTGGCCCAGCCTTCGACCTGGCGCTGCACATAGCCTTCCGGCTTGCCCAGGTCGGCCAGGCCGCAGGCCTGGTAGTCCACCTGGTGCAGCTCGACCAGGCGGTCGATGAAACTCTTGCACAGGGCTTCGGTGCGGCCGGCGTCCAGGTCCAGTTCGGCGGGGATGTCCGAGCGCAGGATGATGCCGTTGACCCGTTCCATTACATAGAACTCGCCGCCGATCAGCGACTCGTCGGTGCAGTGCACGTAGGCCTTGGGGCAATAGGGGAAGCCAGCGTTGAGCTGGTTGAGGATGCGAAACTCACGGCCCATGTCGTGGGCCGACTTGGCCTTGTGGCCGAATGGCGGGCGGCGCAGCACGAACTCCCGGTCCGGATAGCTGACCAGGTAGGTCAGGTTGGAGGCGCCGCCGGGGAACTGGCTGATGCTCGGCGTGCCCGCGAGGCCGGGAATGTGATCCTTGAGGTACGGATCGATGACGGCCGCGTCGAGTTCTTCGCCGGGGCGTACCTGGGTGGACTGGTCGGTGAGCGTCATGCGATTTCCTTATGATCAGTAGCAAGGACTATTGGCTAATCTAATTTCCTGTCAAAGCTGGTACAAGCGTGCCAGACGTTTATTGGCCTGGGTGTTGCCGGGCGATCAATGGCCCTGATGGGCGGGCCTTGCAGCGGGCAAAAAAAAACCGAAGCCCGTCAGGCTTCGGTTTTTTCATTGGCGATTCGCCGCGCCGATCAGGACGGGAACAGCTCGCTGAGCTTCATCGACAGCATCATGTCGCCTTCGACGCGCAGCTTGCCGCCCATGAAGGCCTGCATGCCGTCGGTGTCACCGCTGACGATGCCCTTGAGGGTTTCGCTGTCCATCACCAGGGTGCAGTTGGCATCGGCGTTCTCGCCTTCCTGGATCTCGCAGGTGCCGTCCTTGACCAGCAGGGCGTAGTGCTTGTCTTCGTCGGTGATGTTGAAGCCGAACACCAGGTCCAGGCCGGCGGCAGCGGATGGGTTGAATTTTGCCTTCATCGCCTCGACGGCTTTAGCTACATCGCTCATGGTGTATTCCTTGTTAAGTGATATTCGCGTCCGCAGGGACACAACAGACCGGGCTCATCGGTAGGTGACGAGCTCCGGCAACCGCAACAGCCGCACATGGGCTTGGCTGTTGAAGGAAGCCAGGGTGACGTCGCGGCCACGGAACTTCAGGTGGCTGAGCGACGTGTTGATGATCTGCCAGTTCAGGGTGAACGCCTGAGCCGGCGTGATTCCGCTTACCAGGTGCAGCAGGGCGGCGATGGTGCCGCCGGAGGTGAACAGGGCGATGTTGTCGCCGCTGGCCGCGCTGTCGAGCAGGCGCCGCAGGCCATCGCCGACCCGGCCGGTGAAGGCCTGCCAGGTTTCCAGGTGTTCGTCGTGGGCATGTTCGCCGTCGTGCCAGCGCTGCACCATCAGGGCGAACAGGCGCTGGAACTCGCCGCGGT
This sequence comes from Pseudomonas sp. NMI760_13, assembly GCF_021283245.1. Taxonomy (NCBI): domain Bacteria; kingdom Pseudomonadati; phylum Pseudomonadota; class Gammaproteobacteria; order Pseudomonadales; family Pseudomonadaceae; genus Pseudomonas; species Pseudomonas sp. NMI760_13. The sequence continues at coordinate 196,836 of NZ_JAJSRC010000007.1, read as the reverse complement.
GCTGGGCGCCGTTGCGCAGCACATGCAGGGCCTCGGGCTCTTCGGGCAGCAGGGCCGGGAGCAGGGCGCGGATCACGCCGTCGGCGTCGAACTCATTGAAGGCCGCGTCGGTCTCTATGGCCGGGGCTGCTTCGCCATGGGCCTGCAGCGCGTCGAGGGCCAGGCGGGCGGTGTCCTGCTGGCGCCGCAGGGTGCCGGCCACGCAACGGTCCAGGCGCAGGCCCAATTGGGCGAAGTGCTCGCCCAGTGCCTGGCTCTGACGCTCGCCGACCGGCGAGAGCACGTCGTAGTCGGCGGCACCAAAGGAGGCTTGCCCATGTCGGATCAGGTAGAGATTGCCCACGTTGAAGTCCGGCCCGGTTGGAGGTTGCTGCGAGGTTAGGTTGCCCCAGGCGGGCTGTCAACGAAAAAACATACAAGCGTTTGAAAAGGTCGTTTGAACTGTGTTGCCAGCATTTTCACCGGCTGGCAGCGGCCCTGGCGCCCCGGTATGCTTGCATCCAGTTCGCGCCGTTGCGGCGCTGGTTTATCAAGGAGTCAATGTGGAGTTTCTTGCCGAATACGCAAGCTTTCTCGCCAAAACCGCCACCCTGGTGATCGCCATCCTGGTGGTGCTGTCGGCCATCGCCGGCCTGCGTGGCAAAGGGCGGCGCAAGCCGGGCGGGCAATTGCAGGTTACCCGTCTCAACGAGTTCTACAAGGAGCTGCGCGAGCGCCTTGAGTCGGGCCTGCTCGACAAGGCCCAACTCAAGGCCCTGCGCAAGCAGCAGGCCAAGGCGGAAAAACAGCAGAAGAAAAAGCCCGAGGACAAGCGCCGGGTGTTCGTCCTCGACTTCGACGGCGACATCAAGGCCTCGGCCACCGAGAGCCTGCGCAACGAGATCACCGCACTACTGACCCTGGCCACCCCGCGTGACGAGGTGGTGCTGCGTCTGGAGAGCGGCGGCGGTATGGTGCACAGCTACGGCCTGGCGGCTTCGCAACTGGCGCGCATCCGCGAGGCCGGTATCCCGCTGACCATCTGCATCGACAAGGTTGCCGCCAGCGGCGGCTACATGATGGCCTGCATCGGCGAGAAGATCGTCAGTGCGCCGTTCGCGGTGCTGGGCTCGATCGGCGTGGTGGCGCAGATGCCCAACGTCAACCGCCTGCTGAAAAAGCACGACATCGATTTCGAGGTTCTGACCGCCGGCGAATACAAGCGCACCCTGACCGTGTTCGGCGAGAACACCGACAAGGGCCGGGAGAAGTTCCAGGAAGACCTGGACATCACCCACCAGCTGTTCAAGGACTTCGTCGCCCGCTACCGCCCGCAGCTTCATATAGACGAGGTGGCCACTGGCGAAGTCTGGCTGGGCATCGCCGCGCTCAATCGCCAGTTGGTCGACGAACTGGGCACCAGCGACGAGTACCTGAGCCGCAGCGCCCGCGAGGCCAATGTGTTCCACCTGCGCTTCGCCGAGCGCAAGAGCCTGCAGGAGCGTATCGGCGTGGCCGCCAGCGGGGCAGTGGAGAACACCCTGGTCGGTTTGTGGAGCAAACTCGGGCGTCTGCGCTAACACCTTGAACCCCTTGAAGATTTTTTTCTTCAAGGGGGTTGCAAGGTGCATCGAATGCCGACATAATGGCGTCCATCGAAACGCAGCTGACTTGAAAAAGCCCAGCGGTTTCAAGGAGATAGCGAAAGCTGACTCCGACTTTGAGGCCGAGTAGCAAAGTGGTTATGCTCCGGATTGCAAATCCGTCTACGCCGGTTCGATTCCGACCTCGGCCTCCACCATTCGAAACCCCGCAGATCTAGGTCTGCGGGGTTTTTCTTTGTGCGCAGAAAATGCCAAGAGTTCCGAAACAAAAGGCATGGAGTTCCGAAACTTCAACCCTTCGAGGGCTTGGCGATCGCACCGACTCGACGGTAAACGCGCTCGGTGATTCCCTCTTTCCGGTACACCGGAGCATGTCGATCAGCGAATCCACTCAAGCGCGGTGGATGCGTCGAAGTTCACTGAATAAAAACCTCAAAATACTGGTTGAATATACAGTATTCGTGTGGCATAATTTCCTACATCAGCGACAGGTCTGAGGTTGGTGAAACCTCATCACCCCTGATCTTCGCCAGAGGACCTCGAGTCTCGAACCATCGCCCATGAGCGCCATACGCCCAATACAGAGGCCTGAACTTAAATCAGCTCAGTAACGGAGTTTAAAATGGATAACGCAAACTCGGCGTCTCAAACCCTGCAAGATCTTTGGACTCAAGTAGACCCGGTGGAGAACACCGGCATGCTTAGGCGCGTGGTTTTTGCGCAAGGCAAGTTTTATGCGGCTGGTGGCAACGGTCTTCCCACAACCACTCAGCTCATCAGCGGAGACGCAACTGGTACAGCGTGGACCAAGCTCAAGGGCGCCGTCACCTCTGATAGCGGAAAGGTCCTCAACGAGCTGTACTGGAACGGTCTTGGGACAACGCTTCAAGGCCTTTCTCAATCCGGCAATGTGGTCCACGGCAGCATTGCACGCCCTTTAAATGATTGGACAGACCTTACGGCAGCTGCTCGCGCGTATGTAGACTTGCATGGCATTGTGTATTATCAGCCAATTTACGGCGACATCGCGACCTGGATACTGGTTGGGTCTAACGGTAAAGTCTTTTCCCGTTATGAGGATTGGTCAGGCACGGTGGAGCGCACTACGACCTTCACTTCTAGCGAGACTGTGCACTGCGTCAACGTCATTGGCGTTTTTGTGTTGATTGCGGGATCGAATGGGAAGCTGCTTAGCGCTGTGAAGATGCCAACGGGTAATCCGCAATCATTCGCGACCAGAACCAGCACCTTCGGCACTAGCACCATCCTTTCCATGAAGCTTTGCAACGGGAAAATGTTTATCGTTGGTGCGGATGGCAAGATGGCATATTCATCCGATGGGCTTAGCTGGACTGCTGTTGAAGATACCAGTTTCGGTGGAACCATCATCCGCGACATTGCTTACGGTAATGGCAAGTATGTAGCTGTCGGCGACGGCGGCAAGACAGCCGTTTCCGAGGATGGGATCGGCTGGGTTCAGCAAGCCAACACTTTCGCAGGAACCGATATCCGGAGCGTCGCCTACGGCAACGGCAATTTTGTAGCTGTTGGTGCAGCCGGCAAGATTGCTTACTGGACTCCATGATCTTCTATCTCCTTGCGTAATGGAGCCCAGCCGTCGCGCTGGGCTTTTTCATTTCTGATTCAGGCTCGCCACAGCCAGGGTGGCCCTTCGGGGGATGCCTGGACGTGCGGCGAGACTGGTTCAGTTGGGTGCCAGCGCTGCAAGCCCATTGGCGGACAAGCTGGAAGATTGGCAAAACCCCGCAGATCTGTGGCTGCGGTTTTTTAATGCCTGCGAATTGTTCGTCGCCCCGCCATCTGGGACAATCGTGGGCCACGAAGGAAAGTGTGCGACCGCCGGTAGATCCGCTGTGAGCTTCTACTGGTTATTCAAGGATGAAACGCAATGAAAAAGCTCAAAGAACTGGACGCCGCAGCCACCCGTTACCTGAGCAGGTACTCCCGCAAGCAGTTTTTCTCGATTTTCGTTGTGATTACGGCGATCAACTATTGGTGCGCCTACAACGTAGAGGGATACAAATCGATCTGGCTGGCAATGATCGGCGGCTGGTTCTTCGGTATGACCTTCGCGCCGTTCCACGCTAAAAAAGGCCAATCCTGAAGGCGGCTACCGGGTAGCATCCGGGGTGGGGGTACGGGCGGCCAGCGTGGGACAGCAAGCGGCCTGGATCAGCCGCGTCTGCGCAGCCATTCATCCGCAACTTCCCCCATGGTGGCAGGCGCTGCGCTCTTGATCCAGGCCATGAAGGCGCGGTCGAACTTGAAGGCCTCGCCACATTCACCGACCAGGAACCGCCGGACCTTCTGTGTGTTCCGGTAGTGCCGGTCCAGTGGGGTGGCGCGGGTGATCGGTCCAGCATGCCAGTCGAAGCTCATCTTCATTCCCTTGGATGGCTGTGATCCCAGGAGCGTAGCATTGTCGGCGGCTGCGCGGGCGTGCCCTGACCTGATGGTCTGTGCCGTCTCATTAAGCCAGGCGGCTTGCCAGAAGCTCGATGAATGCACGCACCTTGACCGGTCGAAAGCGAGCCGTCGGGAAGACCGCATGGATCTCGCCTCGGGGCAGCGACCATTGCGGCAGGACCTCGATCAGCCGGCCTGCTTGCAGGTCTGGTTCCGCCACATAGTCCGGAAGGACCGATAGCCCGGCCCCGAGCAGCGTGGCTTCGCGCACCGCCAAGGTGGCGTTGAGCGACAGGCTGGCTTTCATCTCCACTGTTTCGCGCTGCGTGGCGTCCTTGGCAAATACCCACCGGGTCGGTTCTCGCAGCGCCAGGTTCGCCACGATCGGCAACTCGGCCACCTCCGCTGGGGCCTGCAGTTTGTCCGCTCGCGCTTGCCACTGAGGGCCGGCCACCAACCGTTGCGCAAACTCGCCGATTCGCCGGGCCTGCAGATGTTGCTCGGTAATCCAGCCAACGCGAATGGAAAGGTCCAGATCGTTGGCGCCCAGGTCCAGGGTCTGGTCGCTGAAGTGTGCCTCGACCTTGCACTGCGGATATCGCTGCGAGAATGCGGTGATGGCCGGCACCACGACACCGATGCCGTAATCGAAAGGGGCGGTCAGGCGTAGGGTGCCCGTCGGCTCGCTGGCCGCTTCGGACAATTCCTCGAAAGCCTCTTCAGCTTCTTTGAGGATCAATGCACAGCGGTGATAGAACTGTTGGCCCGCCTCGGTGGTGCGGACTTTGCGCGTGCTGCGAACCAGCAGTGTGGTACGACAGTCGCTTTCCAGCCGCGCTACCTGTTGGCTGACCACGGCCTTGGTGATGCCGAGGCGCTCTGCTGCTGCGGTGAAGGAGCCGGTTTCGACCACTGCGGTGAAGTACGCAAGCCTGTTCAGGCTGGAAGCGCCGGTCATTGATATATCCTTTAATGTATGTTTGTAGCATACAGTGTGTTTATTTCGTATGCGTTTAAATGTCAATTCGCTCGCTATAAGATTCGAGGCATTCCATTCAAGGCGTTTCACCATGAACAAGACCCTGGTTTACCTCTTCGACCCACTGTGCGGCTGGTGCTACGGTGCAGGAGGACCGCTGCCTCGGGTTCTCGAATCCACGGGCCTCGCGTTGCGCCTGATACCGACGGGGCTGTTTTCCGGCAGCGGTGCTCGCGCCATGGATGATGACTTTGCGGCCTACGCCTGGAGCAACGACCAACGCATCGAGCGGCTGACCGGGCAGGTCTTCAGTGAGCGCTATCGCGACCAGGTACTCGCCGACCGCCTTCAGGCGTTCGACAGTGGTCCGTCTACCCTGGCGCTCAGCGCAGTGAACCTGACTGCGCCTGAGCGCGAGTTCGAAGCGCTCAAGGCGATTCAGGCGGCGCGCTATGTCGATGGCCTGGATGTGACTCGACTGGAGACGTTGGCAGCTGTGCTGGCGAACCTGGGCTTGAATGCCGCCGCCGAGCGGCTGACGCGCCCGGATTCGGCTTTGCTGCAGGCTAATGACGATCGTGTGGGGCAGGGGCGTGCCTTGCTGGGTCGCGTGGGCGGCCGAGGCGTTCCGACATTTGTCCTGCAAGAAGCGGACGATGCCCTGCAGTTGTTACCTGCCAGCGCTATCTTTTCAGATCTTCAGGCCTTCATTCGCGAGCTGAACGTGGGGGTAAAGCCATGAGCAAGAGCAACCTGGACATCATCCGAGCCTCGTACGAAGGCTCAGCCGAACAGAATGGCCAGAACCTGCTGGCGGCGCTGGCAGCGGACGTGACCTGGACCGAGGCGGCCGGTTTCCCTTATGCCGGTACCTATGTCGGCCCCCGGGCGATCATGGAGGGTGTGTTCCATCGCCTGGCCACCGAATGGGATGGCTACCAGGCCAAGGTGCATACCTATGTGGCCGAGGACGACCGAGTTGCCGCCTTTGGCGTTTACTCGGGGACCTATCGCAAGACCGGGAAGGCGATGACGGCTACCTTTGCCCACCTGTACCGGCTGAACAACGGCAAGATCGTCAGCATGGAGCAATACGTCGACAGTGCGCAGGTCAACGCGGCGCTCACCTGAGGTCGCTGTCGGTTCCAGGCGCAGGCCGCTGCAGGGCGGCCTGCGCCGACTGGCAATTACTTGCCCGAAGCGTCCTGCTCGACCACCAGGTCCAGCACATAGACCTGCGACGGGGCGTCGGCCGGCGGGTTCTTCCATTCGTATTGCTTCACGCGCAGCACGGTGCGCACGCCGTCACGGTGCTCGAAGCCCTCGATGGACTGGTACAGCGGGTGCCAGCTGTCCTGGGTCGCCAACTGCAGGCCGGCGTCGTCATAGCGACGCTCGCGCACTTGCAGGCACTGGTAGTTGGGGATCAGTGGATGGCTGCACTTGACGGTCTTGGCGGCCACTTCCAGGAACTTGATCTCGCCCTTGCTGCCGTAGCGGGTCTCCGGGGTGGCTTCACCCTGGAACTTCAGCACAGAGCCGTCCTGGGTGGTCAGTTGCAGCATCGGCTCCCCGGCATCGTCGGATAGGGTGGTACGCAGGTCGCCCTTGAACAGGCGCCCGACCTGGGCGTCCAGTTCCATCAGGGGCTTGTCGCAGGCCTTCAGGGTCGAGGCCAGTGATTGCACCTTCAGTACGCCGTCCTGGTAGGAATAGCCGCCGAACTGGTTGTTGCAGCCGCCGCTGATGTTCAGCTTGCGTTCGGCGAAGTTCAACCGCAGTTTGCCCTCGATGCCTGGGGCCATGGCGGTGATGGGCTTGCCCGACGCATCGTTGGCCGCTACCAGGTTCCAGTAGTAGGCCGAGAGGTTGGGCTGGGTGGCGCTGGATGCGGCAGTGGCGGGCATGGAAGGCGTCCCTTCATGGGAGGTGGAAGCCGGGGCACATGCCTGGAGCAGGGCGGCGCAGACGGCAACGAGGAGAATGTTCTGTTTCATGGTTCGCTCTTTCAGCCTTGAAAAATGAGGGCGGCATCCTCGACAGGTGGGATGCGCGCGCCGGTAAACCGGGATATCGAGGCCGTTTCAGGATCGCTTCGCGATGTGGACCTTGCCACGTCTGTGAGCGCTATCGGACGGCCTCGGCAGTAACCGATGGCAATGGGACAGCATCAATCCCATTGAGTTTCATCGACGGGGTGGCCGGCAAGTGTTGCCAGATTTTGCAGCACAGCCAGCGCCCTCTAGACCTGCGGACCTTTGCAGGGGTATCCACTCATTTTCGCGGCCTGCAGCGCCCGCTCGCTGGTCAAGGGCTTGAGTGCTCCCGCAGCGTAGCCGTTCTTGATGTAAAGAAAATAGTTGCCCTTCAGATCGTGGAAGATCCGGTACACATCGGCAGCTCTATGGGGGGTTGGCAGCGTGACGTTGTCGACCACCAGTTCATAGCCGTCGATACCCAGGTTGCCCAGCCTGGTCGTGAAGTCTGCTTCGAAGGCTGCGCGCCAGCGATTGCGCTCGAAGGTGCATGCCCAGAAGAGGGCGATCAGTAGCAATAGCCCCGCGCACAGGAAGGCTATGTCGGTGAGCAGTTTCAGCATGTCGTTCCTTTGACCTGTGGTCCTTCAATACCGGCTGGATGCCACTTTACCAAGTCGCAACGGTAATATGCGCGCCCGCCGTGGTGCCGATAGGCCTGATTGCTCAAGCAGGGTCATGGCGAAGCCCCATGTCGTTGTCATGGTCTAGGATTGCACAGACCCCAATCTTCAGAGGCAAGCAGCGATGAGCAAACGCCGCACAGTCATTGCCACACTGACATCCATCGCACTGGTACTGGCGCCCTGCATATCTTTCGCCGACCCGGGTAATGGCAAGGGGCACGGCAAGGGGCAATCCCAGCAGAACCATGGCAACCAAGGGGCGGGCAAGCACGATGGCGGTCATGGCGGTCCCGTGATCGACCGGGGCGATGTGCTCGGTATCCTGGGTGGGCACCGCGACTACTGGAGCCCGGGGCCTGCATTGCCTCCCGGCATCCAGAAGAACCTGGCGCGTGGCAAGCCGTTGCCCCCAGGCATCGCCAAGAAGCTCGATGGCCGGTTGCTGGGCCAGCTGCCGCGTTATGACGGTTATGAATGGATGCAGGCGGGTGTCGACCTGATTCTGGTGGCAGTCGCCACGGGGGTGATCTACGAAGTACTCAACGGCGCTTTCGACTAGCGCGCAGGCAAAGAAAAGGCCCGCTGGGGAGGGCGGGCCAAGTGTTTCACGGATGAGTCATTACCTTGGCACGGCAGAGGTGAAAAAGTTGTCAATTGGCGCGCTCTGGTTTGTACGGAAAGCGCAAAAAAGAAAACCCGCCAAAAAGGCGGGTTGAACAGAACGTATCGAAGCCAGGTCAGTCTGCCTGGGCGTTTGTCAGAATTTCGTGAAGGCCATCCGGGTAATCGTGCAGTAAACGTTACTGAGTTTTTCATAAGTCCGGCGAACGTTCCCCGGCAACGGCTCCCGAGCCTCTAACGGTGCAGCAGCTCCAGCTGGCTGATCACGCAGACAGACGCATCCGTGGACGGGGTGTCATCGCTGAAGTCTACCTGGTTGTAGACACCGCCATGGAAGTTGAAGGTGTGGTCCCGCCAGCCCGAGGTCATCTGCAGCAGGCCGGAGTCGCCGCTGCGGCCGTTGCAGGCAGCGGTCACCGTCGCGGCCCTGGCCGCAGAGACTTCGAGGGTGATGTCGAAGGGTGTGCCCAGGGGTACATCGACGAGGAGGGTGCTGTTGGTCGGCGTCGCCTGGTTGAAGTCCCGGCGAAAGCCGAGGGTGATCTTGCCCTTGTTCCAGAACACCTTGATCGCCGGGCTGTCGTCGTCTTTCACATGCAGCTGCGCGATCACCACCTTCTGTGCCGAGTTGACCTGCTCCAGCACCATGCGCTGGTGGCTGAAATGTCGGCTGGCGCTGCTCATGGCCCAATAGGTGGCCTCCTTCCACTCGCAGCGGGTTCGATGGGTACTCTTGCTCGATGCGCCCTTGGTCGGGGCGGTCATGCGCACTGCGCCACTGCTCAGCCGGCTCACAACCTGGGGCAGGCTGGCGAGGGCCTGGGCGCCGGTGACCTCCAGGGCCACAGGGTTGGTAGCGGATTTGGGCACCGGGGTGGTAATGATCAGTTGGTCGATGTTCACGGCCATGGGGAAAGCTCCTTGGTGAAAAAGATCCTGCACCCATGCGAGCGCTGAAATGACGGGCGGTTCAGTGGTGCGGGGGAGGGCCGGGCAAAAAAAGCCCGCCAGGGCGGCGGGCAAAGAACGTTTTTGAAGGGAGAGCCTGCACCATGCGCCTTGTCGGTTAAGCCGGGGTTAAGCGCCGCGAGGATTGACCGCCCGCGTCGATGCGCCTATACAGGCGTGCCGTTGTTACCGGAGCCTGCGATGCACGACGAAGACGATCTGCCCGAACCCGAGCACGACCACCTGCTCGACCCTGAATTCCACGAAGACTTCGACCCCGAGGCGGACGCCTACGGGGCGCTGGACGAAGTCGAGGAGGACGAAGAGTCACTCGACGACTTCGATGATGAAGATGACCATCCGGCCTGGCACGACGACTGCGATGATTGAAATCACCGCAGTCGCGTTCAGCGACGGTCGAGGGAGAAGCGCCCGGCGCCGGTGAGGGCCAGCAGCAGCAACCCGCCGACAATGGCGAGGTTCTTCAGGAACTGGGTCATGTTGGCGCTGCGCTCGGGCTCGACCATGTTCCAGAACGGGTGCCCGAGCAGCGCGGTGCCCAGCACGAACAGGGCGAACAGCAGGGCCAGCGGGCGAGTGTAGAAGCCCAGGATCAGCAGGATGCCGACCAGCAGCTCCATGATCACGGCAACGGCCGCCGCCAGCATGGGCGCGGGCGCGCCGAGAGAGGTCATGTAGCCGACCGTGCCTTCGAAACCGCTCAGCTTGCTCCAGCCGGAGAGCACGAACAGGATCATCAGCAGGATGCGGGCGAGCAGCAGGATGACGTCGCGTTGACCGTCGAGCAGGCTATAGCGCATGGCGGCGCTCCAGTGGACAGTGACAGGTTCCACTCTAGCAGCTGCGCGGCGGTTTTCCGGCGGGCATGAAAAAGGCGCCGCAAGGGCGCCTCGATCGACAGAAGATGGTGCGAGTGGCGGGACTCGAACCCGCAAGGCTCACGCCGACAGATTTTAAGTCTGCTGTGTATACCAATTCCACCACACTCGCGCGATTGACCGGCATGCTTCATAGCAGCAGGGCCCAGGCAATCAGGCGCGCTTTATAACCCATTGTTATAGGAGCGTCAACCGGCCACAGGGTTCAGGGCCTGATGCTACGGGCGATTTCACGCATCTCGCAGGCCGAGTGGTGCAGGTCATCGACATGTCCGTCCATGGCCTGGGCATCGGCCTGGTGGATCGAGTGGCGCAGGAACCGCGCATGACCATCCAGGGCCTGGCACAGTTGGTCGAGTTCGCCGGCGCTGCGCACCAGGTCGTCCTGCAGGCCTTGCATGCGAAGGTTCGAAGTCATGTCGCTTCCTTGTGAAATCGGGGCGCAGCCACTATAGGTCAATTGACAGGATGCCGCCATTACGCCACTGTCCAGGCATTGGATCCAACGGGTTGTATCGCCATGTCATCGCGTTCCCCCGACCCAGAGGCAATCCGGCGTGTGCGCCCGAAGCTGTTCTGGCGTCTGCTGTTCCTGCTTGTCTGCCTGCTGGCGGCATTCTTGTACGCCGGTTTCATGAGCCTGGGCGGCTACCTGCTGATGCTCGGGCTCGATCAGGAGCACCCAGAACCACAGCGCGTGCTGGCATTGGGCGGCGGGGCGTCGATCCTGCTGCTGGGGTTGTGGCTGTTGAAGGTGGCGATGCCGCGCCGGCTGGTGCCGACGGTGGTGGAGCGCGAGCACTGACGATCGTCGCCTGAAGGGCTGTGTCGGCGGGACTTTTGACTACGCTCAATATGTCCTTTCGCGGTGCTTGTGGAGCTTGCATGGTGTCGACAGACCGCCCCACCCATTCGGTGATGCCCGAAGCGCGCTACGAGCAGTTGGTCCAGGCAGTGGTGGACTACGCCATCTACATGCTCGATCCGACCGGCCATGTGGTGTCGTGGAACGCGGGTGCGCAGCGGATCAAGGGTTATCGCGCCGACGAGGTGATCGGCCGGCATTTCTCGTTGTTCTTTACTGACCAGGACCGTGCCGAAGGCCGTCCGCAACAGCTGCTGCACCAGGCCTTGGAAGAGGGCAAGGTGCAGGACGAGGGCTGGCGCGTGCGCAAGGACGGTACGCAGTTCTGGGCGCTGGCGGCGCTGGATGTGATCCGTGACGAAACTGGCGAGGTCATCGGCCTGGCCAAGGTCACCCGCGACATCACCGACCGCCGCGAGTCCGCCCTGCAACTGGACGCCATGCGTGCGCAGCTGTTCCAGGCGCAGAAGCTCGAGGCCCTGGGGCAGTTGACCGGCGGCCTGGCCCATGACTTCAACAATCTGCTGACCATCATCCTCAGCTCTGCCCGGCTGGCCTCTGGCAGCCAGGACCCGGCACGGGTACGACGCCTGCTCGAGCATATTCTTGATGCCGGCGAGCGCGGTACCCAACTGACCCAGCAACTGCTCAGTTTTGCCCGGCATCGGCAACTGAGCATCACCCGCATCGCCCCGGCCCAGATGGTCGACACCACCTGCGGGCTGGCGGAGCACGCGCTGCCCAGGGACATCGAACTGCTGCCGCAGGTGCAGCCGGACCTGCCGCTGATCGAGGTGGACGCCGGGCAGTTGCAGATGGTCCTGCTCAACCTGGTGTTCAACGCCCGCGACGCCATCGCGGCGACCGGGCAAATCCACCTGGCAGTCGAAAGGGTTCGCCTGGCCGGCGAGGTGGAGGGGCTGCATGGGCACTTCGTGCGTTTCGATGTGCGTGATGACGGGCAGGGCATCGACCCTCAGGTGTTGCCGCGCATCTTCGAGCCGTTCTTCACCACCAAGGCCTTCGGCAAGGGCACCGGCCTGGGGCTGAGCCAGGCCTATGGTTTCGCCCGCCAGAGTGAGGGCGCGATCAGCGTGTCCAGCCGCCCTGGCGAAGGCACCTGCATGAGCCTGTACCTGCCCGCCCGAACGGGCGACGATACGCCTGCGAGCGAGGGATAGACGACCATGGTCGAGCAACTCAAGCGACTGGCCACCGGCATCGAAGGGCTCGATGCGCTGCTCAAGGGCGGGCTGGTGGTCGGCGCCTCCTACATCGTCCAGGGGCACCCGGGCTCGGGCAAGACCATCCTCGCCAACCAGCTGGCCTGCAACCATGTGCGCGACGGTGGCCGGGTGCTGGTGGCGACCCTGCTCAGCGAGTCCCATGAGCGCCTGTTCCAGTACCTGTCGACGCTGAGTTTCTTCGACCCGGCGCTGGTCGGTGACAGCATCCAGTTCGTCAGCGCCTTCGACACCCTGGAGCAGGATGGCCTGGATGCGGTGGTCAGGCTGTTGCGCCAGGAGATTGCCCGGCAGCAGGCCACCTTGCTGGTCGTCGATGGCCTGCTCAACGCACGCTCGCGGGCGGAAACCAGCCTGGACACCAAGAAGTTCGTCTCCGAGCTGCAGGGGCATGCGGCGTTCGCCGGTTGCACGGTGCTGTTGCTGACCAGTGCCCGGCTGGAGGAGGGCAGCCCCGAGCACACCATGGTCGATGGCGTGATCGAGCTGGGCGAGCACTTGGTCGGCAGTACCGCGGTGCGGCATGTCCAGCTGCGCAAGACCCGCGGCAGCAGCGCGCTATCCGGGCGCCACGAATGCCAGATCGATGAGTCGGGGTTGCAGGTCTATCCGCGCCTCGAAGCGCTCTACAGTCGGCCCAGCCAGCAGGATGCGCAAACCCTGGCGCGGGTCGCCACCGGGGTCGCCGACCTGGACGGCATGCTCGGTGGCGGGCTGGCCGAGGCCTCGGTGAGCCTGCTGATGGGACCCTCCGGTGTGGGCAAGACGGCCTTGGGCATCGCGTTTCTCGCCGCTTCGACGAAGGCCGCGCCGGGCCTGCATTTCGGTTTCTACGAGACGCCGGCGCGGCTGCGCTTGAAGGCTTCTGCACTGGGCTTTGAGCTGCCGGCGCTGGAGCGCGAGGGGGCGGTGCAACTGAGCTGGCAGCCGACCACCGAAGGCCTGCTGGACCAGCTCGGCGCCCGTCTGCTGGCGCAGGTCGAGGCATTGGGTGCGCGGCGCGTGGTGATCGACAGCCTGGGCGCCTTCGGCCGCCTGGCGCTGGAGCCTGCCCGCCTGAACGCGTTCTTCCGCGCGCTGACCGGCGAGCTGCGCGCCCGCGGCGTCACGGTGCTGCTGACCTGGGAGATGCGCGACATCTTCGGTTCGGAAATCACCGCGCCGGCCCCGGACCTGTCTAGCATCGTCGACAACCTGATTCTCATGCGCTTCGCCGAGCTTGATGCACAACTGCACCGTGCCCTGTCGATCATCAAGGTGCGCGACAGCGACCACGATCCGGCCCTGCAGGCGTTGAGCCTGGGACCGAAGGGCATCAGCCTGGCGCGGGCGTTCGATGGCGCCAGCGGCGTGCTCAGCGGCTCGGCGACAACGCCAGGAGACCGCTGATGGGATGAACAGCATCCTGATCGTCGATGACGAGTACCTGATCGCCGATATCCTGGGTTTCGCCCTGGAGGACGAGGGCTACCTGGTGGAAAAGGCCAGCAATGGGCGCAAGGCCCTGGAGGCCCTGAAAGAAAAGCGCGTGGACCTGGTGATCACCGACTACATGATGCCGGTGCTCAATGGCGAGGAGTTGCTCAACGCAATTCGTGAAGAGCTGCAGCTGGCGGACTTGCCGGTGATTCTCATGAGCGGTGCCCAGGCCAGCCAGGGTCGGGCCTGCCCCGGAAGGTTCGCGGCGGTGTTCGACAAGCCATTCGACATGGACCGAATGATCGCCACGGTGCGCGAGCTGCTCGGCACCTGAGGTTCGGGAGAGGCTCCCCGCATGGGCGGGCAATCGATCAGGCGCATCCGTGCGGCATGATGCGTTGGCTTGGGATTACTCGTCGTTGCTCTTTTCCGGCGCCGGGCTGCCGGCCTGGATCCGCTTGTAGATCTCTTCACGGTGCACCTGGACATCCTTCGGTGCATCGATACCGATCCTCACCTGCATCCCCTTGACGCCCAGAATGGTGACTTTGATGTCGTCGTCGATGACGATGCTTTCGCCAACCTTGCGTGTGAGTATCAGCATGTAGTTCTCCTTGGTGATGTAGAAAACCGCCGAGCCTGATGGTCTGCGGTGGGAGCCTGTCCCTCTTCCTTCTCATTAAAGACGCTTTCGGCGGATAGTAATTCCCCGACAGACAAATTCTGTTATCGATCTTTAGTTGCAGGTGCCAGTGGGGGTGCTACGCATTCCACTGGCCAAGGTGCTCGGTGGCAAGGATAGGGTGCTTGGCGCCATATGGGAAATTTCTCTGCTCGATGAACTAAATAGTGGGGCTCAATGATCGTTCTGGCCCTGCAGGGCCTGGAGGAAGCGCAGCAGCGACACTTCCTCGAGTTCCAGGCCCTTGCGCGCCCGTGCGCGGGGCAGGTCCGCCAGGCGTCCGAGCTGGAAGTGTTCGAGAACCGCGGGATGGATGTAGCAGCGCCGGCACACCGCGGGTGTGTTGCCCAGGCGCGCCGCCACCTGGCGGACGGTGTCGGCGACCTGGCGCCGCGCTTCGCTATCCGGCTCCCAGGCCAGTGGCCGTAGCAGGCTCAGGGCCAGGCTGCTGCCGGCCCAGGTGCGGTAGTCCTTGGCGGTGAAATCGGCGCCGGTCAGTTGCTGGAGGAACTGGTTGACCTCGGTCGAGCCGATGCCATGGCGCTGGCCCTGGTCGTCCAGATACTGGAACAAGGCCTGGCCGGGCAGCTCCATGCAGCGCTTGACCAGCCCGGCCAGACGCCGGTCGGTCAGGGTGACGTTGTGCTCGACCCCGCGCTTGCCGCGGAACTGGAAGCGGATTCGGCTGCCCTTGACCTGCACATGGCGGGTATTGAGCGTGGTCAGCCCGTAGGAGCGGTTGTCACGCAGGTACTGGCGGTTGCCGATGCGGATCAGCGTGCTGTCGAGCAGGCTGATCACCAGCGCCATGACCTTCTCCCGGCCCAGCCCCGGGCAGGCAAGGTACCTGTCCAGTTGCTTGCGCAGCCTTGGCAGCGTTTCGGCGAAGGCCAGCATGCGTCCGTACTTGTGCTGGTCGCGCAGCTCGCGCCATTGCGCGTGGTAGCGGTACTGCTTGCGCCCCCGGGCATCCCGTCCGGTGGCCTGCAGGTGCCCCTGCGGGTCGGCGCAGATCCATACATCGGTGTAGGCCGGCGGGATCACCAGGGCGGCGATGCGCGCCAGGGTGTCGGTATCGCGTACCCGCTGGTTGCCGGCGTCGAAATACTGAAAACCATCGCGCCAGCGCCGCCGGGTCAGGCCGGGCTGGCTGTCATCGACGTAGTGCAGGGCGGCAGGCAGCGGGCAGTCGGACATGGGCGCGGTCCATCAAGGGCACTGTTGCTGCAATGGACAGCGTCCGTTGCTGCATTGCTCAACCCAGCAGCGCCACCGACTTGATCTGCGCCCACAGCATCTGGCCCGGCTGCACCGCGAGCTGGTCCGCCGAATAGCGGGTGATGCGCGCCAGCAGGGCGTTGCCGGCGGCATCCAGGCTGACCAGCACATGGGCCGGGTTGTCCGCCGGGCGGCACTCGCGGACCCGCACCGGCAGGCGGTTGAGGATGCTCGAGGCGCTGTCTGCGGTCAGTGCCAGGCTGACATCCCGGGCTTGTACCTTGAGGCGCAGGGTGCTGCCCATGTGCAGCCCGGGGTGGGCGATGCGCAAGCACTGGCCGTCACCGCCGGGCAGGCGCAGCTCGAACAGCTGGTAATGCGGGTCGTGGCCCACCACCACGCCTTCGAGCACCACGCCGGCATCTTCGCCCTGGGCCAGGGGCAGGTCGAGGCGCGCCAGGGTCTGGCCGATCGGCCCGCTGGCCACGGCCTTGCCCTGTTCGAGCAGGACCAGGTGGTCGGCCAGGCGCGCCACTTCGTCCTGGGCATGGCTGACGTAGATCAGCGGGATATCCAGTTCGTCGTGCAGGCGCTCCAGGTACGGCAGGATCTCGCGCTTGCGCGCGCTGTCGAGCGCGGCCAGCGGTTCGTCCATCAGCAACAGCCGTGGGCTGCTGAGCAGGGCCCGGGCGATGCCGACCCGCTGCGCCTCGCCACCGGACAGGGTCGCCGGCTTGCGCGCCAGCAGGTGGCCGATGCCCAGCAGCTGGCAGGCCTGTTCCTGGCTGATCTTGCGCGCCTCGGGGGCGATGCGGCGCCAGCCGAACTCGAGGTTGCCGCGCACCGACAGGTGCGGGAACAGGCTGGCTTCCTGGAACACGTAGCCGACCGGGCGTTGGTGCGGCGGGGTGAAATGCCCGCGTGCGCTGTCCTCCCAGACCTCGCCATTGACCTCGATGTAGGCGCTGGTGGCTCGCTCCAGGCCGGCCAGGCAGCGCAGGCACGAGGTCTTGCCCGAGCCGGAGTGGCCGAACAGGGCGCTGATGCCGCGTCCGGGCAGGTTCAGGTCGACGTCCAGGGTGAAGTCGTCGCGCGCCAGTTTCAGGCGCGCCTGTATCGATGCACTCATGTCAGCTCCAGCCAGCCTTGCCACGGCGGCCTGCATAGAGCATCAGCAGCACCAGGAACGAGAATGCCAGCATGGCCCCGGCCAGCCAGTGCGCCTGGCTGTATTCCATGGCCTCGACGTGATCGAAGATCTGCACCGAGACCACGCGGGTCTTGTCGGGAATGTTGCCGCCGATCATCAGCACCACGCCGAACTCGCCCACGGTGTGGGCGAAGCCGAGGATGCTGGCGGTGACGAAGCCGGGACGCGCCAGTGGCAGCACCACGTGGATGAAGGTGTCCCAGGGGCTGGCGCGCAGGGTGGCGGCCACCTCCAGCGGGCGCTGGCCGATGGCACCGAAGGCATTCTGCAACGGCTGCACCACGAAGGGCATGGAGTACACCACCGAGCCGATCACCAGCCCGGTGAAGCTGAACACCACGCTGCCCAGGCCCATGGCCTGGGTGGCCTGGCCGATCCAGCCATGAGGGCCAAGGGCCAACAGCAGGTAGAAGCCGATCACCGTCGGTGGCAGCACCAGGGGCAGAGCCACCACCGCGCCGATCGGCCCGCGCAGCCAGGAGCGGGTGCGCGCCAGCCACCAGGCGATGGGCGTGCCCAGCACCAGGAGGATGGCGGTGGTCAGGCTGGCCAGCTTGATGGTCAGCCAGATCGCGCCCAGGTCACTGGCGTCGAGCGGCATCAGAGCTCATAGCCGTAGGACTTGATCACCGCGGCGGCCTTAGGACCCTTGAGGTAGTCGACCAGGGCCTTGGCGGCCGGGTTGTCCTTGCCTTTGTTGAGGATCACCGCGTCCTGGCGGATCGGGTCATGCAAGTCGGCGGGCACGATCCAGGCGGAGCCTTCGCTGACCTTGCCGTCCTTGTAGATCTGCGACAGGGCGACGAAGCCCAGCTCGGCATTGCCGGTGGACACGAACTGGAAGGCCTGGGTGATGTTCTGGCCTTCGACGATCTTCGCCTTGGTGGCCTCGGTCAGCTTCAGCTTGTCCAGCACCTGGGTGGCGGCCAGGCCGTAGGGCGCGGCCTTGGGGTTGGCGATGGACAGGTGCTTGTATTCGTTCTTCTTCAGCACTTCGCCCTTGGCGTCTACGTAGCCCGGCTTGGCCGACCACAGCGCCAGGGTGCCGATGGCGTAGGTGAAGCGCGAGCCGGCGACGATCTCTTTTTCCTGCTCGAGCTTGGCCGGAGTGCTGTCGTCGGCGGCGAGGAACACTTCGAACGGTGCGCCGTTCTTGATCTGTGCGTAGAACTGGCCGGTGGCGCCAAAGGCGGCGACCAGCTTGTGGCCGGTGTCCTTTTCGAAGTCCTTGGCGATGGCCTGGATCGGCGCTGTAAAGTTGGCCGCTACAGCGACCTGGACTTCATCGGCCTGGGCGGCATTGACGGTGATCAGGGTGGCCAGGGCACTGAAGGCCAGGTGGGACAGGCGAATACGCATGCAAACGGCTCCTAGGGACGGCGGGTTATCGTTATGGCTTGAACTATATAGCGATACGCCATCCGTCGGGAAGAGGGTGTCCGAATATTTCCTGATCTATGGGTCAGCTTTTTGCTGTCTGCCCGGCAATGGCCCGAGTCAGGTCGCCCGCCGGCATATGCCGCCCGAGGCGCAGCGCCTGTCCCGACCACAGGTTGCTGAAGTCGGCGTTGCCCTGTGGATCGGTGATCGCCCGCAGTGGCATCAGCGCGCCGCCGGCCAGCGGGAAGCGTGGGGCGAGGGGACTCATCGGCCCCAGTTCGCGCATCAGGCGGTTGTTGATGCCGCGGGCCGGACGACCGGTGAACAGGTTGGTCAGGGCGGTATCGCTGGCGGGCGCGCTGTCCAGGGCGTGGCGGTGCGCCGGGGACACCTTGGCCTCGGGGCAGAACAGGTAGGCGGTGCCCACCTGTACCGCCGAAGCGCCCAGGGCCAGGGCGGCGACCAGACCGCGATGATCGCCGACACCGCCCGCCGCGATCACCGGCACCTGCACCGCATCGACCACCTGGGGCACCAGGGCGAAGGTACCGATCTGGCTGGTGATGTCGCTGCCGAGGAACATGCCGCGATGGCCGCCGGCCTCGTAGCCCATGGCGATGATCGCGTCGCAGCCGTGCTGCTCCAGCCACAGTGCTTCCTCCACCGTGGTGGCGCTGGACAGCACCTTGGCCCCGCTCGCCTTGACTCGCCGCAGCAGCTCGGGCGTCGGCAGACCGAAGTGGAAGCTGATCACCTCTGGGCGCAGTTCCTCCACCAGCCGGCAGCTCTGTTCGTCGAAGGGCGCACGATTGGACACCGGCGTTGGCGCCTCGAAGTCCGCGCCGACTTCCTCGTAATAGGGCTTGAGCGCCTGCTTCCAGCGGGCGTCGCGCTCGGGGTCGGGCGCCGGCGGCTGGTGACAGAAGAAGTTCAGGTTGAGCGGGCCCTGGCAGGCGGCACGAAAGGCCTCGATCTCGCCGCGCACCTGTTCGGCGGTGAGCATGGCGCAGGGCAGGGCGCCCAGGCCACCGGCGTTGCCCACGGCAATGGCCATGGCCGAACCGCTGGCGCCGGCCATGGGCGCCTGGAGAATGGGCAACTCGATACCCAGCAGGTCGAGGATGCGGCGGTCTTGCCAGGGGCTCATGGGCGACTCCTTGAGTGCGGGGCGTGCGGCGTGGTTACAAGGCCTTGCTGACCTGAATGTCGCTGATCTTGTCGGCGTCGTCGCCGTGGATCTTGCGCAGGGCTTGCTGCGCCTGCCCGAGGGAGGCATCGGGCATCAGGGCGAAGTCCCAGCGGCGTTCACCGTCGAGCTTGTACTTGATCACGTACTTGATGGTCTGGGTCATGCGGCTATCCGAGTGTTATCCGAGTTTCGACGACGAGCGACGGATGATCTTGATCTTGTGGCTGAGGGCCGGCTTGCGCGTCACCGAGATCGGGCGAGTGGTCACGGTATCGATGGTGATGTTCCAGAAACCGGTGCTGGGCACGGTGATCTTCGCCGGGAAGCGCTCGAAGTGACCACCGTGGTAGGTGTGGCGCCCGCCATTCTTGAAGCTGCGGAAGTTGGCGTCGTTCATCAGGCGGATGTTGCAGCGCTGGGAGCACTCGATGAC
The DNA here is from genome assembly GCF_021283245.1 of Pseudomonas sp. NMI760_13. Classification (NCBI taxonomy): domain Bacteria; kingdom Pseudomonadati; phylum Pseudomonadota; class Gammaproteobacteria; order Pseudomonadales; family Pseudomonadaceae; genus Pseudomonas; species Pseudomonas sp. NMI760_13. Next base: position 177,077 of record NZ_JAJSRC010000007.1, on the reverse strand, counting down.
GACGATGTCGTCCTCGTTCAGGTGCTCGCGCTGGTGTACGAATTTCATGGGGTGCTCCGCAAGGATTGGTTCAGCAAACGCGAAAGATACCACGATGTGAGGTTACACTTGCGCCCGGGCTGGCCAAGCCAAGGAGATTTCTGCCAGACGTGGGAGCAAAACCGCCTGGATGTGGTCAGAGGATGACTTTGAAGAAGCTGGAGACGATGTAGATGAAATGGGTAGCAGCAGCGGTGGCGCTGACGTTGGGTGGCTGTGTCAGCGTGACGGAGCTCGAGCAGTCCCACGCGACGCTGGATGTGATCTCCGGCAAGACGCCGCGCGAGTATGCCGACTGCGTCAAGCGCAAGCTGGCCGATACGCGTGATCCCTTGCAGGAAGAGGTGCGTGGCGATGGCTTGCGCCTGACCGTGCCGCAGAAGGTGTCGGCCGGCGTCGGCCCTGCGGCGCTGCTCGATATCGACAAGCGCGGCAGTGGCAGCGCGATCAAGGTGTACGAGCGGTTGAACAACTTCCCGCTGCGCCTGGGTGATGTGCGCACCTCGGCGACCCAGTGCATCTCCGGTTCTTGATCCAGCTCAGTTAATCGGCAATTAGCTGGCGGTTTGCCACTTTCCTTCCCGGTGACACGTTGTCGCACGTCGGGGAATAGGCCTAGTATTTCTGGGCTTATATCGTTTAAGCCTAAGCTTATAACAAGGAAATGGAGCCTCCGTGATGAAACCCCTGAGCCATGTCGTGATCGGCAGCCTGCTGATCTTGGCCTGGCCCTCGGCGCACGCTGCCGATGGCCAGAAAATCTTCAACCAGGGCGGGCAGAACCCCGCCGCCATGGCCTGCCTGGGCTGCCATGGTCCGGACGGCAAGGGTATCGCCGCCGCCGGTTTTCCCCGTCTTGCCGGCCTGCCTGCCGGCTATCTCAGCAAGCAATTGCATGACTTTCGTAACGGCAGCCGCAAGCAGGCGGTGATGGAACCGTTGGCCAAGGCCCTGGACGATGCCGAGATCGAGGCGGTCAGCGCCTACCTGGCCAAGCTGCCGGCCGATGCCGCGGCGGACACGCGCCGCCAGCAGATTGCCAACGATCCGGTGACCCGTCTGGCCGTCTACGGCGACTGGAGTCGACTGATACCTGGTTGCGTGCAGTGCCACGGCCCGGGCGGCAGTGGCGTCGGTGAGCACTTCCCGCCACTGGCCGGACAACCCGCCGCTTACCTGGTGGCGCAACTCAACGCCTGGCGCGATGGCAGTCGCAGCAATGATCCCAACCAGTTGATGGTCAACGTGGCCAAGGCGATGACCGATGCCGAGGTCAAGGCGGTCGCCGACTACTTCGCCCAACCGGCCAGCCAGGAGGTCAAGCCATGAAAGTCCTGATGCCAACCCTGCTGCTGGTGGCCATGGGCACTGCCCAGGCCGCGCCCATTGCCATGGAAGACCAGTCCCAGCTCAAGGTCCCGGGTGTGCAGGCTGCCCCGCAGTTCGTGCCACCTGCGGAAAGCGCGATCCCGGACAACGCCTTCGGCAAGATGATTCGTGAAGGCCACGCCCTGTTTGTCGATACCCGCCGGCTGATGCCCGAAGCGGTCGGTAACGGCATGAATTGCAGCAACTGCCACCTTGACCAGGGGCGCCTGGCGCATTCCGCGCCGCTGTGGGGCGCCTACCCGATGTATCCGGCGTATCGCAAGAAGAACGACAAGGTCAACACCTTCGCCGAGCGTATCCAGGGCTGCTTTACCTTCAGCATGAACGGCAAGCCGCCGGCGGCCGACAGCCCGCAGATGACCGCCTTGAGCGTTTACGCCTACTGGCTGTCGACCCAGGCCCCGACCGGTGTGGAGATTGCCGGTCGCGGCTACCCGGAAGTGCCCAAGCCCGAAGGCGGTTACGACTTCAAGCGCGGCAAGCAGGTGTACGACGAGCAATGCGCGATCTGCCACGGCGGCAATGGCGAAGGGCAGAAGGTGGCCGGGGAGTACGTGATGCCGCCGCTGTGGGGCAAGGACTCCTACAACTGGGGCGCCGGCATGCACCGGATCAATACTGCGGCGTCGTTCATCAAATACAACATGCCACTGGGCAAGCCCGGCAGCCTGAGCGACCAGCAGGCGTGGGACGTGGCGGCGTGGATCAACCGCCATGAGCGGCCGCAGGATCCGCGGCTGGTCGAAGGCTCGATCGAGAAGACCCGGCTTAAGTTCCATGCCAACGACGGGGTCAACCTGTACGGGCAGAAAGTTGATGGCGTGTTGATCGGGCAGGGGATCGGCGGTTGAGCTGAAACCCTCGCGGGGCAAGCCCGCTCCCACGCCCAGCAAGGGACGATCGTGGGGTCGGGCCCGCCCCGCGATGATGTCGCCGGTCGCCTGAAATTCACGGCCTGGCGGAACTATCTACACTGGAATGTCTCTATGATGGCATCGGCCAGCGCGGGGGGCATTGTAAGGTGACCGCCGCCTGATTAGACTGCGCCGAATTTCGTACGCAAAGCCCTTGTTAAGGACGTATATGATCAAGAAATGCTTGTTCCCGGCAGCCGGTTACGGCACCCGCTTCCTGCCCGCTACCAAAGCCATGCCCAAGGAAATGCTGCCGGTGGTCAACAAGCCACTGATCCAGTATGGCGTTGAAGAAGCGCTGGACGCCGGCCTCAACGAGATCTCCATCGTCACCGGCCGTGGCAAGCGTGCCCTGGAAGACCACTTCGACATCAGCTACGAGCTGGAAAACCAGATCAAGGGTACCGACAAGGAGAAATACCTGGTCGGCATCCGTCGTCTGCTCGACGAGTGCTCGTTCTCCTACACCCGCCAGACCGAGATGAAAGGCCTGGGTCACGCGATCCTCACCGGTCGTCCGCTGATCGGCGACGAGCCGTTCGCCGTGGTGCTGGCCGACGACCTGTGCGTCAACCTCGAAGGTGACGGCGTACTCAAGCAGATGGTCAAGCTGTACAAGCAGTACCGCTGCACCATCGTGGCGATCATGGAAGTCGACCCTCAGGAAACCAGCAAGTACGGCGTGATCGCCGGTGACCTGATTGGTGACGACCTGTACCGCGTACGCAACATGGTCGAGAAGCCAAAGCCTGAAGATGCACCGTCGAACCTGGCGATCATCGGTCGCTACATCATGACCCCGGACATCTTCAAGCTGATCGAAGAAACCGAGCCGGGCAAGGGCGGTGAAATCCAGATCACCGACGCCCTGATGAAGCAGGCCCAGGACGGCTGCGTCATCGCCTACAAGTTCAAGGGCAAGCGTTTCGACTGCGGTGGCGCCGAAGGCTACATCGAGGCGACCAACTTCTGCTTCGAGAACTTCTACAAGACCGGCAAGGCTTACTGAGTCCCCGGCGTTGTAAAAAGCCACCTTCGGGTGGCTTTTTTGTTTGCGGCGGCCAACGGCGCTATGCTGGGCGCCTGCCCAGGAGACTGAATACATGGCTTACGATTTTGATCTGTTCGTGATTGGCGCCGGTTCCGGCGGTGTGCGCGCGGCGCGTTTTGCTGCGGGTTTCGGCGCAAAAGTGGCGGTGGCCGAGAGCCGCTACCTCGGCGGCACCTGCGTCAATGTCGGCTGCGTACCGAAGAAACTGCTGGTGTACGGCGCCCATGTCGCCGACGAACTGGAACAGGCTGCAGGTTTCGGCTGGACCCTGGAAGAGGGCCACTTCGACTGGGGCACGCTGATCGCCAACAAGAACCGCGAGATCGAGCGCCTCAACGGCATCTACCGCAACTTGCTGGTCAACAGCGGCGTCACCCTGTTGCAGGGCCACGCCCGCATCACCGGCGCCAATGAGGTGGAGGTCGAGGGCCAGCGCTACAGTGCCGCCAACATCCTCATCGCTACCGGCGGCTGGCCGCAGGTGCCGGACATTCCGGGCAAGGAACTGGCCATCACGTCCAACGAGGCGTTCTACCTCAAGCAACTGCCGCGACGCGTGCTGGTGGTGGGCGGTGGTTACATCGCCGTCGAGTTCGCCGGGATCTTCCAGGGCCTGGGCGCCGACACCACGCTGCTGTATCGGGGCGATCTGTTCCTGCGCGGTTTCGACGGCTCGGTGCGCACGCACCTGAAGGAAGAACTGGAAAAACGCGGCATGGACCTGCAATTCAACGCCGACATCCAGCGTATCGACAAGCTTGCGGACGGCAGCCTCAAGGCCACCCTCAAGGATGGTCGCGAGCTGGTCGCCGATTGCGTGTTCTACGCCACCGGCCGTCGGCCGATGCTGGATAACCTGGGCCTGGAGAACACCGGCGTGGAGCTGGACGAGCGCGGTTACATTCGCGTGGACCAGCAGTACCAGACCACCGCCCCGTCGATCCTGGCCATCGGCGACGTGATCGGCCGCGTGCAACTGACCCCGGTGGCGCTGGCCGAAGGCATGGCCGTGGCCCGCCGCCTGTTCAAGCCCGAGCAGTACCGCACGGTCGACTACCAGAACATTCCGACCGCAGTGTTCAGCCAGCCGCCAATCGGCACCGTGGGCCTGACCGAGGAGCAGGCGCTGGCCGCCGGGCACAAGGTGCAGATCTTCGAGAGCCGCTTCCGGGCGATGAAGCTGACCCTGACCGATATCCAGGAAAAGACCCTGATGAAGCTGGTGGTCGATGCCGACACCGACAAGGTGCTGGGCTGCCACATGGTCGGGCCGGATGCTGGCGAGATCATCCAGGGCCTGGGGATCGCCCTGAAGGCAGGGGCGACCAAGCAGCAGTTCGACGAGACCATCGGCGTGCACCCGACCGCCGCCGAAGAGTTCGTGACCATGCGCACCGTCACCCGCTGATACGCGTTATCCCAGATCGCGGGGCAAGCCCGCTCCCACGCCTGAAAACCTCCTGGCGTGGGAGCGGGCTTGCCCCGCGATGCATTTTGCCCTCGCAATCCTTTGCTCAGCCCAATCCCTTCTATTAATAATCCCGCCTTATAGCCAAAACCAATCACCAGCATGAGCTTTGCCAATGAGCCTTCGAGGGGACCAGCGGTTAGGATTCTCTCCGTCAACCGAATTCAACCCATGAAGGAGCGTCTCTCATGCCAATCATCAACAGCCAGGTCAAACCGTTCAACGCCACTGCTTTCCACAATGGCGAATTCGTCCAGGTCAGCGAAGCCGACCTGAAAGGCAAGTGGTCCGTCGTGTTCTTCTACCCGGCCGACTTCACCTTCGTCTGCCCGACCGAACTGGGTGACCTTGCTGACAACTACGCCGAGTTCCAGAAGCTGGGCGTGGAAATCTACGGTGTGTCCACCGACACCCACTTCACCCACAAAGCCTGGCACGACACCTCGGACACCATCGGCAAGATCAAGTACCCGCTGATCGGTGACCCGACCCACGTCATCTCGCGCAACTTCGACGTGCTGATCGAAGAAGCCGGCCTGGCCGATCGCGGTACCTTCGTGATCAACCCGGAAGGTCAGATCAAGATCGTTGAAATCAACGACGGTGGTGTAGGCCGTGACGCCAGCGAACTGCTGCGCAAGGTCAAGGCTGCCCAGTACGTTGCCGCCCACCCAGGTGAAGTCTGCCCGGCCAAGTGGAAAGAAGGCGAAGCCACTCTCGCTCCGTCCCTTGACCTGGTCGGCAAGATCTAATTTTCGTCCGATAAGCGCCTGCGCGACGACATGCTGCGTTGAAAACAGGCTCGGAATGCTCATTTGCACCCAGCAAAGTCGAGCGCGACTCCGACCGTTCCTCGCCTGTTTTCGCCTTGCCTGATCGCCGCGCAGTCACTTCTCGAACGAAAATCCGGTTATGCGCCAATCGCGGGCGGTAGACAGCCGCCAAAGCTGAAGTAGTTACCGCCCCGTAAAAACGCCCGGGCGATCTCGCCTGGGCGTTTTTGTATCCGAGTTTTGAAAAAGGAATCGCCCGTATGTTGGACGCCACGCTTAAATCGCAACTGAAAACCTACCTGGAGCGGGTCACCCAGCCGATCGAGATCGTTGCCTCCCTCGACGACGGCGCGAAGTCCCGCGAACTGCACGACCTGCTGGTGGAAATCGCCGGCCTGTCGAACCTCATTACCTTCAGCGCGGATGGCAACGACGCCCGTCGTCCTTCGTTCTCGCTGAACCGCCCTGGCGCGGATATCAGCCTGCGTTTCGCCGGCATCCCCATGGGCCACGAATTCACCTCCCTGGTGCTGGCGCTGCTGCAGGTCGGCGGCCACCCCTCCAAGGCCAGTGCCGAAGTGATCGAGCAGATCCAGGCGCTGGAGGGCGAATTCACCTTCGAAACCTACTTCTCGCTGTCGTGCCAGAACTGCCCGGACGTGGTCCAGGCGTTGAACCTGATGGCGGTGCTCAACCCCAATGTGCGCCACGTCGCCATCGATGGCGCGCTGTTCCAGGATGAAGTCGAAGCCCGCAAGGTCATGGCGGTGCCGAGCATCTACCTGAACGGCGAAGTGTTCGGCCAGGGCCGCATGGGCCTGGAAGAGATCCTCGGCAAGATCGACACCAATGCCGGCGCTCGCCAGGCCGAGAAGATCAACGCCAAGGACGCCTTCGACGTGCTGGTGGTCGGGGGTGGCCCGGCTGGCGCGGCCGCGGCGATCTACGCCGCCCGTAAAGGCATTCGCACCGGTGTCGCCGCCGAGCGCTTTGGCGGCCAGGTGCTCGACACCCTGGCGATCGAGAACTTCATCTCGGTGCAGGAGACCGAAGGGCCTAAGCTGGCCACGGCCCTGGAAGAGCACGTCAAGCAGTACGACGTCGACATCATGAACCTGCAGCGCGGCGAAGCGCTGATCCTGGCCACCGATGGCGGCCTGCATGAAGTACGCCTGGCCGGCGGCGCCTCGCTCAAGGCCAAGACCGTGATCCTCGCCACCGGCGCCCGCTGGCGTGAAATGAACGTGCCGGGCGAGCAGCAATACCGCGCCCGTGGCGTGGCCTACTGCCCGCACTGCGACGGCCCGCTGTTCAAGGGCAAGCGCGTGGCGGTGATCGGTGGTGGCAACTCCGGCGTGGAAGCGGCCATCGACCTGGCCGGCGTGGTCGCCCAGGTGACCCTGATCGAGTTCGACAGCCAGCTGCGCGCCGATGCCGTGCTGCAGCGCAAGCTGCACAGCCTGCCGAACGTCAAGGTGATCACCAGCGCGCTGACCACCGAAGTGGTCGGCGATGGCGAGAAGGTCACCGGCCTGCGCTACAAGGACCGCACCAACGACACGCTGCATGACCTGGCGCTGGAAGGCATCTTCGTGCAGATCGGCCTGTTGCCGAACACCGATTGGCTCAAGGGCACGGTGGAGCTTTCGCCGCGTGGCGAGATCATCGTCGATGCCAAGGGCCAGACCAGCATCCCCGGCGTGTTCGCCGCCGGTGACGTGACCACGGTGCCGTACAAGCAGATCGTCATCGCCGTGGGCGAGGGCGCCAAGGCGTCGCTGGCGGCCTTTGATCACCTGATCCGCACTTCGGCGCCGGCCTGACGGTAGCGGGGTGTAAACGTGAAACCGCCGCCATTCCTTCGGGGATGGCGGCGTTCTTGTGTTGGGGCTATCGCGGGCAAGCTCGCCCCATGTGGGTGATCCCGGTCAGGCTGGATTACTCAGCGCTTCGTCGGCGGCCTTGCCGCGCCCGCCCAGCCACACCAGCAGCAACCCGGTCGCCGCCAGCAGGCCACCGGCCATCGGCACCGCCGCATAGCCCAGGTCCAGGCTGATCACCGCGCCACCCAGGGCGGCGCCGACGGCATTGCCCAGGTTGAATGCACCCACGTTGATCGATGACGCCAGCCCCGGAGCCTCGGCTGCGGCGATCATCACTCGCATCTGCAGCGGCGGCACCACGGCGAAGGTGAACATCCCCCACACCAGCAAGGCCAGCGCGGCGCCGACATGGCTGCCCAGCACCAGCGGCATCAGCAGCATGATCGCCGCCAACGCGCCGAGGAAGATCCGCGCGGCGCCGTCCAGCGACCAGTCGGCCAGCTTGCCGCCCAGGCTGTTGCCGAGGGTGAAGCCGACGCCGATCAGCACCAGGCCGAGGGTGACGAAACTGTCGGAGGCGCCGGTCAGTTCGGCGAGCACCGGGGCGACATAGGTGTACAGGGTGAACATCGCGCCGGCGCCCAGTACCGTGGTGGCCATGGCCAGCAGCACGTTGGGGCGGGCGATCACCGCCAGTTCCTTGCGCACATGGGGCACGCTGCCGCGCTCGCCCTTGGGCAGGGCGTACCACAGCGCCGCGATGGCCAGCACGCCGAGCACCGCGGTGCCGGCGAAGGCCATGCGCCAGCCGACCTGCTGGCCGAGCCAGGTGGCGGCTGGCACGCCGCCGATGTTGGCGATGGTCAGGCCCATGAACATGGTGGCCACGGCGCTGGCCTGCTTGTCCCGGGGCACCACGCTGGCGGCCACCACCGCGCCCAGGCCGAAGAAGGCGCCGTGGTTGAGGCTGGTGATCAGGCGCGAGAGCAGCAGGGTGTAGTAGTCCGGCGACAGGGCCGAGAGCAGGTTGCCGACGGTGAAGATGCCCATCAGCATCATCAGCGCGGCACGCTTGCCGAAGCGGCTGAACAGCAAGGTCATGATCGGCGCGCCGACCATCACGCCGATGGCATAGGCGGTGATCAGCATGCCCGCGCTGGGGATGCTGGCACCGACGCCATCGGCGATCACCGGCAACAGGCCCATGGGGGTGAACTCGGTGGTGCCGATGCCGAAGGCGCCGATGGCCAGGGCGAACAGCACCCGTTTGGGGGAAAGCGTGCTCATTGGGAGCTCCGAAAAAGCGGTTGAGAGCGGGGCGGTGGGCCTCCATGCCCGAAGGATATCAGTCCCAGGCTGGCGCCAGGCCGTCCGGGCTGACTTCGCGGCCGTTGCGCTCCAGGGTGGCGATGCGCGCCATGTCGTCGGCGTCAAGGCGCAGGCTGCGGGCAAGCAGGTTGCTGGCCAGGTTCTCACGTTTGGTGGACGACGGGATAACCGCATAGCCCAGTTGCAATGCCCAGGCCAGGGCCACCTGGGCCACGGTGGCCTTGTGCTTGGCGGCGATCTCGGTCAGCAGCGGATCCTTCAGCACCTTGCCGTAGGCCAGGGTCATGTAGGAGGTGGTAGTGATGCCCTGCTCCTGGAGGAAGGCAGTCAGCTTGCTGTTTTGCAGGTACGGGCTGAGTTCGATCTGGTTGGTGGCGATCTCGCCCTGGCCGACCACGGCGATGGCCTGGCGGGTCAGCTCGATATTGAAGTTGGAGATGCCGATCTGGCGGGTCAGGCCCTGGCGCTTGGCGTCGGCCAGCGCCTGCATGTATTCGGGCAGCTCGACGCCGTTGCCCGGCGCCGGCCAGTGGATCAGCAGCAGGTCGACATGGTCGGTGCGCAGTTTGGCCAGGCTCTCGCGCAGGCTGGGGATCAGTTTGTCGGCGGCGTAGTGGTCGACCCAGATCTTGGTGGTGATGAACAGCTCGTCGCGCGGCACGCCGCTTTCGGCGATGGCCTGGCCGACCTCGGCCTCGTTCTTGTAGATCTGCGCGGTGTCGATGACGCGGTAGCCCAGCGCCAGCGCCGACTTGACCGAATCGATGACGGCCTGGCCGGTGAGGCGGAAGGTACCCAGGCCAAAGGTTGGAATGCTCATGCAACTGCTCCTGTCGAGTGAGGGGATCGAGGCCCGGGCAGTGGGGCACGGGATCGAACGGGTAGGTGCAGTGTGCGGTGTTCGGCGGGATTGATTAAGCCGTTGACGCGCCAAGGTCCTTTGACCTGGAGTCATGAATACCTGGTTGGATTGTGAGCGGGGCGAGGCAATGGCGGCTATCGCCGCCATCGCGGGGCAAGCCCGCAGGGGCTGCGCTGACTGCTCTCAGTAACAGCGCAGCCCCGGGGGCGGGCGATCTGTGGCAGGTTGGCAGTGCTGTCAGGCGACCGGTATCAGCGGGTCGGCCGCTGCCAGTGCCGTGGCCCGGTCCGCCGCCGGTGGGTAGATCCACACCGAGTTGATCTGCTGCTTGAGCTGCTTGGCCTCGGCCTTGTCGGTCGGTGGCGAAACGGTGCGTTCCCAGCCTTCGGTGTACACCGCGCCCCAGGCGCCGAGGTCCAGGCAGGTGACGTACTTGGGCTGGCTGTAGGTCATCGGCGCCACGCCGATCAGCTCGGCAGCGGCGTTGTTGCCGGCGTAGCGGCCCAGGGGGATGGCGTGCTGGCAGGACATCACGGCAAAGTTGCCGACCTCGTCGCAGGCCGCGTAGGCCACATCGCCCGCGGCATACACATCCGGGTTGCCGATGACCTTGAGCTGCCCGTCCACATGCAGGCGGCCCTGGCGATCGCGCTCGCCGGTGATCTGCTCGGTCAGCGGGTTGGCCTTGAAGCCGACGGTCCAGACCACCGTATTGGCGGCGATGCGTTCGCCGTTGTCGAGCAGCACGCCACCGGCATCCACCGAGGCCACCGTGGCGCCGCAGACCCATTCGATGCCCAGCGCCGCCGAGGCCTGCTCGATGGCCGGGCGGATACCGTCGCCCAGGGCGGCGCCGATCTTCGCCCCGCGGTCGACCACGACGATGCGCGGCGTGACCTTGTCGCCCAGGATCGCCCGCAGCCGGCTGGGCAGCTCGGTGGCGGTCTCGATGCCGGTGAAGCCGCCCCCGGCCACCACCACGGTGTTGCGCGCCGGGCTGTCGGGGCGGGCGGCCAGGGACTTGAGGTGTTCTTCCAGGCGGGTGGCTGACTCGATCTTGTCGACGTCGAAGGCGTGGCGGTCGAAGCCTTCCAGCGCCGGGCGGTTGAGCAGGCTGCCGCAGGCCATGATCAGGCGGTCGTAGCCAAGCCTGGCGTCGATGCCGCCGGGCTGGCGGTACGCCACTTCACGGCTGGCCTGGTCAATGTGGTAGGCGCTGCCTTTGACGAAGCGCACGTTGACCGCATCGAACAAAGCCTGCAGCGGCGCGCCCATGGTGTGCACATCGGGTTCGTAGAAGCGGGGGCGGATGTGCAGTTCCGCCTGGGGGGCGAGCACGGTGATCTGCACGTCGTCGTGTTTGTGCTGGTCGAGCAGGCGGGCGGCGCCGAGGGCGCTCCACAGCCCGGCGAAGCCTGCGCCAATGATCAGGATCTGTTTCATGGGGTGCTCCTGGATGCCGCGATTATCGATGTTGTCGCTGCGGCAGTGGGAAAAGGGTACGCCTTGTGGGTGGGCCTGGATTGCGGCCCGACAGGCGTGCAGCAGATGCTAAAGGCGTGCCCCGTTTGCCCCTAGGCCAAAGAACCCTGGATTTCGGCCAGCGGCACGCTGCGGGCAAAGCGTGCCCGGTAGTCCCGCGGGGTCACCGCCAGATGGCGCTGGAACGCCAGGCGCATGCGCTCCTCGCTGCCGAACCCGCAGTGGCGGGCAACCTGCTCGATATGCTGGTCGGAGTTCTCCAGCAAGCGCCGCGCCGCCTCCAGGCGGAACACTTCGATGGCCTTGGCCGGGGTGCGGCCGGTCTTGTGCTTGTACACCCGGGTGAAGTTGCGCAGGCTCATGCGCGCCTGCTCGGCCAGCCGCTCGACCGTCAGGCGCGGGTCGCCCAGGTGCTCGTTGAGCCACAGGTGCAGGGCCTCGAAGGCGGCGCCGTCCTCGCCCTGGGCCTTGAGCAGTTCGCTGAACTGCGCCTGGCCGCCGGGGCGCTTGAGGAACACCACCAGTTCGCGGGCCACCTGCATCGCCACCTCGCGGCCGCAGTCGGCCTCGACCAGGGCCAGCGCCAGGTCGATGCCGGCGCTGACCCCGGCCGAGGTCCACACCTGGTCCTGTTGCACGAAGATCGACTCGGCATCCACCTCGATGGCCGGGAAGCGCCGGTGCAGCGCGTCGCACATCGCCCAGTGGGTGGCGGCCCGGCGGCCGTCGAGCAGGCCGGCGGCGGCCAGCAGGAAGGTGCCGCTGCACACCGAGGCGGTGCGTCGGGCGCGCTGGGCGGCCTGGGCCAGCCAGGCGATCAGCTCGGCGTGATCGGGGAGGGTGTGGACGATCTCCGGTGCGCCGGGCACCACCAGGGTGTCAAACGGCTCGCGCAACCAGGGGGCCAACGGTTCGGTGCCTATCGACAGGCCTTCTGCGGTGGGCACCAGGCCGCCTTCGAGGCTGGCAGTGACCAGGCGATAGCCCGGCAGGCCACGCGCGGTTCGGGCCTTGGTCGCGGCCCAGAACACCGTCTGCGCGCCGGTGAGGTCGAGCAGGCCCATCTGCGGGTAGGCGAGGAACAGCAGGGTGCGCGGCTGATCCAGGGCGTGTACGGGCGGGGTGGGGATCTGCGGGATGTCGGTCATGGCGCGCTGCTTGTGACGGAGGCGTAGCGCTAAGTCGAGCATCTGGCGCGGCGCCGATCAAGCGCCGCGCGACAGGCGCAGGCGCCGAGGCTTTGCAGGAACAGCGTGGGAGCGGGCTTGCCCCGCGATGACGTCGGCCCAGGTTGGCGAAGCATCGCGGGGCAAGCCCGCTCCCACGCTGCCCCAGTCAGATCGGAGATTTACATTTTGAACCCCGAGTGGGCTGTACCTGCCTCAGAAGCTGTAGTCGACCGTGGCGAAATACGAGCGCGGCGCGCCCAGCAGCCATTGCTCGCCGCTGTAGCTGGACTGGGCGTACTGGCGGTCGAACAGGTTGTTCAACTGCAGGCCCAGGCGCACATCGGGCAGTACCTGCCAGCCCAGGTTGGCGTCGACCACCGTGTAACCCGGCACGCGCTGGTCGTTGGCCGCGCTGGCGTAGCGCTCATCCATATAGCGCAGGCCGATACCGGCATCGACGGCCTGGCCGAAGCCCTTGCTCAGCCACAGGTTGGCGGTGCGCCGCGGCACATCCTGCGGGCGGTTGCCGGCGCGGTCGTTGACCGTGCCGTTGTCGCCTTCCTCCAGGAAATCGTCGTACTTGGCCCTCACCAGCGCGGCGTTGGCCGAGAGCTGCCACTGGTTGCCCAGCGCCAGTTCCAGGCTGGCCTCCAGGCCGTCGGAGGTCTGCTGGCCGGCCTGCTGGCTGTCGTGGGTGAGCGGGTTGTACACCGGCAGTTTCTTCTTGACGATGTGATAGGCCGCCAGCGTCCACTCGCCACGGGTATCCCAGAAACGTTGCTTGAGGCCGATCTCGGTCTGCTTCGCTTCGGTCAGCTCCAGGCGCTTGTTCGGGCGCTGGGTGAGCAGGTCGCCGACGCCGTCCTCGCTGGTGGAGTACTGCCCGTACAGCGACAGGTCGTCGGTGAGCGCGTACACCAGCCCGGCGCGCCAGTTGCCGCCTTGCAGGCTGCGGTCGCTGCGGGCGTTGTTGACCAGGTCGTCACGGTCGATGTGGTTCTGGTCGCGGCGGATGCCGGTGACCAGCGCGAGGCGGTCGCTCAGCTGGGTGCGGTTCTCGGCGAACAGGGCGAAGGTGTCGACCTTGGACAGCGTCTGCGCGCGGGTCGGGCTGAGGCTGTGGAAACCGCCCGGAGCCGGATGCCACGGGTCGAGCGGGTCGCTGCTGCCATCGCTGTAGGGCGAGTTGCTGTCGACGTTGAAGCGGATGCGGTTGTATTCGGCGCCGACCACGGTCTTGCTGGCCAGGCCGAACAGGCCATGGTCGAAGGTAAAGCTCTGGCGATCGCCGAGCTGCTCCTGGTTATGGCGAATCTCGAAGAAGCTGCCGCGCTGGATCACGCCGTTGGCGGCGTCCCAGGCGTAGGACTCGGCGTTGCGCCACTGGCGGCGGCTCTTGATGTAGTACAGCTGGTTGCTGGCGATGACACTGTCGCTGAGGGTCCAGTCGGTGGTCAGGCGCGTCCACTCGTCGTGGTAGCGCTGTTCGTCGTTGCTGACGTTGTAGTTCTTGCGGCGCACGCTGCTGCGCAGGTGCCCGTCGATCAGCGGGGTGCCGTAGTAGTTGGCTGGTTGCGCATCGCCGCGTTCGTGGGCGAGGGTGAAGCTCAGGTCGTCGCTGGCATCGAAGCGCAGGGCGGCGCTGAGGGCCAGGCTGCGCGAGTCGGTGCGGTCGACCCAGCCGTTGCCGGCCTGCTGGTTGAGGGTCACGCGGTAGCTCAGCCGCTCGCTCAGGCTGCCGCCGCTGTCCAGGCCCAGTTGCTGGCGGTCCCAGGAGCCGTAGCCCAGGCGCAGGTGGTTGCGGATGTCACCGGCGAACGGCTTCTTCGGCACCACGTTGACCACCGCGCCGGTGGCGCCTTCGCCGTACAGCACCGAGGCGGGGCCGCGGATCACGTCGATGCGCTCGACCATCCACGGATCGACCGGAAAGGTCAGGGTGCCGGCGCCGGCGTACAGGCGCGAGCCGTCGAACAGGGTCATCACCGAACTCTGCCCGGTGAAGCCCCGGGCCGACAGGCCGGTACCGCCGTCGCCCGGTGTGCCGATGAAGGTCAGGCCCGGCGAGCGGGTCACGGCGTCCTGCACGGTGAGGTTGTTGCGCTGCTGGATCTGCGCCTCGGTCAGGCTGCTGGTGCTGGCCGGGGTGTCCAGGGCGCTGAGGTTCAGGCGCGAGCCGGCCGGGGTTGGCGTGGCCAGGTCGATGACCTGTGGCTCGCGGGTGTCGGTGATCGCCGTGGAGGGCAGGGTGAGGGGCGCCACTTCATGGTCGTCGGCCAGTGCTGGCAGGGACACGGCCAGGCAGGCCGCCAGGGTGTGAAGCTTGTTGAATCGGGACATGTCGTTCCACTGCTGCAGGAAGGAATGGATCCCGGTGGAAAACACGCAACGGCGAAGCGCGCACGCAGGCGCGCGCGGATACCGGCCTGCGCCCGCCCACCGCGGGTTGCCAAGTGAAGCCTCAGGCCGGTCTCCGGGCTTGCGAGGAGCATGAAGCCTTCACCTTCCCATGCGTGCGCACAGTGGTCTGTCGAAGGATTCGCTCGCTTACCGTTGCGGGGGCAGCGCCGGACTTGTCGTGACAACGACGCACCGGCTTCCCGTTTCACCCTGCGCGCGGCGGCGCAGGACACCTGAAACTGGCGCGCATCTGACCATCGAACGGGTGGCGAGTCAATCGCCTGGGTGGCAGGAAAATATCTGGTGGGGCAATGGGTTAGCTGCAATTGCGTTGTCGCTGATCGCGGGGCAAGCCCGCTCCCACGGCGATACCCTGGCAGCTCCAGGCAATCGGATCGTGGGAGCGGGCTTGCCCCGCGATGGGTTCAGCGCCCGCGCCGACGCGAAACCCGCGCCTCGATATTCTTGCGTCCGATCAGCAGCGCCGGCTTTTCCACCACCGGCTCGTCTGCCAGCCACTTGTACATCACCAGGCAGTCCACCAGGCCCAGCTCGGCATGGCGGTAAGCCCTGGGCAGGCGGCCGACGGTCTCGAAGCCGAGCTTGTGCCACAGCGCCACCGCCACCTCGTTGCTGGCCACCACCGAATTGAACTGCAGGGCCAGGAAGCCCTCCTGGCGCGCCAGCTTCTGCGAGTGCTCGCACATCAGCCTGGCCACGCCCCGGCCGCGGGCCTGCTCGCAGACCATGTAGCCGCAGTTGCCGACATGCCCGCCGGGGCCGGCGGCATTGGCCTTGAGGAAGTAGGAGCCGAGCAGCACGCCGTCGTCCTCGGCCACCAGGGTGCGCAACGGGGTTTCCAGCCACAACCGACGCGCCTGGTCGACGTCCAGGGCCGGGTCGAAGGCGTAGGTCTGGCGGGCCTGGACAATGGCCTGGAAGGTCGGCCAGAAGCGTTCGAAGTCTTCCGGGGTCATGGGGCGGATCTGGATCATGGTGGTTCCTGCACGGGCTGAACCGCCAAGTCTGGGTGTCGCGGCGCCGTCGCGCAAGGGCGGCGGCGCCATGAAGTTTCAGGCGCCAGTCTTGCCCACGGCGTCCAGCGCCCTGGCCGAGTAGACCAGCGCGGCGCCGGCGTTCATTGCCACCGCCACGCCCAGGGCCTCGGCGATCTCCTCGCGGGTGGCGCCGTGCTTGACCGCCTGCTGCGAATGCACGGCAATGCAGCCGTCGCAGCGGGTGGTGACGGCGACGGCCAATGAGATCAGCTCACGGGTCTTGGCGTCCAGGTGATTGGTCTTGGCCCCGGCGCCGCTGGCGGTCGCGTAGCCGGCCACGGTATCGGGTGAGAGTTGCTTGAGATCGCCGATGCCGGCCATCAACTGCTTACGGTAGGCGTCCCAGTCCATCATGCTCATCGTCTTCACCTTGTCAGGTTGGCAACAGGAGCATTCAGGCTAGTCGATATTTCGCTGGAGGGGCTGGCCCCAGGGAGGATGGATCAAACCCGGGACCTGTTCGAATCACTGGTCAATCGGTCGGTACCCGGCGCAGCGCCGCCGCCAACGCGACGGTCAGTGCCACTGCCAGGCCCATGGCGAGGCCGATGGTCACGGCAACCCCCAATCGTTCCAGCAACCCCGCCATCGCCAGGTAGAATGCAATCACTCCCACCGCACCAATGGCATTGCCCCGCACCATCGCCGCCATCCCGGCTCGGCCGCCCTGCACATGGGCGAACACCACCAGTGGCCAGGCGATCACCGGAATTGGCGCCAGCATGCCGCTGGTGGCCGGCCCCAGCCAGCTGGCCAGGCTGGTGGTGATCATCAGCAGCGAGGTGGCGGATACCATGCGCAAGGGAATCTCCCAATACCGCTGCCGGGGACGGGCGAGGGTGTCGGGCCTGGGCTCGCGGCCACTGGCGCGGATCAGCACGCCGATCAGCAGCAGCGCCACGGCCACCGACAGGTAAAGCCCACCCCAGTAGGTGAAGGCATAGGCCGCCAGGCCGTAGAACAGGATCGCCAGCAGCACGGCCGGGGCGATATCGACCCTGCGCGTGGCGAACAGGTAGAAGGCGTAGGTGGCCTGCACCGCCGCCAACCCACCCAGCGCGCCGGGCACCGCGCCCAGGGCGAAGCCCGTGCCTTGCTCCAGGCACAGGAAGGTCATCACCAGGGCCGAGGTGATCGGCAGACCGGACAGCAGCCCGCCGAGCAGTCCGCCCCAGCGCCGCGAGGCGAGGGAGATGGCCCACATCAGCAGCGGGGTGACCAGGAGTTTCAGGTAGAAAAGGGTCATTACGCGAGGTTCCGGTTCTGCAGGGTACGCGCCCGCCGTCGGCATTGGGTGGGGCGCGGGTCGATCAGCCGCGGCTGGCCTCAAGGGCCTGGGCGAGGTCGGCGATGATGTCGTCGCTGTGCTCGATGCCGATCGACAGGCGCACCATGTCGCGCGGTACGCCGGCCTTCTCCAGCTCTTCGTCGTTGAGTTGACGATGGGTGGTGGAGGCGGGGTGGCAGGCCAGCGACTTGGCGTCGCCGATGTTGACCAGGCGCACCACCAGTTGCAACGCATCGATGAAGCGCGCCCCGGCGGCCTGGCCGCCCTTGATGCCGAACGACAGGATCGCCGCCGGCTTGCCGCCGGTGTAGCGCCGGGCCAGTTGGTGCTCGGGGTGGTCGGGCAGGCCGGCATATTTCACCCAGGCCACCTGGTCGTGTTCCTGCAGGTAGCGGGCGACCTTGAGCGCATTCTCGGTATGGCGCTCCATGCGCAGGGCCAGGGTCTCCAGGCCTTGCAGGATCAGGAAGGCATTGAATGGCGACAGCGCGGCGCCGGTGTTGCGCAGCGGCACCACGCGGCAGCGACCGATGAAGGCGGCGGGGCCGAAGGCTTCGGTGTAGGTGACGCCGTGGTAGGACGGGTCGGGAGTATTGAGCAGGGCGAAACGCTGCTTGTGGCCGGCCCAGGGGAATGTGCCCGAGTCGATGACGATGCCGCCGATGCTGGTGCCGTGGCCGCCGATGTACTTGGTCAGCGAGTGCACGACGATATCGGCGCCGTGCTCGAACGGGCGGCAGAGAATCGGCGTGGCCACGGTGTTGTCGACGATCAGCGGCACGCCATGGCGGTGGGCTGCCTCGGCCAGCGCGGCGATATCGACGATGTTGCCGGCGGGGTTGCCGATCGACTCGCAGAACACTGCCTTGGTGCGCGCGTCGATCAGGGCCTCGAGGGCGGCGATGTCGTCGTGGGCGGCGAAGCGGGTGGTGATGCCCATGCGCGGCAGGGTGTGGGCCAGCAGGTTGTAGGTGCCGCCGTACAGCTTGGCCACCGAGACGATGTTGTCGCCGGCTTCGGCGACGGTCTGGATGGCGTAGGTGATGGCGGCCATGCCCGAGGCCACGGCCAGCGCGCCGACCCCGCCCTCGAGGGCGGCCATGCGTTGCTCGAGCACGTCGTTGGTGGGGTTCATGATGCGCGAGTAGATGTTGCCCGCGACCTTGAGGTCGAACAGGTCGGCGCCGTGCTGGGTGTCGTCGAAGGCGAACGAGGTGGTCTGGTAGATCGGCACGGCCACCGCCTTGGTGGTCGGGTCGGGGCTGAAGCCCGCGTGGATGGCGAGTGTTTCCAGCTTCATGCGGTCGTTCCTTGAGCGTGGGATGGAAGCGGCTGAGCATGGGCTGGGGCGGCGCTGGCGGTCAAGGGGCGAGGTTCAACGTTGCGCCGAGGGCACCTGGCGCCGTTGTGTTTCTTCCTCGAGATAGCTGATCAGCGCGGCCACTTCGGTTTCCCCCAGGCGCATGTTGGGCATCGCCAGCTGGTTGTACTGCGCGTACAACAGCATTGCCAGCGGGTCTTGCTCCGCCAGCATCCGATCCGGCTCCTTCAGCCAGCGCTTGAGCCACTGTTCATCCCGCTGACGGGTCACCCCCAGCAGGTCCGGGCCGATGCCACGGGTGGCACCGGGCTCGGCATCACCCAGGGTATGGCACGACGAGCAGCGGGTACGGAACAGTTGTTCGCCGGCGCTCGGCGGGCGGATATCCGGGGCCTGGGTGTAGTCGCGGCGCTGGGCGCTGGCGGTCTTCCAGTTGTGCAGGCTGTTGGCCAGGCGGTCGGCGAGGATGTACGGGCTTTCGAAGGGCGAGGCCTTCATCCAGCGGCCGGTGGCCTGGTTGCCGATGATCAGGCTGAGGTTGTGGTCCTTGCTGCGGCCGTTCTCCAGTCCTTCGATGTACAGCCCGAGGCTGCGGCGCAGTTGCTCGATGTCGGCGGCTTCGCCAGTGAGCAAGGTCCAGCCGGGGCCGATGGCGAACTTCTCGGCGTAGCGCTTGAGGGTGGCGGGGGTGTCGTTGTAGGGGTCGATGCTGATCGAGTAGATGAAGATGTCCTGGCCGACGCGCTCGCCCAGCAGCTTCTGCACCTGGCGCAGGCGCGCGGTTTCCACCGGGCAGGAGTCGCCGCAGCCGGTGAAGATGAAGTTGATGGCCACCACCTTGTCCTTGATCAGGTCGTCGAAGAAGCGCACCTGTTGGCCGTCCTGGGTGAGCAGGGGGATGTTGGGGAAGTAGTCGGCGCCCCAGGGTGTGGAGGGCGTTGCGCGGGTGCTGGGGGGGAGCGACCAGGCAAGGCTGAGGGGGAGCAGCAGCAGGAGCAGCAGGCGGCAGAGGCGGGGCATGGTTCTACCCTCTGGTCAGGGGACAGGCAAGGACAGCGTGGGAGCGGGCAAGCCCGCTCCCACGCCAATCCCCAGTGTGGTCTTGGCGATATCAACGGATACTCAGCGGCACCGTCACGCTCTGCCCCAGCGCCGACTTCACCGTCACCGCCGGTGGCGAGGCCGGGCCGCTGCCAGTAGTGGTCACCGACAACTTCCAGCGCGCGCCGCTGCCGCTGGTGGTCAGGGTCGCCAGGCCCAGGTCGAGCGGCCCGCTGGTGGTGTTGGTGGAGACCCGGATACTGTTGCCGGCGGCCACCGAGGTGGTCCCGGCGATTTCCCAGGTCCAGCGGCTGTTGCTGCGCAACTGTACCGTGGCGCTGCTGACCTGGATCTGGTCCATCGGTACCGCCGGCGAGACCGCAATGCTCACCGTGGCCGGCGCCAGCGACTCGAGGCCCTTGGCGTCGCGCGCGGCATAGGTGAAGCTGGCGGTGAATGCCGTGGCGACCGTGGCCGGGGGGGTATAGGTCAGCTGGGTGCCGTTGCTGCTCACCGTGCCCTGGCCGGAGTCGGGCTGAGCCAGGCTGCTGATGCTCAGCGGCAGGTTGCCGTCGGGATCGGTGTCGTTGGCCAGCACGTTGAGCACGATCGGCTTGCCGGCCATGGTCGCGGCGCTGTCGTTCACCGCCACCGGCGGCTTGTTGCTGTCGTTGCCGGGGCCACTGCTGGCAGTGCGGAAGGTCGGCAGGGCGGCGGAGTTGATGTATTCCACGCCATCCCAGCCGGGCAGCGGCGTCGGCATCATCTGGAACTGGCCGGGGTGTTCCAGGTCCCAGCGCAGCAGCATCGAGGTGTCCTCGTGCTGGGTGTTGTGGCAGTGCTCCATGTAGGTGCCGGCGAACTCGCGGAAGCGAATGGCCATTTCCACTTCTTCCGACGAATCAGCATCCGCGCCGATGCGGTACACGTCCTTGCGCGCCCATTTTTCCCATTCCGGCGGCGCCTTGCCGTCGCGGCTGAGGATCACCCCTTCCTCGAAGTGCACGTGCACCGGGTGGCTCCAGCCGTTGCCGCCGTTCTTGATCTTCCACACTTCCAGGGTGCCATCGCCGCTGAAGCCAGCGTCGGTGGCTTCGTTGGCCAGTTGCGGGGCGGCGCTGATACGCCGTGGGTCCATGGTGAAGCCAAAGCCGCCGTCGGTCTTGATGGTCCAGGGCGTGCTGTCGGTGCCGTCGGAGCGGCCGAAGATGAACTCGCGGTGGCGAGCGGCCTTGATCTTGACCTGATCGCTGGCGCTGTTGCGGTCGATGGGCAGGGGGATCATCGCCAGGCCAGCAGCCTTGCCGGGCTTGGCCGGTTCATACAGGCTCGGGTCCATGCTGACGTCCTGGCCGGTGTAGGGCTGCACGATCAGTTGCATGAACTTGCCGACCACCGGGTCGCCGCCATCCCATTCCGGGCCGTTGCTGGTCTGCTTGATCACAGGCTTGTACTTGCCCGACAGCACGTCGGCCAGGGCGATGGGCTGTTTCGGGCCCTTGCCGGTCTCGTGTTCCATGAGGTTGACGAAGTACAGCTTGTCGCCGACCTTGATCCCGTTCCTGGCGAAATTGATGATGATGTCGTAGCGCTCGGCGATGCCCTGCAGCGGCATGATGGCGTTGTTGTCCTGCAGGTTGCCGTCACCGTTGAGGTCCAGGGTGCCGTCGAACGGCACGGCGTGTTCCATGATGTTGCCGTCGTTGGCGATCATGTGGAACGGCACCCGGGCGTAGGAAAGGTTGGAGCCGGTCGGGCCCTTGAACTCGCCGCTGGTGCCGGCGATTTCACGCACCACGGCGAACTTGAAGTAACGCGACACCGAGCCGTTGAGAATGCGGAAGCGGTAGCTGCGCGCGCGCACCTTGAGCTTGGGCTGGTACTGCCAGTTGACCAGGATCTGGTCGCCGAGGAAGCCGTCGGTGTTGAACGGGTTGAACCACAGCTGGCCGTTGGCATCCCAGGCCTTGTCGGCGATCACCAGGTTGACGTCATAGTCGCGGTTGCCCCACGGCATCGCCGCGCCGCTGGGAAAACGCAGGTTGACGCCGTCCTGCAGGGCCTCGTTGCCGCGGTCGATGGCCGAGTAGTAGTTCATCATCACCGCGTTGCCCTTGTAGACGTTCTGCGCGGTGAAATCGAGCATGTGGTCGTGGAACCAGTGGGTGCTCATGGTCTCGCGCCAGTCGCCGCGGATCTTGATGCTGCCGTTCTCGCAGGTCTTGAGGCCTGGTGAGGCGTCGTTGACGTACAGGGTTTCGCCCGGCGCGCAGGGGAAGGCGGCGCGCGGGTCCTGGGCACGGGTGTTGATGGTGTCGTAGCCGGCCAGCTGGATCGGCCAGCGGTAGTCGTAATACTGGCCGGGGAAGAAGTAGGCGTTGGCGAAGCCGTCGCTCTCGGCCGGCGAGTGGCCGTTATGCTCGTGGGTGGAGATGGTGTGCAGGCCGAAGCCGTTGTTGGCCGATGGGTCGATCGGCAGGGCGTTGTAGTGGCGCATCAGTACCGGCTGGCCGTAGCGCACCATCAGCAGCTTGACCGGGAAGGTGCCGTCGAAGGTCCACAGCGCCTTGTGGCCCTGCAGGGGCATTTTCGGGTGGAAGCGCGTGTCGATGCCCTTGGTGGTGCCCAGGGTGGTGGGGATGTCGGAGGTCTGGTAGTACAGCCCGCCCGGGGCGAATTCACCCTTGGCGTAGTTGTGCAGCTGCTTGCGGTCGCGCAGGCCCTGGTTGATGCGCGCCCCGGCCTGGGCGGTCTTGAACGCGGCCTGGGGGTAGAACTCGTTCCAGCGCTGGTGCGACCAGCCCTTTCCTGGCGGACGGCCTTCGGCGGGCGAGCCGACCCCGCTGCGGTTGAGGAACATCTCGATCTGCGCCTTCCACGGGTTGCGGTCGAGCACGTTGGCGTACTGCGACGGGAACGGCGTCAGCCCCGGCTGGGTCAGGAACGCTTCCAGGGCGTTGCCGTTGGGGCTGCTGCGGGCGGCGTAGTCGGGGTCCTGGGCGGGGGCCGCGCCGATCACGGGCGGCGGGAAGGTCATGGCGTAGGGCGGGGTGGCCGGGTCGAGTTTCTCCGGGCCGAACTCTTCGAACAGCAGCAGTTGCTGAGTGAACGGCTCGGCGCCGAACAAGGGGCTGGGCTTGCCGTTGGTGGGGTACTTGCGCGAAGTCTGCAACGCGGGGGGCAGCACGTTGTTGCTGGTCACGGTGGCGCGGGTGCCGTAGACGCCATTGGTCAGCTCCAGCGAGCCTTCGTTGGCCTCGGGCATCGACTTCAGGGCCTCCAGTGCCGCCGCCTGGGCCGCTGGCGTGGCGGGCGGGTCGCTGTACGCGGAAGGATCGGTAGGAGGTGGCTGGCTCACGTCGTCGAGCGACCCGGCGACCGCGCTGGCCAGCCCCAGGCTGAGCAGCAGTGCCGTGAGGGAGGACAACCTGGACACCTGGGTCGATGTTGCAGCTGGTTTCTTCATTGCCGTATGCCCCGTGTTGTGCAGACTGGCATCTGTTGCCACTCGAGGAGCGGCGATGTGCCTTGAACAGAGGTCAGCAACGGCTGTGCCAAGCGGTAAATGGCCAAACGCCAGTTGTTTCAAGATGTTGCAATGTTGCGAACGAGAAACGCTCAAGATGTTGCCGCAAACCTGGGGCTGGACACCCATTGCTGGGTGGGGAATGCTCCCCAGCCGTTGTCATCGATCGTCGCAGGGAGCCCACATGGATCCGCTCTATCTCATCGCCCTTGGCGCCATCGTCGCCGGTTTCGTCCAGGGCCTGTCGGGCTTTGCCTTCGGCATGGTGGCCATGTCGTTCTGGGCCTGGGGGCTGGAGCCACGGGTGGCGGCGGTACTGACCGTGTTCGGTAGCCTTACCGGGCAGTTGATCGCCGTGTTCAGCGTGCGCCGGGGCTTCAGCTGGACGCTGCTGTGGCCCTTCGTGCTGGGCGGGCTGGCGGGGATTCCACTGGGCGTGTGGGTGCTGCCTTACCTGGACATGCTGTGGTTCAAGGCGGTGTTCGGCACGCTGCTGGTGGTGTGGTGCCCACTGATGCTGCTGGCGCCGCGCCTGCCGCGTCTGCAGGGCGGGCGCCTGGCCGATGGCGCGGTGGGCATGGTCGGCGGGGTGCTGGGCGGCATCGGTGGTTTTACCGGCACGGTGCCGACGCTCTGGTGCACCCTGCGCGGGTTCGAGCGCGACACCCAGCGGGCGGTGATCCAGAACTTCAACCTGTCGATGCTGGCGGTGACCATGCTTACCTACCTGGGCAGCGGGCTGGTGACCCCGGCGCTGCTGCCGGCGTTCGCGGTGGTGGCGTTGGCGATGGCAGTGCCGACGCTGCTGGGCACGCGGCTGTACCTGGGGATCAGTGAACTGGCGTTTCGCCGGATCGTGCTGGGGCTGCTGACCCTGTCCGGGGTGGCGATGCTGGTGGTGGCTGTGCCGGGATTGCTGGCGCGGGGCTGATGCGGCCGATCACCTCCTCTGTAGGAGCGGCCTTGTGCCGCGAAAGGGCCGCAAAGCGTCCCCGGCGATCTTTGCATCGACGCTGAAATCCAGGGGCCGCTACGCAGCCCTTTCGCGGCACAAGGCCGCTCCTACAGGGAAACGCTTACATTTCGGTCATCGCACAAGACCGCTTCATCACACGCAGCCAACCCTTGCCCGAACCCGGTGTTCTTGGCACCCTTGCCTGCCTTGCCTCTCGTCACGCCCGTAAACAAGGAACCCTCAAGGTGAATTGGGAAAAAGTCGGTAAATCCCTGGTGGGCCTGCTGGCCCTGGTCACCGTCGCCGCCGCGCTCTATGCGGTGCTGCGCGACGACGACCGCCTGCAGGCGCGCCTGACCTACGCCCATCTCACCTATCCGGGCCAGTTCAGCGAGCGTATCAGCCAGGCCAACGACCTGCTCAAGTACGAGCGGCTGCACTCGCAGATCAGCGAGATCGGCGCTGGTGCCCTCAGCCATCCGCAGATCGACAAGCTGGTCGATCTGGCCCAGGCCCCGTATCTGCAGCTGTTTGCCAGGCCGTTCGAGGCCGGATTGGTGGATCACCGCACCGGCCTGCTCATCGAGCTGTACAACCCCGCGCAGACGCCGCTCAAGGCCGTGCACATCCGTTTGCCGGCCAAAGGCCTGGTGCAGGTGCGCGACGCCGCCGGCAATGACACGCTGGTGCCGACGCCCACCAGCAGCATCGACCTGCCGGCCATCGACGGGGTGAGCGAGAGTAAGGTCTGGGTGTACTTCGACGCCGACTATTCGCAGATCCGCCAGGGCGGGATCAGCATCCGCGATGCCGATGGCAGCGCCGATATCCAGGTGACCCGCGAAGTGGTGGGGTTCCCGGCGCTGCTGGCGCGCTACAGCCAGGTGGTGGTGGCGGTGTTTGCCGGGCTGGTGCTGGGGTTGCTGGCGTTGGCGTATGCGTGGCTGGGGCGGAGCAGGGCTGCGGGTGTTTCGCACTCTCTTTAGGTGAGTACGCCGGGCTACTTCCGCGCTTATGAGAAGTGTTGACTTCAACCTCGGCGAACGTGCTTGACCAACACCTTCTCCAGCAACTCCCACATCGCCGGATCGGTACTGAACGCCACATTGAAGCGCATCCACCCGGTGGCCTTGGCATCGACCATGAATAGTTGCCCGGGCCCGAGCATGATGCCTTTCTCCAGGGCATCATCCAGCAGCGCGGCGCTGTCGGGGATCGCCGGATGGCGGGTCCAGATGTACATCCCCTCATCCGATTCGATGAACAGCTCGAAGCCCAGCCGGTGCAGGTGCCGGCCGACTTCCTGGTGCGCCTCGGCCAGGCGCTGGCGCAGGCGCTTGAGGTGCTTGCGCCAGCGACCGTCGATGATCGCGGCGTATACCACCCGTTCCATCACCTGCGAAGTGGTCAGGCCCGAGCGCATCTTCAGGTGCAGCAGTTGCTGGGTCAGTTCGGGGTTGGCCAGCAGGTAGCCGACCCGTACGTTGGGTGAAATGCTTTTCGAGTAGCTGCCCACGTACACCACCTGCTGCAAGTGGTCGAGGCTGGCCAGGCACGGCAGCGGGTCGGCGATCATGTCGGCGTAGAGGTTGTTTTCCACCAGGCGGAAACCATGCTGGCTGGCCAGTTGCAGCAAACGGTGCAGCTGCGCCAGCGGGGTGCGCGAGCAGGTCGGGCTGTGCAGGTGTGGCTGGGTGAAGAAGGCCGTTGGGCGGTGGTGGGCCAGCAGGCGCTCTAGCTGGTCGAGGTCGTAGCCGGCCGGAGTGCGAGGCACGCCCACCAGGGTGGCGCCCTGGGTGCGCAGGATGCTCATCAGGTTGGGGTAGCCGGGGTCGTCCACCAGCACTACGTCGCCGGGGCGTACCAGGGTGCGCACGGCCAGGTCCAGGGCCTGGCTGGCGCCGTGGGTGAGCATCAGCTGCGCCGGGTTGGCGACGATCGACAGTTCCTGCTGCAGGTTCTGCGCGGTCAGCGCACGCAGCTCCGGCAGGCCCAGGGGGTCGCCGTAGCCGGACAGCTCCAGCGGGCTGCCGGCCACCTGGCGCAGGCCGCGGCGCAGGCCCTCCTCGTACATCCAGTCGTTGGGCAGCCAGCCGCAACCCGGCTTGAATGGCAACTGGCGGATCTCGAAGATCTGCTGCAGGTACCACTCGGAATTGAAGGTGGGGCGGCTGGTGTCGACTTCGACGTTGTGCTTGTCCAGCAACTCGTTCGCCGCACGATTGACGAAGAACCCCGCATTGCCCTTGCTCACCAGCAACCCTTGGGCCACCAGGCGGTCATAGGCTTCGACCACGGTGAAGGTGCTCACCGAGTAGGTCGAGGCGAACGCCCGGATCGACGGGACCTTGGCCCCGGGCTTGAGGGTCTGGTCGTCGATCAGCGCGCGCAGCCCGTCGATGATCTGGTTGACCAGCGGGGTGGAGGAGTCCGGATGGAGCTGGAGCATTCGGGGGCCTTCAGGTGTGCGCGGCGACAGGCGCCTGCAGGGGTATCGCGGGTGTATTGCATCGGCGGCCTGTACAGTGCAGTGCGTTTTTCATGCCGCTGTGCATGGCTCTATGTGTTCGACATTTTTACATTACGTGTCAGATATAGCCAACACAGCACGTACCAGCGCCATGAATAATCACAACATCGCTGCTTTGCCGTCGGGGTTTGCCCCGCACCTTCCTTTCGCCTGGCCGGACGCTTCTCGTCCGTCCCCAGCATGGTTCAGTTCGTCCAGAGGGTTGCCTCTGGCCGCGTAAGCAGGCCGCCACGGATGGCCTGCGTGTGCTCCGCACACCTCCCTGCCCGCAGTAGCACTGATGTACAGGTGAGACCGATAACCATCGGGGTTTCACAGTTTTTCCTTGGATAAAAAGAAGCACGGGGTAAATAACTGATGGACGCAACATCCACATCCACCACCGCGAAGGATGGGCACGAGAGCAAGCTCAGTGCCTCGCTCAAGTCGCGCCACCTGACGATGATGTCGATCGCCGGGGTGATCGGCGGCGCCTTGTTTGTCGGTTCCGGCAGCGTGATCCACAGCGCCGGCCCGGCCGCCGTGCTGGCCTATCTTGCAGGCGGCATCCTGGTGGTGCTGATCATGCGCATGCTCGGCGAAATGGCGACCTCCTCGCCGGACACCGGCTCGTTCTCCACCTACGCCGACCGCGCCATTGGCCGTTGGGCCGGTTTCACCATCGGCTGGCTGTACTGGTGGTACTGGGTGATCCTCATGGCCTGGGAGGCCTACGTGGCGGGCAAGATCCTGCACGGTTTCTTCCCCGACGTGAGCGTCAACGTGTTCGTGCTGGCCACGACGCTGCTGCTGATCACCGTCAACTTCTTCAACGTCAAGCACTACGGCGAGTTCGAGTTCTGGTTCGCGCTGATCAAGGTGGTGGCGATCGTCTGCTTCCTGGTGGTGTGCACCGCCGCGGTGATGAACATCTGGCAGTTCGGCGAAGTGCGCGGTATCACCCATTTGACTGCCGAAGGCTTCATGCCCAACGGCATCACCACGGTGATCGGGGCCTTGCTGGGGGTGATGTTTGCCTTCCTTGGCGCCGAGATCGTCACCATCGCGGCCTCCGAGGCGAAGGATCCGGCCACCCAGATCGTCAAGGCGACCAACTCGGTGGTGTGGCGGGTATGTCTGTTCTACGTCGGCTCGATCTTCCTGATCGTCTGCCTGGTACCGTGGAACGACCCGCAGTTGGGCGTTTCCGGCTATGGCGCCTACCGCCGTACCCTGGAGCTGCTGGGTGTGCCGTATGCCGAGCTGCTGATGAACTTCGTGGTGCTGACTTCGGTGAGCAGCTGCCTGATCTCCGGCCACTACACCGCCTCGCGCATGCTGTTCTCCCTGGCCCAGCGCGGCGACGCGCCGCGCCTGTTCAAGTACACCCGCACCGGTACCGGCGTGCCGGTGAATGCGATCATCGGCTCGTGCCTGGTGGCGGTGTTCTGCGCGCTGATCAACTTCAGCGACACCCTGCGGCCGAAGGACGTGCTGGAAACCCTGATGAACACCACCGGCATGATCGCCCTGCTGGTGTACCTGGTGATCGCCTTCTCGCAGTTGCGCATGCGCCGCAAGCTGATCGCCGAGGGCAAGGAAGTGCGCCTGAAGATGTGGCTGTTCCCGTGGCTGACCTACCTGGTGATCCTGTTCATCGTGGCGGCCCTGGTGACCATGGCCTTCATGCCTGACTACCAGATCCTGGTGATTTCCACCGGCATCGCCGCGGCGATCGTGGTGGCGATGGGCGTGGTGCACCAGATCCGTACCGCCACGCGTCACTGATCGCGGCAGTGCCTCTGGCAACGGCCGGTCCCTTTTAAGGGATCGGCCGTTTTCATTTGTGGGCATCGCCTCCTTTGCCAGTCAGATCATCCTTACGTTGCTACATGCCGACATGGCTTATGCTGCACACAATTGCCCTACAAGGAGTCGCCCATGGCCTGGTCCGCCACCCAGTATTCGTTGTTCGAAGACGAACGCACCCGCGCCGTGCGCGATCTGCTGGCTGCCGTGCCGGCGCGTCCGGCGCGGCACGCCACGGACCTGGGCTGCGGCCCCGGCAACTCTACCGAGGTATTGCTGCAGCGCTGTCCGGATGCCCAGGTCGTCGCCCTGGACAGCGATCCGGACATGATCGGCAAGGCCCGGCAGCGGCCACGCCTAAGCATTCCGCGGGTGCGCTGCGAGATTGGCGAGATTGCCAGCTGGACGGCCCACGAGCCTCAGGACCTGATCCTTGCTAACGCGTCGCTACAGTGGGTGCCGGACCACGCCAAGCTTTACCCGCACCTGGTGCGGCAACTGAGCGAGGGCGCCAGCCTGGCCGTGCAGACCCCCGACAACCTCGATGAGCCGGCGCACCGGCAACTGCGAGAGATTGCCAGCCAGGGGCCCTGGGCCGGGAAGTTCGCCGATTTCAGCCTGCCGCCGCGGCACAACGCCGGCTTCTACTACGACCTGCTCAGCCCGCTGTGTACGCGGGTGGATGTGTGGCGCACCACCTATCACCACCCGCTGGAAGGTGGTGCCGAGGCGGTGGTGGAGTGGTTCAAGGGCTCGGCGCTGCGGCCTTACCTGGCGCGGCTGGATGAGCAGGAGCAGGCGAGTTTCCTGCAGCTTTACCTGCAGGCCATGCAGCGTGACTATCCGCCGGCCAGCGATGGCAGGGTGTTGTTGCCGTTCCCGCGGTTATTCGTGGTGGCGACGCGCTAGGCGCCAGATCACGCAGGCGTAAACCCCCAGGTTGAGCAGCAGCACGACGGTGCCCAGCCACAGCTGGATCTGTGGGGTCAGGCCGGCGGGGTAGATCACTGGCCAGACGTAGTGTTCGACGAAACCGCCGTGGTAGCCGGCGTCGCCGGCGGCGGTGCGCAGGTGGTTTTCCCAGTCGGTCAGGGGGCACTCCAGGTGCAGGCCTTCCACGGCCAGGCCCCAGGCGAGGGCGGGGAGGTGGATCAGCAGGGCGCGGCGGCGCCAGAGCACCAGCAGGCCGCCGAACAGGACCAGCAGGATGAACGAGAGGTGGAACAGGACCAGGGTGTCGGCGGCCAGGCGGTAGAACATGGTGGGTGGGGCCTTGCTGTTGGAGTCGGGTTAGTTTGTCATGGTTTTTTGATTCTGGGTTTCTGGGTTTCTGGGTTTCTGGGTTTTTGAGGCTGGGCGGTAGTTGTTTTGATAGTTGTATGCGCATTCATTTGCGATGTCGACGCTTATTCACCTTTCCGCCCTTACGGCGGGTTACTTTGGTCGTGGCCAAAGTAACCAAAGCCGTTGCGCTCCATTCATCCGGCCCTACGCTTCGCTCCGGGTTCCCTCACTCCGGCCTTGCTCCCGGGAGGACCGCGCTGCAGGGCCCATCCTGGGCCCCAGCGCTTGACGGGCATCCATGCCCGTCACCTCCCTCCGCAAGTCCTGCGTTCGGCCTCCTGAAGTCGCGAAGTTAGGGGCGGCGCCTGGACTGGCGCCGCTGTCGCTAGTTTAAATCTAATTAATCTCTCGATCGCATCGCGGGGCAAGCCCGCTCCTACACGACAGTCGCCGTTATATAGATCCCTGTAGGAGCGGGCTTGCCCCGCGAAAGGGCCGGTAGAATCAATACATAACTAACTGTCAAACAACTAACTTCGCATCTCTTGCTCTTGCTCTTGCTCTTGCTTCTAAGCGCGCAATAGTTCAGGCAACACCAATTGCGACTTCAGGAGGCCGAGCGGAGTTCTTGCGAAGGGAGGTGACGGCCATGGATGGCCGTCAAGCGCTGCGCCCCAGGATGGGGCGTTCAGCGCGGTCCTCCCGGGAGCAAGAACGGAGCGAGGGAACCCCGGAGCGCAGCGCAGGGGCCGGATGAATGGAGCGGGGCGGTTTTGCCTACTTTTCCCTAGAGAAAAGTAGGTCGCCGTAAAGGCGAAAAGGTGACTAAATGTCGACATCGCCTACGAATATGTATGCAAAGTTCAAAACAATCACTAAAGCCCCAGCCCTAAATCCCCTCCAAAACCATCCCCAAAAACGTAGCCACCACCCGCCGCGTCCTCTGCTCACTCAAACAAACCAGCGTCTCAGTCAAATGCCGCCGACAATCCACAATCGGCAAAGCACAAACCCGCGCATCAGCCCCAAACTCCGCCGCCGAAACAACCCCAACGCCAATCCCCACCACCACCGCCTCCCGCGCCGCCTCACGCCCCTCGACCTGGATCGCCGGCCGGATCCGCAACCCGGCCCGTTGCATTTCCTCCTCCAGCGTCTGCCGCGTCACCGACCCCGGCTCACGCAGCACCAACGGCGTGTCATCCAGGTCCGCCAGGTTGATCTGCCCCCGGCTGGCCCACGGATGGTTGTGCGAAACGAACGCCACCATCGGGTCACGCCGCATCGGCACGCAGAACAACCGCTCATCATCGACATCGCGCCCGAGCAGGGCCAGGTCCGCCTGGTAGCTGAACAGCCGGGCCAGCGACTCGTCGGTGTTGCCGGTCTCGATCTTCACCTGGATCCCCGGATAGCGCTGGCAGAACCGGGCGATCTGCGGCAGTACGTGCACCGGCGCGTCCACCGCCAGGGTCAGGCTGCCGGTGTGCAGGGCGCGGGAGTCCTGCAGCAGCTCCACGGCCTCGGCCTCACAGGCGAACAGACGCTGGGTCACGCCCAGCAAGCGCTCGCCCAGGTCGGTCAGCTGCACCGAGCGCTTGTTGCGCTGGAACAGCAGCACACCGAAGCGCTCCTCGAGCTTGCGCACCTGGTCGGACACCGCCGGCTGGGTCAAAAACAGCTTCTGCGCCGCACGGGTGAAGCTGCCCTGTTCGGCGACTGCATGAAAGGCCTTGAGTTGAGCATGGGAGACCGACATCGAACACTCCGCTTACAAGCTGGGCTTATGTGTGAAATACGATAAATCGATTTTATTTATCAGTCAGCAGCTGTTTCCATGTGTTTCAACCCGGCTGCGCCGCCACGAGCGGCGCCATGTCGGCCATGGCGGCACCACCGCCATCTGACCAGGTGACGTCCCTCCGTCACGCAGTGCGCAACACAACAACAAGACAGGCGTTTCTTCACATTCTGCCGGCACACTCAAGCAAGAGGTCAGAGTCAATGAATCAATCCCTGGGCGCCATCAAACGCTGGCGCGTGCAGATCTTCGCGATTACCTGGCTGGCCTACGCCGCCTTCTACTTCACCCGCAAAGCCTTCTCGGTGGCCAAGCTCGGCATCGGCGAGGATCCGAATTTCATGCTCGACAAGGCCGCCATGGCCAACCTCGATGCGATCTACCTGTCCGCCTACGCCGTGGGCCAGTTCACCTGGGGCATGCTCGCCGACCGCTTTGGCCCCCGTGTGGTGGTGCTGGGCGGGCTGCTGATCTCGGCGGCGGCCGCGGTGGTGATGGGCAGTTACGCGACCTTCCCGATCTTCGCCACCTGCATGCTGATCCAGGGGCTGGCGCAGTCCACCGGCTGGGCGGGGCTGTGCAAGAACATCGGCAGTTTCTTCCCGGCCTCCCAGCGCGGACGGGTGCTGGGGCTGTGGAGTTCGTGCTACGCCTTCGGCGGCCTGGTGGCCTCGCCGTTCGCCGGCTGGTGGGCCTACACCCTGGTCGGCACCTGGCATGCGGCGTTCTTCTCCAGCGCCGTGGTGGTGGCCGTGGTGGCGGTGTTGTTCTTCATTTTCCAGCGCAACAAGCCCGAGGACGTCGGCTTGCCGGCGGTAGAGCCCGAGCCGCAGAGCATGGCGCCGGGGGGCAATCTGTGCAGCGTGTGGGCGCCGCTGCGCGAGATCCTGCGCAACCGCACGGTGCTGACCCTGGGCCTGGCCTACTTCATGCTCAAACCTGCGCGCTACGCCATCCTGCTGTGGGGCCCGGTGATCGTCTTCGAGCAGATGCCGTCGGTGGGCAAGGTCGGCGCGGCGATCATTCCCACGGCCTTCGAACTGGCCGGGTTGCTCGGGCCGATTCTCATCGGCCTGGCCTCGGACAAACTGTTCGGCGCCCGGCGCATGCCGGCCTGCGTGATCAGCCTGGTGCTGCTGACCCTGACCCTGGCCGGTTTCATGGCGGCGATGCACAGCGGCAGCGTGCTGCTGGTGGTGGCCCTGCTGTTTGTGATGGGTCTGACCCTGTATGGCCCGGACTCGATGATCAGCGGCGCCGCGGCCATCGACTTCGGCACGGCCAAGGCCGGCGCCACCGCGGCCGGTTTCGTCAATGGCTGCGGCTCGGTGGGTGCGGTGCTCGGCGGCCTGCTGCCCGGTTACTTCGACAGCGTCACGGTGTTTATCGTCTTCGCCGGCACGGCGCTGTTCTCCGCCCTGGTGCTGCTGCCGCACTGGAACAGCCGCCCGGCAACAGCACCCCAGGCCACCGATGTGGCACCCAACACCAGCATGGCGATCAAGCCACTGCGTACCTAAAGGAAAGCAAGTAGATGAGACCCTTCTGGCTGCAACAGGCCCTGGACCAGGAAGACCAGGCGCCGTGCCCGCCGCTTGCCGGCGACGTGCGCTGCGACGTGTGCATCGTCGGTGGTGGCTACACCGGCCTGTGGACCGCGCTGATGATCAAGGAACAGGCGCCGCAGCTGGAAGTGCTGCTGCTCGAGGCGGATATCTGCGGCGCCGGGGCCAGCGGGCGCAACGGTGGCTGCGCGCTGTCCTGGTCGGCCAAGTACTTCACCCTCGAGCGCTTGTTCGGCGTGGCCGAGGCGGTGCGCCTGGTGCGCGAGTCCGAGCGCAGCATCGGCGCCATCGGCGAGTTCTGCGCGGCCAACGGCATTCGCTGCGACTACCGCATGGACGGCACGCTCTACACCGCCACCAACCAGGCCCAGCTCGGTGGCACCGATGCGGTGATCGCCGCGCTGGAGCAGCAGGGGATCAATTCGTTTCAGCGCCTGGCGCTGGAGCAGGTGCAGCGCCTGGCCGGCTCCGACCGGCATCTGGAGGGCTGGTACTCGCCGGCCGCGGCCACGGTGCAGCCGGGGCGGCTGGTGCGCGGCCTGCGCCGGGTGGCCTTGCAGCGTGGCGTGCGCATCCACGAGGGCACGGCGATGACCGGCCTGGAGCATGGCGCGCCGGTGCAGGTGCGCACCCGCGCCGGCACCGTCCGCGCCGACCGCGTGGTGCTGGGCCTCAATGCCTGGATGGCGCGGGCCTTCCCGCAGTTCGAACGCAGCGTGGCGATCGTCTCCAGCGATATGGTGATCACCGAGCCGTGCCCCGAACTGTTGCGTCAGATCGGCCTGGACAGCGGCGTCAGCGTGCTCGACTCGCGGATCTTCGTGCACTACTACCACAACACCTCCGATGGCCGGTTGATGCTCGGCAAGGGCGGCAATACCTTCGCCTACGGCGGGCGCATGCTGCCGGTGTTCGACCAGCCTTCGCCGTACCAGCCACTGCTGCGTGAAAGCCTGGCCGAGTTCTTCCCGGCGCTGGCCGAGGTGCCGCTGGCGGCAAGCTGGAACGGGCCGTCGGACCGCTCGGTGACCGGGCTGCCGTTCTTCGGTCGGCTCGATGGGCAGGGCAACGTGTTCTACGGTTTCGGCTACTCCGGCAGCGGGGTGGGGCCGTGCCACATGGGCGGGCAGATCCTGTCGTCGCTGGCACTGGGGCTGGACAACGCCTGGACCCGCTCGCCGCTGGTCAAGGGGCCGCTGGGGCAGTTTCCGCCGGAGCCGGTGCGCTACCTGGGGTCGTTGCTGGTGCGCAATGCCATCCGCCGCAAGGAACGCGCCGAGGACCGTGGCGTGCGGCCGCGCCGGCTGGACGTGCGCCTGGCGAAGTTCGCGGCGGCGGCGGGGAAGGCGGACAAGGGCTGACCCGCTCCCACGCGGGATACGCGATTTCTTGTCGAACCCGGTGCGCAGGGCGTATAAACTCTCCCCACTTTAAGGCCGGTCGCTTCCTGAACCGGCCGCGGAAACAAAGAGAGTCGATATGGGCGCACAGTGGAAAGCCAAACATAGAGAAACAGCGGCCAATGCCAAAGGCAAGGTCATGGGCAAGCTGGCCAAGGAGATCCAGATCGCTGCCAAGTCCGGTGCCGACCCGGACATGAACCCGCGCCTGCGCCTGGCCATCGTCCAGGCCAAGAAAGCCTCGATGACCCGTGAGACCCTGGAGCGCGCGATCAAGAAAGGCGCGGGCCTGGACGGCGAGGCCGTGCAGTACCATGCGGTCAGCTATGAAGGCTTCGCCCCGCACCAGGTGCCGCTGATCGTCGAGTGCCTGACCGACAACATCAACCGCACCGTGGCGCAGATCCGCGTGCTGTTCCGCAAGGGCCAGCTCGGCGCCAGCGGTTCGGTGGCCTGGGACTTCAACCATGTCGGCCTGATCGAGGCTACCCCGGAAGGCGACGCCGACCCGGAAATGGCGGCCATTGAAGCCGGTGCCCAGGACTTCGAGGATGGCGAGGAAGAGGGTTCGACCCTGTTCATCACCGACACCACCGACCTCGATGCCGTGCAGAAGGCCCTGCCGGAGCATGGCTTCACCGTCACCTCGGCGAAGATCGGCTACACCCCGAAGAACCCGGTGAGCGCAGCCAGCCTGAGCGCCGAAGCGCTGGCCGAGGTCGAGGCCTTCCTCGAGGCGATCGACGAGAACGAAGACGTGCAGAACGTCTATGTCGGCCTGACCGACTGATCCGCGCGTCATCCTCGCGGGGCAACCCCGCTCCCAGCGCGTCTGTGGGAGCGGGCTTGCCCCGCGATCATTTCCGGACCTGCCTCATGCACCCCACCTTCGCCTCCCTCAGCCTCGCCCACCTGCGCACCCTCGACTGCCTCCTGCAGCTGAAGAACCTCAGCCACGCCGCCGAACGCCTGGGCTGCAGCCAATCGGCCCTGAGCCGCCAGCTGGCCAGCCTGCGCGAGGCATTCGACGACCCGCTGCTGGTCCGCCAGGGCCGTGGCTACGTGCTCAGCGAGCACGCCGAGGCGCTGGTCGAGCCGTTGCGCCAGGTGCTGGAGGAGCTCAACGCCCTGCGCCAGCCCGCGGCGTTCGACCCGGCGCGCTGCGAGCGGCGCTTCTGCCTCGCCGCCTCCGACTACGTGGCCGAGCACATGCTGCCGCAGCTGGTCGCGGTGCTGGAGCAGGAAGCGCCGGGCGTGTCGCTGGAGTACCGCACCTGGCAGGCTGGGCAGTACGCCTTGCTTGCCAGCGGCGAGATCGACCTGGCCACCACGTTGTTCGACGAATCGCCGCCCAACCTGCATGGCCGGTTGCTGGGCGAGGACCGGGCGGTGTGCCTGATGCGCCATGACCATCCGCTGAGCACCCGCGCCGAGCTGAGCCAGGACGACTACCTGGCCTTCAAGCATGTGCGGGTGTCCGGGGGCGGCGACAAGGACAGCTTCATCGACCGTCATTTGCGCGCTCAGGGGCTGCAGCGGCGCATCAGCCTGGAGGTGCCGTTCTTCAGTGCCATGGTCCAGGTGCTCGGCAATGGCCAGGCCCTGGCTACAGTGCCCGAGCACATCGCCCGGCAACTGGCGCGGCTGCACGGCCTGAGCTGGCGGCCGATGGGCTTCATCGACCACACCCAGCGCTACTGGGTGGTGTGGCACCAGCGCCTGCAGGCCTCGGCCGAGCACCGCTGGCTGCGCAACCGGGTATTCGAGGTGTGGCGCCAGTCGCAGTTCGGCGTGCAAGGTGGGCATGCGCCTTCGCCATAGCAGCTATGCGCGAAGCGGGGTTATTCGCAAGCCGGCAGGCGCCTAGACTGCGGGCATTGTGTTGCCAGTGCCGGCCTCTTCGCGGGGCAAGCCCGCTCCTACAGGATTGCGCGGTCCCTGTAGGAGCGGGCTTGCCCCGCGAAGAGGCCGGCACACGCACCTGACAATCCACAGGAGAGCCCCCCGTGACCCCCGAACAATTCCGCCAGTACGGCCACCAACTGATCGACCTGATCGCCGACTACCGCCAGACCGTCGGCGAGCGCCCGGTCATGGCCCAGGTCCAGCCGGGCTACCTCAAGGCCGCCTTGCCCGAGGGCGCGCCGCAGCAAGGCGAACCGTTCGAAGCCATCCTCGCCGACGTCGACAAGCTGGTGATGCCCGGCCTGTCCCACTGGCAGCATCCGGACTTCTACGGTTACTTCCCCTCCAACGGCACCCTGTCGTCGGTGCTCGGCGACTTCCTCAGCACCGGCCTGGGCGTGCTTGGCCTGTCGTGGCAGTCCAGCCCGGCACTGAGCGAGCTGGAGGAAACCACCCTCGACTGGCTGCGCCAGCTGCTGGGCCTGAGCGGGCAGTGGAGCGGGGTGATCCAGGACACTGCCTCGACCAGCACCCTGGTGGCATTGATCAGCGCCCGCGAACGCGCCACCGACCACGCCCAGGTGCACGGCGGCCTGCAGGCCCAGGCCAGGCCATTGATCGTCTACGTCAGCGCCCACGCCCACAGCTCGGTGGACAAGGCCGCGCTGCTGGCCGGATTCGGCCGCGACAATATCCGCCTGATCCCCACCGACGCCCGCTACGCCATGCGTCCGGAGGCGCTGCGCGAGGCCATCGAGCAGGACCTGGCCGCCGGCAACCAGCCCTGCGCCGTGGTCGCCACCACCGGCACCACCACCACTACCGCGCTGGACCCGCTGCGTCCCATCGGCGAGATCGCCCAGGCCAACCAGCTGTGGCTGCATGTGGACTCGGCCATGGCCGGCTCGGCGATGATCCTTCCGGAGTGCCGCTGGATGTGGGACGGCATCGAGCTGGCCGACTCGGTGGTGGTCAACGCCCACAAATGGCTGGGTGTGGCCTTCGACTGCTCGATCTACTACGTGCGCGATCCGCAGCATCTGATCCGGGTGATGAGCACCAACCCCAGCTACTTGCAATCGGCGGTCGATGGCGAGGTGAAGAACCTGCGCGATTGGGGCATCCCGCTGGGGCGCCGGTTCCGCGCGCTGAAACTGTGG
Source organism: Pseudomonas sp. NMI760_13 (assembly GCF_021283245.1). Taxonomy (NCBI): domain Bacteria; kingdom Pseudomonadati; phylum Pseudomonadota; class Gammaproteobacteria; order Pseudomonadales; family Pseudomonadaceae; genus Pseudomonas; species Pseudomonas sp. NMI760_13. Next base: position 139,756 of record NZ_JAJSRC010000007.1, on the reverse strand, counting down.
TTCATGCTGCGCAGCGAAGGGGTCGAGGCCCTGCAGCAACGCCTGCGTCGCGACCTGGACAACGCCCGTTGGCTGGCTGCCCAGGTCGAGGCGACGGCGCAGTGGGAAGTGCTGGCGCCGGTGCAATTGCAGACCCTGTGCATCCGTCATTGCCCGGCGGGCCTCGCGGGTGAGGCGCTGGATGCCCATACCCGTGCCTGGGCCGAACGTCTCAACAATTCGGGCGATGCCTACGTGACCCCGGCGACTCTCGACGGGCGCTGGATGGTGCGGGTGTCGGTGGGGGCGCTGCCGACCGAGCGTGCGCATGTCGAGCGGCTGTGGGCCCGGTTGCAGGCGGTAGTGGCCGAGTAACGCGGCAAGCTCAAGCGCTGAACGCTGTCGCGGGGCAAGCCCGCTCCCACGTGTTTGTGGGGGCGGGCTTGCCCCGCGACACGTTTTGCAATGCTGACAGAGCAAGGCTATCACCCCCCAATAGCGCCTCTATTAGACCTCTGCCCAAGCTCGGCTAGTCTTTCTGCTGGTTCCGCGAAAAGCCGGTGCACCGCCGTGCCCGGCCACACTGATGAGGAGTGGGCGCGCTTTCGGGCGCACCCGTTCCAACACCTGGCAACGAAAATACAAGAACGCCCGGAAATCTGAATTGAACCGACCCAAAAGGTAGAAGCAGATGGCGAACGAATCGAAATGCCCGTTCCATCAGACCGCCGGTGGCGGCACCAGCAACCGTGACTGGTGGCCTGACCAGCTCAACCTGAAGATCCTCCACCAGCACTCCAGCAAGTCCGACCCCATGGACCCGGACTTCGACTACGCCAAGGCGTTCAAGAGTCTCGATTTCCAGGCCCTGAAAAATGACCTGACCGCCTTGATGACTGACTCACAGGACTGGTGGCCGGCCGACTTCGGCCACTATGGCCCGCTGTTCATCCGCATGGCCTGGCACAGCGCCGGCACCTACCGCATCGGTGACGGCCGTGGCGGCGCCGGCTCCGGCCAGCAGCGCTTCGCCCCGCTCAACAGCTGGCCGGACAACGTCAGCCTGGACAAGGCCCGGCGCCTGCTGTGGCCGATCAAGCAGAAGTACGGCAACAAGATCTCCTGGGCCGACCTGATCGTGCTCACCGGCAACGTCGCCCTCGAATCCATGGGCTTCAAGACCTTCGGCTTCTCCGGTGGTCGCGCCGATGTGTGGGAACCCGACGAAGACGTGTACTGGGGCTCGGAGAAGGTCTGGCTGGGCGGTGACACCCGTTACGGCAAGGACCAGGTCAAGGCTCAGCCGCCGGGCCAGGGCGACCTGGTGGCCGAGCCCGCCAAGCATGGCGAGGAACAGAACCGCGACCTGTCGGCCGAGCGCAACCTGGAAAACCCGCTGGCCGCCGTGCAGATGGGCCTGATCTACGTCAACCCGGAAGGCCCGGAAGGCGAGCCCGACCCGGTGAAGTCCGGCAAGGACATCCGCGAGACCTTTGGCCGCATGGCCATGAACGATGAAGAGACCGTGGCGTTGATTGCCGGCGGCCACGCCTTCGGCAAGACCCACGGTGCCGGCCCTGCCGACAATGTCGGCGCCGAGCCGGAAGCCGCAGGTCTGGAGCTGCAGGGCCTGGGCTGGAGCAACAAGTTCGGTACCGGCAAGGGCGGCGACACTATCACCAGCGGTCTGGAAGTAATCTGGACGTCGACCCCGACGAAGTGGAGCAACGAGTACCTCAACAACCTGTTCAATTTCGAGTGGGAACTGACCAAGAGCCCCGCGGGTGCCCACCAGTGGCGGCCAAAGGACGGCAAGGGTGCGGGGACCGTGCCCGATGCCCACGACCCGGGCAAGAAACATGCGCCCTCGATGCTCACCTCTGACCTGGCGCTGCGTTTCGACCCTGTCTACGAACCCATCGCCCGGCGTTTCAAGGACAATCCCGACCAGCTTGCCGACGCCTTCGCCCGTGCCTGGTACAAGCTGATCCACCGTGACATGGGCCCGTTGGCCCGCTACCTAGGGCCAGAAATGCCCAACGAGGAGTTGCTGTGGCAGGACCCGTTGCCCAAATCAGGACCGCAACCGAGCGACGCCGATATCGCCGCGCTCAAGGCCAAGGTGCTGGCTTCGGGGCTGAGTGTCCCTGAACTGGTTTCCGCCGCCTGGGCCTCGGCCTCGACCTTCCGTGGTTCCGACAAGCGCGGTGGCGCCAACGGCGCGCGGTTGCGCCTGGCTCCGCAGAACGGCTGGACGGCGAACCAGGGCTTGGACAAGGTGCTGACGGCACTGGAGAAGATCCGCGGCGAGGGCGGTAACAAGATCTCCCTGGCCGACCTGATCGTGCTGGCCGGCAGCGCGGCGGTGGAGAAGGCGGCCAAGGATGCCGGGCACAACATCAGCGTGCCGTTCCACCCGGGGCGCGTGGATGCTTCGCAGGAACAGACCGATGTCGAGTCGTTTGCCGTGCTTGAACCGCTGGCCGACGGTTTCCGTAACTTCAGCAAGGCCCGCTACAGCGTCAAGGCCGAGAAGCTGCTGCTGGACAAGGCCCAGTTGCTGACCCTCACCGCACCGGAGCTGACCGTGCTGATCGGCGGCCTGCGGGTGCTCGGCGCCAACCATGGCGGCAGCAAGGACGGCGTGTTCACCGACAAGGTCGGCGTGCTCAGCAATGACTTCTTCCGCAACCTGCTGGACATGGGCGTGGAGTGGAAGCCGACCTCGGCGGACAACGAAGCGTTTGAAGGCCGTGATCGCAAGACCGGCCAGGTGAAATGGACCGCCAGCCGGGTCGACCTGGTGTTCGGCTCCCATGCGCAACTGCGTGCCTTGAGTGAGGTGTATGGCAGCAGCGATGCCAAGGACAAGTTCGTCAAGGACTTCGTGGCGGCGTGGGTGAAGGTCATGGAGCTGGACCGCTTCGACCTGGCCTGAGGAAAGGCCTGGGGCGTCGTTTCGTGGGAGCGGGCTTGTGGGAGCGGGCTTGCCCCGCGATGAGGCCATCAACCGTTCAGGCCATCATCGCGGGCAAGCCCGCTCCCACGAAAAGCCCCAGGGCTATCACCTACAGGTCCTGCGACACCCCAGGCTGATCGTTGCCTGGGGTGCCCTCATGCAATGAAGCCTGCGAGGTTTCCGGCAAGGCCAACCCACCCACCAATGCCAGCAACGCAATCACTACCAGGTAGAACGCCGGTGCCAGGCGGCTGCCGCTCTGTTCGATCAACCAGGTCGCCACCAGCGGCGCGGTGCCGCCGAACAGGGTGTAGGCGACGTTGTAGGTGATCGCCGAGGCGGTGTAGCGGCTGCGGGTGGGGAAGCATTCCGACAGCAGCGCGGCGGTGACCACGCCACTCATCAGCGCGCCGATGGCCAGCAGGATCACCCCCAGCAAGGCCCCCGACAGCGAACCGGAACTGGCCAGCCAGTAGGCGGGGAACACCGCGAGCATCACCCACAGGCAGGTGAAACCGATGGTCCGGCGCCGGCCGACGCGGTCGCTGAAGGCACCCGCCAGCGGGCAGCCGGCGGCGGCCAACAGCAGGGCCACGGTCGAGACCAGCAGCGCCTGGGCGCGGCTGAGGTGGCCGACCGTCTGCAGGTAGGTGGCGAAGTAGGTGGTGAACATGTAGAACGACAGCGCCGTCAGCGAGATGAACGCGCCGAGGTTGCGGATGGTGCGGCCGTGGTGGCGCAGGGTGTCGCCCAGCGGCGAGTGCGCGTGGGCCTTGCCTTCGGCCAGCGCCTGGCGAAACGCCGGGGTCTCCTCCATGCGCCAGCGCAGGTACAGGCCCACCAGGCCCAGGGGCGCGGCCACCAGGAACGGCACGCGCCAGCCCCAGGCATTCATCGCCTCGGGCGTGAGGCTGGCTTCCAGGCCGTAGGCGATGACCGCCGCGCAGGCGAAGGCGCTGAATGTCGAGACTGGCACGAAGCTGCCATAGAACGCCCGCCGGCCCCGTGGCGCGTGCTCCATCAGGTAGGCGCAGGCACCGGCATACTCGCCGCCCGCGGAAAACCCCTGCAGGCAGCGGGCGAGGGTGAGCAGTACCGGGGCCAGCACGCCGATGCTGGCGTAGGTCGGCAGCAGGCCGATCAGGGTGGTGGAGCCGGCCATCAGCAGGATGGTCAGCGACAGGATGCGCTTGCGTCCGAGCCGGTCGCCCAGCGCGCCGAACACGATACCGCCGAGCGGGCGCAGGGCGAAGGCCACGGCGAACACGGCGAAGGTCTTGAGCAGGGCGACGCCTGCGTCTTCGCTGGCGAAGAACTGGCTGGCGATCAAGGTGGCGAGAAAACCGTAGACGGCGAAGTCGAACCATTCGACGAAGTTGCCGATGGCCGAGGCGACGATCACCCGCCGCAAGGTGGCGGGCGGGACCTCATGGGGAATGGACATGGATGCTCTCCGTTGCGCTGGGCAGCCTGGGCCGGTGCGGCTCACTCGGGGCGCGCCGTCGTTGTTCTGGGGCCAGTAGACAAGCGGCAAGAGGTGGAGGCTTTGTCGTAGACGACATCGGGTTATCCGTTACGACCACACCTGGGGGGCAAAGCGGCCGGAGCACTTGCATCGGTTCTCGCCCGAAAGGTCGATGAAAGGGCCGTTAAGGGGCGCGCGAGCGCTCTAGGGGGCGAATTGCGGATGCCTGATGGGTTTGGTTGGTGGCACTTTGATGGTAATTTGGCGGGCAATCTATTTCTGGTCAGCCTGACAGGTTTCTGGGGGGGGCCATCTACTCATGGAAAGAGGTCGACATGGCATCAGTTCCCCATCAATTGATTCTGTTTGGTCCTCCGGGCACCAGCAAAAGTCATCGCGCCCGCAAGTACAAGGCTGACGAGCTGGGTGCCGTCGACCAGAACATCATCCCTGTTACCTTTCATCCTGAGTACAGCTATGGCGAGTTCGTCGCCCGGGTGCTTCCCCTGACTAACGCTGACCATCGGATCGAGTACAGGGTGCATGCCGGCCCGCTGATCCAGGCGCTGACGCGTGCGTATGCCGAGTTGGAAAAAGAAACGCCCGGTAAGGTGATGTTGTTGATCGACGAGATCAACCGGGGTAACTGCGCTGAGATCTTCGGCGATATCTTCCAATTGCTGGACAGGGACGATGAGGGATGGTCGAGCTATTCGATCACCGTATCTGAGGTGATCTGCTCGGCATTGAAGGTTTCAATGGGGCCTGTCACTACCACGCAAAGCATTCTGCAGCAGAAACTGCGCGAGGGCCTGGAGCACAACCGGCTCATGTTGCCGCCGAACCTGCACATGATCGGCACCATGAACACCAGTGACGAATCGATCTTCTTCATGGACTCGGCATTCAAGCGCCGCTGGCATTTCGAGTTTTGTCGGGTCCACCTGGGCGAGTCGGATGAGGAACGCATCCAGGCCGATGCCTTGATTCCGTCGGCCGAACCGGTTCGTTGGGAGGCATTTCTCAAGGTGCTGAATGACTTCATCCGCGAGACCTGCACGGCGCCCCAACTGGATGACAAGCTGGTCGGGCCATGGTTCATCAAGGCGCGCCCGCCCCGCAAAGGCAAGGTACACGAGCTTCAGGACGCAGATGCCTGGCACAGGCTGCGATCGCTTGCCAATAGCGTCACGGAGTCTGGGGCCGGAGGTGATAACAGTGCGTCGTTCGAAAACAACGTCTTGGCATTCACCAGAAACTGCAGCAAGGCGACGCAGGACAGGATCCTGAAACTGGCCGGCTACGATGTGGGCGCAAAACGCAAGTTCAAGGCCATTCTTTCCGAAGGCAGCGGCATTTATCCCTACTACCTGACCAAGGCGGACGCCGGTAGTGAAGGGCTCACCATCCTGAAGTTCCTGGATGCGCTGCAGGAGTTGGAGGCGGAAGTCGATGAGCCTTGTATTCAGCGAGCCGATATCGCCGGCAAGTTGTGCCTCTACCTTTGGGACAATGTCTACGCGCGCGACAAGACGCCTCTTGCAGAGTTGGTCGGCATGAATCGACAGACGTTGCGCACGTTCGACCAGTTCGTTGATCGTCTCGATACCTTCTTCGACAACCTGATGAAGCCTCCTTCAGCCAATGCCAAAGGCGAGGAGTCTTGAGCCAGGATGCTATGCGAAGCGCTTGAAATCGTCGAAGGCGATAAGGACATTGGCCTGTTCCTGAGCGCCGAAGGACGCACTCTGCTCAAGGTGCCTCACGGTCTCGACTGCAGCGGGTTATCACCTACCGCAGTCTTTTCGCTGCTTTACCGCATGTTTGCCGTGTTTCGCCGCACCGGACATGGCGAGCGCATCATGGCGGCCAGGGATGGCGTGGAGCGGCATGGCAAAGGTGGCGCGCAGGCAGCGGGCAAGGGGGCGGGGTTTGTCGACATGCTGGCATTCGACGAGCTGTTCGATGAGGTGGACCCTCGCAGCATAGTGTCCTTGCATGCGCATCCTGGCATGACGTCTCCTCAGGACGTCCAGCGACTCGACCGGTACCTGTCCCGTGCGCTCTTCGACGAAGGCGACATCCCGTATCTGGACCGGGTACCAGGCATGCGTCGGACAATGGGCCTGGGCAAACAGGCAATCGTGGGGCTCTATTGTTTTCTGGCACGGGACTTCTACCAGCACCTGCTGCAGGTGGACCTTCAGTGCGCCTGGGGCAGTTTCTTCCGTGATGGAATCGCCCTGGCGGAGGACTTCCAGCACCGCTACCTGGCGGCAGACGACTCGCTCTACCTGGGTGATGCCGAGCAGATCAAGCACTGCCGCGAGCGGCTTAGCCACTTGTTGTGGCGAATCGACCGCCAGGCCGCGCCAAGGGATGCCACCTACTGCCGGTTGCATGATGCCCTGGCGCGCTACCTGCAGGGTGCGAGCAGCGTGGAGCAGTCACCTGGCCTGGTTTGGGGCGTTCAAGGATTCTGGGCGGTATGGGAGTCGATGTGCCTGTGTCATGCCTTGGCCGAAAATGCCGACACCACCATCCACAACTGTGACTTCGAACATCTGCCACGCGGGGTGTGCGGTCCCAGGGACATGGCGCGCTGGCGAAAGGCGCAGCGCTTGGTGTTCTCGCGCAACCATCTGCATCGGCGCCCCGACCTGGTGGTGAACGCTGGCGAGCGGTGGCGTGTGGTCGACTTCAAGTATTACCCGCAACCCCTTTGGCAGCGGCCGAAGGAGAAAGAGGACGAGCCACCGACCAAGGAGGAACGGGACTTCACCAACCTGGAAATCTACGCTTTGCTGCTGCGCTGTCATCTATCCGCGACTGCGTCGGGCGAACCGCCCATTGCCCTGGAAATGTGGCTGCCGGGTCGCGCCTTCGAGGTGCATGCACTGGAAGCGACCCCAGCCTGGGACCCGCCATTGTCCGTGCACTTGCTGCAAACCAGGGTCTTGCTGGAACGCTACGCGAGTCTTTACCAGTCGATGGCGCTGCGCAGCGAGGCCGCTGCGTTCAACCGTAGATCTCCCGCTCAATTGCCTTGATCTGTTCGTGCAGGTCTTCGTTCACCGGGGCGGGTATGCCCTGGGCGTGGCTGATGGATTCGGCCTCGAACTCATGGAGTTCGAAAAAGTCGTACATGTATTTGCCCATGGGGGTGATCAGGTCGTAGTGAAACAAGGTGCTCCGTCCGACCAGGTGAACGTTTATGGAAAGATGCTTGTAGGCATCGGTCAGGTTCGGGTGAGCAATGCGGTAATGATCCGGGTTGAACAGTAGGCTCTTGTGCATTCTGGGGATGCGCAGCAATGCCGGGTCAATGAAGTCCAGTCGTGCGCGCTTGACCTTCCTGTTGCATTTGGCGCATGCCACCGCCAGGTTCGGCAGGTCGAAGATGCAATGATTGAACTGGCTCTTTGGCAATACATGCTCTATATCCAGCACCATGTTGTACTCGCCGCCAATAGGTCTCTGGCAATAACAGCAGCGCTCGCCTTGTTCACGGCGTTTGTGCGCCTTGAGCCGTCGCTTGATCGGTGCTACATGGGCGGATTCCCAGATTTCTCTGGCCGAAGGGCGAGGTCTGGTGCCGACCTGTAGTGCCCTGGCGATACTCAGGTGCTCATCCATCGTGTAGGTGAATGTGGTCATGATACGAGCATCCTCGCCTTGCGAATCAGCAGCAGTTGCTTGCCGTCATGTGCGGCGGCGGCTTCCAATTCATCGAACTCACGGTGGAACAACTGTTCAGTCAGCATGCCCTGCTGCCGGCGGTGCAGCAGGGTGGTCATATGGTGGGACAGGAAAGCGCTGCGTGGCGTCAGCATCCTGAACACGTCCCATAGCACTTGCTCCATGCCTTCGTCGCCACAGTCCAGGGGGCGGGGGGCGTTGTCCTTGACGGCATAGGCCTGCCAGGGCATTTCGGCGTGGGGCGCGGTGGTGACCATGACCGGTGAGTGGGTTGCGATGACCACCCTGGGCCTGTGGTAGTGAAAGAGGTCGAACAGCCTCTTGATGTAGTCATGCTGCCAACGTGGATGAAGACTGTTTTCCGGTTCGTCGATCAGGATCGCCGCATCTTTGTCGATGTGGGAAGCAATGAAGGCCAGGGTCGTGATCAACTGGATCTCACCGGAGCTCGCCTGCTCCAGCGGGAATTGTTCGTTGCCCTTGTGCAGGAATATCGCCGGCCAGTTGCGTAGTTCGTCCTTGTACAGATTGAGTGTCCACGCCCCTTTGTCCGAATACCGCGAGAGACTCTCGGAAGACTGGCTGCTTCCTAGGTCGAACCAGTCGATTCGAGCTTTGGCGTTCTCCTGGCAGATGCCCATGCGAGGCTCATATCCCAGGCGCTCAAGTACCTTACCGATCAGAAAACGGGTATCGGAAGGTTCCTTGATCGACGCGATGACACGTTGCAGCGCGATCGAGAGGAAGGTTTGGCCATAGCGGCCACCCATGAAGAAGTAGCGTTTGCCCTTGTCACGGAACTTGTCGAACGGGCAGTTGGCAATGGCGATGACCGTGCGGTTCTTGCTGATGTAGGCCTCGGCAATATCCGCAAGGGCCTGGCTCTTGCCACTGCCGTTTTCGCCGATGAGGATCGAGAGGGGGCAATCGTAGTCGAAGTCGTGCAGTCGGGTACGCATGGAGAATCCTTTCCTGGGATCGGCAATCGGGGCCGTTCGCGAGCGGGCAGCATACGTTGAGTGATGGCTTTACGCCATTTCTTGCCTCCCTCAAGCCTGTCCGTCGACCGGTTTATTGTCGATCACAGCCGGCCGGTATTGGCCAAGTCTGGACCGGGCGCTGGTCTTTCAGGGCCTCCGGCACCTCTATCGGTGCCTCGCCCGGGCCGAGCAACGCCTCGATTTCACGAACGCTGCGCAGGTATGGGTCGAGGTCGGTGCCCAGCCCGGCCTGGTGCGGGATCCACCAGGCGATGACCTGGGGCTTGCCCTGGTCATCCTCGGTCAGCAGCACCTTCCAGAACACCTCGGGCGTGGCAATGCCGTGGGACGTGACAAAGGCGTCGTTGTCCAGTGCCGCGCCGGCATGACCAAACACCACGCCACCGATCACCGTCACCGGGTGCAGGTCGCGGTAGCACTCGGTGAGCAGCTCGGTCTGGTACCAGGTGCGGCTGTTGTGTGAAGCCAGTTGCGGAACGATGTTGCTCATCAGGTTGGAGGCATCCATCGCCACGCGGTCGTCGTCGAAATGATTGTTGGCCGCCAGGTGTCCGCGGTGGTAACCCTTGGGAGTCGAGTAAGCCTTGGCCGAGAACTGACCCCTGCAGCCCTCGGGCAGACTACGGTCGATACGGAAGTTGTCGATGCGCTGCAAATGGCCCTGGTCTTTCCATAGGGTGAACGCGAAGCGGTGCGGCTCGCCGCGCTGACAGTCGTACCAGAGCCGGAAGCGGCCGTGATCGAGCAGGGTGAGGGGCGGGGCGGCGGGTTCGGGAGGCGGCGGGGAGGGCAGGCGCGGGGCGCAGGAGGTCAGGCTGAGGAGCAACAGCAGGAACAGCAAACGGCGCATGGCGCGTCTTCCTTGATCAAAGGCGCGGGATGGTACAACAGTCTGCGGATCGATTGCCTGTGAAAGGGCTGGCCATCAGGCATGAAAAAGCCCGGCCTTTGCGGGCCGGGCTCAAGCAACGGTGGACTGCCGAGGCATTCAGTTCAGCGAGTCGATCACCTTGATTGCCTGCCGCTCGCGGGCGGCGGGCCATTCTTGTTGCAGGGTCTGCAGCACGCGACCGACAAAGGAAGTGTCGGCGGCGGCCTTCCTGCCGACGTAGCCCTGGCCACGGCGGTAGACCTTGAAGCGGGCGCGCATGCTGGGCATGTGCGATTCGAATTCGGCTTCAACCGTGTTCGGCGGCAGGCGATCCAGACGGACCTCGCCGGACTGGCTGACCCACAGCAGGTGGTCGTCGAGGCTGTCCTTGCGTGCGGCGAACAGCCGGGCCAATTGGTCGATGGTTGGATTGTTGTTCAAGTTCATCATAAAGCCCCCATTACTCTCATTCGTTGGTGAAGTTCGGCTGAAGTTCACATTCGGCGCCACACCATGTAGCGCGCTAACCAAGGCTGCTACAGCAGCATCGCAACAGGGGCTTTCTCACGCTGCCTTCTGGGCAGTTTCCCTCTCCACGGACGGCCTGCGTTACCGCGCAGGCCGTCTGGAACACCCTTGCCACCGCTCCCGATCGGGGAGACGGCCTCATCATGCACAAGGCGCGGGAAGGGCGTCAACAGGTTTGTAGTGATTATTTTTGCTCACTACATCTTGTCGGACAATCCTGCCGGTTCTGTCACGCCAGTCCGTTGTCGCCGTGCTCGAGGTAGCCGGGGCGTTGGCGCAGCCGCTCATGATAGGCCTCCAGCGCCGGCAACTCGGGGTGCTCCAGGGGCGTGCGCCGCCAGCGGTTGAGGGACAGGCCGATGGCCACGTCGGCGAGGCTGAAGGCGTCGCCGGCGACATAGGCGCCGGTGGCCTGCAGGCGTGCTTCGAGCAGGCGCATCCTGGCCGTCCACTGGGCGCTGCTGGCGGCCAGCAGCGCGGGGTCCTGGTGCGCCGGCGACTGGCGCACCAGCGACATGAACGGGTAGCGCCAGGCGTCGTTGAGGTCGGTGGCCTGCCAGTCGAGCCATTGGTCCACCGCGGCGCGGGCGCGGGGGGCGCCGGGGTAGAGCGCCTCGCCGTCGTACTGGTTGACCAGGTAGCGCAGGATGGTATTGGACTCCCACAGCACGAAGTCGCCATCGACGATCACCGGCACCATGGCGTTGGGATTCAGCGCCAGGAACTCGGGCGTGTCGGTGGTGCGAAAGCCGCTGCCCCAGTCTTCGCGCTGGAACGGCAGGTTCAGTTCGGCGCAGGTCCACAGTACCTTGCGTACGTTGATCGACGAGGCCTTGCCAAGGATCTTCAGCATGTCACGGCTCCAGGCTGGAAAGGATGCGTTGCGCGGCGCGCACGCGTTCTTCGTTGGGGTAGTTGCGGTTGGCCAGCAGCACGATGCCCATCTGCCTGGACGGCACGAATGCCACGTAGGCACCGAAGCCGCCGGTGGCGCCGGTCTTGTTGTACCAGGCGGCAGGCTCGGCGGGCAGCGCCGGGTTCAGCGCCTGGATCGGGTTTTCTCCGCGGATGATCTTGTCGCCGTTGTATTCCAACAGGGTGTCGAGGCTGACCGGGTAGGGGTAGCGCTCCCAGCCCAGACCCTGGGTCATCGCGCCGACTTGGAAGTAACCGGACTGGGTGATGGCGATGGCCTTGCGTATGACCGGGTCGAGGGTGTCCGGTTGCAGCTGCAACTGCACATAGCGCAGCAGGTCGCTGGCACTGGTCTTGATGCCATAGGCCTGCTCGGCATAGGGGCCCGGGTTGACCCGCACCGGCTTGTCCTTGGCGTCGTAGCCTTGTGCGTAGAGCCCGCGGGCACTGGCCGGCACCTCCAGATAGGTGTGCTTGAGCCCAAGGCGGGGCAGCACCTGTTGGGTCATCAGTTCGGCGAAGGGCCGCTGTTGGGCGCGGGCCGCGAGGTCGCCGAACAGGCCCAGGCTGGGGTTCGAGTAGCAGCGGTGGGTGCCGGGCGCGAAGCGGCGTTGCCAGTGCTGGAACCAGGTCAGGGTCTGGGCCGGCGTCTGCACCTCATCGGGGAACTGCAAGGGCAGGCAGTCGCCGCTGTAGGCCCCCAGTTCCAGCACGCTGGCGCTGCCGATCGAGGCTTTGGCCAGGGCCGGCTGGTAGCGGCTGGCCGGGGCCTGCAAGTCGAGCTTGCCTTCGGCGCTGGCCAGGGCGGCGAGGGTAGCGGTGTAGGTCTTGCTCACCGAACCGACCTCGAACAGCGTGTCGCGGCTCACTGCCTGGCGGCTGGCCTTGTCGGCCAGACCGTAGTTGAAGTAATGCGACTGGCCGTTGGCATACACCGCCACGGCCATGCCGGCGATGCCTCGCTCGCGCATCAGCGCCGGGATCACGTCATCGACGGTGGCTTGCAGGTCGTTGGCCAGCAGCGGCGGCGCGGCCAGCATCAGGGTGGCGGCCAGCAGCAGGCGTGGGGGGCGTTTCATGGTGGGGCGTTCCTTGTCGTGGATCAGGGGCGTGGCGAAGCGAGGTGTCCGTTGGGCGACACCGACAGGGGTTCCGGCGTTAGCGGCACAAGGGCCAAGACCTTATCGTCCAGGCTTGCACAAAGACAAGACGGAAACTGTGATGAGATATCTACGGATGCTGTTCGACAACTTTACCCTGGCCCTGCTCGGGGTGGTGTTCATCGCCACCGTGCTGCCGTGCTCCGGCGAGGGGGCGGTGCTGTTCGGCTGGCTGACCAACCTGGCCATCGGCCTGCTGTTCTTCCTGCATGGCGCCAAGCTGTCGCGCGAGGCGATCATCGCCGGTGCCGGTCACTGGCGCCTGCATTTGCTGGTGTTCTCCTGCACCTTCGTGCTGTTCCCGTTGCTGGGCCTGGCGTTCAAGCCGCTGTTCGTGCCGTTGGTGGGCAACGAGCTGTACCTGGGCGTGCTGTACCTGTGCGCCTTGCCGGCCACGGTGCAGTCGGCCATCGCCTTCACTTCGCTGGCCCGGGGTAACGTGCCGGCGGCGATCTGCAGCGCGGCGGCCTCGAGCCTGCTGGGGATCTTCCTGACGCCGCTGCTGGTGATGCTGTTGCTGGGCGCCTCGGGCGACACCGGCTCCGGGCTGGACGCGGTGCTGAAGATCACCCTGCAGTTGCTGGTGCCCTTCGTCGCCGGGCAGGTCGCCCGCCGCTGGATCGGCGCCTGGGTCAAGCGCAATGCGCGTTGGCTGAAGGTGGTGGACCAGGGTTCGATCCTGCTGGTGGTTTACACCGCCTTCAGTGAAGCGGTGGTCACCGGTCTGTGGCATACGGTGTCGCCGCAGCACCTGGCCGGGCTGTTCGCCGTGTGCGGTATCCTGCTGGCGGTGGTGTTGCTGGGCACGCGCTTGCTCGGGCGGCTGCTGGGATTCAATGTCGAGGACCGCATCACCATCCTGTTTGCTGGTTCCAAGAAGAGTCTGGCGACAGGCGTGCCCATGGCGCAGGTGTTGTTCGTGGGGGGCGGCATTGGGGCGATGATCCTGCCGTTGATGCTGTTTCATCAGATCCAGCTGATGGTCTGCGCGGTGCTGGCGCAGCGGTATGCGGCGCGGGTGGAGGAGGGGCATCCTGAGGTGCGCGCCTCGCTGTAAGGATCATCCCTGAAGGCCTGGCTGTAAGGATGCGGTGGGAGCGGGCTTGCCCCGCGATAGCGATTGCCTGGGCGAGCGCTATCGCGGGGCAAGCCCGCTCCCACGAGTTCGCTCTCACGAAGGCGTCCGATTCACATTCACTGACCCACCAATGTCTGCAATCGCGCCAGCGCCGGCCCTTCGCGCTGGCGGTCGAAGACCTGCAGCGACACTTCCAGCATCGCCCCCGGCGCACGCGACAAGCGTTGCTCACAGCGCAGGCGCAAACGCCCCTGGTCGCATTCGAACTGTCTGACGCCTGCCTTCGCGCCGCCCTCCAGGCGCAGTTCGGCCAGGCGCCCCTGGGCCGCCAGCAGGGCCAGTCCCTTGTCGCGCAACAGCCCGTTGCCCTGGGTCATCAACCCGGTGGCACGCACGGCGGCGGCCATGGCCACGGCGACGATGGTCAGCGCCACCAGCACTTCGATCAGGGTGAAACCGTCCTCGGTGGTGCGCACGGGAACTCCATTCGCGCAGGCCAAAGCGGCACTGTAGAGCGGTGCGATGACGGTTTGACGACGCCGACTCCCGAGCTTTTTCAATATCCGTGACATACCGGCTTGCCACAATCGGCCCCCGATTCGAACTCACGCAAGGAATGCCGAGATGCAGATCGACCGCCGCAACATGCCCGCCCAGCGTATCCGCCAGCAAGGCTTTACCCTGATCGAGATCATGGTGGTGGTGGTGATCCTCGGGATTCTCGCGGCGATGGTGGTGCCCAAGGTGCTTGATCGCCCCGACCAGGCCCGCGCCACTGCGGCGCGCCAGGACATCGGCGGGCTGATGCAGGCACTCAAGCTGTACCGGCTGGACAACGGCGCCTACCCCAACCAGAACCAGGGCCTGAAGGTGCTGGTGGAAAAACCGGCCCAGGCCAAGGACGGCCAATGGCGCGCCTACCTCGACCGCCTGCCCAACGACCCATGGGGGCGCCCGTACCAGTACCTGAACCCGGGCGCCAACGGCGAGATCGATGTGTTCTCCCTGGGCGCCGACGGCCAGGCCGGCGGCGATGGGGTGAATGCCGACCTCGGCTCCTGGCAGTTGTGACCGGCCATGGCGCGCCAGGAGGGCATGGCCGTGATCAGTGCGTTGCTGATCGCTGCGGTAGTGGCGGTGATTGCCGCCGGCATGATCGAGCGTCAGGGCTTGCTGACCCGTCAGGTGGAGAATCGCCAGCTGGCATTGCAAGGCCAATGGGCCCTGGAAGGCGGCTTGCAGCTTAGCCGCCAGGTGCTGTTCGAACAGCGCCTGCGCGATCCGCTGGTGCGCGGCGGCCAGCCCTGGTCACGCCCGATGCGCGATGTGCCGTCCGCCAGCGTGCGTTTCGACGGGCAACTGGAGGACGAGCAGGGCAAGTTCAACCTGCGCAACCTGGTGGTCGATGGCCAGGTGGACGTCGAGGCGTTGGCGACCTTCCAGCGTCTGTGCGCGCTGATAGGGGTCAATGAGCGACTGGCCACGGCCATTGCCGGGCAGGTGATCGATAGCTACCCACAGCGTCCGCTGGCCACTCCCGCCAATGCCGGCTTGGGCCTGGCCAGCGGCCGTGCGACTTCACCGGCCAGCGCCGACGAAGCGTTGCCGGCCAGGCGCCCGATGCTGCGCAGCGTCGAGGCCCTGGCCGGGCTCAAGGGCATGGATGGCGAAGCCCTGAAGCGCCTGCGCCGGTTCGTCACGGTGCTGCCGGCGCTGACCTGGGTCAACGGCAACACCGCCAGTGCCGAAGTGCTTGCCGCTCAGGTGCCGGGCCTGTCGTTGCAGCAGGCCGCGGCGTTGGTGGCTGAACGTGACGGCGGGCGCTGGTTCATCAATCGCGGCGATTTCGTCAATCGTCTGCGCATGCCATCCCTCGCCATGGCCAACGTCCGGGTGGGGATCAACAGCGACTGGTTCCGCCTGCATGGCCTGGCGCGCCTGGGCAATCGTGAACTTCCCCTGCAGGCGCTGTTGCGCCAGCGCGAGGGGCAGTTACCGGATGTCATCTGGCGTCGGGTGGGCGCATGAGCACGGTCATGGAGGTATGGCTGGCACCGCTGGCCGAACTGGACGAGGCGTCGGTGCTGGAGTATCGCCTGGCTGATCGGCACGGGCAGGCGAGCCGTGGACAGTTGCTTCGGCAGGCCAAGGGCGCGCCCTGGCGTCTGCACCTGCACGAGCAGGATAGCCTGGCCCTGGAGATCGCCATGCCACCCCTGGCCGGCAAGCGCCTTACGTCGGCCGTGTGCTGCGCGGTGCAGGGGCTGGTGCTGGGTGATGCCGGGCAGGTCCATGTCGCGCATGGGCCGCGTCGGGCCGATGGGCAGGTCGCGGTGGCCTGGCTCGGGTTGACGGAACTGGCGAGGCTGCAGGCGTGGTTGCAGGTCGATGGAATCAGGTCGGCTGGATTGTACGCCCGACAGGACGATGCCCTGTCGGCGGCGGATCTGTGCGGCGGGCTGGCCGGGCCGACGAAGCCGATGGCCTGGGGGCGCACGTTGGGCATCTGGGCGGCGGCAACGTTGGTCTGGTGCCTGGGCCTTAATCTTTACGCCGCGCACCTGGCTCGAGAGGGCGAAGCATTGCGTACCCGCATGGTCACACAGGTGCGCACGGCCTTCCCGCAGTTGCCGGTGGTGCTCAACCCGTTGCAGCAGGCGCGCCAGCAACTGCAGGGCGGGCAGGGTAGCGCGGCGGCGGGGCTGACGGCATTGCTGGAGGGTGCCGGGCAGGTCATGCCGTTCCTGGCCGGTAATGTCGAGGCCATGGATTACCAGGATGGCCAGCTGCGTATTACCCCCTTGCCCGACGGCGGCAAGGTCCCGGCGGACAGCGCCTGGCAGGCTGATCTTGCCGCCCGTGGCATCGACGGCCAGGCCAGCGGGCAGGGCTGGACACTGCGAGCGGCCAATCCGTCTGGCGAGGAGCTGGCCCATGTCGATTAAGGCGCGCCTGGCTACCCTGCGTGCGCAGGGGCGGCAACGCTGGCAGGCCCTGGCCGCGCAGGAGCGCCGCGCCGTCGCCCTGGGCGGCGGTCTGCTCGGCGTGCTGTTCTGCTGGCAGGTGCTGGTCCAGCCGGCCCTGGCCCGGATCGACCACTGGCAAGCCGAGACACCCAAGCTGCGCGGCCAGGCCCAGGCGCTCGACGCACTGCTCGGCGAGCGCTTGGCGCAGCGGCCCGCAGATACCGCCCTGGCATTGCGGCAAAGCCTGGAACAGGCCGGCCTGCTGGCACAGACACAGCTCGATGCCGAGGGCGATGCCTGGCGCCTGAGCTGGCAGCGGGCCCCGGCCGAAGCGGCGATGGCCTGGCTGCAGAGCGTGCCGCCACGGCTCGGCCTGGACACCGGCCAACTGGCGCTGCGCCGCGATCCGGCTGCCGAGCCGGGCAGCCCGGTGACCTTCTCCGGAACTCTTCGCATGGATCAGGCGCATGGCGCTAAGGACCCTTCATGATGTCCCTCCGTTCACCGCGACTGCCGTTCGCGCCCTTGCTCCTGGCCCTGGCGCTCAGCGCCTGCGCCAGCGCACCAAGCGTGCAACGCCCCCTGGCCAGCAGCGAGCTGGGCCGCCCGCTGGCCGAGGCCGGCGCCTCGTCGGCCGGGCTGGATCATCGTGCGCAGCCCGAGGCGCAGACCCGCCCGGCAACGCGTCAGCCTGGCCCTCGGGTCGGTCAGCGCCACAGCCGCGCCGTGGCGACGCCGCCCCAGGCCAATCCACTGGGTGACCAGCCGGTACAGCTGAACTTCGTCGACGCCGATATTCAGGCGGTGGTACGCGGCCTGTCCCGTGCCACGGGGCGTCAGTTCCTGGTCGATCCGCGGGTCAAGGGCCAGCTGACCCTGGTCTCCGAGGGCGAAGTCCCCGCCAGCAAGGCCTACGCCATGCTGCTGTCGGCCCTGCGCATGCAAGGTTTCAGCGTGGTCGACGTCGGCGGTGTGGCCCAGGTGGTGCCCCAGGCCGACGCCAAGCTGCTCGGCGGCGCACTGGTGACCGGGGACCGCGACGCCGGCAACGGCATGGTCACCCGCACCTTCCGCCTGCAATACGAGAACGCCGTCAACCTGATCCCGGTGCTGCGCCCGATCGTCTCGCCGGACAACCCGATCAATGCCTACCCCGGCAACAACACCCTGGTCGTCACCGACTACGCCGAGAACCTCGAGCGGGTGGCGCAGATCCTCGACCGGGTCGACATTCCCACGGCCATCGACACCGACGTGGTGGCGATCAACAATGGGATCGCCAGCGACATCGCCGGCATGGTCAATGAACTGCTCGACAGCCAGGGCAGCGACCCGACCCAGAAGATCAGCGTATTGGGCGACCCGCGTTCGAACAGCGTGGTGATCCGCTCCGGCAGCCCTGAGCGCACCCAGCTGGCCCGCGACCTGATCTACAAGCTCGACAACGCCCAGAACAGCGCCGGCAACCTGCATGTGGTGTACCTGCGCAATGCCCAGGCCGACAAGCTGGCGCAGAGCCTGCGCGGGCTGCTGACCGGCGAGAGTGACACTGCCGGCAACGACACCACGCGTGCGCTGCTCAGTGGAGGCGGCATGCTCACCGGCGGCAGTAGCAACGGCGCCAACGGCAATGGCAGCAGCACGCAAGGCAACAGCGCCAACAACAACGCCAGCAGCAGCCGTGGCAACAGCCAGGGCGCCGGCACGACACCGAACGGTTATGGCAGCACCACCCAGCAGAACGACCAGGGCACCGCGTTCTCCGCCGGTGGCGCGACCATCCAGGCCGACAAGACCACCAACACCCTGCTGATTTCCGCGCCCGAGCCGCTGTACCGCAGCCTGCGCGAGGTCATCGACCAGCTCGACCAGCGCCGCGCCCAGGTGGTGGTGGAAAGCCTGATCGTCGAAGTCGGTGAAGACGACGCCAACGAGTTTGGCATCCAGTGGCAGGCCGGCAACCTTGGCAAAAATGGTGTATTCGGCGGCGCCAACCTCGGCGGCAGCGGCTTGGTCAAGGGACCCAGCAGCATCGACGTGCTGCCGAAGGGGCTGTCAGTGGGGGTGGTCGATGGCACGGTGAAAATCCCGGGCATCGGCGAGGTGCTCGACCTCAAGGTGCTGGCCCGTGCGCTGACGAGCAAGGGCGGCAGCAACGTGCTGTCCACGCCCAACCTGCTGACCCTGGACAACGAGGCGGCGAGCATCTTCGTCGGCCAGACCATCCCCTTCGTCAGCGGCCAGTACGTTACCGACGGCGGCGGCAACAGCAACAACCCGTTCCAGACCATCCAGCGCGAGGAGGTGGGGCTGCGGCTGAACGTGCGTCCGCAGATCTCCGAGGGCGGCACGGTCAAGCTGGACGTCTACCAGGAAGTCAGCAGCGTCGACCAGCGCGCCTCCAGCGCCGCCGGCACGGTGACCAACAAGCGCGCCATCGACACCAGCATCCTGCTCGACGATGGCCAGATCATGGTCCTGGGCGGCCTGCTGCAGGACGGCTACACCCAGACCAACGAGGGCATTCCGTGGCTGTCCGGGCTGCCGGGGGTCGGTGCGTTGTTTCGCAGCGAGCGCCGCGCCAGCAACAAGACCAACCTGATGGTGTTCCTGCGCCCTTACATCGTGCGCGATGCGGCGGTCGGGCGCAGCATCACCCTGAACCGCTACGACTTCATCCGCCGCGCCCAGGGCAGCCTCAAGCCCGAGCATTCCTGGGCCTTGCCGGACATGGACATGCCGCTGTTGCCGCCAGTGGAGCAGGGCGTGCCCGACCAGGGCCGCGCCCAGCCGGCGGCGCTGCGCGCACCACGGGCCGCGATCCGCGCGGTGCCGGTGGACGAGGTGGCGCGTTGAGCCGCTTGCCATACGCCTGGGCCAAGGCCCAACGCCTGGTGCTGCAGGTGGATGGCGAGGCCGGTGCGGTGCTGTCGCGCTGCCCGTCGAGCCCGGCCTGGGCAGTGGCCGAAGTGCGCAGGCGCCATGGCCAGGTGCTGGTCGAGGCGCTCGACGATGCGCAGATGGACGCGCTGCTGGTCAGTGCCTACGCCGACACCGGAAGCGCGGCGGCGGTGGTGGGCGCGGCGGAGAACGAGGTGGACCTGGATCGCCTGCTGCAGGACATCCCGGAAGTCACCGACCTGCTCGAGGCCCAGGACGACGCGCCGGTGATCCGCATGATCAACGCCTTGCTCACCCAGGCCGCGCGCGACCAGGCCAGCGACATCCATATCGAGCCGTTCGAGAGCCATTGCCTGGTGCGCTACCGGGTCGACGGCACCCTGCGCGACGTGGTTTCGCCGCGCAAGGCGCTGCACGGCGCGCTGGTGTCGCGGATCAAGATCATGGCGCAGCTGGACATCGCCGAAAAGCGCTTGCCCCAGGACGGCCGCATCGCCCTGCGCGTGGCCGGGCGACCCATCGATATCCGCGTCTCCACCGTGCCCACCGGTCATGGCGAGCGGGTGGTGATGCGCCTGCTCGACAAGCAGGCCGGACGCCTGCGCCTGGAAGCACTGGGCATGGACGCAGGCCTGCTGGCGCGGCTCGACCAGCTCATCCGCCAGCCCCATGGCATCGTGCTGGTCACCGGCCCCACCGGCTCGGGCAAGACCACCAGCCTGTACGCCGCGCTGGCGCGGCTGGACGCCAGCGTCAGCAACATCCTCACCGTGGAGGATCCGGTGGAATATGACTTGCCGGGCATCAGCCAGATCCAGGTCAACGCGCGTATAGACATGAGCTTCGCCGTGGCCCTGCGCGCCATCCTGCGCCAGGACCCGGACGTGATCATGATCGGCGAGATCCGCGACCTGGAGACCGCGCAGATCGCCGTGCAGGCCTCGCTGACCGGGCACCTGGTGCTGGCCACCCTGCACACCAACGACGCGGTGTCGGCGGTCAACCGCCTGGTCGACATGGGGGTCGAGCCGTTCCTGCTGGCCTCGGCGCTGCTCGGGGTACTGGCCCAGCGCCTGGTGCGCCGATTGTGCCCGCACTGTCGCGAGCCCGACCCGGCCACGCCCGGGCAGTACCGTGCGGTGGGCTGTGCGCACTGCAACCATTGCGGCTATAGCGGTCGTACCGGCATCCACGAGCTGTTCTGCGTGGACGACGAGGTGCGCAGCCTGGTGCATCAGGGCGCGGACGAACAGGTCCTGCGCGCCGCCGCCCGGCGCAACGGCATGCGCAGCATGCGCGAGGACGGCCAGCGCTGGGTCGACAGTGGCAGCACCTGCCTGGAAGAGGTCCTGCGCGTGACACGGGACGCCTGATGAATCGCTATCGCTATGAAGCCGCCGATGCCCAGGGCCGCGTAGTCAAGGGCCTGCTCGAAGCCGACAGTCCGGCGGCGGCGATGGCCCAGCTGCGCGCCCTGGGCCTGACCACCCTGGAGGTCGAGGCCCTGGCTGTGGGCGGGCAGGGCAATGGTCTGTTCGGCGCGAAGCTGTCCGACGGCGACCTGGCCTGGGCCACGCGTCAGCTGGCCAGCCTGCTGGCCGCCGGCCTGCCGCTGGAGGCGGCGCTGGGGGCGACCCTGGAGCAGGCCGAGCGCAAGCATGTGGCGCAGTTGCTGGGCGCGGTGCGTGGCGATGTACGCAGCGGCATGCGCCTGGCCGATGCCCTGGCCGAGCGGCCGCGGGACTTCCCCGAGATCTACCGGGCGTTGGTGGCGGCGGGCGAGGAGTCCGGCGACCTGGCCCAGGTGATGGAGCGCCTGGCCGACTACATCGAGGACCGCAACACCCTGCGCGGCAAGATCCTCACCGCGTTCATCTACCCCGGGGTGGTGGGGCTGGTGTCGGTGGGTATCGTCATTTTCCTGCTCAGCTACGTGGTGCCACAGGTGGTCAGTGCCTTCACCCAGGCGCGCCAGGACCTGCCCGGGTTGACCCTGGCCATGCTGGCGGCCAGTGACTTCGTGCGCGAATGGGGGGTGCTGTGCTTCGCCCTGTTGGCCGGGGTGTTCTGGGGCTGGCGGGTCTACCTGCGCGCGCCGGCGGCGCGCCTGGCATGGCATGGGCGGATCCTGCGCCTGCCATTGTTCGGACGCTTCGTGCTGGGCCTGAATACGGCGCGTTTCGCCTCCACGCTGGCGATCCTCGGCAGCGCCGGGGTGCCGTTGCTGCGGGCACTGGAGGCGGCGCGCCAGACCCTGGGCAACGATCGCCTCGACCAGTGCGTCAACGAGGCCACGGCGCGGGTGCGCGAGGGCGCCGGGCTGGCTTCGGCGCTGGCGGTGGAGAAGGTCTTTCCGCCGCTGCTCATCCACCTGATCGCCAGCGGCGAGAAGACCGGCAACCTGCCGCCGATGCTCGACCGCGCCGCCGACAGCCTGGCCAAGGACATCGAACGCCGCGCCATGGGCATGACCGCGCTGTTGGAGCCGTTGATGATCGTGGTCATGGGCGCGGTGGTACTGCTGATCGTCATGGCCGTGCTGATGCCGATCATCGAGATCAACCAGCTGGTGCAATGACCTGCTGCGCCACCTCCCACACCTGCTGGCGGAACCAGCCACGCAAGGGATCGGCGTGGGTGCGCGCGTGCCAGATCTGCATCACCTCGACGTGCGGCAGCACCAGGGGCAGGGCATGCAGGCGCAGGCCGGGGTCGCGCTCGACTGCCTCCATGGCCAGCGAGCGCAGGCAGGTCAGCAGCAGGTCGGTGCCACGCACCAGGCGTGTGGGGGCGATGAAGCTGGACAGCCCGGCTACCACCCGACGTTGCTGGCCGAGGGCCCGCAGGGCCTGGTCGACCCGGCCGTCGAGATCGCCGGTCAAGGTCGTCAACAGGTGGTCGCAGGCCACGAATGCCTCCAGGGTCAGGCCGTCGACCAACCTCGGGTTGTCGGCGGCGGCCAGCACCACGAAGTCCTCGCTGAGCAGCCGCTGCTGGTGGAAGGTGTCCGGCAGGTCGCTGTAGAAGCCGGCGATGGCCAGGTCGCAGGTGCCTTTCTCCAATGCCTCGCGGGGCAGGTCGCCCCGGGTGTTGTGGGTGATCAGGGTCAGGTTGGGCGCTTGGTCACGAAGAATCGGCAGCAGCCCGGGCAGCAAGGTCTGCTCCAGGTAGTCGGTGCTGTACAGGTGCAACTGGACCGGGCGTTCGAGGAAGTGCTCGCCGTCGCAGCGGCTGAAGAAGTCCTGCAGGTGCCCGATCAACTGTTGCACCTCGGGTGCCAGTTCGTGGGCCCTGGGGGTGGGCGTGAGGCCGCGTGGCGCGCGCACGAACAGCGGGTCGCCAAACTGGTGGCGCAGCTTGTTGAGCTTGTGGCTCAGGGCCGGCTGGCTGAGCGCCAGGCGTTGCGCGGCACGGGAGGCGCTGCGCTCTTCGTAGAGCACCTGGAACAGGTGCAGCAGGTTGAGATCCTTGTTACCGATATTCATATATTGGATCGCAGAAATAAGTTCTTTCGAATTATCGAATCATAGCGCGATGGTTAGGATGGGCCCAACCTGTTGAGGGAGTCGCCCATGACCATCGCCATTTTCGCCATCATCCAGCCCCTTCCCGAATACCGTGACGCTACCGAGCAGGCCCTGCGCCGGATGGTCGAGCATTCCCGTGCCGAGCCAGGCAACCTGCGCTACGACTTGTTCGTGCGCGAGGGCGGGACGCTGGCGTTCGATCTGTTCGAGCTGTACGTCGACGAGGCCGCCGTCGAGGCCCATCGCCAAAGCACCCATTACCAGGCCTACCGCGCCGCCACCGCCGATTGGCTGGCCGCACCGACCCAGGTGCAGCTTGCCCGTCCGTTGGACATCGCGCCATTCAACTGAATCAGGAATCGACCATGAACAAGATTGCTCCCGTTGCGCTGGCGCTGGCCGGCGCCTTGCTGGGTGGCCACGCCGCCGCTGCCGCGAAGGGCGAAGTGCTGGTGCTGCTGTCCAGCGAGAACCAGTTGCCGCTCAAGGACGGCAAACAGTATCCCACCGGTTATTATCTCAACGAGTTCGGCGTGCCCGCCGACCGCTTGCTCAAGGCCGGCTACAAGCTGGTGCTGGTGACGCCCAGGGGCAATGCGCCGAGTGTCGACGAACGCTCGATCGACCCGATGTACTTCGGCGGCGATGCCGGCGAGATGCAGCGAATCCGCCAGGTGGTCGAAAGCCTGCCGGACATTCGCGACACGCTGTCGTTGAAGGAGGTGCTGGCGGGCGATCTGGATCGTTACGCCGGGATCTTCATCCCAGGTGGCCATGCGCCGCTGATCGACCTGGCCAACAACCCGGACGTCGGCACCTTGCTGCGTCATTTCCACCAGGCCGGCAAGCCCACGGCCGCCATCTGCCACGGCCCGATCACGCTGCTGTCGGCGCAGCAGGATCCGGTCGCCTATCGCGCCGCATTGGCCCGTGGCGAAACCCCGGCAGCCGGAGATTGGAGCTACCAGGGTTATCGCATGACCATCTTTTCCGACCCGGAGGAGCAGGTGTTCGAAGGTTCGCTCAAGGACCAGCGCCTGCAGTTCTATCCGGCCAAGGCCATGGCCGGCGCGGGAGGTGACATGAGTTATGCCGAGGCCTGGCAGCCCCATGTGGTGGTTGATCGTGAGTTGATCACCGGGCAGAACCCATTCTCCGACAAGGCGTTGGCCGATGCGCTGCTGGAACGGTTGGAGGCTGCAGGGCAATAGCGATTCAGGTGCTTGGCGAAACAGGTATAGCGCCTATGAGATCGAGCGCCGCCCGCGCGGCGCATCGCGACGCAAGGCCGCCCACAGGCGTGGCGCGTGGCTTGAGGGCTGCACGGTCGCTGTGGGAGCGGGCTTGCCCGCGAACACCGGCATAGCCGGTGCCAGGTACCGCGTCGCCTGCTTCGCGGGTAAACCCGCTCCCACAGGGATCGCGCCAGATTCTAAAAATTGAGCAAGACAGTTGCTCCCACATTTGTTGCAACGTGCCGAGCCTGTCAGGCCATGGTTGCCCGCCTTGGTGCATGTCTTGAGACAGGCGAGGCGGCAGTAGTGCCCACGCTGAAACCGTGCTGGACCAGCAAGGCGGACAAGGTAATGGCACAGGATTGACTGGCCCGAAACAGATGTGGGAGCGGCCTTGCGTCGCGATGCGCCGCGCGGGCGGCGCTCGATCTCATAGGCGCTGCAAGGGTTACGGCAGGCACCTGGCGGCCCAAACGCGATCAATAGCTTCGCGACACCAGGGCTCACATTTCTCAGGTGTTTGAGAGCCTGCGTGGCTTGCGCGGCCTGCCAGCATAGGCTGAGCTTTCGACATTTTTGAAGGCATCAATGACTTCATCTGTAAGGAAACTGCCGTACTGCTTCGATGCTAGAAGTCGGGACAACTTCTCGACGGCAATAGCCTCGAAGTAGGCGACGTCTGAATTGACCTCATGCTGATCTTTTATCTCTTCGTCCATGCGCTGCCCTCGAATGCAGGAAAACTGAGGTAGCGTGAAGTTAACTCGAGTTGCTCTCGGACTGGGCCTTGAGAGTTGAAGGAAGTTTCCTTGGCTTGTGTGGCCAGTATCTGGCCAAGCGATTTTGGAGGTCGGACGCTCCTGGGTGCGCGACCTCCTGGCAAGAGGGATCAGACCCTGGCCGGTTTCTTCCAGGCACCCAACGCCAGCACCAGCGCACCCACCATGATGCCGATGTCGGCAAGGTTGAACACGCCGGTATGCAGCGGCCCAAGGTTGAGCACGAGGTAGTCGACCACATGCCCGTCGCGCAGCACCCGGTCGATCAGGTTGGCCAGTCCGCCCATGGCGATGAAGTAGGCCGCGCCGGCCTTCACCGGAGTTGCCTGCCAGTGCCTGAGCGCCCAGGTCACGGCCCAGCAGCAGGCCACGCCTACCGCGGCGACGAAGATCAGTTGCTTGAGGCCCGGCGACAGACTGGCGCCGAGGCTGAGGAACGCGCCCGGGTTCAGGCTCAGGGCCAGGTCGAGCCAGGCGATCTGGTTGCCGAATACATAGCTGTGGTTGTTCAGGGCGACCAGGGCGATCAGTTTCACCCACTGGTCGAGCAGGATGAAGGCGACGCCGAGGATCAGGACGAGGGTACGGCTGGAGGGCATGCAGGCAATTCCTTCGCTGCGCGGGCGCGGCCGTCCGGTATTGGCGGGGCTGCCGACAGCGCGGCGAAGATAGCGCAGGCGGGTCTAGACTTAAAGTCCGGGTCGGTTGCAGACGCGGCCCGATCATCCATCCGACCACCGCCTCCCGGACCGGACGTCGCCGACGGTGGCCTTCTGGCAAGAGGAGGGCAGGTCATGGACGAGGCACGGCTTCAGGAATTCATGGGCAAGCTGGTGGGCGACATGGGCGCGGCGGCGACGCTGGCCAATGTCATTCTAGGGGATGAACTCGGGCTGTACCGGGCCATGGCCGACAGCCTGCCGGTCACCCCCGAGGCGCTGGCCGAACGCACCGGTTGCCAGCCAAGGCTGGTGCGCGAATGGCTCAATGGCCAGGCCGCGGCGGGTTACCTGGTGCATCACGACGGGCAGTTCACCCTGCCGCAGGAGCAGGCCATGACACTGGCCCTGGAGGACTCCCCGGTCTACATGGCCGGTGGTGCCTCGGTGCTGGCGGCGCTGTTCCATGACAAGGACAAGCTGGTCGCGGCCATGCGCGGCGACGGCGCGCTCGCCTGGGGCGATCATCATCCATGCATGTTCAGCGGTACCGAGCGCTTCTTCAGGCCGGGCTATCGGACCTTCCTGGTGGCCGACTGGCTACCGGCACTGGAAGGGGTGGTGGCCAAGCTGCAGGCTGGCGCCCAGGTGGCCGATGTCGGTTGTGGCCACGGTGCCTCGACCATCGTCATGGCCGAGGCATTCCCGGTCTCGCGCTTTATCGGCTACGACTACCATGCACCGTCGGTGCAAACTGCCAGCGAGCGGGCCCGCGATGCGGGGGTGGGCGACCGGGTCAGCTTCCAGCAGGCCTCGGCCAAGGACTACCCCGGCCGCGACCTGGACCTGGTGTGCTTCTTCGATTGCCTGCATGACATGGGCGATCCGGTGGGGGCGGCGCGGCATGCCTATCGGGCGCTCAAGGACGACGGCACGGTGATGCTGGTCGAGCCGTTCGCCGAGGATACGCTGGATGCCAACATCAACCCGGTCGGCAGGCTGTTCTATGCGGCGTCCACCTTCATCTGCACGCCCAACTCGCTGTCCCAGGAAGTGGGACTGGGGCTGGGGGCCCAGGCGGGCGAGGCGCGCCTGCGGGCGGTGTTCGAAGAGGCTGGGTTCCGCCAGTTCCGCAGGGCGACGCAGACACCGTTCAACTTGATTCTGGAGGCCAGGAAGTAGAGATTCGTCGGTACTGTTCTCGGTGCGGGGCAAGCCCGACTACCAAGGGATGTTTGAGCAAATACGGCTAGGCGGGCCCAGGGGCGGATCGGCGAACCTGTGGCCTGCCGTGATTCCAGGAGCAACCGAGCTTGTCCGTCAATGCCCATTACAAGACCCGCTTCGACACTGTGCTCGCCTACATCCAGGACAACCTGGAGGGCGATCTGTCGGTGGAGGCCCTGAGTGTGGTGGCGCACTTTTCGGTGTTCCATTTCCATCGTCAGTTCAGCGCTTACGTGGGCGTGCCGGTGGCCCGCTATGTGCAACTGATGCGTTTGCGTCGTGCGGCGCATCGGCTGGTCGGCCAGCCCGGGCACTCGGTGCTGGAGGCCGCGCTGGAGGCGGGCTTTGAAAGCCCGGAAGCCTTCAGCCGGGCGTTCCGGCGGGCATTCGGGCACGCGCCCAGCGCGTTCCGCCGCCGGCCCGACTGGCAGGTATGGAACACGGTGTTTGCCATCCCTCATTTTTCCAGGAGCATCACCATGCAGGTACGAATCGTCGATTTCGCCGCCGTGCGCCTTGCGGCGCTGGAGCATCGCGGGCCGGCCAGCCAGGTCAGCGAGACCGTGCGCCGCTTCATCGACTGGCGCATGAGCAGCGGGCAATCGCCTGTGGCCAGCAGCCGCAGTTTCGGCATCCCGTTCAACAACCCGGATACCACGGCACCGGAGGACTTCCGCTTCGCCATCTGCGGGGAAATCCACGAGGCGGTGGCGCCCAACGCCCAGGGCGTGCTGGAGTCGGGCCTGCCCGGTGGGCGTTGCGCCGTGGTGCGGCATGTCGGCTCGCCAGATCATATCGGCGAGACGATCTACCCGATCTACCGCGATTGGCTACCGGCCAGTGGCGAAGAGCTGCGCGATCATCCGCTGTTTTTCCATTACCTGAGCATCTACCCGCAGACGCCGCTCGAGCAGTGGCAGACGGATATCAGCGTGCCGTTGCGCTGAGCGCAGACAAGCCCGCCCCTGCAGTCCTTGCGGGGGCGGGCTTGTCTGTGCCGCGGCGTCTCGGTCAGTCGTGGATCTTCGCCGGGTCGGTTTGCAACTGCCACAGCCCGGCATGGGCCGCCAGCTGTGCGTCGAGGTCGTACGGGCTGCCGTTGCGCCGGGCCTTCTCATCGGTCTTGAACAGATCGTCGAGCAGGTTCAGCAGGTTGCGCGAGCGGCTCACCGATTCGGGCGTGCTGACATCCGACTCGAGCTTGCCACCCTCGTAGGTGAGCACGCGCTTGGTGCTGGTGGCCTCCTGGGTGGCCTTGGCTTCCTTGAGCACGTTGTCGACGAACGCCAGTTCGGTGGTGCTGCTCGCCGTTTCGCTGAGCGTGTGGTAGCGATAGTTCTTCTCGTCGAACGGATCCGCTTCGGTCAGCTTGGCCGCGGACGACAGGCTCGAATGCCAGGCGGCGTCCAGCTTGGCCTCCTGGCGTTGCTGACGGGCGATGGTGGTGCCCTGGCCACTGGTCGAGGTCGATTGCGACACCTGGTAGGCGAAGCGGTCTTCCTCGTCCAGGCGCCGCGCATTCAGGCGGCTGGACGGTTGCACGATCGAGGCCTTGAAGTCGGCCAGGCCGCTGAGCAGCGCGCGGCTGTAGGTGTTCACCGCGTCGTTGTGGCCCGCCGGGCGCGGGCTGTTGTCGTCGATGCTGTTCAGTTGGCTGAAGGCATCCTTGAGCAGCGAGGTCAGTTGTGCATCGCCCTTGCCGCGTTTCTGCGCATCGTCGAACTGGGTCAGGTAGTTGTCCAGGGCGGCCTGGCGCTGGGCCTTGCCGCCCAGCAGCGCACCACCCTGGCTATCGAGGTCCAGCTGCACCTGGCCGCTCGGGCCATCGAGTTTCAGGCTGCGGGTGGAGCCGTCCAGGCGCAGGTCGAAGGTCTGTTGCCCACCGCTGGGCAAATCCAGCTTGGCGTTCATCTGCAGGCCGCTGAACAGGCTCGGGTCGAGCTTGACCAGCGCGCCGAGCTGCAGGCTCGGCGGTTGCCGGGTCAGGCCATTGATCGCCGACTGGAAACCGTCGGCCAGGGCGGCCAGGCCCTTGAGCTCGTTGGCGTTCAGCTCGCCGCCCTGGACTTCGGCGTCGACCGCCAGGCCCCGTTCACCGTTGTACAAGCCCAGTTTTACCGTGGCGCCGGAGGCAGTGGTGAGGCTGAGGGTGACGGTATTGCTGGCGAACTCGCGCAGGCGTGCCTGCTGCAGGCTCAGCGCGGTGGTGTCGGTCTCGTTGAGCTGCAAGGCTGATTGGGAGACGCGCTGGCCGCCGTTGGCCGCCAGTTGTTCCACCAGGGCACTGCCCAGGCCCTGGAAGCGGGCGGCGGTGGTGGACGACTTGACCGCGCTGAACATGTACATGCTCAGCTTGTCCAGTCCGTCCTGTTCCCAGGTGTAGCTGGGCTGCGCGCTGTCCAGCGTGCCTCGCGAGGTGTAGGTCTCGCTGTCGGGAATGCGTGTGTCCTGCCCCAGGCTGACCTGGGTGCCAGGGGCGCTGGCGACGCTCGCGGGTTGGCGAACGATCAGGTTCTGCGCGGGAGCAGGTGGCGTTTGGATCGGCGTCAGTCGCAGTGCCGAAGTGATCGGGCTCATCGTCGCTTTCCTTGCGGAGTGAAAAGGATATGCCCTGATATCGGCATGCCATCAGAAAACCTGAGCGAGCGTTCGGATTTTTCCCCGGCCTATCCGGACGGGTCGTCTTGCAGGCGCAGAAATGAATCGGCCCGCCAGAAGGCGGGCCGAGCGTACGGCAAGCGACGATCAGCGGCGGCGGAACAGCGGCAGCGGTTCGTCGGTGGCGCCCTGGTAGGTCACCGAAAAGTCCTTCAGGCTCTGCAGCGCGTCTTCCGGGTCCTTGTCGGCACGGATGGCGAACGCGTCGAAGCCGCAGCGGGCCATGTAGAACAGCTGGTCGCGCAGCACGTCGCCGATGGCGCGCAGCTCGCCCTTGAACTTGTAGCGGTCACGCAGCAGGCGCGCGTTGGAGTAGTTGCGCCCGTCGGTAAAGGCCGGGAAGTTCAGGGCGATGACCTGGAAGTGCTCGACGTCTTCGCCGATTTCCTCGGCTTCCTCGTCGCTGTCCAGCCAGATGCCCAGGCCGCCATCGCGGGCCTTGAGCAGGCTCGGATGATCGCGCCACAGCTGCAGCGGCACGATGTAGTCGTCGCAGTTGGTCAGCTCGTCGATCGAGACGTCCTTGGGCAGCAGGTGCCAGGTTTCGTCGACGATCTGGTTGTTCTTAATGATTCGCTGCATAGACGCGTTCCTTGAAGGGGTCGATGCCGATCCGCTGGTAGGTGTCGATGAAGCGCTCGTCTTCGGTGCGCTGCTCGACGTACACATTGATCAGCTTCTCGATCACGTCGGCCATGTCGTCCTGGGCGAAGGAGGGCCCGAGGATCTTGCCCAGGCTGGCGTCGCGGGCGGCATTGCCGCCCAGCGAGACCTGGTAGAACTCTTCGCCCTTCTTGTCCACGCCAAGGATGCCGATGTGGCCGACGTGGTGGTGGCCGCAGGCGTTCATGCAGCCGGAGATGTTCAGGTCGAGCTCGCCGATATCGAACAGGTAGTCCAGGTCGTCGAAGCGGCGCTGGATGGATTCGGCGATCGGGATCGACTTGGCGTTGGCCAGCGAGCAGAAGTCACCGCCCGGGCAGCAGATGATGTCGGTCAGCAGGCCGATGTTCGGGGTGGCGAAGCCTTGCTCGCGCAGTTCCAGCCAGAGGGTGTGCAGCTGGCGCTGCTCGACGTCGGCGAGGATGATGTTCTGCTCGTGGGAGGTACGCAGGTAACCGAAGCTGTAGCGTTCGGCGAAGTCCGCGACGGCGTCGAGCTGCTTGTCGGTCAGGTCGCCCGGGGCGACGCCGGTGGGCTTGAGCGACAGGGTCACGGCAACATAGCCCGGCTTCTTGTGCGCGCGGGTGTTGCGCGAACGCCAGCGGGCGAAACCTGGGTGCTCGGCGTCCAGGGGGGCGTAGTCGACATTGTCGAGGGCCAGGTACTCGGGGTCGACGAAGTGACGGGCAACGCGCTGCACCTCGTCCTCGGTCAGGGTGGTGCTGCCGCCGCGCAGGTGGGCCATCTCGGCCTCGACCTTCTCGGCGAACACTTCCGGGGTGAGGGCCTTGACCAGGATCTTGATCCGCGCCTTGTACTTGTTGTCACGGCGGCCGTAACGGTTGTACACGCGCAGGATGGCGTCCAGGTAGCTGAGCAGGTCCTGCCAGGGCAGGAACTCGTTGATGAACGAGCCGATCACCGGGGTACGGCCCAGGCCGCCGCCGACCAGTACGCGGAAGCCCAGCTCACCGGCGGCGTTGCGCACCGGCTCCAGGCCGATGTCGTGCACTTCGATGGCGGCGCGGTCGTCGCTGGAGCCGTTGACGGCGATCTTGAACTTGCGCGGCAGGTAGGCGAATTCCGGGTGGAAGGTGGTCCACTGGCGGACGATCTCGCACCACGGGCGCGGGTCCACCAGCTCGTCGGCGGCGACACCTGCGAACTGGTCGGTGGTGACGTTGCGCAGGCAGTTGCCGCTGGTCTGGATCGCGTGCATCTGCACGGTGGCCAGCTCGGCGAGGATCTCCGGGATGTCTTCCAGCGCCGGCCAGTTGTACTGCACGTTCTGGCGGGTGCTGATGTGCGCGTAGCCCTTGTCGTAGTCGCGGGCGATCTTCGCCAGCATGCGGGTCTGGCGGGCGTTCAGCTGGCCATAGGGCACGGCGACACGCAGCATCGGCGCGAAACGTTGGATATACAGGCCGTTCTGCAGGCGCAGAGGGCGGAATTCTTCTTCGCTCAGCTCACCGGCCAGGTAGCGGCGGGTCTGATCACGGAACTGCTTGACGCGGTCCTCGATGATCCGCTGATCGTACTCGTCGTATACGTACATATAAGTCCTGTCTCAGGCTAGCATGCAGCTAATCGCGCGCACGGCCGCGCACTCCGGGTCGGAGCCGAGGCACGATAGCAGAGTGGGTTTATGCGCTAAAGTGATGTTTTTGCATATGAAAAGAACCATTTGGACTAAGTGAGACTGACTGGCATTTGTCCGCGCCGGTACATCGCGGCGCTATAATCCGGGGTTTGCTCCGCAGGGAAGTAACAGCATGCTCAAGGCCTTGTGCCAGAGCCTGTGCCTGAGCCTGCCGCTGGCAGCGAGCGCACAGGCCGCGTCCGTGGTGTTCCTCAACCCGGGCTATTCCAACGAGACGTTCTGGGTCGATTACTCGCGCTTCATGCAGGCCGCCGCCAACGACCTGGGCATGGCCTTGCGCGTGCAGTACAGCGAGCGCCGCGCCGACCTTGCGCTGACCCAGGCCCGCGAGGTGCTGCAAGGACCGCAGCGCCCGGACTACCTGGTGCTGGTCAACGAGCAGTATGTCGCGCCGGAGATCATCCGCCTGTCGCGGGGTACCGGGGTCAAGCTGTTCCTGGTCAACAACGGCCTTACCGACAGCCAGGCGCACAGCATCCAGGCGCAGCCGGACAAATACCCCGAAGTGCTCGGTACCCTGGTCAGCAACGACGAGGAGGCCGGCTACCAGATGCTCAAGGTGATGGCGGCGCAGCTGCCGGCCGAGTCGCAGGCGGTTGAGCTGCTGGCCTTCGCCGGGGTCAAGACCACGCCGGCCTCGCAGCTGCGCGTGCAGGGCATGCGCCGGGCGTTGGCGGAGTTCCCCCAGGTGCGCCTGCGCCAGGTCGTGTACGGCGGCTGGAGCCGCCAGCGCGCCTTCGAGCAGGCGCAGATGCTGCTGGAGCGCTATCCCGACACGCGCCTGGTGTGGTCGGCCAACGACCAGATGGCGTTCGGTGCCATGCAGGCGTTCGAGGCGCTGGGCAAGGTGCCGGGGCGCGATGCCCTGTTCAGTGCGGTCAACAGCTCGCCCGAGGCCCTGCGGGCGCGGATCGACGGACGCCTGAGCGTGCTGATGGGCGGGCATTTCACCCTGGGCGGCTGGGCCATGGTCATGTTGCATGATGACGCCCAGGGGCTGGCGGTGGGGCGCGACGGTCAGCGTGAACATAGCGTGCCGGCCTTGCAGCTGATCGACCCGGACAAGGCCCGACGCTGGCTCAAGCTGCTGGAACAGGACAACCACGGCATCGATTTCCAGCGATTCAGTGCCGAGGGACGCCCGGCGGACTTTCGTTATCCCTTCCTCACGTCACCCGTCGACTATTGAAAGACCCTGCTTGAGGGAAGGGCATTGCTGGACTTAACTGCTGCTTGTGAAGTGCATTCCCATAACCACTACAAGAGGCAATGCAATGGGAAACTCTACCAAGGTCCGCAAAGCTGACAGCAGTGTCGATGCCTGGGCGATCCTGTGTCTGATCGTGCTGGTGGTGGTCACTGCGGTGTACTGGGTCAGCCATCAGTAGCGGATAACTGCTCGAGACCGTGAGTAACACCTGAACCGCCCGCGGAAGGGAAATCCGCGGGCGGGTTGCGTTTGGGTCGGCTCATGCATACCCCTGTAGGAGCGGCCTTGTGCCGCGAAAGGGCTGCGAAGCGGCCCCGGCGATCTTTGCCCAAAACGCCGACATCCTGGGGCCGTTGCACGGCCCTTTCGCGGCACAAGGCCGCTCCTACAGGGGCTTTAGCGCGCCGTCAGGTGCATCGCCAGCTGCACCAGGCCGATCAGCACGAAGATGAAGATCAGCGTGAACAGCGTCCCCATCACGATGAAATGGCTGGCCTTGCCGTAGGTGAAGTCGCGGGCGCGGTTCTTGCCGCTCTGCACGCCGAAGGCGGCGGCGAGGATGCTCTGCAGCATCTGCCAGAAGGTCGGTGGCTTGCCGTGTTGGTGATCGTCCATGAGTGGCTCCCTGATTCAGAGGCAATCACCGACAGTGTAGGCGACTCAGGCCGATGCCATGGCCGGATCCGCCTGTTCCTGCTCATCCTGGGCCACCACCCGTTCGCACAGCTCGATGATCTGCTCGCGCATCCAGCGGTTGGCCGGGTCCTGATCGGTGCTTTCGTGCCAGTACAGGTGGGTCTCCAGCGCCGGCACCTCCACCGGCAGCGGCTGGTGGCGCAGTTGGTGGCGACGGGCGAAACGCTCGGGCACGGTCATGACCATGTCGGTCTGCTGCAGCACCTGCGAGGCCATCAGGTAGTGCTGCGAGCGCAGCGCGACACGCCGCTGCACGCCCATCTTGCCCAGGGCCAGGTCCACATAGCCCAGGCCGTTGCGGCGGCTGGAGATATGGATGTGGGTCATGGCCAGGTAGCTGTCCAGGGTCAGCTTGCCGTCGGCCTGCGGGTGGCCGGGGCGCATGGCGCAGACGTAGCGGTCCTGCATGAGCTTGACGTGGCGCACCTGCGGGTCGGTGTTCAGCGGCGCGTCGACGGCGAAGTCCAGGCGCCCGGCAGCCAGTTCCTTGGTGGTCTCGCGGCGCTTGCACAGGAAGCTCTCGATCACCAGTGCCGGGGCCAGCCGACGCAGGCGCTGGAACAGCGGCGGCAATATCACTGCCTCGGTGAGGTCGGTCATGCTGATGCGGAAGGTCTTGCTGGCCTGCAGCGGGGTGAAGATGCGGCTTTCCTGCACCGAGGTGCGCAGCAGCGACAGTGCGTTGCGCACCGGGCCGATGATGTTCTGCGCCATGGGCGTGGGCACCATGCCCTGGGCGGTGCGCACGAACAGCGGGTCATTGAAGGTCTCGCGCAGGCGCGACAGGGCGTTGGACACCGCCGGCTGGGTGATGCCGACGATCTGCCCGGCGCGGGTCAGGTTG
The DNA here is from genome assembly GCF_021283245.1 of Pseudomonas sp. NMI760_13. Lineage (NCBI taxonomy): Bacteria > Pseudomonadati > Pseudomonadota > Gammaproteobacteria > Pseudomonadales > Pseudomonadaceae > Pseudomonas > Pseudomonas sp. NMI760_13. The sequence continues at coordinate 105,076 of NZ_JAJSRC010000007.1, read as the reverse complement.
GCTTCGGTGTAGATGGCGTCGAAGACGATGAACAGGTTGAGGTCGACCTTGCTGAGGTTCATGGCGCCGCTCTTTGTTGGAGTTATCGGGGGATCATATATTGGTTATGAATGTTTATACACGTAGAAAATAGACTAGGTGGATGAAGGGTGGCTGTTCTAGGCTCAGGTCCATGTTCTTCATTGACTGAAGGTAGCCCCGATGGATTTCGCCTATTCGCCCAAGGTCCAGGCACTGCGCGAGCGCGTCAGCGCATTCATGGATGCATACGTCTACCCGGCCGAGCCGGTGTTCGAGCGCCAGGTCGCCGAGGGCGACCGCTGGCAGCCCACCGCGATCGTCGAGGAACTCAAGGCCAAGGCCCGCGCCGAGGGGCTGTGGAACCTGTTCCTGCCGGAGTCGGAGTACGGCGCGGGGCTGACCAACCTCGAATACGCGCCACTGGCCGAGATCATGGGTCGTTCGCTGTTGGGGCCCGAGCCGTTCAACTGCTCGGCGCCGGACACCGGCAACATGGAAGTGCTGGTGCGCTACGCCAGCGAGGCGCAGAAGCGCCAGTGGCTCGAGCCGCTGCTGCGCGGCGAGATCCGCTCGGCGTTCGCCATGACCGAGCCGGACGTGGCCTCCTCGGACGCCACCAACATGGCCGCCACCGCCGTGCGCGACGGTGACGAGTGGGTGATCAACGGCCGCAAGTGGTGGACTTCCGGCGCCTGCGATCCGCGCTGCAAGGTGATGATCTTCATGGGCCTGTCCAATCCGGACGGCCAGCGCCACCAGCAGCACTCGATGATCCTGGTGCCCACCGACGCACCCGGGGTGAAGATCGTCCGCCCGCTGCCGGTGTTCGGCTACGACGACGCGCCCCACGGCCACGCCGAAGTGCTGTTCGAGAACGTCCGCGTGCCTTATGAAAACGTGCTCTTGGGCGAGGGCCGCGGCTTTGAGATCGCCCAGGGCCGCCTTGGCCCGGGCCGCATTCACCACTGCATGCGCTCGATCGGTATGGCCGAACGCGCCCTGGAGCTGATGTGCAAGCGCTCGGTCGAGCGCACCGCCTTCGGCCGGCCCTTGGCGCGGTTGGGGGGCAACGTCGACAAGATCGCCGACTCGCGGATGGAGATCGACATGGCCCGCCTGCTGACCCTGAAGGCCGCCTACATGATGGACACCGTCGGCAACAAGGTGGCGCGCAGCGAGATCGCCCAGATCAAGGTGGTGGCGCCCAACGTTGCGCTGAAGGTGATCGACCGGGCCATCCAGATCCATGGCGGGGCGGGGGTGAGCGGTGATTTCCCGCTGGCGTACATGTATGCGATGCAACGCACCCTGCGCCTGGCCGACGGGCCGGATGAAGTGCACCGGGCGGCGATCGGCAAGTATGAGATTGGCAAGTATGTGCCGAAGGAGATGTTGCGTAGCGGGCATTGATGCAACGAAAGGAAACCTTCCCTGACCTCTCTATGGGGAGGTTTCCCGCTTTGCTGTAGGGCGTTTCCCAAGCTGGGTCCTGTTGCCCTCGACAGGAGAGAAGTGCTGCTAGTTTCCTGCTCTTTGCACAGCATGTCGGTCCGACAATCGCGCCCCGCATTGGTAGAGTTTCAGCTACCAATGCGGGGCCCGGCGACCAGGCGTTTGCTCAAGGCGTCTTGAGGTCCAGCACCAGATCCTTCGCGGCCTTGGTCGCGAGCACGCTCATCAGTTTGCCCATCTCGTCTTGACGACCAAGCCCCGCGTCGGAGCCTCCCATCATCACGCTGGGCACCGGCGCCTGGGCTGCTGCGTTGGCCCAGGCGCGGTTGATCTGTACCAGGGCGTCGAGCTTGGTCTGCAGGGCGCCGTCGGCCTTGAGCGAGGCTTCACGTGCATAGGCTTCCGCGTCGGCCGTGATCTTGGTGGCCTCGGCGTTGACCTTGGCCTTGTCTCGGAGCAGCTCGGCGGTTTGCTTGTCGATCTCGGCCCGGCGTTTTTCCCGTTCGGCGTTGATCAGGGTGAGCTGTTTCTCGGTCTCGGCTTCCGTGGTGCGTTCGATCTGCTGGCGCAGGCTTTCCTGGCGCTTGGCCTCGACGTCCTTGGCGCCGCGGGCGGAGACCAGCTCCTTCTCTTCTTCTTCCTTGAGCCGGTTTTGCCGGGCCACGGCCAGTTCGGCCAGGGCCTGCTGCACCCTCACCATGCGTTCCTGGTACTGGGGGTTGGGGTCGATGTGCGTCACCCGGGCATCGACGACTTCGACGCCGAACAGGCGGAACTGCTGTTGCTTGCGCAGTTCCTGGCCGTCCTTGTCGAGCTTCTTCTCGATGACGAAACGGGTCGCGGAGTTGTCGCCGAAACTGCCCTGGTCGGTGCCCGACTGGAGTATCGCGGTCTGTGCCGGCAGGTTGTCGCGCTGCACGCGAATCTCCTTGCGGCTGGTCAGGTACAGGCCGTTGCGCAGCTGGTTCTCGAACTCGGCGCCAAAGTGGCTGCGGTTGCCGGCGTAGTAGTCATCGGCGCTCATCAGCGAAGCGGTGGCCTGCAGGGTTTCCTTGACGGCGGGCAGCAGGGCGCGCTGCAGGAAGTTGTCGGGGTGCGGTACTCCTGGGCAATCTTCAGGAAGGCATCGCCCGAGGGCAGGCGGAACTGGGTGCTGAATTCGGCCTTGGCGTCGACGTTGCCGAGGAACACGATCGGCAGGTTTTCCAGGATCACCGACGGTTGTCCGCTGCGGTTGTCCTCCTGGTTGTCCACCCGCAGGGCGGACTGGACGCCAATGGTGCGTCGCCAGACCGTGCTACGACCGAACCACTTGGTCGCGTAGCCGACATCCTCGACCACTTTCTCTTCGCCGAAGATCGTGCGCACGTGAGTCATCTGGCCCGCTTCGTTGTAGAAGAACACTTGGTTGAACACGGCGGCGATGGCGCCGAGGGCAAGCACCGGCAGGGTGATGGAGGCAATCAGCTTGCGCTTCTTGCGCAGGATCGTGAAGTCGGGGGCTGGCAATTTTTGCATGGGACACTCCTTGTGCGGGAAGTGCGTATGCTCGCCAAGGTGTTTTGCCTGGAGTAGTCAGCTGGGTCCGCTTGCTATGTAGGACGTTTCTGGGTGAGCGGTGGGCATGCCAGGCAATGGCAGAAGACCCGCCGCGGCGGGTCTTCCTGTCGATCATCAGCCCGGCGGATTCAGACCCCCGCCGCCAGCTTTGCACTCACCTGGCGACGACGATATTCACTGTCCCGGCTGGCCAGCCACCAGTACAGCGGCGAGGTGATCGCCAGCCCCACCAGCCACGACAGGTCGGCACCGTTGATGTGCGCGGACACCGGCCCGACGTACAGCGGCGTGTTCATGAACGGGATCTGTACCGCGATACCCACCGCGTAGGCGATCAGCGCCTGGGGGTTGTAGCGGCCGTAGATGCCGCCGTCGACCTTGAAGATCGAGTCGATGTCGTAGTCGCCCTTATGGATGACATAGAAGTCGATCAGGTTGATCGCCGTCCACGGCACCAGCACCACCAGCAGCACCAGCACCATGTCGACGAAGTGGCCGATGAAGTCCGCCGAGGCGAACACCGCCACCACGCAGCAGGCGGCCAGGACGATCAGCGACAGCACGGCGCGGCTCTTGGCGGTGGGGATCCAGCGGTAGGCGAAGGTCTGCACCAGGGTGATGATCGACAGCACCGCGCCGTACAGGTTGAGGGCGTTGTGGCTGATCACGCTGAGCAGGAACAGCACCAGCATCAGCGGGCCGAGGGTGCCGGTGGCGAGTTTGACCGCGTCCATGGTGTCCATCCCGGCCGGGATCGCCAGCACCGCGACCGCGCCGAAGATGAACGACAGGCTCGAGCCCAGGGCCGAGCCCAGGTAGGTGGTCCAGAAGGTCGAGGACACCTTGACGTCGGCCGGCAGATAGCGCGAATAGTCCGACACGTAGGGGGCGAAGGCGATCTGCCACAGCGCCGCCAGCGACACGGTGGCCAGCCAGCCGGCCAGGTTGAAGCCGCCGCGGGTGAGGAAGTCGTCGCTCTGCACATGGCTGAAGATGTAGCCGAAGCCGACCACTATGCCGATGCCCAGCACCCAGGTGCCGATGCGGTTGAGCACGTGGATGAAGCGGTAGCCGATGATGCCGATGATGCCCGAGCCCAGGGCGCCGATGACGATGCCTACCGGCACCGGCACGCTGTCGACCACGCCGTGCAGCGACTTGCCGGCCAGGACGATGTTGGAGGCGAAGAAGCCGATGTACATGACCCCGGCGATCACCACCACCAGCAGGGCGCCGAGCGAGCCGAACTGGGCGCGGCTCTGGATCATCTGCGGGATGCCCATCTGCGGGCCCTGGGCCGAGTGCAGGGCCATGAGCACGCCGCCGACCAGGTGGCCGACGAGGATCGCGACGATGCCCCAGACCAGGTTGAGGTGGAACAGCTGCACGCCGAGGGCGCCGGTGACGATGGGCAGCGGCGCGATGTTGCCGCCGAACCACAGTGTGAACAGATCCCTTACCTTTCCATGGCGGTCTTGCGGCGGCACGTAGCCGATCGTGTGTTTCTCGATGAGGGGTGCCGAATTGGCTGCACTGGTCATGACTGACTCCAAGGCAAGGTGGGGCATCGAGGGAGGCCCGGGTGCGTGCCGGCAAGGGGCGACGCGTTCTTGTTGGAGCGATGATGCGGGGCGGGCGGGTATCGAGAAATTAGTAAATTTGTGCTCATGAACCTTAAAAAACCTAAGGCTGGCAAAAGGTTAAGCGGGGGACGGGAGCAAGGAAGGTGCCAGGTGGCGGGAGCGCCTGAGGTAGGTGGGTTGCCGGGGCTGCGGGTGGCTTCGGGTGCGCGGTGGTGGTGCAGAATGGGCATTGCTGGTGCACGGGTACAGGTTGACCAGACCGGCCCATTCGCGGGTAAACCCGCTCCCACAGGTTCATCAATAGCCTGCGGAACCTGTGGGTTTACCCGCGAATGGGCCGGTGCAGGCAATACCTATCGATCAGGCTACCTACATCGGCAACAACCGATCCTGGATCACCTCCTTCATCACCAGCGTCGAGCTCAGGCGTTTGACATTGGGAATGCTGGTCAGCTGTTCGTCGTACAGTTTCTGGAACGCCGGCAGGTCCCTGGTCACCACGTGCAGCAGGTAGTCCGGATCGCCGAACAGGCGCTGGGCCTCGACGATCTGTGGAATGTCCGCGAGCGCCGCCTCGAAATCCGCCACCGGCTGGCGGGTCACTTCGCGCAAGGTCACGAACACCAGCGCGGCGAAGTTCAGGCCCAGGGCCGCCGGGGCCAGGCGGGCGTGGTAGCCGAGGATGGCGCCGGATTCCTCCAGCGCCTTGAGGCGGCGGTGGCAGGGCGACAGGCTCAGGCCCACGCGCTCGGCCAGCTCGGTGACCGACAGGCGCCCGTCTTTTTGCAGCTCGGCAAGGATCTTTCGATCAGTTCGATCCATGGGGGAGAATCTTCCATCGATTGGCTTGGTAGAGGAAATATACGAAAGAAAATCCCCGGGCGATATCCGTAGTCTTTCTTTCACCGAAACCTGCGTGAAAGGAAGGGTCGAAATGACCATGAGTGTATTGGCGGCGTTCTGGGCCGTTTCCCTGCTGTTCGTGATCACCCCCGGTGCCGACTGGGCCTATGCCATCTCGGCCGGCATGCGCGGGCGCTGGGTGGTACCGGCGGTGGCCGGTATGTTGTCCGGGCATTTCCTTGTCACCCTGGTGGTGGCGGCCGGGGTCGGCAGCCTGCTCGCCGGGCATCCGCTGGCGCTGACCCTGCTCACCCTGGCCGGCTGCCTCTACCTGCTGTGGCTGGGCGGCAACCTGCTGTTGAGCCCGTCGGTGCCCGAGGCGGGCGAGGGCGGCGAGCGTGATTCGGGGTCGCGCTGGGCGTTCAAGGGCCTGTGCGTCAGCGGGCTCAACCCCAAGGTCTTCCTGCTGTTCCTGGCGTTGCTGCCACAGTTCACCGACCCGCAGTCGAGCTGGCCGCTGCCGTTGCAGATCCTGCTGCTGGGGCTGGTGCACCTGGGCAGCTCGCTGGTGATCTACCTGATGGTCGGCTACGGCGCCAAGGCCGTGCTACGCACCCGGCCCGCGGCGGCGCGGGTGGTGGGACGGTTGTCCGGCGGCGTGATGATCCTGATCGCCGTGGGGCTGATTGCCGGGCAATTGCGCTGAACCTGTCAACGGCGGCGGCTTGGGCTATGCTGACGGCCCTTACGAACCGGACCGACAACCATGAAATACGCCGCCGCACTCCTGCTCAGCCTGCTTCCGTTCCTGGCTCACGCTGCGCAGACCGGGGAAACCCTCGCACCCTGGACCCTGCTTGACCAGTACGACCAGCCCTACAGCCTGGGCAGCGACACCCGCATCCTGCTGGTCGCCCGCGACATGGACGGTGCCAAGCTGATGAAGGCGGCCCTGGCCGAGCAGCCCAAGGGCTACCTGGAGGCGCGCAATGCGGTGTTCGTCGCGGATATCCAGCGCATGCCGGCGCTGATCAGCAAGCTGTTCGCCATCCCGGCCATGCGCGACTACAGCTACCGGGTGCTGCTGGACCGGGAAGGCCAGGTCGCCAGTCGTTATGCCGGGGAGGAGGGCAAGGTGCTGTGGCTCTCGCTGGACAAGGGCGTACTGGTCGGGCAGAAGACCTATACCGCTGCCGATGACCTGAAAGCGGCGCTGGAGCAGGCCGGCCACTGAACCGATGGCCCTGTGCAGGCGAGCCTCGTGGGAGCGGGCTTGCCCCGCGAAAGGGCCACCAGCGACAGCGCGGCAGATTCAGGAAAACGCCTGGCGCATCAACTCAGGCAGCACTTCGCCCGCCTTGCCGGCCAGTGCGAACTCTCGCGGATGCCCCTCGCTCTCAGGCTGCGGATTGACATGCACCACCGTCGCCCCCGCCGCCAGCGCCAGCCGTGGAATCGAGGCCGCCGGCTGCACCACGCCGGACGTTCCCACCGACAACAGCAGGTCGCATTGCTGCGCGGCGTCGAACGCCCGCTCCAGCGTCTGCTCCGGCAACATCTCGCCGAACCACACCACACCAGGTCGCAGCGGCCCGGCGCAGCGACTGCAGCGCGGTGGCTCGATGCGCCGGCCTTGCAGGGCGTCCTCGGGCAGGGCCACAGGCGCGTCCACCGGCCGTGCGCAGTCCAGGCAGCGGAACGCGTCCAGCCGCCCATGCAAATGCAGCACGTCCTGGCTGCCGGCGCGCTCGTGCAGGTCGTCAACGTTCTGCGTCACCAGGGTCAGCTTCGGTACCCGCGCCGCCAGCGCCGCGATGGCCTGGTGAGCGGGGTTGGGCGTGGCCTGGGCGATTCCCGCTCGGCGCATCTGGTACCAGCCCCAGACCAGCGCCGGGTCGGCGCGAAAGCCTTCGGCGCTGGCCAGTTGCGCCGGGTCGAAACGCTCCCACAACCCGGTCAGCTTGTCGCGGAAGGTGGCGATGCCGCTTTCGGCGGATACCCCGGCACCGGTGAACACCACCACGTGGCGGGCTTGGGTGAGCAAGGTTGGATCGAACGGCATGGGGGCTCCAGGACGACGGTGCGAGGGCGCCACTGTGCCAGTGGGGCCGGAAGGCGACAAGCACCGGGGAGTCGGGGGCTTGACCTCGACCTAACCTGAGGTCTGATACTCGGCCGCTCATTCCATCGACGGAGCGATACCATGACCCAGCCAGCCGCCTTCGCCCTGAGCAACCCCGAAGGCCTCTACGACCCCAGTGGCAATGCCTATTCCCATGTCGCCGAAGTGCGTGCCGGCAGCCGCCTGCTGTACATCGCCGGGCAGGGCGGCGAGGACCTGCAGGGCAATCTCTCGGCGCGATTCGACGAGCAGGCGCGCCAGGCCCTGGTGAACCTGAAGATTGCCCTGGCCTCCCGTGGGGCCACTCTCGAGCACGTGTTCAAGCTCACCTTGCTGGTGGTCGATCATTCCGAGGCGCGCCTGAGCCAGTGGGTGGCCGAGGCCGAGCGCGCCTGGGGTGGCAGGATGACGCCGACCTGCACGCTGATTCCGGTCCCGCGCCTGGCGCTGGACGGGATGCTGGTGGAAGTGGATGCGGTGGCGGCGCTGCCCGAGGCGTGATCGATCGGCCCGGCACAATCCCTGTAGGAGCGGCCTTGTGCCGCGAAGGGGCGCGTAGCGGCCCCAGGTTTCCAATTTAAAGCAGAAATCGCCGGGGCCGCTTTGCGGCCCTTCGCGGCACAAGGCCGCTCCTGCAGGGGGGCGTGCAAGCCCTGCCCACGATGGACTGGTAGACTCGCGATTTGCGAATTGATCGAGCCTGCGCCATGACCGCCCCTGTCGAACTGCACCAGACCGGCCCCGAGCACGTCGAACTGATGCGCAACCTCTACCAGTTCTACGCCTACGAGTCCTCCGACTGGGAGCAGGAGGACGTCGAGGTGGACGGGCGCTTCTACATCCACGAGCCGCACTTCGCCCGCTACTGGCAAACCCCCGGCTGGAGCGCCAACCTGATCCTGGTGGACGGCTTCATCGCCGGCTTCATGCTTATCGAGCGCAGCGAACTGCCCGGCATCGAGGCCTGCGAGTTGGCCGACCTGTTCATCCTCAAGAAGTACCGCCGCCAGGGCGTGGGCCTGGCGGTGGCGCGCCAGACGCTGTGCGAAGGCGACAGCGACTGGCTGGTGCGCTGCTATCGCGAGGATGCCCCGGCCCTGGCGTTCTGCCAGGCAGTGCTGGCGGACCTGCCGCGTCCGGTGCGGGAGATCGCGCTGGATGACGAGCCGCAACTGCGCAATTTCCTGGTGACCCGACGGCGGCACTGACCACCCCGCAGATTTTTTGTGACGCACTTCACAAAAGACCTGCGTCGAGCGGCATAATGCCAGCACTTCGTTATTTCGGACTGTTCCGACGTACGGTCCGGAGGTTTCCTATTCCTGCTGTGAAGGAGTCAGGTCATTCCCATGCCGCTCGCCGCCAATCCTGACATGATGTACCGGTTGTTGATCCAGAGTGTGGCGGACTACGCCATCTACCAGCTCACCCCCGAGGGCATCGTCGCCAACTGGAACCCGGGCGCGCAGCGGGCCAAGGGCTACCAGGCCGAGGAGATCATCGGCCAGCACTTCTCGGTGTTCTATACCGACGAGGACCGCCATGCCGGCCTGCCGGCGCTCAGCCTGGACACCGCGCGTAACGAGGGGCGCTTCCAGGCCGAAGGACTACGCCAGCGCAAGGACGGTTCGCACTTCTGGACCAGCGTGGTGATCGAACCGATCAAGGACGAACACAGCGGCCAGTTGATCGGCTATGCCAAGATCACCCGCGACATCTCCGAGCGCCGCCAACATGAGCTGGAGCTGCTTAAGGCCAAGGAGCTGGCCGAACAGTACAGCCAGGAGATGACCACCCTGTCGCAGTTCCTCGACTCGGTGATCGCCAACATTCCTGCCAGCGTCATCGTCCAGGACCTGCAGAGTCAGCAGATCCTCCTGGCCAACCAGCAGGCCGAGCACCTGTTTGGCCGCCAGGGCACGCGCATGGTCGGCCAGCTGCCCGGCCAGTGCCTGGTGCCAGCGGCCGTCGACTACCTCGAACAGCAGTTGGCGCGCGGGGCGCGCAGTACCAAGGGCTATGCCGCCGAAACCCGGGTCGACACCGCCACGGGGCCGCGCACCCTGCGCAGCCGGGCCACGCTTTGCGACAACCGCGAAGGGCAGGGGGACTACGTGCTGTTCGTCGCCGAGGACGCCACCGAGGAACTGGCCGCCCATGCCCAGATCCATCACATGGCCCACCACGACGCGCTGACCGGGCTGCCTAACCGTACCCTGTTCCACGAGCGTCTCAAGCAGGCGCTGCTGCGCGGCGAGGACAGCGACAAGCTGACCGCCGCCCTGTGCCTGGACCTGGACAACTTCAAGAACATCAACGACACCCTTGGCCACGCTTTCGGCGACAAGCTGCTGCGCGCCCTGGGCAAGCGCCTGCGCCGCGAGCTGCGCGAGCACGACACCCTGGCCAGGCTCGGTGGCGACGAGTTCGCCGTGGTGCTGTCGGGCCTGGAGACCGGCGACGCGGCGCGTAACACTGCCCAGCGCCTGATCGAGGCGATCTGCCCGCCGTTCCATATCGAAGGGCACCAGTTCAGCGTGGGGGTGAGCATCGGCGTGGCGGTCGCGCCCGACGACCACGACCAGGCCGAGCAGTTGCTGGGCTACGCCGACATGGCCCTGTACGAGGCCAAGCGCAATGGCCGCAACCGCTACGAGTGCTTCCATGTCGAACTGGATGTCGCCGCCCGCCAGCGCCGCCTGGTCGAGACCGACCTGCGCACCGCGCTGCACCTGGGCCAGCTGCAGCTGCACTACCAGCCGGTGGTGGACCAGCAGAGCGCCAGCGTCACCGGCTACGAGGCCCTGCTGCGCTGGGAGCACCCGAGCCGCGGCATGATCATGCCCATGGATTTCATCCCCATCGCCGAGGAGACCGGGCTGATCCACGAGATTGGCGCCCGGGCGCTGAACCTGGCATGCCAGGAGGCGGCCAGCTGGGGCACCGCGCAGACGGTGTCGGTCAACCTGTCGGCGGTGCAGTTCAAGAACGCCAACCTGGTGCACACCGTGGCCCTGGCCCTGGCTGACTCGGGACTACCGGCCACGCGCCTGGAGCTGGAGATCACCGAGTCGGTGCTGCTGGGCAACAGCGAGGAGAACGTGCGCACCCTGCGGGCATTGAAGGATCTGGGTGTGTCGATTTCCCTCGACGATTTCGGCACGGGGTATTCCTCGCTCGGCTACCTGCGCTCGTTCCCCTTCGACCGGATCAAGATCGACAAGTCGTTCGTCCACGACATGTGCGAAAGCCGCGAGGCGATGTCGATCATCCGCGCCATCACCGAGCTGTCCAACAGCCTGATGATCAAGACCACGGCCGAAGGGGTGGAGTCGGCCGAGCAGATGGAGCGTCTGCTGGCCGAGGGGTGCTCGCATTTCCAGGGCTACCTGTACGGCCGACCGGCACCGGCGAGCGAGCGCTTGACGCAGGTGATGCCGCGGTCCTGACGGGTTCTGCACGCCCTTGTAGGAGCGGCCTTGTGCCGCGAAAGGGCCGCAAAGCGGCCCATGCGATCTTTGCAGCAATGCTGAATCCTGGGGCTGCTGCGCAGCCCTTTCGCGGCACAAGGCCGCTCCTACAGAATCCGCAAGGCATTCGGCAAAAGTGGTCGATCAGCGAACAAAATGTACCGGTTGGACCACAAGGCTTTGTCGCGTCCCCGGGTTCTCTTCTAGAATCCGCCCATGCCCCGGCACCATGCCGGGGCCATCGCCCGAGAGCCTCATGAGTTCCAGTTCGCCGCTGTCCGGAGTCAACCAGCCGCTGCGTGGCATCGCCCTGGTGGTGGTGGCCACCTTCCTGTTCGCCAGCCACGATGCACTGTCGAAACTCCTCGGTGGGATCTACCCGATCATCATGGTGGTCTGGGTGCGTTACCTGGTGCACACCCTGCTGATGGCCGGGATCTTCCTGCCCAAGGCGGGCCTCGCGGTGCTGCGTACCCGCCGGCCATTGTTGCAGACGCTACGCGCGCTGAGCCTGCTCAGCACCAGCCTGCTGTTTACCGCCGGCTTGCAGTACTTGCCGTTGGCGGAGGCGACCGCGGTCAACTTCCTCGCGCCGGTGCTGGTCACCGCGCTGTCGGTGCCGCTGCTCAAGGAGCGGGTGACGCCGGGGCAGTGGTTGGCGGTGGTGATGGGCTTCATCGGTGTGCTGGTGGTGGTGCACCCGGGCGGGGCGATGTTCACTCCGGCCATCCTGTTCCCCTTCGGCTCGGCGCTGGGGTTCTGCTTCTACCAGTTGCTGACGCGCAAGCTGGCCGCCCACGACACTCCAACCACCAGCAACTTCTATGCGGGGTTGTGCAACACCCTGATCCTGACGGCGCTGGTGCCGTTCTTCTGGCAGGTGCCGCAATGGCCCCATGTGCCGCTGATGCTGGCGCTGGGCGGCTGCGGGATGACCGCGCACCTGTTGCTGACCCAGGCGTTCCGCCATGCCGCACCGGCATTGCTGGCGCCGTTCAGCTATTGCCAGATCGTGTTCGCCGGGCTGCTGGGGCTGGTGGTGTTCGGCCAGGTCCCGGATGGCACGAGCCTGGTCGGCATTGCGGTGATCTGCCTCAGCGGGCTGGGGGCGGCCTGGATGCAGCGAAGGGCGTGAGGGGCATGTTCCTCAGCCAGCACCCTGCTGTTTGCGATAGGCCCCGGGTTGCACGCCGACCGCCTTGGCGAACGCCCGGGTAAAGGCCGCCACCGATTGATACCCCGCCTGCGCGCCCACCTGTTCGACGGTATTGCCCGCCTTGAGCAACTGGCAGGCATGGCGCATGCGCAGCGCCAGCAGTACCTGCCCGGGCGATTGCCCGGCCAACTCGTTGAAGCGCTTGAAGAAGGCCGAGCGCGAAAGCCCCGTGCAGGCCGCCATGTTCTCCAGCGTCCAGGCCTGCCCCGGCTCCTCGATCAAGCGTTCCAGCAAGCCGGCGAAGGCCGGCTGGCGGGCGAGGGCGACCAGCCCGCCCAGCGAGTGGCCGGCGTGCACCTGCTGGCGCAGCACATACAGGAACAGCAGGTGGGTGAGGCGTTCCAGCAGCGCCTGGGAGGGCTGCGGGCGACGGCATTCCTCGAGGATCAGCCCGAATAGCGCCCGCGCCGCGCTGCCGGCCGGCTCGCTGGCGCGCAGCAGGATCCAGTCCGCCAGCCCGTCGACGATCAGTGACGACAACCCCGACTGGAAGTGGAAGAACCCGCACACCAGCCCCACGCCGTCGCCCGCTTCGAGGTCCAGCGCCTGCATGCTCCGGCGCGGCTGGGCACAGGCGTCGGCGGCATCCTCGTCGTTGGAAAGTCGATAGGCCAGGTCCCGCAAAAGGAATACCGCATCGCCGCTCTCCAGGCGCAGCGGCTGCGCCTGGCCATCGATATGCAGCCAGCAATGGCCCTGCACCACCAGGTGGAAACTGGCCCGGCCCATGCCCTGGGTGCTGGCGTGCCAGCCCCCGCAGTAGCGGCCGACATGGAACAGGCTGGCGTCGAGCTCCAGACTCTCTAATAACCAATCGACGAGGGGGCTGGAAGAAATCATCTAATGCAAGGACTCTGGAGCAAGGAAAGGCGACTGATGAATATGGATGCTACTTCTTATAACCAACAGACTGTAGCGACCTACATCAAAGGAGACCACTCCATGTCCGCACGCATCACTCTACACAGCCTGCAGACCGCCCCGGAAGGCGCCCGCCCATTCCTCGAGAACGCGCAGAAGAACTCCGGCTTCATCCCCAACCTGCTGGGCATCCTGGCCAACGCCCCGGCGGCGCTGGAAACCTACGTTACCGTCTCGGCGCTCAACGGCAAGTCCGAGCTGACCCTGGCCGAGCGCGAGGTGGTGCAGTTGATCGCCGCCACCCAGCACGGTTGCGATTTCTGCGTCGCCGGCCACACCGCCGTGGCGCTGAACAAGGCCAAGCTGCCCCAGGAAGTAGTCGATGCCCTGCGTGCCCGCGGCGAGCTGCCTGACGCCCGCTACGAGACCCTCGCCGAATTCGCCCGTGAAGTGATCGCCACCCGCGGCAACGTCGGCGATGCCACCTATCAGGCATTCCGTGACGCCGGTTTCAGCGAAGGCAACGCCCTGGAAGTGATTCTCGGCGTGAGCCTCGCAACCCTGTGCAACTTTGCTAATGTGTTCGCCCAGACGCCGCTCAACGACGAGCTCGGCAAGTATCGCTGGCAGCCTTCGGCCTGATCAAGGCCTGATGCCGGCGCGTCCGGCGTTTCAACAGGAGTAGGGACATGCTTGATCATGCATTTCGACAATGGCTGGATGCCAATGCCGAGGCCATCGACCAGGGCCAGTGCGATCCACACCTGGTGCTGGCGCATATCGCCGAATCGCAATTGCTGCGCATCGGCGTCGCCCCGGCCCTGGGCGGCTCGGGTGGCGACGTCAGCGCGGCGGTCGAGGCCATCGCCGCCATCGCCAGCCGTTCGCTGGCCGCGGCCTTTGTCTGCTGGGGCCAGCGCGCCTTCATCGAATACCTGCTGCAAAGCCCTAACCGGGCGCTGTGCGAACGGCTGCTGCCCGACCTGCTGAAGGGCGAACTGGCCGGGGCCACCGGCCTGTCCAACGCCATGAAGTTCCTTTCCGGCATCGAGGCCTTGCAGGTGCGTGGCCGCGCCGCGAGCGACGGTTGGAACCTGGAAGGGCGCCTGCACTGGGTGACCAACCTGCGCAAGCGCGGCTTCGTGGTGGCCGCGGCTATCGAGGATGACGCCGGTGGCGCGCCGTTCGTGGTCGCCATCCCGTCGAACGCGCCGGGCCTGGAACGCTCCGACGACCTGCAACTGATGGGCCTGCAATCGAGCAACACCGCGGCGCTGGCCTTCCACCAGGTACCCTTGGCCCGCGACTGGCTGCTGCACGACAACGCCCGCGAGTTCCTGCCCAGGGTGCGTCCGGCGTTCCTGGCGCTGCAGTGCGGCATGGCCATCGGCCTGGCTCGCCGCGCCCTGGAGGAGGCACAGGCACACCTGCAGGGGCGTGGCGCGTTCCTCGATGAGGCGCGTCAGGTGCTCGCCGAGCGTCTGGAGAACACCGTCGCCGAGCTCAAGCAGGGGCTGCTCGACGGCCGCTTCCAGAGCCAGCCGGCCGCCTTGTTCAAACTGCGCATCACCCTCGCCGAATGCGCCGCCGACGCCGTGCAGCTGGAGTTGCAGGCCAGCGGTGGCAAGGCCTACCTGACCGCCTACGGCGAGGGCTTCGCCCGCCGCTGGCGCGAGTCGGCGTTCGTGCCGATCGTCACCCCGAGCCTGGTGCAACTGCGCGCCGAGCTGCAACGCCAGGCGGCCTCTGCATGACCGACGTGCTACTCGAAGCCCGCGACATCAGCCTGGGCTACCCGCGCGAGGGTGGCTGGCAGGCGGTGCTGGAGCAGTTCGACCTGGCGCTGGCGCCGGGGGAGGTGGTCAGCATCCTCGGCCCCAGCGGGGTCGGCAAGTCCAGCCTGCTGCGCGTGCTGGCCGGCCTGCAGCAGGCCCGTGGCGGCAGCGTGCAGTTGCGCGGCGAGCCGCTGCAGGGGCCGCATCCGCGCCTGGCGGTGGCATTCCAGGACCCCAGCCTGCTGCCTTGGCTGAGCCTTGAGAAGAACGTCGCCTTCGGCCTCGACTTCGCCCGCCAGCCCAGGCTGCCGGCGGCCGAGCGGCGCGCACGGATCGACCACGCCATCGACGCGGTGGGCCTGGCCCACGCCCGTGGCCAGTACCCGGCGCAGCTGTCCGGCGGCATGGCCCAGCGCACCGCGCTGGCCCGCTGCCTGGCGCGCCAGCCCGAGGTGTTGTTGCTGGACGAACCCTTCGGCGCGCTGGACGAGGTGACCCGGGCCGACATGCAGCAACTGCTGCTGCAGCTGATCGCCACCCACAACACCGCCGCCGTGTTGATCACCCACGACATCGACGAAGCCCTGCTGCTGTCCGATCGCGTGCTGCTACTGGGCAACCACCCGGCGCGCACCCTCGGCCAGTGGCACATCGATCTGCCGCAGCCCCGCGCGCAGCGGGTCGAGGAACTGGGCGCGCTGCGCATCGAGATACTGAAAACCCTTCGGCGGGCAAGCCGCACAGCCGAACCCACTCCATTCCCCTTGCCCTCGGAGGCTGTCCATGTGCATGGATGACTGCTGTTCCACGACGTCCCGTCGCGACTTTCTCAAGCTGAGCGCCATGCTCACCGCCGCCGGCGCCGTGCCGCTACTGTCGAGCCTGCAGGCCCGCGCCGCCGCCGAGCCGGACGCGCCGGTGCGCATCGGCTACCTGCCGATCACCGACGCCACGCCCTTGCTGGTGGCGCACAACAACGGCCTGTTCGAGGCCGAGGGCATCAAGGCCGAGCGCCCGGTGTTGCTGCGCAGCTGGGCGCAGGTGATCGAGGCATTCATCTCTGGCCAGGTCAACGTCATCCACCTGCTGTCGCCAATGACCGTGTGGGCGCGCTACGGCAGCAAGGTGCCGGCCAAGGTCGTGGCCTGGAACCACGTCGGCGGCTCGGGCCTGACCGTGGCCCCGGACATCACCGAGATGAAGCAGCTCGGCGGCAAGACCGTGGCGATTCCGTTTTGGTACTCGATCCATAACGTGGTGCTGCAACAGATGCTCACCGACAATGGCCTCAAGCCCGTGTCCAAGCCGGCCGATGCGCAACTGGCGGACAACGAGGTCAACCTGCTGGTGCTGCCGCCGTCGGACATGCCACCGGCCCTGGCCAGCAAGCGCATCGCCGGCTACATCGTTGCCGAGCCGTTCAACGCCCTGGCCGAGAACCTCAAGGTCGGCCGCGTGCAGCGCTTCACCGGGGATGTCTGGCGCAACCATGCCTGCTGCGTGGTGTTCATGCACGAGCACGACCTGAACAACCGTCCTGAGTGGTCGCAGAAGGTGGTCAACGCCATCGTCAAGGCCCAGCAGTGGACCCGCGAACACCGCGCCGAGGCCGCAGCCCTGCTGTCCAAGGCCGGCCCCAACAAGTACACCCCGCACGAGCCGGCGGTGCTGACCAAGGTGCTGGCGCCTTCCGCCGAAGACCGCGCCGGCTACATCGCCAGCGGCGCGATCCAGCACCAGCAATGGGACGAGAAGCGCATCGACTTCCAGCCTTACCCGTTCCCCAGCTACACCGAGGAACTGGTCAAGCGCCTGAAGAACACCCTGATCGTCGGCGAGAGCGATTTCCTCGCCGCCCTGGACCCGGCGCAGACCGCCCGTGACCTGGTGGACGAGCGTTTCGTGCGCAACGCCATCGCCGCCGTGGGTGGCCCGACAGCGTTCGGCATCGCCGAGAACTTCCAGCGTAGCGAGGAGTTCGCGGTCTGATGCGCAGGCATGTCGTGCATGGCGCCCTGGGCCTGGCGGGCCTGGCGGCGCTGCTGTTGTTGTGGTGGGCGGGCGTGCGCCTGTTCGGCGCCGCCGATGGCCTGTCGGCGCGTTTCTCGCCCCAGGCCACATTGCAAAGCCTGGTAGAGCTGCTGGGGCAGGGCGAGGTCTACGGGCATATCTGGGTAAGCCTCAAGCGCATCCTCGTCGGCCTGCTGCTGGCGCTGCTGATCGGCGTACCGCTGGGTCTGCTGGTGGGCAGCTACCGTCACCTGGAGGCGGCGACCACGCCGGCGTTCCAGTTCCTGCGCATGATCTCGCCGCTGTCGTGGATGCCGGTGGTGGTTATGCTGATGGGCGTGGGCGACCAGCCGATCTACTTCCTGCTGGCCTTCGCCGCGCTGTGGCCGATCCTGCTGAACACCGCTGCCGGGGTACGCCAGCTCGACCCGCGCTGGCTGCAGTTGAGCCGCAGCCTCAGCGCCACGCGCTGGGAGACCTTGTGCAAGGTGATCATCCCCGGGGTGATCGGCCATGTGCTGACCGGCGTGCGCCTGGCCATCGGCATCCTGTGGATCGTGCTGGTGCCGTGCGAGATGCTCGGTGTCAGCGCCGGGTTGGGCTATTTCATCCTCGATACCCGTGACCGGTTGGCTTACTCGGAGCTGATGGCGATGGTGCTGCTGATCGGGGTGCTGGGGTTCATGCTCGATGCCCTGGCGCGCGGGCTGCATCGGCGTTGGGTACATGCCTGATGTCTGTAGGAGCGGCCTTGTGCCGCGAATGGGCCGCAAAGCGGCCCCGGCGATCTTTGTATCAACGCTGAAATCCTGGGGCCGCTACGCGGCCCTTTCCGGCCGGTCCGACGCCTCGGCAAGGCCGCACCTACAGGGGGAGCGCGTGAGGCCTGGAGGCGCGTCCCTGCGCCCTGGGATTCAGAAGCTGTACTTGGCCGTCAGCATCAGGTTGCGCGGATCGCCGAAGGTGTCGCTGCCATAGTTCACCGACTTGGAGATCGACGAGTAGTACTTGCGGTCGAACACGTTGTTGGCATTGAGCTGCAGGTCCAGGTGCTGGTTGACCGCGTAGCCGGCCATCAGGTCGGTGACGGCGTAGGCGCCCTGCTCGAGGCGGTAGCTGCCGCCGTCGGCCACGGTGAAGTCGTTGTACATGCGGCTCTGCCAGGTGACGCCGCCACCGACCCGCAGTTTCTCCAGCGGGCCCTGGAAGTGGTAGGTGGTGAACAGCTTCAACTGGTGCTGCGGCGTGTCGGACTCGAACGGCTTGTTGACCTTCTCTGGATTCTTGGCGTCCTTGACCGTGTGTACGCGGGCATAGGTATAGCCTGCGCCGATCTGCCACTGCTCGGTCAGCGCGCCCTGCACCTCGAAGTCGATCCCCTGGCTGCGCACTTCGCCGGAGGCCTCGTAGCAGGCGAACTGACCGGCCCGGCACAGGCTCTTGTCCACCTCGACCGCGCGGTTCTCCTGATCAATGCGGAACACCGCGAGGCTGGCGTTGAGCGCGCCGTCGAAGTACTCGCCCTTGATGCCCACCTCGTAGTTCTTGCCTTCGATCGGCCGCACCGGCGTGCCGCTGGGGTCCTTGTTGTCCTGGGGCTGGAAGATGTCGGTGTAGCTGGTGTACAGCGAGTGGTGCTCGTCCAGCTCGTAGATCAGGCCGGCGTAGCGGGTGACGTTACGGGTCACCTTGTAGTCGCCCTCGTTGCTGCCGCGCTGGTCGTAGTCGTACCAGTCAAGGCGCCCGCCTAGGATCAGCTTGAGCGGGTCGGCCAGGCTCAGGCGGGTGGTGGTGTACACGCCTTCCTGGTTGATCAGGTAGCGGCTGCTGCTGGTGTGCAGGAAGTCCGGTTTGCCGCCGTCGATGGGGTAGTCCAGGTCGTAGGGGCTGTAGTTGCGCTCGGTCATGTCGTAGATGCGCTTGCTGGCACCCACCACCAGCTCGTGGGTGCGGCCGAAGGCCTCGAACGGGCCGCTGGCGAAGGTATCCAGGCCCAGCTGGTTCTCGTCGTGGGCCGACTGGTAGACCGTACGGCTCAGCGGCTTGGCCAGGTCCCAGCGCGACTGGTAGGAGCCGCGGAACAGCGCGTTCTGTTCGCTGTAGATGGCGTTGACCTGCAGCTTCCAGTCATTGGCCAGGCGCTGGCGCAGCTCGGCGAACAGGGTGTTGATCTCCTGGTCCTTGACCTCCCAGTCGGTGGCCGGGTTGTACGAACGGGGCAGGTCCTGGTGATGGCCGTTCAGGTCGGTGGGGATCGCGCCCCAGAACACGTTGGTCTTGTCCTTCTGGTGGGACAGGCCAAGGGTCAGGGTGGTGTCCTCGCCCAGGTCGGCCTCGGTGATCGCGTAGAACAGCCCGTGGTCTTCCTGCTGTCCGTCACGGAAGCCGTTGGCGTCGCGGTACGAGGCCACCACGCGACCGCGCAGGGTGCCACTGTCGTTGAGCGGGCTGGAGGCGTCGAGTTCGCCGCGGTAGTTGTCCCAGCTGCCGGCGGCACCGGTGAGAGTGACCTTCTGTTCCGCCAGCGGACGCTTGCGCACCAGGTTGATGGCCGCCGAAGGCGTACCGGAACCGGTGACCAACCCGGTGGCGCCGCGCACCACCTCGACCCGGTCGAACATCGCCAGGTTGGGCTGGGCGCCGACCACCCAGCCGGTGTAGGCGCTGGGGATGCCGTCGTACATGATGTTGTCGACGTCGAAGCCGCGGGCCTTGTAGGTCTGCCGGCCCGGGCCGTTGGACTGGTTGAGGAACAGCCCCGGGGTGTACCTGGCCACGTCATTGATGCTGGTCATGCCCTGGTCGTCCATGCGCTGGCGGGTGATCACGGTCACCGCCTGGGGCGTTTCGCGCATGGTCAACGGCAGCTTGGTGGCGGTGGACATGGAGCCGGTGGTGTACGACTTCGACCCCTCGGTGGTGCTGCCCAGGCTGCTGTCGTTGATGGCCGTGGCGCCCAGCTCGATCACGGCCGGCGCTTGCTCCTCGGCCAGCGCCGGGGTGAGGGTCGCCATGCAGATGGCCATGGCCAGCAGGTTGCGGCTGGGCGTGAAACGGTGAGGGGAGAGGTGCGGTGACATGCCGGGCTTTATCCTTATTGCTAGTGCTTATGAGAATAATTAGCAATAAGTGTGTCGGATTATCAGGCTCGTAACAATGCATCCGAATCTGAATTGATGAATTTTTCAAAAATTCAATTCGATTGAGTTATTTCTTGTGGAGTCATACCCGTGGGAGCGGGCTTGTCGGAACGCCGCACCGCCCGGATCACCGGCTATGCCGGTGCCATACACCGCTTCGCGGGGCAAGCCCGCTCCCACGATGGTGATGCTGGCAACCCTGTTCCCTGTGGGATATCGCAGCACGAAGGGCTGGGCGATCTCCTGCAGGTGACGGTTATGGCAGTGGATCAGCCACCGTAATCCGTTTGCCACGCTGACGCCCGACCTCCAGTGCCTGCCCGTCGCGCTGCTTGCCATGTCGCGCCTGGCCGACCAGCTCGGGGATCAGCGGGCCCTCCGGCAGGTGGCGCCAGAAGCGCCCGGGCAGGTGCTGGCGCAACGCACCGGGGTTGAGCCGGGCGGGGTTGAAGGTGTGCCGGTAGTAGGCCAGCCACAGCTCGGCGCCGGGGTCTTCGGCGTTGCGCGCCCATTGCTGCCACGCCTGCGGGCACTGGCGCTGGTAGTCCAGGTGCTGGCCGTCGAAGCGCACGCCATCGAGGGGCGTGGCGATCAACCAGCGCTGGCGCCCCAGGCGATCGGCGAAATGCCCGCAAGCGCTGTCGAGGATGTCGTGGGCAGGTTCGTGGTAGGCGACCAGGTCCAGTTGCAGTTGTTCGGCCAGTGCCTCGGGCAGCGGCACGAAGCGCACGAAGGCATGCAGGTGATGGGCTTCGCGGCCGACCTGACGGATGCGCCGCTGCATCTCGCTGCCCAGGCGGTCGCCGGCGAGCATGGCGGTGCGATCGCCGTGGGCGACGCGCCAGAGTACTTCGTACAGCAGGTTCCAGCGCTGCTCGCCGCGGTAGCGACCGGCCTGTTCCAGCTGGGCCAGCAGCGCCGCCGGCACGCGGGCGCGGAACGGGCCGGGGCCGACGGGCAGGGGCGTGGGCACGGCCAGCAGGTCGTCCATACGTGCCTGGCCCCAGGTCACCGTGGCCGGGTCGATGCCATGGCCGAGCAGTTGCCGCGCCTGGTCGCGCCAGGTGGCGAAGTCGTCGCCGCAATCCAGCGCAATCATCCCCACAGGCCCATCTGCACCGGTGCCTGGGGTTCACGCAGGCGGGCGCGCAGCAGGCCACTGCGCAGCTCGGCCTGGGCCGGGCGGTAGTCGCTGGTGACGATGAACGGGCGGGCCTTGTCCAGCACGCAGCGCAACTGAATCAGGTCGTCGTAGCGGATACGCCGCTCACGGCGCAGGGCCACCAGGCGCTGCACGCTGCGCAGACCGATACCGGGGATGCGCGCCAGCAGGGCCGGCTCGGCGCGGTTGACGTCGAGCGGGAACACCTCGCGGTTGGCCAGCGCCCAGGCCAGCTTGGGGTCGATGTCCAGGGCCAGGTTGCCGGTTTCGCCCAGCAGTTCGCCGGCCTTGTAGCCGTAGCCGCGCAGGAGGAAGTCGGCCTGGTACAGGCGGTGTTCGCGCAGCAGCGGCGGGGCCGCCAGGGGCACGCTGGACGGGCTGTCGGGGATCGGGCTGAAGGCGGAGTAGTAGACGCGCCTGAGGCCGTAGCCCTGGTACAGCGACTCGGCGTTGCGCAGCAGGGCGCTGTCGTCGGTGGCGTCGGCGCCGACGATGACCTGGGTGCTTTGCCCGGCGGGGGTGAAGCGTGGTGCCCGTGGTTCACCGGCGACGGCCTGCTGGCCGTGGTGGATCACGCCCATGGCCTGGCGGATGGTGCTGGCGCGTTTTTCCGGGGCCAGGCGTTCGAGGCTGGCGTCGGTGGGCAGCTCGATGTTCACGCTCAGGCGGTCGGCCAGGCGCCCGGCTTCCTCGATCAGCAGCGGGTCGGCGTCGGGAATGGTCTTGAGGTGGATGTAGCCGCGAAAGCCATGCTCCTCGCGCAGCAGGCGCGCCACCCGGATCAGCTGCTCCATGGTGTAGTCGGCCGAGCGGATGATGCCGGAGCTGAGAAACAGGCCGCTGATGCAGTTGCGCCGGTAGAAGTCCAAGGTCAGGCGCACCACTTCCTCGGGGCTGAAGCGCGCCCGCGGCACGTTGCTCGAGCGGCGGTTGACGCAGTATTGGCAGTCGTACAGGCAGAAGTTGGTCAGCAGCACCTTGAGCAGCGACACGCAGCGCCCGTCGGGGGTGTAGCTGTGGCAGATGCCCATGCCGTTGGTGGCGCCGAGGCCGTCGCGACCACGGGAGCTGCGCTTGGGGGCGCCGCTGCTGGCGCAGGACGCGTCGTACTTGGCGGCATCGGCGAGGATGCCGAGCTTGGCGATGAGCTGCATGGGGTAATCCGATTTTACTGTTCATGCATACAGTATTTCGGCGTTGGGCTGATAGCAAGTGTTTGCAGGTGGTTTTGATGGCGTGATGGCGCAGAGGTGCCTGGCGAGAGTCCTGTAGCGCCTATCAGATCGAGCGCCGCCCGCGCGGCGCATCGCGGATGAATCCGCTCCTACATTTGTTGCAACGTACCGAACCTGTCAGGCCATGGTTGCCCGCCTTGGTGCCTGTCTTGAGACAGATGAAGCGGCAGTGGTGCACACGCTGAAACCGTGTCGGACCAACAAGGCGGACCAGGTAATGGCACAGGATTGACTGGCCCGAAACAGATGTAGGAGCGGGCTTGTCCCGCGATGCGCCGCGCGGGCGGCGCTCGATCTGACAGGCGCTGCAACTTTAACGTCGAACACCCTGAAAGACCCTCATCTCAAGGCGATCCACCCTCGGCACCCCTTGATTACAAAATTGTAATCTTCCCGCCACCCCCCCGATAACCACCGCTGCCTAAAGTCCCTCGCCAAAGCATTCCGCCGCTTGTCGACGAGGACTTCCGCCGTGCCCATCCCCCGCAAGATAGCCTTGCTCTGCCTGTTGCTGGCCGGCCCTGCCGGTGCCCAGGGCCTGAGCCTGGAGCAGGCGCTCGACGCCGCCTTTGCCCAGAACCCGGACTTCGCCGCCATCGGCCGCGAGATCGGCATCGCCGAGGGCGAGCGCCGCCAGGCCGGGCTGATTCCCAACCCCGAGCTGTCCTGGGAAGTCGAGGACACCCGCCGCGACACCAGCACCACCACCGTGACTCTCAGCCAGGCCCTGGAGCTGGGCGGCAAGCGCGGCGCGCGGATCGAAGTCGCCGAGGCCGGCCAGGCGATCGCCCGGTTGGAGCTCGAGCGCCAGCGCAACAGCCTGCGCGCCGATGTGATCCAGGCCTTCCATGCCGCCTTGCGGGCACAGACCGCGCTGGAGCTGGCGCAACAGTCGCAGGCGCTGACCGAACGCGGCCTGCGGGTGGTGGAAGGGCGGGTGCGGGCCGGGCAGTCCTCGCCGGTGGAGGCCACCCGCGCCCAGGTCCAGCTGGCCCAGGCCGAGGCGGCGGTGCGTCGGGCGCGCACCGAACGTGGCGTGGCCAACCAGGCCCTGGCGCGCCTGACCGGCAGTGCCGAGGCCCGCTTCGACCGGCTCGACGCGAGCAACCTCTCGCCTGGCCCGGCGCCGCAGACCGAGCGCCTGCTGGCCAAGGTCGAGCAGACTGCCGAGTGGCGCCTGGCCGCGGCGCAGATCGAGCGTGGCGATGCCAGCCTCGGCTCCGAGAAGGCCCAGCGCATCCCCAACCTGACCGTCAGCCTCGGCAGCCAGTACAGCCGCGAGGACCGTGAGCGGGTCAACGTGGTCGGGCTGTCGATGCCGCTGCCGCTGTTCGACCGCAACCAGGGCAACGTGCTGGCCGCCGCCCGCCGCGCCGACCAGGCCCGCGACCTGCGCAACGCCGTGGATCTGCGCCTGCGCAGCGAAACCCGCAGCGCCCTGGAGCAGTGGGGCACGGCCATGGGCGAGGTCCAGGCCTACGACCGCACCATCCTGCCCGCCGCCCAGCAGGCGGTGGACACCGCCACCCGCGGCTTCGAGATGGGCAAGTTCGCTTTCCTCGATGTGCTTGATGCCCAGCGCACGCTGATCGAGGCGCGCGGGCTGTACCTCGAGGCGCTGGCCCAGGCGACCGATGCCCGGGCGCAGGTGGAGCGGATCTACGGCGAGCTTTGAGCCTCGTCCCATCGCGGGGCAAGCCCGCTCCCACGGGAATGCGTGGGAGCGGGCTTGCCCCGCGATGGGCCCTGAACTGCAACGACTTTTCCAGCAGGAGCAACAATGACCAACCCACGCAAGCTCGCCATCCTCGCCGCTGCCCTGGCCGTTCTCGGCCTCGGTGGCGCGGCCTGGACCGGTACCCTTGGCAAGGCCGGCAGCGGCCAGGCCCAGCACGACGACCATGGCGAGGAAGGCCATGGCCATGAAGAAGGAAAGGCAGAGGAGCATGCCGACGAAGAGGGCCAGCTGCACCTCTCCGCCGAGCAGATCCAGGCCGCCGGCGTGCAACTGGCCACTGCCGGCCCACAAAGCCTGGGTACCGCCATCAGCTTCCCCGGCGAGATCCGCTTCGACGAGGACCGCACCGCCCACGTGGTGCCCCGCGTCCCCGGCGTGGTCGAGTCGGTGCAGGCCGAGCTGGGCCAGGCGGTCAAGCGCGGCCAGGTGCTGGCGGTGATCGCCAGCCAGCAGATCTCCGAACTGCGCAGCGAGCAGCAGGCCGCCCAGCGCCGCCTGGAGCTGGCGCGCCTGACCTTCGAGCGCGAGAAGCAGCTGTGGCAGGAGCGCATCAGCGCCGAGCAGGACTACCTGCAGGCCCGCCAGGCGCTGCAGGAGGCCGAGATCGCCGCCGCCAACGCCGGGCAGAAGGTCGCCGCCGTGGCGCCGGCCGGCAAGGGCAATCGTTACGAGTTGCGCGCACCGTTCGACGCGGTGGTGGTGGAAAAGCACCTGACCGTGGGCGAGGTGGTGGACGAGACCAGCAATGCCTTCACGCTGTCTGACCTGAGTCGGGTCTGGGCCACCTTCGCCGTGGCCCCGCGCGACCTGGACAAGGTAGTCAGCGGCCGTGGCGTCAGCGTCAGCGCGCCGGACCTCGGTGCCCAGGTGGAAGGCAAGGTCAACTACGTCGGCAGCCTGCTCGGCGAGCAGAACCGCGCCGCCACCGTGCGCGCCACCCTGGCCAACCCCAATGGCGCCTGGCGTCCCGGGCTGTTCGTCAACATCGCGGTCACCGTCGAGCGTTTCGACGCCGCCGTGGTGGTGCCGGAAAGCGCCCTGCAGACCTGGGAAGAGCAGACCGTGGTGTTCGCCCGTACCGACGAGGGCTTCGAGGCCCGCCCGGTGAAGACCGGGCGTCGTGACGCCGGCCAGGTGGAAGTGCGCGAAGGGCTGGCCGCCGGCACCGTGGTCGCCGCCGCCGGCAGCTTCGTCCTCAAGTCCGAGCTGGGCAAAGGCTCGGCCGAACACAGCCACTGACCGGGGACGCCATTCATGTTCGAACGCCTTATCCAGTTCGCCATCGAGCAACGCCTGGTGGTGATGCTCGCCGTGGTGCTGATGGCCGCCGTGGGCATCCACAGCTACCAGAAACTGCCCATCGACGCCGTGCCCGACATCACCAACGTGCAGGTGCAGATCAACACCGCCGCGCCCGGCTATTCACCGCTGGAAACCGAGCAACGCATCACCTTCGCCATCGAGACCGCCATGGCCGGCCTGCCGGGCCTCAAGCAGACCCGTTCGCTGTCGCGCTCGGGGCTGTCGCAGGTGACGGTGATCTTCGATGACGGTACCGACATCTTCTTTGCCCGCCAGCTGGTCAACGAGCGCCTGCAGGTGGCTCGCGAGCAGTTGCCCGAGGGTATCGAGGCGGCCATGGGGCCGATCTCCACCGGCCTTGGCGAGATCTTCCTGTGGACGGTCGAGGCCAAGGAGGGCGCGCTAAAGGATGACGGCACGCCCTATACCGCCACCGACCTGCGGGTGATCCAGGACTGGATCATCAAGCCGCAGCTGCGCAACGTACCGGGCGTGGCCGAGGTGAACAGCATCGGCGGCCATGCCAAGCAGTACCTGATCGCTCCCGAACCCAAGCGCCTGGCGGCCTACAAGCTGACCCTCAACGACCTGGTCGCGGCGCTCGAGCGCAACAACGCCAACGTCGGTGCCGGCTACATCGAACGCAACGGCGAGCAGTTGCTGATCCGCGCCCCGGGCCAGGTGGCCTCGGCCGAGGACATCGCCAACATCGTCATCTCCAGCGTCGATGGCACGCCGATTCGCGTCAGTCATGTGGCCCAGGTCGGCCTGGGCCAGGAACTGCGCTCGGGCGCGGCCACCGAGAATGGCCGCGAGGTGGTGCTGGGCACGGTGTTCATGCTGATCGGCGAGAACAGCCGCACGGTGTCCCAGGCGGTGGCGGCCAAGCTCGAGGAGATCAACCGCAGCCTGCCCAAGGGTGTGGTGGCGATCACCGTCTATGACCGCACCAACCTGGTGGAAAAAGCCATCGCCACGGTGAAGAAGAACCTCATCGAAGGCGCGATCCTGGTCATCGCCGTATTGTTCCTGTTCCTGGGCAACATTCGCGCGGCACTGATCACCGCCATGGTCATCCCGCTGTCGATGCTGTTCACCTTCACCGGCATGTTCAGCAACAAGGTCAGCGCCAACCTGATGAGCCTGGGTGCGCTCGACTTCGGCATCATCGTCGACGGCGCGGTGGTGATCGTCGAGAACGCCATCCGCCGCCTGGCCCACGCCCAACAGCATCATGGCCGCATGCTGACCCGCTCCGAGCGCTTCCACGAAGTGTTCGCCGCCGCCCGCGAGGCACGCCGCCCGCTGATCTACGGGCAGTTGATCATCATGGTGGTGTACCTGCCGATCTTTGCCCTGACCGGGGTCGAGGGCAAGATGTTCCACCCCATGGCCTTCACCGTGGTGATGGCACTGCTGGGGGCGATGATCCTCTCGGTGACCTTCGTGCCGGCGGCCCTGGCGCTGTTCGTCACCGGCAAGGTGAAAGAAGAGGAGGGCGTGGTCATGCGCACCGCCCGCCGTCGCTATGCCCCGGTGCTGGACTGGGTGCTGGGCCGACGCAACCTGGCCTTCGCCGGCGCCGCCACCCTTGTGCTGTTGTCCGGCGTGCTGGCCAGCCGCATGGGCAGCGAGTTCATCCCCAGCCTCAGCGAGGGTGATTTCGCCCTGCAGGCCCTGCGCGTGCCGGGCACCAGCCTGTCGCAATCGGTGGACATGCAGCAGCGCCTGGAGAAGACCATCATCGCCCAGGTGCCGGAAGTCGAGCGGGTGTTCGCCCGTACCGGCACCGCCGAGATCGCCTCCGACCCGATGCCACCGAACATCTCCGATGCCTACGTGATGCTCAAGCCCCGTGAGCAATGGCAGGACCCGGGCAAGCCGCGCGATGAGCTGATCGCCGAGGTGCAGCGCGCCGCCGCCAGCGTGCCGGGCAGCAACTACGAGCTGTCGCAGCCGATCCAGCTGCGCTTCAACGAGCTGATCTCCGGGGTGCGCAGCGATGTCGCGGTGAAGGTGTTCGGCGACGACATGGAGGTGCTCAACCGCACCGCCGCGCAGATCGCCGCCAGCCTGCAGCAGGTGCCGGGCGCCTCCGAGGTGAAGGTCGAGCAGACCACCGGCCTACCGGTGCTGACCATCGATATCGACCGTGACAAGGCGGCCCGTTACGGCCTGAATGTGGGCGACGTGCAGGACGCCATCGCCATCGCCGTGGGCGGTCGCACTGCCGGCACCCTCTATGAAGGCGATCGCCGTTTCGACATGGTGGTGCGCCTGTCGGAGGCGCTGCGAACCGATGTCGACGGTTTGTCCAGCCTGCTGATCCCGGTACCGGCCAGCGCCGCCGCCGGTGCTTCGCAGATTGGTTTCATCCCGCTGTCGCAAGTGGCCACCCTGAACCTGCAACTGGGCCCCAACCAGGTCAGCCGCGAGGATGGCAAGCGCGTGGTGGTGGTCAGCGCCAACGTGCGCGGGCGTGACCTCGGTTCGTTCGTCGAACAGGCCTCGCAGACGCTGATCGACCAGGTGCAGATACCGCCGGGCTACTGGACCCGCTGGGGTGGCCAGTTCGAGCAGCTGCAGTCAGCGGCCGAGCGCCTGCGGGTGGTGGTGCCGGTTTCGCTGCTGCTGGTCATGGCCTTGCTGCTGATGATGTTCAACAACCTCAAGGATGGCCTGCTGGTGTTCACCGGCATCCCCTTCGCACTGACCGGTGGGGTGCTGGCGCTGTGGCTGCGGGATATCCCGCTGTCGATCTCGGCGGGGGTGGGCTTTATCGCGTTGTCGGGCGTGGCGGTGCTCAACGGCCTGGTGATGATTGCCTTCATTCGCAACCTGCGTGAGGAAGGCCGGGGCCTGCGCGCCGCGGTGGAGGAGGGCGCGCTGACCCGCCTGCGGCCGGTGCTGATGACCGCGCTGGTGGCGTCGCTGGGGTTCATTCCCATGGCCCTGGCCACGGGCACCGGCGCCGAGGTGCAGCGGCCGCTGGCGACGGTGGTGATCGGCGGAATCCTGTCGTCGACGGCGCTGACCTTGCTGGTGTTGCCGGCGTTGTATCAGTGGGCGCATCGGCGGGATGAGGACAACCTGGCAGAAGGTATGTAACGCTATCTCCTGTAGGAGCGGCCTTGTGCCGCGAAAGGGCCGCGCAGCGGCCCCAGATTTCAGCATTTATGTAACAATCGCCGGGGCCGCTTTGCGGCCCTTTCGCGGCACAAGGCCGCTCCTACAGGTATCTGCGCAGCCAGTGATCCAGACTCAACCTGCCAGCCCCCTTCAACAGCAACGGCAGCAACGCCACCAGGTAGATCAGCGGCAGTTTGAAGTTGCCGAAGCCCTGGTCGGTGATCGCATACCCCCGCCCCAGTTCCGCCAGGCTCGACCACTGGCTCGGCCAGTGCACCGCGGCTATCGCCACCACCGTCACCACCATCAGCACCGCCGAGGCCAGCCGGGTACCGAGCCCCAGCAGCAGGAGCAGCGGGCAGATCAATTCGGCCCACATCGACAGCTGCCAGTTGAGGTCCGCCGGCAGCAGGTCGAACGGGAACGGAAAACTGCCTTGCAGGTCGGCGAACCAGTTGGCGCCGTTGAACTTCTCCAGGCCCGATTCGAAGAACTCCCAGGCCAGGAACAGGCGTAGCGGCAGGTCGGCGCTCCAGTTGCCGGTGTGATCAAGGGCGTTGAACAGCTTCCATTCAGCAAACAGTGGCAGGGCTTTCATGGGCAGGCTTCCCGGTGTAGGCGGCAACGGCGGGGTGCCGTCGCGCTGTTGTGGCCGGGAGTGTGCAGGGCGGGGGTATCGGCAGTGTGTCGGGGGCGATGGGGTTATGTATCGCTGTGTAGCGAGGCTCAGCGATTGCTGGTCAGGCGCTGTTGCGCCGCCGCGCAGCCGTTGATGTCCACCGCCTTCTGCAGGAAGGCCTGGCGCTGGCGGGGGTCGAGCTCACCGAGCAGCCGGTAGATCTCGGCCTGGTAGTCGCGCTGGCGCCCCCACTGCATTTGCAGGCCCTGCGGGCGGGTGCGGCTGCACGCCAGGCGGGTGGCCGGCTGTGGGTAGTAGGCGGCGTACAGGGTGGCCATGCTGGGCACCGCCTCCAGGGCCTCGCGGTAGGCGGGGCTGGCATTGTAGGGCGAACACCAGTGGGCGATGGCCAGCGCGGGCGGGGCGAAGCCTTGCTTGAGGCTGGCCTCCAGCAACGGGCAGGCGGCTTCGGCGATCTGTCCTGCCGGCAGATAGGTGGTGTAGTACAGCGCCAGGCGGTACTGCGCCACCGGGTGGCCGAGGGCCACCGACCTCTTCAGCAGGGCCACCGCCGTTGGCAGCGTGTGAGCCATCGCCTGGCCTTGGCGGCTGAGCTCGGGGTCGCCGCCGGCGGTGCGCAGCGGGCTGGCGCCGTCGTCCTGGCTGTCAGCCTGCTCGAGCAGCGGCAACGCCTGGCGATAGAGCAGGTCGGCATGGGGGTCGATGTTCACGTCCAGGGCCTGGGCGCCTGTGGCGGCCAGCAGCAACGGCAACGACGCGACCAGACAGGCGCGGGGACGGGCCAGAAGCGAGGGGACGGCAGGAATGGTCATGGCGGTTACGCGGTTGCCTCGGGCAAATCAGGAGCGACGACGGCCTATTCTATCCATCCGCGTGCGTTCCCCGAAAGCCCGGCGTGCGGCCATCAGACCAGCTTGATCGGCGCGACCTTGCGCAGGGCCTGTCTTTCCTGGGCCAGCCCCAGCTTGGCGGTGATCACCTTGGCCAGCGTGTTGTTACCCAAATCATTGAAGTGCAGGCGGTCGACGAACAGGTGCTCGGCGAACACCGGCGAACTGCTGAGCATGCTGTTCATGTCGTAGCAGGGGACCGGGTCGGCCTGGCTCTTGATGCGACGGAAGAAGGCCATGTGCAACTGGCTGTCGAAGGTGTCGCCGAGCAAACGGTCGAAATTCGACGGCTGACGCTCAAGCTTGCCGAGCATGGCCTGTTCCGCCTTGGGCAATGCCTCGCGGCACCAGGGCAGCAGCGGCTGCAGGATGAAGGTGAGGGTGGTGTGGCCGTCTGCCAGCAGGCGGTCCCATTGGCGCAGGGTGCGGCCCACGGCATCGGCGGCGCGGATCAGGCGCTTGTCCGGACTCGATAGCGGTTCCACCTGCGGCCAGTGTGCTTCCCGGGCCGGCGCCAGGAGCTGGCCCAGGCGTTGCCAGAATGATTCGCGGCGCGCTTCGCCTGGCGTTTGCACGCCTTCGTTGAAGCGGTTGAGGAAATCCTGGTAGGCCTGCGCCCGGTGCGGGTCCTGCGCGCCGGACAACACCTCGGCGAGGGCCTCCTGGGCCAGCGTGTTCAGGCCGCTGAGCACCACCACGTGACCGATCTGGCCGAAACGGTGCTGGTGGGTGAGGAACATCAGCAATTCCTGGGTGGCGTTCAGGCCGCAACCGGCAAGGCTCAGCCAGATCTCGCCGGTCAGCACCGACAGGTACGAGGCCACGGTGTGCTCGTCGGAACTGGCACCGATGCCCATGGCGGTGGAGCCGCCCACCAGCAGGTTGACCCGCGCCGCGCCACCGCGCTCGGCCACCGAGAAGCGCTTGCCGGCGCAATGGCTGTAGCGCATGCCCAGGGCATCGGTGTTGATGGTGCCGGAGCGATAGCCGCGCTCGTGCACGTACAGCGTGTGCGGCGCGCGGCGGCTGCCCAACTGCAGGAAGCGCTGGTAGTCCTGCGCCAGGGGGTCGGGCGTGCCCATGCTGCCGGTGGCGGCGGGGTCGATCGGGGTCATGGGCGCTCCTTCTTTTGGGGGTTGGCTCAGGCGGCCAGCTCCTTGAGGTTGTAGGCCAGGCCGACGCCGGCGATCAGCAGCAGGGCGACCCCCGAGGCCAGGCTGATCACACGGTTGCTGCGCGGCGAGGCGATCTTGCCGATGGCGAAGATGTACAGGCTGAGCACGGCGAAATCGATGGCGATCCACAGCAGCGACAGCACCACCATGCTCTTGCCGAACGACTCGGTGATCTGGATGAACTGTGGGAAGAAGGCGATGAAGAAGATGATGTCCTTGGGGTTGGAGATGCCGACCATGAAGCCCTGCAACAGGCCGCCACGACCCGGCTGCGCGCTGGCCGATGGCTGCGGGGCACTGTCGACCGGTGCTTGCAGCGCCTCGCGCAGGGTGCCAAGGGCGATGTAGCCGATGAACAGGCAGCCCAGCAGGCTCATGCCGCTGAGCCAGGCCTTGTCGATGGCCGCGCTGGTCAGGATGATCCAGGCGGCCGCGCCGATCAGCACCAGTGACGCCCAGTTGGTGCCAACCGCGGTGAACAGGGCCTTGCGCGAGCCCGAGGCGGCGGCGGTGTTGACGATCAGGGCCACCACCGGGCCGGGCGTGGCGATCAGCAGCAGGACGGTGAGGGCGTAGGTGGCGGTCAGTGCGGTATTCACGATCAGTTCTCGGTGAGGGTTGCAGCGGTTGCATGGGCATGGAACGGGCAGCGCGCCGGGCTCGGCGAGCCGGGCTCCTGCAGTTGGTACTGCTTCCATTCGAAGTTGTCGTCCTGGCCAAAGAAGCCCAGGGTGTCGGGCATCACCCCGTCGTTGTAGTGGCGCACCCGTTCGCGGATGCGTGCGCGGATGCGCTGGCCGCTTTCGGTGCTGGCGCTGGCGACCTCGTCGAAGCTTTCCCGCGGGTTGATGACGAAGGCGATGTGCCGGCCCAGGTTGCGGCTTTTCATCAAGCGGTGGGCGGGGAAGCTCATGTTGATGAACAGCGGCATGCCGGCGAAGCAGAACGACCAGCGCGTGTCGTGCGGGTCCTGCGGGACCTCTTCGGGCCAGGGCTGCGGGTCGCGTGCATGGACCTGGTTCAGCACATCCCAGGCCAGTGTCTGTTGCGCCTGCAGCGTTGTGTCGGGCGCCGTCTCGAGGAACACCAGCAGCGGGTTGCCGATGCGCTGCTTGAGCGGAATCGGCTCGATGGTGCGGATGTAGTCACCCAGGCCCCGGGCAATATCGTCGGCCAGCCGTTCGGCACGGGCGAAGACGATGTGGCAGGTGCGCGCGTTGACCGCCTTGCGTCCGAACAGGCACGGGAAGTCGGGGTTGGCGAGGGTTTCCTTGAAGTGTTCTATGGTCTTGTGCGTCCAGTGGTGGCGGTTCTGGACATGTTCATCGGCGAGCTCCAGCGCATCCAGGCGGTAGCAGTTTCCATAACCCGTAAACATGATTTCCCCAGGCATATCCGTATGCAGTGTTTAGTAGGACTTCTCGTTCAATAGATCGTTTTCATTACAACTCGGCAGGTTTGCTATATTTAATTGTTATTTACCGGCATTTTCCGAGATGGTTCCCGCGTTGTAAAACGCCTGGATCTATGACCTACTATTAGCTTCACTCATGCTCTGGAAGGCGCCATGTCGGAACGGATTCAAGCCTTGCACGCCTTGCGCGCCTTCGAAGTGGCCTCGCGTTACGGCTCCTTTACCCGCGCGGCCCAGGAGCTGGCCCTGACCCAGGGTGCGGTCAGCCACCACATCAAGACCCTCGAAGCCCTGTTCGGCTGCGACCTGTTCGAACGCCGCGGCCCCAAGCTGCGCCTGACCGAGCACGGCCGGCTGCTGGCCCAGGAGCTCAAGGTCGGTTTCAAGATCATCGAAAACGCCTGCGCGCTGCTGCGCCAGGACCGCTATGGCGTGCGCCTCAAGGCACCTTCCACGCTTACCGTGCGCTGGCTGCTTCGGGCCCTGGACGGCTTCAAGCGGGTCGACAACAGCTGCTCGGTGCAGTTGTCGAGCGTGTGGATGGACATCGACGCGGTGGACTTCTATTCCGAACCCTATGACTGCGCCATCCTGCTCGGCAACGGGCGCTTTGCGGCAGACGTGGAGAGCCTGAAGCTGTTCGATGAATGGCTGATCCCGGTGTGCCACCCGAGCTACCTCGAGCAGGCCCGGCCGGAGCTGTCGGTGCTCTCCAGCTGTGAATTCCTCCACCCCTCGCCGGACCGGCGTGACTGGCGGCGCTGGCTGGCGCGCATGGACGCGCTGGACATCAGCATCGACCAGGGCCAGGTGTTCGATACCCTCGACCAAGGTATCTCGGCCGCCCAGCAGGGGCTGGGCATCTCGGTGGTCGACCTGGTGCTGGCCAGCGCCGACCTGGCCGCGGGCAACCTGGTCACGCCGTTCCCCCACGCGGTGGCCACTGGCGATGGCTACTACATGACCTGGCTCAAGGCCAGCCCCAAGGCCCACCAGATGCACAAGCTGCGCGACTACCTGGTGTCGCAGGTGCCGGGGTTGTCGCACAAGGACATCAGCTACCTGTACGGCTGAGGTCGGTGGCCGGCAGCACCCGTTCGAGCATGAAGTCGATGAACACCCGCAGCTTGGGCGGCATCTGCCGCCCAGATGGCCACAGCAGGTAGAAGCTGCCGCGCCGCTCCATGAAACTTTCGAGCACGCTCACCAGGCTGCCGGCCGCCAGTTCCTTGCGCACGCTGAAGTCCGGCAGGCAGGTGATGCCGCGGTGGTTGAGGGCAAAACAGATGCGCGTCTCGACATGGTTGCAGACCATCGAGATGGGGATCGTGTAGTCCTGCTCGGGGTGCTCCCGGCGCAGCGGCCAGGTTTCCAGCTTGCCGCTGCTGGGGAAGCGGTAGTGCAGGCAGCTGTGCCCGGCCAGTTCGCGGGGATGCTGCGGCGTGCCGCGCTCGCGCAGGTATTCGGGGGACGCCACCAGGCGATGCTGGAAGTGCCCGAGGAACTTGGCGTTGAGCCGCGAGTCCAGCGGCTGGCCACCGCGCATCACCACGTCGAAGCCCTCGCCGACGATATCCACCATGCGGTCGCTGAAGTCCAGGTCCAGTTCGATCTCGGGGTAGCGCGCCATGAACTCGGCCAGCGCCGGCATCACCAGCCCGGTCACCTGCGGCAGGCTGACCCGCAGGCGCCCGCGGGGCGCGCCGCTGGCCTGGGAGAGTTCCTGCTCGGTGGCTTCGATCTCGGCGAGGATTCTCCGGCTGCGTTCGAGGAACAGTGTGCCCTCGGCGGTCAGGGTGATGCTCCGCGTGCTGCGGTGGAACAGGCGCACGCCCAGGCGTTCCTCCAGCCGTGCCACGCGCTTGCCCACGGCGGACGCACTGATCCCCAGCGACTGGCCGGCGGCGACGAAACTGCGGGTTTCGGCGACCCGGTTGAAGACCATGAAACCGCTGAGGCTGTCCATGTTGCACTCCGATTGCGGACATCGATGTCCTGACTGATCGGAATTGTACCCGGCTTTTTCCGCAATACCCCAGCGGCGCACCATGCCTGCCTTGATCGAAAGCCGGAGACAACCATGCATTCACCTTCCCCGACGGCGAGCGTCGCCGCATCCCCCGCCAGCGCCGCACGCCTGCCCCTGAGCGGCCTGCTGGCCCTGGCCCTGACCGGCTTCATCGCCATCCTCAGCGAAACCTTGCCGGCCGGCCTGCTCGACCAGATCGCCGACGGCATGCAGATCAGCCAGGCCATGGCCGGGCAGTGGGTCACGGCCTATGCCCTGGGCTCGCTGCTCACCGCCATTCCACTGGTGACCCTGACCCAGGGCTGGTGGCGGCGCCGCGCGCTGTTGCTGGCCATCGCTGGCTTCATTCTGTTCAACGGCCTCACCGCACTGTCCTCTGACAACACCCTGACATTGTGCCTGCGCTTTCTCACGGGCGCCGCCGCCGGCCTGGCCTGGGGCCTGATCGCCGGCCATGCGCGGCGCATGGTGGAGCCGGCCCAGCAGGGCAAGGCCATGGCGGTGGCGATGCTCGGGCAACCCATCGCGCTGTCGCTGGGCCTGCCTATCGGCACCTGGCTCGGCGCCTGGTTGGGTTGGCGCGCAGCCTTCGTGGTGGTCACGGTCGCGGCGTTGCTGCTGACCGTCTGGGTGGTGCGGGCGGTGCCGGATTTCCCCGGCCAGGCCGCCGGCAAGCGCCCCGCGGCGCTGGCGGTGCTGCGCACGCCGGGCGTGGCGCGGGTGTTGCTGGTGATCCTGGCGTGGATCCTCGGCCACAACATCCTCTACACCTACATCGTGCCGCTGCTGGCGACGGCGGGCATGGCGGCCGAGGTGGGCCAGGTGCTGATGACCTTCGGCCTGGCCTCGCTGGCCGGCATCGTGCTGGTGGGCCTGGGTGTCGACCGTCATCTGCGCGGGCTGGTGTTGCTGTGCCTGGCCGGGTTCGCCCTGGCGACCCTGGCCTTGGGGCAGGCGCAGGGCGCTGCGTGGCTGGTGCATGTCAGCGTGGCGCTGTGGGGGATGACCTACGGCGGTGCGCCGACGCTGTTGCAGACCGCCTGCGCCGATGCGGCGGGCGAGGGCGGCGATGTGGCGCAGTCGATGCTGGTGACGGTGTGGAACAGCGCGATCGCCCTGGGCGGGATCATTGGCGGGCTGCTGCTGGTCGGTGCCGGGGTCGGGTCGTTTGGCGCGGTGGTGCTGGGGCTGGTGGCGCTGGCGTGGCTGCTGGTGTTGAGCGGGCGGCGGACCGGGTTCGTCGCGGGCGCACGTTAGCCCGGGGGAACGCAAGCGTGTAGGAGCGGCCTTGTGCCGCGAAAGGGCCGCGAAGCGGCCCCGGCGATCTTCCATCAACACTGAGATCCTGGGGCTGCTACGCAGCCCTTTCGCGGCACAAGGCCGCTCCTACAAGGGGCAGGGCATGGCTGGGCGTGGGAGCGGGCTTGCCCCGCGATAGGGCCAGGCCTGCAAACACCCCTTTATGCCAGGAGGAACGGTACAATCCGCCTATATGAGAAAAGCAGCGATCCGAGGTCCCCGCAGTGCCGTTGCAACAAGGCTTCGTCCTGACCCGCCACTGGCATGACACGCCCGAAGGCACCTGCGTGGAGTTCTGGCTGGCCACCGACCAGGGCCCACGGCGCCTGCGCCTGGCCGCGCAGCCCTCGGTGGCGTTCATTCCCGCGGCCCAGGCTGCCCACGCCCGGGCGCTGCTGGCCGACGAACAGGGCGTCGAACTCAAGCCGCTGCAACTGCGCGACTTCGATCTGCGCCCGGTGATGGGCCTGTACTGCCGCCAGCACCGCCAGCTGATCGCCTTGGAAAAGCGCCTGCGCGCCGCCGGTGTCGAGGTGTTCGAAGCCGACATCCGCCCCCCGGAGCGCTACCTGATGGAGCGCTTCATCACCGCCCCGGTGCGCTTCGATGGCCGCCCCGACAACCAGGGCGTCCTGCACGATGCCCAGCTCAAGCCCGACCCGGACTACCGCCCGCCGTTGCGCCTGGTGTCGCTGGACATCGAGACCAGCGAACGCGGCGAGCTCTACAGCATCGCCCTGGAAGGCTGCGGCCAGCGCCAGGTCTACATGCTTGGCCCGGCCAACGGCGAGGCGGGCGAGCTGGACTTCGACCTGCATTACTGCGCCGATCGCGCCGAGCTGATTGTCTGCCTCAACCAGTGGCTGGCCCGCCACGACCCCGATGCGATCATCGGCTGGAACCTGGTGCAGTTCGACCTGCGCCTGCTGCACGAGCACGCCCAACGCCTCAATGTGCCGCTGTGCCTGGGCCGCGACGGCGCGCCGATGCACCTGCGCGAGCACGGCAGCCGCAGCCACTTCTTCGCCGAGGCCCCCGGCCGATTGCTGATCGACGGCATCGAGGCCTTGCGCTCGGCGACCTGGAGCTTCCCCTCGTTCAGCCTGGAGAGCGTCGCGCAGCAGTTGCTGGGCGAGGGCAAGGCCATCGATACACCGTACCAGCGCATGGACGAGATCAACCGCCGCTTCGCCGAGGACAAGCCGGCCCTGGCCCGCTACAACCTCAAGGACTGCGAACTGGTGACGCGGATCTTCGCCCATACCCGCATGCTGGACTTCCTCCTCGAACGCGCCTCGGTCACCGGCCTGGCCGTGGACCGCAGCGGCGGGTCGGTGGCCGCGTTCTGCCACCTGTACATCCCGTACATGCACCGCCTGGGCTATGTCGCGCCGAACCTCGTCGGCGGCGAGGGCGAGGCCAGCCCGGGCGGTTTCGTCATGGACTCACGGCCCGGGCTGTACGACTCGGTGCTGGTGCTTGACTACAAGAGCCTGTACCCCTCGATCATCCGCACCTTCCTGATCGACCCGGTGGGCCTGGTCGAGGGCCTGCGCCAGCCGGATGACGCGCACTCGGTGGAGGGCTTTCGCGGTGGCCGTTTCTCGCGCAGCCAGCATTGCCTGCCGGCCATCGTCGAGCGTGTCTGGCAGGGGCGCGAGGCGGCCAAGCGCGCAGGCAACGCGGCGCTTTCGCAGGCACTGAAGATCATCATGAACGCCTTCTACGGCGTGCTCGGCTCCAGTGGCTGCCGCTTCTTCGACCCGCGCCTGGCCTCGTCGATCACCCTGCGCGGGCACCAGATCATGCGCCAGACCCGGGCGCTGATCGAGG
Source organism: Pseudomonas sp. NMI760_13 (assembly GCF_021283245.1). Classification (NCBI taxonomy): domain Bacteria; kingdom Pseudomonadati; phylum Pseudomonadota; class Gammaproteobacteria; order Pseudomonadales; family Pseudomonadaceae; genus Pseudomonas; species Pseudomonas sp. NMI760_13. The sequence continues at coordinate 67,177 of NZ_JAJSRC010000007.1, read as the reverse complement.
CGCGGGGCTTTGATGTGATCTATGGCGACACCGACTCCACCTTCGTCTGGCTCAAGGACGCCCACGACGAGGACGCCGCAGCGCGCATTGGCCGCGAACTGGTGGCCGAGGTCAACCAGTGGTGGCAGCGGCACCTGGCCGACACCCTGGGCCTGGAAAGCGCCCTGGAGCTGCAGTACGAAATCCACTACCGGCGTTTTCTCATGCCGACCATCCGTGGTACCGACGAGGGCAGCAAGAAACGCTACGCCGGTCTGGTGCGCCGCGCCGATGGCAGCGAGGAGATGGTCTACAAGGGCCTGGAGTCGGTGCGCACCGACTGGTCGCCGCTGGCTCGCCAGTTTCAGCAGGAACTCTATGGCCGGGTGTTCCGGGGCCAGCCGTACCGGGACTACGTGCGCGGCTACGTCGAACGCACGCTGGCCGGTGAGCAGGATGAACTGCTGATCTACCGCAAGCGCTTGCGCAGGCCGTTGGCCGACTACCAGCGAAACGTCCCGCCGCATGTGCGCGCAGCAAGGTTGGCGGACGAGTACAACAGCCGTCTCGGGCGGCCCCTGCAGTACCAGCGCGGCGGCTGGATCAGCTACCTGATCACCACCGCCGGCCCGCAGCCGCTGGAGAACCTGCAGGCGCCGATCGACTACCAGCACTACCTCAGCCGCCAGCTGCAGCCGGTGGCGGATGCCATCCTGCCGTTCGTCAACGATGACTTCACCCGTCTGACTGATCGGCAACTGCTGCTGTTCTGAGCGGGTGGTAGCTATCTAATCATTGCTAGCGCCTCGCTTTGCCTAGCCTCGGGCCTCCACGCACTATGGAGGTCAGCATGCAGAGCAGTAACCAGCAGCCATCGGTTGCAGTCGATAGCCTGGCCGTGGCCCAGGCCTACCAGGACCAACTGATCGCCAAACGGCTGCCAGCCTGGGTCACGCGGTTGAGCGAGTCCGAGTTCACGCTGCTCGGTGATGCCCTGCGCAGGCTCCTGGACTGCGAGCAAAAGCTTTCGGCCGCGTTTGCCCGGATCAGGCATATCGATGTCTTCAGCAAGCCATTGCTGCAACAGGCGCTCCAAGCTCACGGCAATCTTGACCCCGCGGCTATGTACTTTCGGCGCTGGTATGTCTATGAGGCAAACACGGTCAGCTACCTGGCAGGTCGTGTGCTCGTTCCGGACAGCGACTACTACGATATGCCGGTGCTGGAGTCCGCGTTCTACAACTTCACTGAATCCGAGTGTTGGCAACAGCCTCGGCGCAATGCCGTGGTTGATGGCAAAGGCGTTCGTCAGCCGGGGCTGTCCGCGTTGACCCTGGCCAGACTGTGTCGAGCGCTAGACATGGGGCAGCAGTATCAGGATCACCTGGATTCGGTTCTGCTTGCAGGCACCGACGCATACAGTGTCAAGACACTGCTGGCGCAGTTCCTGCGCAGCAGCATGCTTGCCGACGCCTTGCAGGCCAAGGCGCAGGGAGGGCTGAGCGAGGCCGAGCTGCAATTGGTGATCGGGCTGTGTCGGGATGACAAGCTTGGCAGTCTGGAGGGTGCGCCGGTCCATGCCCGGCAACTGAAGATCTTCGGTTGCCCGGTGCAGCGTGTCGTTGTGCTGGATGTCATCGATGAGGGGTGGGTCTTCAATACCAGCAAGCGAGTGCTGGTGTACGTGCCGGGCGACCCACTGGGCGCCTGGAGCGTCAGTGACGATCTTGAGGAGTATGCGCGTCGCGTGCTGGGGCAGCGACTGCGCAAGGATGACTACCGTCGTTTCTTCAGCCGTTTCGTGCGCCGTCGTGACAGCCACCGGGTCTTTACGGCGGTCAGCGAGCGCCTGGATGACGTGGCGGGCTGGGCGACCCGGGATCTCGATGAGCAGACCACAGGCTACCGGCTGCCGCTGTTTGATCATCTGGCAGACGCCTGGATTGCACAGATCAAGGACGATGCCGCAATGATCGCCCCGCCCGTGGCGCAACTGGACCGTCAGGTGCAGGCCGAACACGACAGGCGCCTGCGCTCCGAAGGCTGGATGTTGCTGACCGTGGCCGGCCTGTTTGTGCCATTGCTTGGCGCGGCGGTGGCGGCGCTGATGGTCTACGAGTTGCTGCGCGAGTCCTTTCAAGCCATCGACGACTGGCGCAACGACGAGCGTGATGCCGCCCTCGAACACTGGCTGAACGTTGGCAAGGGCGTGGTGACGCTGGCGGCGACTGCCGCAACCGTCACCGTGGTTCGCCGCGGCTGGAGCAAAGTGGACCGTTTGGTCTTGGCGCGGCTGGACGATGGCAGTGAAAAGCTGTGGAACGGTGACCTGCAGCCCTACCGCGACGAAGGGCCGCCGAGCGACGCGGTCATCGACGAGCAGGGTATCCACCGGCATCGAGCGAGCCGCTGGGTCGAGATGCAGGGGCACTGGTATCGGGTCGGCCAGGACCGTGCTGGCCAGCCTTGGCGACTATTGCCTTATCGCGGACACCGCCCGCAGCTGCGTCACAACGATGCCGGGGCTTGGCGGCTCTGGCACGAGCAACCGGCCGAGTGGAGCGGTTCGCACATGATGTTTCGCCGGCTGGGCAGGCCGTTCAGTTCGCTCGATGAACAGCAGATCGACCAGGTCATGGCCATTCACGATTTGCAGGAAGATCACCTGCGGGCCTTGCATGTCTATGGCCGGCGCCCGGATGCGGCAGTGACCGATACGGCCAGCCGCATCCTGCTGGCCAGCCGCATCGGGGAACTGGCTCAGCAGTTGCGCAGTGGCGCGGCCGTCACCGACGCCACGTTGCTTCGGCGCGCACGCGGTCTGCCTGGGGCAAAGGGGCAGGACGGTCAGTCCCTGGCCGATGTGGTATGGCGTCAGCGCCGTGTCCTGCTGCAGCAATGGTATGACTCGGATTTTCCCGATACCGAAGCCAGTTCGATCCTGCGCGGCAGTTTCGCCAGTCTGCACCGTCTGGCGGCAGATGAAGTCTGGCGTACGGCCAGTGCCGATGACCAGGCTGCATTGTTGGATACGCGGCGGGTGCCGTTGTCCATGGCCCAGTCGGCCAGGCGCCAGGTCATGGGCATCCGTATGGCGCGCGTGTACGAGGCGCTGCTATTCGATACGCCGCAGACACTGGACCTCGGACGGGTCGTCCTGAATCTGCTCGGCCGATTGCAGGGGGCTGCGACCAGGCCCGGCTGGCGGCTGTACGATGGCGATGCAGACCAGCCGTTGGTGAGCATCGCGGGGCGTGGAACACCTTTCGATCTGATCCACCGCAATGGCGTGTTCAGCTGTCGTGTGGCAGGCGCTGAGCCCTTGGCGACCGAGGGCGAGCTGTTCGACATCCTGGGCAAAGCCTACGGTAATGAGCAGTGGGCCTCGCTGGGTCTTGACGAACCCCATGCGCCCGCATTGCGCGCACGACTGGCGGCGGATGCCGGCAGCCTGCGGACCCTGATCGCGACCTGGCTGGGCGCGGATCAGCCAAACGGTGCGTTTCTGGCCCCGTTGCCGCTTGGTGACGGCAGGGTAGGCTATCCGTTGAGCGGTGGCAGATTCTGGGCGACCATGGGTCAGCGCCCGCCGCGGGCCCTTCAGGCACGGCTGCGAGACCTCTATCCGGCGTTCAGCGACGAGCAGATCGGGCGATGGCTTCAAGGAGAGGACGCACAGGCGCGCCTGGCCGCGTTGGAGCAACAATACACCGTACTGAACAACCACCTGAACCAGTGGGTTCGAGGTGCATTTCCCACATTCGAACTGTTGGCCCGGCGTGCCTTTCGCAAGGGTCTGATCGACTGCTGGCGCTGGTTGGTACCGGAACTGGAAGGCGGCCTGGCGGAGTCGCAACGTTACATGTTGTTCCAGGTCCGCAGTCGGCTGCAGCGCTTGCCGAGCATCCCGTCGTCCGTCAGCTTCCCCCATATCTCGATTCTCGGGCTGCATGACATGCGCCTGGAGTCGATTCCGGATGACTTTCTGCGGGCATTTCCCAATTTGCGCAGCCTGGAGATCACCCACTGTCGGCTCAGGCGCCTGCCCCTGCCGGAAACCCTCACTGGGCAGCTGGAGGTGCTCGACCTGTCGGGCAACCAGATCGCCCTGGATGAGGGGCAAGCCCTGGTCCTGGCCAGTTGCCAGTCGCTGGTGTATCTCAACCTCTCGTTCAATCCACTGGGCAGGAGTTTTTCGGTCTTCGGCATGCCCAGGCTCAATGCCTTGCACCTTCAAGCCAGCCAGTTGGACACCTTTCCCTACGGCGTCATGGACAGCCCGGAGCTGCACACACTGGACCTCAGGGACAACGCGCTTTACGACTTGCCTGAGGATTTTCACCAGTCGAATCTGTGGCGGGTGGGCAGGGTGAACCTGCGTGGCAACCTGTTCGCCGCAGCGCCGGAGTCTTTGAGTCGATGGCATTGGCTGGAAGCCAGTCGCGTGCCTTACCGCCTGCGTTGGCTGGATGTCGTGCCGGTCGAAAGGCGTGACGAGATGTCTGCCCTGTGGACGCAACTGGAAACGGAACAGGGTTCTGCCGACTTTTTCAATACGCTGGCCGCGCTGACTTCATCGGGTAACTTCAAGTCGGCGCCATTGGCCAGGAACTTCGCGGTGCGCCTGTTGGACATGTTCGAATTCATGAGCCGAGACCCTGTGCTCAAGCGGGAGTTGTTCGACAACGCAGCCGTGACTGATTGCCAGGACAACGCAACGATTCGCTTCACAGACCTCGAACTGCGTGTACGGGTGTGGCGGGCGCGACACAGCGAACTGGCACGTCAGCCGGAACAGGCGCTGCTGCACCTGGGTGGGCAGCTCTGGCGGATGAACGTGCTGGATCAGTTCGCGGCTGAGCATGCGCTCAGGGCGGGCGCGAGCAGCGAGTCGATCGAGTTCGCGCTGGCCTATCGCATTGCGTTGCGCAGCAAGCTCGACCTGCCGATCCAGCAGGATGACATGCTCTATTTTGGCATTCCCAACCTCACTCCCTGGGACCTGCACAATGCCACGCATGCGGTCATCGCCGAGCAATCGGCGAACAACCTGGCCCAGTACCTGGCCAGGCAACCATACTGGCAGGACTACTTGCGGGCCAACTACGCCCGCAGGCTCAGGGTGCCATCAGGTATGCATGAAGAGCTTCAGCGGCTCATGGAACTTGGCGACAGGGACCAGGAGATCGCGCGCCTGCATATCGACAACCAGCAACGGGAGCATGAGGTGATGCTGCAGTTGACCCGCGAAGCCATGGGCCGGGCCAGGACAATATCGCTGGGCGCTTCATGAGCAAACTGGAATGCGTGAAGGTGGTAATTAGCTAGCGCCAGGCAAGCCGATGCGTCGGATAGGCTCCTATACCTTTGCGAGCCGGAGCAACGACATGAACAGCGCAGTCAAAAGGTCAGCAGGAAGCATTGATACGCTGGCCATGGAGCAGGCCTACCAGGACCAACTGATCGCCCGGCGCCTGCCGCCGTGGCTGAGTGGCCTGAACCCGGCACAGTTCGCCGTGCTGGGCGAGGCGCTCAAGACCAGCCTGCGCTGTCGTCAGGGATTGAGCATGGCGCTGACGCGGATCCAGGCTATCGACCAGTTTGCCAGGCCGCTGTTGCAGCAAGCGCTGGGCGACCGCCATGGTGTCGTCCAGCCCGTCGATGACTTGTCTTTTCGCCGACAGTATTTCCACTTTGCCAACGAACCTGGCCTGATTGCCGGCCGCTATCCACTTCAGGGGTCGAGTAACTACGAGATCCCTTTGCTCGAAGCGGCCCTGTGCAACTTCACGGCGCAAGAAGCTGGCGCCAACGGACAGCCGCGGCACAGTGCGGTGGTCGACGAAGCGGGGCAGGTCCTGTCTGGCGTGGACGCCAAGGGCTTTGCCAGCTTGTGTCGGACGCTCGACCTGGGCGCACAGTATCAACGCCATCTCGACGAAGTGCTGGGGTCGGATGTCGCCGGGCAGAACGTCAAGGTGCTGCTCAGGCAATCACAGCAGGCCAACCTGCTGATCGATGCCTGCAAGGCCAGGGTCGAAGGCGTGCTGAGTGATGCCGAACTGGCCTTGATCATTGGCCTCTATCACGATGGGAAACCGGGCACGCTTGCCGGTGCCCCGGTGATCGCCAAACAGATGAAAGCATTCGGTTGCGAGCTGCAGCAGATCGTCGTGCTGGATGTGATCGACAAGGGCTGGTTGCGCGATACCAGCAAGCGCGTGCTGGTGTACATCCCAGACGACCCCCACGGCCCCTGGAGTGCCCGTGACGACCTGGAGGACTTTGCCCGGCGAGTGCTGGGCAAGCGCCTGCGCAAGGTCGAATACCAGCGCTTCTTCGCACGCTTTGTGCGCAGGCGTGACTGCCAGGTGTTCTTCTCAAGTGTCCAGCAGCGGCTGGGTGATCTGGCCGACTGGGCGACCCGAGACCTGGACGAGCACATGCATGCCTACCCAGGCCCATTGTTCGAGCATCTGGCCAGCGCCCGTATCGCCCAGATCAAGGACGACACCGCGATGATCGCGCCACCCGTGGCCCGGCTTGATCGGGCGTTGCAGGCCGAGCACGACAAGCGCCTGGCGGCCGAAGGCTGGACCTTGCTTGGCCTGGCCGGTTTGTTCATACCCCAGGTCGGTATCGCGTTGCTGGCGGTGATGGCCTGGGATCTGTTGAAGGAGACCTTCCAGGCCGTCGAGGACTGGCGCGAAGGCGACACCAATGCCGCCCTGGATCACCTGTTGACGGTAGGCAAGAGTACCGCGCTGGTTGGGGCGACGGTGGCCGGGGTGGTGGTGCTGCGTCGAGCCTGGAGCCTGGTGGACGAACTGCTGCCGGCACGGCTGGAGGATGGCAGCGAGAAACTGTGGAGCGGCGACCTCACGCCCTTTCGCAGTGACGCGCCGCCTGCCGCCGCGCAAGTGGACGAGCAGGGAGTCTATCAGTTGGGCAACCAGCGCTGGATCCGCATGGAGGGGCACTACTACCCGGTGCGTCTGCGGGCGAGTGACGAGCAATGGCAGTTGTGCCCGCACCAGGGCCACGGGCCATTGCTGCGCCATAACGACGCTGGCGCCTGGCGGCTGTGGAGCGAGTCGCCGAGCGAGTGGGATAACCGACACAGGATGTTTCGCCGGTTGGGCGGTGCGTTCGAGCGCCTGGACGATGCGCAGGTAGACCAGGCCATGGCGATCCATGGGATGGATGCCGGACAACTGCGAGGTTTGCACGTGTATGGCAGGGCAGCGCAGGCGGAGTTGACCGATACGGTGGCGCGCATGGAGCTGGCCGAGCGGATCCGGGAGGTGACAACTCAACTGCGTGCAGGCGCCCAGGTGGTTGACCTGGCGGTGCTGGAAAAGGCCAGAGGCCTGCCGGGAGCCGGGGAGATGAGCGACCAGGCGTTGGCCGGGCAACTGTGGCACGACCGCCGGATCGTGTTCCGACAGCTGTACGATGAGCAGAATGTCGATACCGAGTCCACCCAGCTTTTGCGACGGGACTTCGCCAGCCTGCATCGGCCGGCCGCGCAGACCTTGCTGCGCGAGGCCAGCGACAGCGACCGGCAACGGCTGCTCGATGAGCGCCGGGTACCAGTGGCAATGGCCCTGGCGGCCAGCACCCGGGTTCGGCGCATTCGCCTGGCCAGGGTGCTGGAGGCGTTGACCTTCGATACCCCGCAGAACCTCGATCTGGCCAGGGTGGTCCTGGCGCTGCTCGAAAAGATGCCTGGCGCGGCCACCGCACCGGCCTGGCGGCTTTACGATGGCGCCGCCAGCGAGCCATTGCTCAGCACCTCGGGCACGGGGCGAGAGCTGCAACTGGTGCATCGCACCGGTGTCTTCCAGCTTGCCGACCACGACGGCGCGGCCATCGGCCAGCCGGGTGAGCTGTTCGCGGTGCTGGCACAGGGTTACGACGCCGGTCAGCGGGCGGCGATGGGTATTGCTGAGCCGTTCGCCGAGTCCCTGCAGGCGGCGCTGGCCCGGCAGGCGTTGCAGCAACGTCAGTCCGTCGCGAGCGTACTGGGCCTGGATCGCGCACCGGTTTCGTTCATGGCCCCGCAACGGCTCGAGGACGGTCGCCTCGGTTATCCACTCAGCGGCTGGCGCCGCTGGTTGGGCATCAGCAACAACCGGCCGCGCGCATTGACGGCCAGACTGCGCGATCTGTATCCGGCGTACAGCGATACCCAGCTCCAGCAATGGCTCGAACAATTGCAGCAGAGCGGCCGGGATGCCGATACCACGCTGGGTGAACTGGAACAGCAGCATGCCCTGCTGCAGGAGACACTGACCACCTGGAAGCGCAAAGCGTTCGCTACGAGCGAATGGGAGGCGCGACGCGACCTGGGGCGCGGGTTGATGGACTGCTGGCGGTTCCTGGTTCCCGAGCAGGCCAATGGTGCGCTGCCGACCGGAGGCTACCTGCTGACTCAGACCCGCAGCCGCCTGCGGCAACTGCCGAGCCTACCTGCCCAGGTCAGTTTTCCCCATGTGTCGAGCCTGGCGCTGAGGGCCATGCGGCTGCGTGAGGTCCCGGACGCGTTCCTGCGGGCCTTCCCCAACTTGCGCACACTGGAGATTACCCACTGCAAGCTGCAGCAGTTGCCGTCAGCGCTCAACGAGCAGCTTGAAGTGCTCGACCTGTCCGGCAACCGCATCACCCTGGATGCCGAGCAAGAACGGATCCTGGCCAACTGCAGGGCGCTGATCTACCTGAACCTGTCGCACAACCCGCTGCGCAGGTCGTTTTCCGTCCGTGGCATGCCGCGCCTGAATGCCTTGTTGCTCAGCCGCACCGAGGCGACCGCCTTGCCCGACGGCGCACTGCAGGCCCCGCGCCTGCATACCCTGGACCTCAGTGACAACGGCATCGAGGTACTGCCCGAGGGCTTGCATCAGTCACCCCTGTGGCGCGAGGGCAGGGTAAGGTTGTTCGGCAATCTGCTGGCCGCGAATGCGGACGCGGTGAACACCTGGCACCCTGTCTCGCAGACCCGGGTGCCCTATCAGTTGCGCTGGCTCGACCTGGTAGACGGGGACGTGCGCGATGACATGGCCGCGGCCTGGGTTCAGCTGGAGAGTGAGGTGAATTCCGCGGAATTCTTCAACCTGCTGGCCGAACTCACCGACTCCGCTGACTTTCACAGCGAGTTTGGCGCCCGCTACCTGGGCGCCCGGCTGTTGCGCATGCTGCAAGCGATGCAGGAGAGCCCGGCGTTGCGCGAGGAACTGTTCGCCAATTCGGCGGTGACCCGCTGCGAAGACAGCGCGACGTTCCGCTTCAGCGACCTGGAGGTACGCCTGAAGGTCTGGCAGGCCGAGCAGGGCACGCTGCCGGGCCAGCGCGAACAGGCCCTGCTGCACCTGGGCGGCCAGCTCTGGCGCCTGCAGCGACTCGACGAACTGGCCTGGACCCACGCCGAACTCATGCCCACCGCGGGCGTGGAGTCACTGGAGGTGGCGCTGGCCTATCGGATCGACCTGCGCGACGAGCTGGACCTGCCGGTCGAGCTCAGCAACATGCTCTACCGTGGCGTGGCCAACCTCAAACCGGCAGACCTCGCCTGGGCGCGCAACTGGATCCGGGCGGCGCAGACCGAGAATGCGATCAGCGAGTGGATGGTGGGCCTGCGTTTCTGGCGGCAATACCTGGAAACGACCTTTGCCGAACGCCTGCGGGTTCCCCAGGCCGACCACGACACCCTGGACGACCTGCTGGCCCTGGATGCCCCGGAGGAGGCAATTGACCGCCTGCATGCACGGTTCCTGCGGCGCGAGCACGACACCCTGGTGGCGCTGACCCGCGAGGCGCTGGCCAGGAACGCGCTTAGCTGGCAGGTGCCGCTGCATTGACGGGCCTCACGGGCGCGGGCATTGAACTATGCTCAGCTCAGCCGTAGACGGTTTCCGGGAGGCAACGGCCAGTCAGGATGGATCCGGTAATGGCAAGTTACCTTTAGCCCAAGCACCGGTCTATCCGGGTGGTTTAGGCTCCCGCGTCGGATCTTTCTCCCTGATCCGCAGTCTTTGGTTTTATCGAGAGAATAAGGAGATGCCCATGCTCGTCCGGTTACTGACCCTCGCCACCTTGCTCGCCGTAGCAGGCCCCTTGTATGCCGCCGACAGCGACGCGCCCCTGGCCAAGGAACTGGGCAAGGCCAGGCCACTGGTGGTCATTGCCCCGAGTTCGGCCGACCCGACCCTACGCGGCCTGGAAGAGGCGCTGAAAGATCCCGCCACCCAGGCCGGATTCAAGGAGCGTGGCCTGGTGTTGTACAGCGTGGCCCAGATGATGGGTAAGCGTGAGGACAAGAACCTCGAGCAGCAGACCACCATGGCCCTGATCCGCGAGCTCAAGCTGGGCGCGAGCAAGGGCACCAAGGTGATCCTGGTGGGCAGGGACGGCGAGCGCCATATGCTCAAGGACGACGACAGCGGCGCGAAGCTCGACCCGCAGGTGATCTTCAAGGCGGTCGACGAACTGCCGGCCAGCGAGAAGGCGGTCATCGCTCCCGAGCCCGTCGCCGCCGCGCCCGCCGAGCCCAAGGCAAAGGACAGCAAGGCCAAGCCTGCGAAGCCCGCCAAACCTGCCGCACCACCCAAGCCGCTGGAGGACTGACACCTCTGCCACGGCCCTCTGCGTGATCAGGGGGCCGTTCGTGTATCTCTGTGTATCTGTGCCTCGCCGCGACCCACTGGCATACAAAACATCGCCTGCCTCGATACATCCGCGACACACCGCTGCGGCTCAATGGCTCCACTTTCCAACCACAGTGGAGCGACACCATGAAAACGACCCGTCAAACCCTCGGCCTGCTCGGCGCCACCCTGCTCGGCGGCATGGTCCTGGGCAACAGTGCCTTTGCCGTAGAACCCCTGGCCCAGGGCTACCAGCTGGCCGCCGCCAAGACCCCGGGCGAAGGTAAGTGCGGCGAGGGCAAGTGCGGTGCCGGCGGCAAGGCCACGCAGAGCGAAGGCAAATGCGGTGAAGGCAAGTGTGGCGCCAGCGCCAAGGCCGGAGCCGAGGGCAAGTGCGGTGAGGGCAAGTGTGGCGACGCCTCGTTCGCCCGCACCGACAGCAACCACGACGGCAAGGTCTCCCGCGAAGAGTTCCTGGCCGTGGCCAAGGACCGCGCGGCTGACTTTGACAAGATCGACCGCAATCACGACGGCTTCATCTCCGAGCAGGAGGCCCACGATCACCTGGCGGCGATCTACAAGGCCAACGGCAAGGCCATGCCTGATGGGCTGTTCAGCCACCTGACCGGCAAGTCCTGAAGCCTGTCGCGGGGCCAGCCCGCTCCCACGCATGACATTGTGGGAGCGGGCTGGCCCCGCGATGCCGTTCAACGCCCCACGGAGCCCTCCGATCATGCCCCAACCCCAATTGCACACCGGCCTCGGCCTGCGCCGTGGCCTGCTGTCCGACCTGCTGACGATGGAGGCGGATGCGGTGGACTTTCTCGAGTGCGCCCCGGAAAACTGGATCGGCGTCGGCGGCGCCTTCGGCCAGGGCCTGGCGCGCCTGGCGGAACGCTTTCCCATCGCCTGCCATGGCCTGTCGTTGTCACTGGGCGGTACCGCGCCGCTGGACCGCAGGTTCCTCGAGCGCACCCGACAGTTCCTCGACCGCCACCAGGTGCGGATGTACAGCGAGCACCTGAGCTATTGCAGCGACGACGGCCATCTCTACGACCTGATGCCGATTCCCTTCACCGAAGAGGCCGTCCACCATGTGTCCGCACGCATCCGCCAGGTCCAGGACGTACTTGGCCGGCGCATCGCCGTGGAGAACATCAGCTATTACGCCGCGCCGTACCAGGCGATGCCCGAACTGGACTTCGTCCGCGCCGTGCTTGACGAGGCCGACTGCGACCTGTTGCTGGATGTGAACAATGTCTTCGTCAATGCTTGCAACCACCGCTACGACGCACGGGCCTTCCTCGCCGGCCTGCCTCGCGAGCGGGTAGTGAGCATGCATGTGGCCGGTCATTACGACGAGGCACCGGACCTGAAGGTCGATACCCACGGCGCGCCGGTCAAGGAGGATGTCTGGGCGTTGTTCGCCGACGCCTGCCGACGCTTCGGGACGCAGCCCACCGTGCTAGAGCGCGACTTCAATTACCCGCCGCTGGCCGAACTGCTGGCTGAAACGGCGCGGATCCGCAGCCTGCAACGTGCCCACGGAGCGCCAGGCCATGACTGAGACCCTGCGCACCCAGCAGTTCACCCTGGCGCGCCACCTGCGCGACCCGGCCGCCAACCCACCGCCGCCCGGCATTGAGGCACGGCGCCTGAAGGTCTATCGCGAGCTGTTCTACGGCGCCATCGAAGGACTGCTGGCCGGTAGCTTCCCGGTGCTGTGCCGGACCCTGGGCGATCAGCGCTGGCATGCGCGGGTGCGTGATTTCTACGCCCATTACCGCAGCCAGACACCACTGTTCACTGAAGTCGCCGAGGCATTCCTCGACTACCTGCAGGGTATCGAGCCCGATACGCCCTGGCAGCTGGAACTGGCGCACCATGAATGGATCGAGGCGCAGCTGTACCTGAGCGATGCCGAGGATCCGCCGCACGATCCGGGCGGCGACTTGCTCGAAGGCGAGCCGCTGCTGTCGTGTGTGGCGCGGGTACTGGCCTACCGTTGGCCGGTGGAACGCATCGGCCCGGACCACCAGCCGAGCGAAGCGCCGGAGCAGCCTACCCTTTTGCTGGTCTACCGCGACGCCGACCTGCAGGTACGTTTCGCCCGCCTGGCGCCGCTGGCCTGGCAGCTGCTGATGGGCCTGCCCGGCACCGGCCGCGAGCGTTTGCGCGCGCTGGGCGATCAGCATCTGCAGCAGGGGTTGCACCTGCTGCATCAATTGCGCGAGCAGGGCATCATTGTCGGGACCGTGCAGCGCGCGGTGCCGTAAAAACAGAAGGGGCGCCATCTGGCGCCCCTTCGTCGTGCAGCTTAGGCTTCAGCGTCCCACGGACGATCGCCTTTTTCATCCTTGACGCGGGTCGGCAGGCCCATCACGTCCAGCGCCTTGAGGAACGGCTCGGCCGGCAGCTCCTCGACGTTGACCATGCGCCCGGCGTCCCACTCGCCACGGGCGACCAGCAGCGCGGCGGCCACCGGCGGCACGCCGGCGGTGTAGGAGATGCCCTGGCTGTCAGTCTCGGCGTAGGCTTCTTCGTGATCAGCCACGTTGTAGATGAACACTTCGCGCGGCTGGCCATCCTTGGTGCCCTTGACCAGGTCACCGATACAGGTCTTGCCGGTGTAGCCCGGGGCCAGCGAGGCCGGATCCGGCAGCACGGCCTTGACCACTTTCAGCGGCACCACTTCCAGGCCTTCGGCGGTCTTGACCGGTTGCTCGCTGAGCAGGCCGAGGTTCTTCAGCACGGTGAACACGTTGATGTAGTGCTCGCCGAAGCTCATCCAGAAACGTACGTTTGGCACGTTCAGGTTCTTCGAGATCGAGTGCACCTCGTCGTGGCCGGTCAGGTACAGGTTCTGCGAACCCACCACCGGCAGGTCGTCGGTACGCTTGACTTCGAACATGGTGTTGCTGGTCCACTGGCTGTTCTGCCAGCTCCACACCTGCCCGGTGAACTCGCGGAAGTTGATTTCCGGGTCGAAGTTGGTGGCGAAGTACTTGCCGTGGGAACCGGCATTGACGTCGAGGATGTCGATCGAATCAATGCGGTCGAAATACTGCTGCTGCGCGAGTTTCGCGTAGCTGTTCACCACACCCGGGTCGAAGCCGACACCGAGAATGGCGGTAATGTTCTTCTGCTGGCATTCCTCGAGGTGTTTCCACTCGTAGTTGCCATACCAGGGCGGGGTTTCGCAGATCTTGCCCGGTTCTTCGTGAATCGCGGTGTCAAGATAAGCGACACCGGTATCGATGCAGGCGCGCAGCACCGACATGTTGAGGAAGGCGGAACCAACGTTGATCACGATCTGCGATTCGGTCTCGCGGATCAGTGCCTTGGTCGCCTCGACATCGAGGGCGTTGAGCGAGAAGGCCTGGATGTCGGCGGGTACCTTGAGGCTACCCTTGGCCTTGACGCTGTCGATGATGGCCTGGCATTTGGAGATGTTCCGTGACGCAATCGCAATACGACCCAGTTCGTCGTTATGCTGTGCGCACTTGTGGGCCACCACCTTGGCGACACCTCCTGCACCAATGATAAGAACGTTCTTCTTCAATTCAGCTTCTCTCCTTCATGAAAGCCTGTCTTACGACAGGCTCGAAACGTAGTCGTCGAACCCGAACTCGCGCACCACCTCGACGCTGCCGTCGAGCTGCTTGACCGCGATGGACGGCATTTTCAGACCGTTGAACCAGTTTTTCTTGACCATGGTGTAACCGGCGGTGTCGACGAACGACAGGCGGTCACCGATCTGCAGCGGCTTGTCGAACTGATACTCGCCGAAGATATCGCCGGCCAGGCACGACTTGCCGCAGACCATGTAGGTGTGCGCGCCGTCGTTGGGCGCCATCTTGGCGTTGAGGCGATAGATCAGCAGGTCGAGCAGGTGCGCCTCGATCGAGCTGTCGACCACGGCCAGGTGCTTGCCGTTGTACAGGGTGTCGAGCACGGTCACTTCCAGCGAGGCGCTGTTGGTGATGGCCGCTTCGCCCGGCTCCAGGTAGACCTGCACGCCATATTTTTCCGAGAAGGCTTTCAGGCGCGCGCAGAACGCGTCCACCGCGTAGTCTTCGCCGGTGAAATGGATGCCGCCACCGAGGCTGACCCACTCCACCTTGTGCAGGAGGTGGCCGAAGCGCTCCTCGATGTGCGTGAGCATCTTGTCGAACAGGCCGAAGTCGCCGTTCTCGCAGTTGTTGTGGAACATGAAGCCGGAGATCTTCTCGATCACCTTCTCGATCTTTTCCGGGTCCCACTCGCCCAGGCGGCTGAATGGGCGCGCAGGGTCGGCCAGCAGGTAGTCGGAGCTGCTCACCTGCGGGTTGACGCGCAGGCCGCGCACCTTGCCCTCGGATTGCTCGGAAAAGCGCTCGAGCTGGCCGATGGAGTTGAAGATGATCTTGTCGCAGTTCTCGAGCATCTCTTCGACTTCATCGTCGGCCCAGGCCACGCTGTAGGCGTGGGTCTCGCCGGCGAATTTCTGGCGGCCGAGCTTGAGCTCGTACAGCGAGGAGGAAGTGGTGCCGTCCATGTACTGCTGCATCAGGTCGAACACCGACCAGGTGGCGAAGCACTTGAGGGCGAGCAGGGCCTTGGCCCCGGACTGCTGGCGCACATAGGCAATCTTTTCCATGTTGCCCAGCAGTTTCTGTTTATCGATGAGGTAGTACGGCGTCTTGATCATTTAAAGGCCCCCGGCCAGGCCGGCCAAAAAAAGGACACGCATTGTGCCTTCACTTGCCGCGCTACGAAAGGGCGCGAGACGCATTTCGTCCGAGTTGCGCTGCTCTTCGTTGGCGAAGCGCCATCAGGCCCGCGGCTGTGCCGTCCCTGGTGCCGGACCGGTCCGCGCCGCAATGGCCGACCGACAGCCTTTTCCTGCTGGGGCAACAGCAAGTTGAACAAACGAATGTGACTATCGTAATCGGCTGTTCCCGGGCGCAGCGAGAATCCGATGAGCGCGGGAAGAGAGCGATCATTCAATGCTTTGCAGGTAAGATAGTCGTTATATTTTTATTGATATAGCGATCAGGCGATCCTGCCCAATGGCCATGGTTCCGGGCGCAGGCTGCGCAGCAGCAGGTCGGCCTGGGCCTGGGTGGATGCGTGGGTTGGCTTGATCTGCCCCGAGCTGCCGGGGGCCATGCCGAAGCGGAAGGTCGCCAGCGACGTGGACCAGAGGAACAGCAGCAGATGCTCTGGCGCGGTCCGCACGATCAGCCCGCGGTCCATCCACTGCGCCAGGCAGGCCAGGGTCTGCCGGGCACTCTGCTGCAGCAGCTCGGCGCGCTCGCCTGGCAGTTGCCGGGCGCCATGCAGCATTTCCTTGAGCCATACCCGCACGGCACCGGGATGACGCCGCGCCACTTCGGCCTTGGCCTTGAAGTAGCGGGGCAGGGCCTGCTCGGGGTGAGCGTCCGGCACCAGGCTGCGCGCGGCGCGTAGCAGCGGCTCCATCACCAGGTCGAGCACGGCTGCGTAAAGCAGGCGCTTGTTGCGAAAGTAATAGAACACATTGGCCCGGGGCAGGCCGGCGCGGGCGGCGATATCATCGACCCGGGCGGCGGCGAAGCCGTGGTGGGCGAACTCTTCGCTGGCGGCAGCAAGGATCAGTTGCAGGTTGCGGTCACGGATACTGGGCATGGCAAACATGTACTTCTGAATCGATATGTTCAAAAGTATATAGCGGTGGCGTGCTCGCCGATAGCAGCACGGATTCCTGTGCGCAGATCACCCAGCCCTTCGGGCTACGCTGTCGCGCAGGGAACTGTTATCCCTGTGGGAGCGGGTTCACCCGCGAACACCGGCGAAGCCGGTGCCATACACCGCATCGCGGGGCAAGCCCGCTCCCACGCTACCCAGTCAAATCAAAGAATTATGTTTTGTTCCATGAGAGCGGGCTTGCCCTGGATCAAAAATTAGGTTTTGTTCCAGCAGAACGGGTCTGTGTCGAATCAGCAGGTCGCTCGCCAGGCGCGGATCTGCTCCAGCGTGGCGGTGGCGCCGCCGCAGACGATCACCAGCACATTGCCGTAGGCCGCCATGGCCTCGGGGTGTTCGAGCAGGGCCAGCGCGGCGCCGCAGGCCGGCTCCACCAGCAGGCGATGGTCGCGCAGCAGCCGCTCGCAGGCGTCGAGGGCTTCGCGGTCACTGACCAGGTGGCTGAGCACCGGCTGCTGGCGGGTGTAGGCCAGCGCCTGCTCGGCGACCCGCTTGGCGCCCAGCGAAGTGGCCACCGAGGCGATGCGCGGCAGTTCCACGGTATGCCCGGCGGCCATGGCGGCGTGCAGCGACGCCGCGCCGTCGGTCTCCACCGCCAGTACCGGTACGTCGTGCCAGCCGTTGCGCTGCAAGCCCTCGACCACCCCGCAGAGCAGGCCGCCGCCGCCAACCGAAAGCACCACCGCGTCGGGCTTGAAGCCTGCTGCGGCGACTTCGTCGATCATGCTGGCGTGGCCGGTCCACAGCAGCGGATCGTCGAACGGGTGGATAAAGGCGTCGTCCGCGCCGACCAGGGTCTGGGCGTGCTCATTGGCTTCCTGCCAGGAACTGCCGCGCACGACCACGCTGGCGTCTTCCAGGCGTAGCAGTTCCCTGGCCCGCTCGGTGGTGGTCTCGGGCACCACCACGGTCACCGGCACACCGAGTTTGCGCCCGGCATAGGCCACCGCCAGGCCGGCGTTGCCACCGGACGACGAGACGAAATGCCGGGCACCGCGGGCATGGTGGACCTCGCAGGCATGGCCGACGCCGCGCAGCTTGAACGAGCCGCACGGTTGCAGGGCTTCGAGCTTGAGCCACACCGGGCGGCCGGCGCTCAGGGACAGCGGGCGGGATTCGATCAGTGGGGTAGGAATGTGCAGCGGCATGATGGGCTCCGGGGTTCAGTCGCGGGCAGCCGTGGCGGGTTCGCCGCGCAGCTGCTCCAGGTAGTTGTAGACGGTATAGCGGGTCACGCCGAGGGCCTCGGCGGCTTTCTCCACGCCACCCTTGACGATGAACAGGCCGCGCTCCTGCATGATGCGCACGGCCTCGACCTTGGCCTGTTTGTTCATCCGCCCCTGGCCGCTGCGTTGCAGCGCATCCTGGATGATCCCGGCCATCAGCGCGGTCATGTCGGCCGCCTCGTCGGTCGCCGCCGGTGTGGCGCCCAGTGGCTGGAAGTGCTGGAGAAAGGCCATGGCCGCGTCCAGGCCGGTGACATCGGTGTTCACGCACAGGCTGGCGAAGGGCTGGCCGTCGCGGTCACGGAAGATCGCCGTGGCGCTGCGCAGGCTGCGACCCTTGAGGGTGGTGGGGTAGTCGGGCAGCACCACTGGCGCGCAACCTTGTTGGTCGGCCGAGGCCTGCATCAGCGCCTTGAAGCCCTGGTCCTGCTCGGGGGCGGCGAGAATCGGACTGCCAACCCGGCGGCCGGAGAGATGGCCGTTGACGATCGCCACCACCGAGCGCTCCGGGTGATCGAGGTCGTGCAGGAGGATTTCGACGTTGCGTGGGACGACGCTGCCCAGGGCCTGCAGGGTGGCCTTGAGGATGGTCAGGGTGAGCTGGCGTTCTTCGAGGAGGGTCATGGCATCATGCAAATATCAACATAAAGTTGATATTTGCATGATTTGTTGAATTTTGCCAGCGTGCTCGTTGATCACGCCCCCTCAAGCCTTGCGCGATCCTTGTAGGAGCGGCCTTGTGCCGCGAAAGGGGCGCACAGCGACCCCGGCGATCTTTGCCTGATCACTGAACCTGGGGCTGCTACGCAGTCTTTTCGCGGCACAAGGCCGCTCCTACAGGATGTGGCCGGTACTTCAGCCTTGTGGGTCCGCCAGCTTGGGCGTGCGCGGTGGGATCATGCGGCGCGAGCCGGTCGACTCGAAGGCGGCAGCAAATTTCAACAGATTGTTGTCACTGTAGGCCTTGCCGGCAAAGGTCAGGCCCACCGGCATGCCGATATCGGCCATCACGCCCATCGGCACGGTCACGGTCGGTACGCCCAGGTGACGGATCGCCAGGTTGCCGTTGGCCACCCAGATGCCGTTGCTCCAGGCGATATCCGCCGATGCGGGGTTCACATCGGCGTCCGCCGGGCCGACATCGGCCACGGTGGGGAACAGCACCGCGTCCAGGCCCTGGGCGTCCATCCAGTCTTCCAGGTCGAGCTTGCGGGTGGCTTCCAGGCCGCGCAGGCCATCGGGCACGCTGGCGATCTGGTCCCAGGTCTTCAGGCCGCGCTTGGCCATGTTGACGTATTCGTCCATGCCGGCGGCCAGGTCGTCCTCACGGTTGGGCAGGGTGCCCGGGTCGTGGGGGAAGATCCGCGGGCCGTCGACATCGGCCAGGCGGTTGAGCTTGGGATCGTCGTTGGCGCGCAGGAAGTCATCGAAGGCCCAGCCGGACAGCTCCCACAGTTCGTCATGGAGGAATTCTTTGCTGACGATGCCGCGGGTGAACACGGTCGGCGCGCCCGGGCGGTCGCCCTCGCAGTTGGACACCAGCGGGAAGTCGGTCTCGACCACTTCGGCGCCGGCCGCTTCCAGCGCCTGGCGGGCTTGCTTCCACAAGTCGATCACGCTGGCGCGGGTGTTGATGCGCTGGCCGGTCGGGCCGCCGATGCCAGGCTTCTGCGAGGTACCGGCTTCGCTGTCGGCGTTGATGTACATGCGTGGCACGGCGAAGCGCTTGCCCTTGAGCGACTCGGCGCCCACGGCGAGGTCCAGGTACGACTGCGGACGCACGCTGGAGGCGGCCGGGATCGGCACCCAGGGCTGCAGGCGCCACAGGTCGCCGCGGCTGTCGGCGTCGTCGGCCACCACCACGTCGAGGATTTCCAGCAGGTCGGCCATGGTCCGGGCGTAGGGCACGACCACGTCCATGGTCGGCGTCAGCGGCCAGTTGCCGCGCACCGAGATCACCCCGCGCGACGGGGTGTAGGCGCACAGGCCGTTGTTCGAGGCCGGGCCACGGCCACTGGACCAGGTTTCCTCGGCCAGGCCGAAGGCGCTGTAGCTGGCGGCGGTGGCGGTGCCGGCGCCGTTGGACGAGCCGGAGGCGAAGGGCGCGGTCAGGTAGGCGGCGTTGTACGGGCTCTCGGCGCGGCCGTAGACGCCGCGCTGCATACCGCCGTTGGCCATGGGCGGCATGTTGGTCTTGCCCAGGCAGATGGCGCCGCCGGCGCGCAGGCGCTCGACGGTGAAGGCGTCACGCTGGGCGACCAGGTCCTTGAACGCCGGGCTGCCGGAGGCGGCGGTCAGGCCTTTGACCAGGTAGCTGTCCTTGGCGGTGTAGGGAATGCCGTCCAGCGGGCCGAGGGTTTCGCCACGGGCGCGGCGGGCGTCGGAGGCTTCGGCCTCCTTGAGCGCGTCAGGGTTGCGCACAACCACGGCATTGAGTGCGGTGGCGGTGTCCTTGCCATCGTAGGCGTCGATGCGCGCCAGGTAGGCCTTGACCAGTTCGACGGCGGTCGTGCGGCCGGACTCGAGCGCGTCGCGCAGCTCGGCAATGGAAACCTCGGTTACCTCGATCATGCTGTCACCACAGTTGTGCAGGTGGAAAAATCATGGCGCGAGTGTAGCAAGAAGGTCCCGATGGGCGCAGGCATGCAGTGGCGAAATGCTTCGTTGCAGCGCGGCATTCAGGCGCTTGCGGGGCGGGGCTGAATAACGGGGGAGCGGCGAACCGCCGCTCCCCCGTTATCGATGGGCTTTGCTGATTACAGCAACTTGCGCTGTACCGCCTCGTCCAGGGTGCTGCGGGCCAGTTCGCGGACCACGTCGCGGGTATCGGCCTGGAACGGCAGGCCGACGATCAATACCAGCTGCATCCAGGTGCGCACCGACTCGCTCTTGCTGACACGGCCGATTTCCTTGCCGTCCTTGTCCTTGAACACGGTCTCCAGGGTGAAGGTGTTCTTGGCGGTCGACGGCACGATGAAGAAGGTGAAGCCGGTGATGAACGCCGAGGCCACGACGAACTGCTCATGGTTGGTCAGGGTCGATTCGGCGTACAGGTCGGCCGTGCCTTTCTGCGTGGTCACCTGGGTGAAGCGTCCGGACTCCTGGTAAGTCTCGGTGAGGGTCTTTTCCCACATCTGCGCCTGGGCGCCGGCGGCGGCGGTGGCCGGGTTGTTGTTGGCCTTGAAGAGCGACGTGCTGCGCAGGTAGGCACTTGGCTTGACCGCCTCGACGCTGGCCTTGGGCGGCCAGGTGCCGACCGGGGGCAGGTCGCCGGTGGAGTAGGAGACGCAGCCGCCGAGCAGCAGTGCGCCGAGCAGCAGCAGGTGTTTGAAGCCGTTCATGGGGTGATCCCTTCTTTCAACGTTTGGCCAGTTGCACGGTGGCGGTGTCCATCAGTTCGGTCACCAGCTGGTTGAGCTGTTTCGAGCCCATGGTCGGTGCCCAGTATTCGCGGCCATACAGGCCGACATTGCGCTCGAGCTTGACCTGGTCCTTGGCCCTGGCCAGCTCGCTGCCGTTGCGGTCGACGATGACCAGGTCGCCGGCGACATCGAAACTGTCGACATAGATCGGGCCATTGACCCAGATCCACAGCGTCAGCGTCAGCAGGGCGCCGGGGAAGTAGCCCGGGTGCGGGGCGCGACGGCCCTTGAGGGAGGTCATGTCGAACTTCAGCAGCACGTCCTGCTCGTCGAGGCGAGTGGGGTACTCGCTGATGGCCTTGAAGTAGCCGCCTTTTTCCACGTACTGGCCAAGCTGGCTGGTCAGCGAGCGGCTGATGGTGGTGCGCGTGGCTTCGTCGATGCCGGGGGCGGACACCACCACGTCGGCAATCTGCGCGGTGCGTGGGCTGGTGACCGAGGCAGGGTGTGGCGGGGTGCCGACGGGGCCGGTAACGTTATAGGAAATGCAACCGGTCATGGACAGCAGAGCCGCCAGGGTGGCGGCTCGCAGCAGTGTGTTCAACGTGGGACTTCCTTGCACAGGTGTGAAATCTGAGCAGGATGACGGCCGCGTCGCAGGGAACTTTAGGATGCGATGCCATTAAATTGATATCGCCCTGGGAGCAGGGCCGGCAATCGACCCCGTTCGATATCAGGCAAGGTCCGCCGCCGAATGGCGTTCCGCCACCTGGCTGGCTTCCTCGCCCCAGGTCCGATTGACCCGGGTGCCGCGTTGTACGGCCGGGCGCTGGGCGATGGTTTCGGCCCAGCGCTGTACGTTCGGGTATTCGTGCACCGCGAGGAACTCCGCCGCGCCGTACAGGTTGCCACGCACCAGCTGGCCATACCAGGGCCACACGGCGATGTCGGCGATGCTGTACTCGGGGCCGCCCAGGTAGGCACTTTCGCCCAGGCGGTGGTCGAGGACGTCGAGCTGGCGCTTGGCTTCCATGGTGAAGCGGTTGATGGCGTACTCGAACTTTTCCGGCGCGTAGACGTAGAAGTGGCCGAAACCTCCGCCCAGGTAAGGCGCCGAGCCCATCTGCCAGAACAGCCAGTTGAGGGTTTCGGTGCGCGTGGCGATGTCCTTGGGCAGGAAGGCGCCGAACTTTTCCGCGAGGTACAGCAGGATCGAACCGGACTCGAACACCCGCACCGGCGGTTCGACGCCGCGGTCGAGCAGGGCGGGGATCTTCGAGTTGGGATTGACCTGCACGAAGCCGCTGGCGAACTGGTCGCCCTCGCCGATGCGGATCAGCCAGGCGTCGTATTCGGCGCCGCCGTGGCCGAGGGCCAGCAGTTCTTCCAGGAGGATGGTGACCTTGACGCCATTGGGCGTGGCCAGGGAGTACAGCTGCAGCGGGTGCTTGCCGGTGGGCAGCGGCTTGTCGTGGGTGGGCCCGGCCACCGGACGGTTGATGCTGGCGAACTGGCCGCCGGAGGGCGCCTCGAAGGTCCAGACCTTGGGCGGAACGTAGGGCTTGCTCATGGGGAATCTCCAGTATGGCGCTATGCAGGTGGACTGCTTTCTATGCCATGGATTCGCCAATAGTCACAAGCGCGACATGCTCTGTGTAGGAGCGGCCTTGTGCCGCGAAAGGGGCGCGAAGCGGCCCCGGGGTTTCAGCCTTGATGCATCAATCGCCGGGGCTGCCATGCAGCCCTTTCGCGGCACAAGGCCGCTCCTACACGGTCCGTGCAGGGGCTGCGGGCTGGGGCGCGGGCTTTTTCGCAGGTTTCAGCCGCGACACCCCGAACAACACCAGCACCAGCCCGGCCACCTGGTACAGCGAGACCGCCTCGCTGAGGATCAGCCAAGACGCCAGCATGGTCAGCACCGGCCCCAGGTTGCCCACCGCCGCCGTGTGCGTGGGGCCCATACGCTGGATCGCCAGGGCCACCCAGTAGATCGGCAGCACCGTGGAGAACAACGCCATCAGCGCCGCGTTGAGCCACACCGCGCTCGGCAGCTGCAGCAACGGCGCGACATCCGCCACCAGCAGGTAGTGGGCCAGCACCATCAGCGACGAGGCGCTGCCGCACAGGCCGGCCAGGCGCATCGAGTTCATGCGCTTGAGCATCATCCCGGTACCGGAGTAGTACAGGGCATAGGTCACCGCGCTGGCGAATACCCACAACGAGCCGACCAGCACCTGGTTGCCGCCGCCCGCGCTGCCGATGTCATGCACGAAGGCGATGCCCAGCCCCAGGTAGCACAGGCCCATGGCCGCCAGCGTGCGCAAGGTGGGGCGTTCGCGTTGGACGACGGCCTGGATCACCAGCACCAGGGTCGGGTAGGTGAACAGGATCAAGCGCTCGAGGCCGGCGCTGATGAATTGCAATCCATAGAAGTCGAACAGGCTGGCCAGGTAGTAGCCGAACAGGCCGAGCAGGGCGACCCGCAGGCCATCGCCGGCGCTCAGCGGCGCTCCGCCCTGGCCGCGGCTGGCCCACACCAGCCAGGCGAACAGCGGCAGCGACAAGGCCATGCGCAGCGCCAGCAGGCTGATGGCGTCCACGGGGCCGGCGGCATAGGCGAGCTTGACGAAGATGGCCTTGAAGCTGAAACCCAGGGCCGCGAGCACGGCATACAGGCTGCCGTTGGCGAGGGCGCGGTGGAGCGGGGCGGGCAGGCGGGTCATGACAGGTCCGTGACGGCAAAGGGGCGTGGCTTATTCTGCGCAGAACGCAGGCAGGCTAGAATCGCTTTTTCTCGAACATGGCGTTCTGATTTGGAGAAACCTCGATGCACTTCGATCTCGTGGACCTGCGCCTGCTCGCGGCCATTGCCGCGACCGGTAGCCTGAGCAAGGCGGCGGCGACCTTTCCGGTGGCGGTGTCGGCCGCCAGCACCCGGCTGCGCCTGTTCGAGGCGCGCTGTGGATTGACCCTGTTCCTGCGCAAGGCCGACGGCATGCAGCTGACCCCCGCCGGGCGCCTGGTGCTGGAGTCGGCGCGTGGCGTGCTGGGCGAGGCGCAGAAGCTGCATGACACCCTCGGCGAGCTGGCCGGCCAGCGGCGCATTACCCTGCACCTGGCGGCCTCCACGGTGACCAACAGCACCTTGCTGCCGGCGGTGCTCGGGCCGTTCCTGGCCGACTACCCGGAGGTGGACCTGCAACTGGTCGAGCACAAGAGCATCGATGTGCTGCGGGTGGTGCTGGCCGGTGAGTGCGAGATCGGCGTGTACGACGGCAACCTGGTCAATGATGGCCTGGTGTCGCTGCCGTTTCGCACCGAGCGGCTGGTGCTGCTGGTGCCGCTCGATCACCCGTTGGCCGGGCGTGGCCAGCTGCGCCTGGCGGACGCCCTGGGTTTTCCCTTCGTCTGTCTGCCGGCCGAGCGCGCCATGCAGCGTTTCGTCGAGGAGCTGGCGATGAACCTGGCCATGCCGCTGAAGGTGCGGGTACGCGCCCCCAGCTTCGAAGCCATCGCCCAGCTGGTGGCCCAGCACGCCGGCATCGCCATGCTGCCCGAGACCGCCGCGGTACGCGCCGAACAGGAACTGGCGGTGCGCCGGGTGGCGCTGGAGGAGCGCTGGGCGACCCTGGAACTGCGCATCTGCTTTCGTGGCTGGGAGGCGCTGAGCTCCCATGGGCGGCAGCTGGTGAGCTTCCTTTCCGGGCAATAGCGCGGACGGATGTGTTTCCCGTCGAAATGCCATCATTTGGATATCAAATGTACCTGTGCAAACGCCGTCGAGCGCATACAATCAGCGCTCTGAACGGTAATTCACAGGCAACTCCCACCCATGGCGTTCGACGCTTCCACCCTGCTGACCCTCTCCATCGCCCTGGCCGCGGTCGCCGCCTTGTACCTGGCCGTGGAATGGATCAGTGTGCGCGAGTCTTCCTTGCTGTGCTGGAGCGCCAGCTTCGCCACCATCAGCGTCGGCTCCTCGCTTGCCCTGCTGCGCGGCAGTGGTTATCTGTTCATCGGCATCTGGTTCGCCAATGGCATGCTGGTCGCCGCCCACTGGCTGTTTTTACTGGGGGTTTCGCGCTTCACCGAGGCGCGCCTGTCACGGGCCTGCTACCTGGCGCCGCTGCTCTGGCTCGGCCTGTTGCTGCTGCCGCAATGGCCGCTGTGGTCGAAGACTTTCCTGGTGGTCAACTCGCTGCTGGTCGCCAGCTTCACCCTGTACGCCAGTGCATTGCTGCGCCCGCACGGCAAGTCCCTCAGCGTGGGGGCGGTCCAGCTGCGCTACATCCTGCTGCTGCATGGCCTGTTCTACCTGGCCAAGACCTTGCCGGCGCTGCTGCCGGGGACGCTGATCGACCTCACGGCGTTCCGCGGGCAGATCATCCAGGCGTCGCTGGTGGAGGGTGCCATGGCGATCATGCTGATCGCCCTGTCGATGACCGGCACTGTGCGCTACCGCCGCGAGGAGCGCATCGAGCGCCTGGCCGCGCGCGATCCGCTGACCGCGCTGTACAACCGTCGGGCCCTGGAGGTGCGGGCGGCGAACCTGCTGAAGGAGGTCTCGCCGCAACGTCCGGGCGCTCTGTTGCTGATCGACATCGACCACTTCAAGCTGGTCAACGACCTGCACGGGCATGCCGCCGGCGACCGCCTGCTGGTGGCCTTGAGCGAAATGATCCGGGCGTTGCTGCCGGAGCGGGCGATCGCCGCGCGCCTCGGTGGTGACGAGTTCGTCATCCTGCTGGGTGATGCGTCGCGCCAGGCCATTGAACAGCTGGCCGATACCTTGCGCCGGCAGTTCCAGGCCACGGCCGAGCAATTGTTCCGCACCCCCGAAGCGGTGACCCTGAGCATCGGCGCCAACCTGTTCGACCGGCCACCGGCCAGCCTGGCGGCCTTGATCGAGCAGGGCGACGTGCTGCTGTACGCCTCCAAGCGCGGCGGGCGCAACAGCCTGCAGCTGGTGGACGGGCTGCGCGGCTGAGCTACTTGTTGTTGATGCATTGCGACTGCACCGAATAGCGCACGGTGCGCAGGGTGCCCTGGCTGTCCTCGAAGGTCATCAGCCGGGGCACCACCTCGCAGGTGCGCGGGTCGCCCGACTGGCGCACGAGGCGGGCGACGTCGAGCTTCATGCCATAGCGATAGTCGACGATCTCCGGCATCGGCTTGGCGCGTTGCGCCGCGTAGGCCGCCACGGCCTGCTGGTGGTCTTCAAGCAGCTGCTCGTTGTCCAGCCTGGAAAAGCCCGTGGCCTGGGCCGAAAGGGAAAGCGCCAGCAGGGCGGCGATCAGGGTCGGTCGTAGCATGGTGCGTGTCTCCGAAAGGTTCGTTTCGCAGTCCACGCTAGCGACGGGCAGCCGACAGCGGCATGACGCCCGGGTTACAGATATGAAAGGTGGCCGGGGATGCCGATCCCACGGCCGCGAATGACACGATTGTAATCCCCCCATCACCTTCCCGTTATCCGCCAGCGGCGAGCATCAGGCTCGGCCAACGGGGCTGGGTGCGCACGCATCTGGCCAGACCAGGGACGCTCCAGCGCCAAGGCCCGACAACAAGAACAGCCGCAATCGAAGGAGCAACGGATGACAAGCAATCCAACACTTTCCCTGGCCGCCCTGGTGGCGCTGGCCGGCTTCGGCCCGGCAGCCTGGGCCGCGCAAGAGCAGCAGGAAGGGTTCATCGAGGGCAGCCGCCTGAGCGTGCTCAACCGCAATTACTATTTCAACCGTGACCATCGCGACGGTCGCGCGCCCACCTACAACCCCGGCAAGGCCAGCGACAACGGCTACTCCGAAGCCTGGGCCCACGCCATCATCACCCGCTTCGAATCCGGTTTCACCCAGGGCACGGTGGGCGTCGGCGTGGATGCCTTCGCCATGCTCGGGCTCAAGCTCGACACCGGTGGCGGGCGCAACGGAGGGCGCAGTTCGTTCGACGTGCTGCCGGTGGACCGTGATGGCCAGGCCCGCGACGAATACAGCAAGGTCGGCGGCGCGGCCAAGGTGCGCCTGTTCGACACCGTGCTGCGGGTGGGCGATGTGTTCCCGGTCAACCCGGTGGTCGCTGCCGGCGACTCGCGGCTGCTGCCGGAAAGCTTTCGCGGGGTGACCCTGGAGAACACCAGCCTGCAAGGCTTGACGCTGCAGGCCGGGCGCCTGCACGCCATGAGCCAGCCGGTGTCCAGCGACCTGCGCGAGAACTTCGTGACCTTCTACGGCGGCCCGGTGGACTCGCCATGGATCGCCTACGGCGGCGGCGACTACGCGATCAACGAAAACGTCAGCGTGAGCCTGTTCGGCAGCCGCCTGAAGGACGTGTGGAACCAGTACTACGCCGGCACCAGCGTGACCTGGCCGTTGTCCGATGACCTGGCGCTGATCGGCGGGTTCAATTTCTACAATGCCAAGGATGAAGGGCGTCAGCGCCTGGGACAGTTCGACAACGACATCTGGAGCGCCAAGCTCGGCGTGCGCTACGGCGCCCACACCGTCGCGCTGACCCACCAGCGCAACAACGGCGACGACGATTTCGACTACCTGCGCCAGTCCGACTCGATCTTCCTCGACAACTCCATCCAGTACAGCGACTTCAACTCGCCGAAGGAGCGTTCGTGGATGCTGCGCTACGACCTGAACATGGCCGCCTACGGGGTGCCGGGGCTGTCGTTCATGACCCGCTATGGCCGTGGCAGCGACGCCGACTACAGCCACGCCAACGCCTACTACATGCGCCGCGATGACAACGGCGACCCGCTCACCGACCAGAAGCGCTGGGAGCGCGACATCGAGGTCAAGTACGTGGTGCAGACCGGCGCGGCCAAGGACCTGTCGCTGCGCGTGCGCCAGGCCACCACCCGGGCCACGGCCTTTGAATCGGACCTGGACGAGGTGCGGGTGATCGTCGAGTACCCCCTGTCGATCCTCTGAGCATTTCCCGAATTCACCTTGAGAAGCCCACGTGCTCCTTTGGTTACAGGTGAATGTCTTGACGCCTCCAATGAGGCGTCTTTTTTTTGCCCCCGATTTCGCCCCCCCCCACCTGTAGGAGCGGGCTTGTCCCGCGATCACGGGCAACGCCCGTGCCAAGCAGTAGCGATGCCTCGCTTGCCCTCGCCATGGGCCCTATCCAATCGAAGGCCCCACCCCGCGACAAGTTGTCTGCTTGACTTGCAGAGGTACCCTACGATCGTCAACTTGACTTCGCAGTCAGTTTTTGTGATCGTGCGCGCCCTCCCAGTTTCTCAAGCACCAGAAAAAGCATGGGCAGCCCAAGAGCTACCCAGAGGATCAACCATGTCCAACCGTGATATTTCCCGGCGTTCGTTCCTGCAAGGCGGGCTGATCGCCGGTGTCGGCGTGACCCTGGCGCCGCTCGGCAGCCAGGCCTTCGCCGCCCTGATGGAAAACAAGGTCACCACCTCGCCGCAGAAGTGGATGAACCACGACGGCAAGGCGCGTTTTCGTAACGACGCGCTGTCCAAGGTCTGTGGCAACAAGGTGTTCGCCCGCGACATCCGCGCCAAGGACATGCCCGGCTGGCCGCAGCAGCAGGGCCACGCCATGCTGCTCAAGGCCACCAAGGCCGACCGCATCTACGCAGGCCATGACCTGTCGCTGCTGGGCGCCGAGCTGCAGCCGGACCGTATCGTCACCGCCGACGACCTGAAGAAGGACGGCATCGCCTGGCCCGAAGCCCATTCGCCGGACCCGCTGCTGCCGCCGGGCCAGGTGCCGATGTTCATCGGCCACCCGGTGGCGATCCTGATCTGGAACGACTTCGAGCGTTTCCGCAAGGCCAAGCTCAAGCTGCAGTTCAACGACCAGGCAATCCGCTATGGCGCCCAGGCGCCGCTGTACCAGCGCGACCCCTACGGCAGCTTCCGTTTCGTGCGCGTGGGCGGCAAGACGCCGTTCGACGAGGACGAATACTCGAGCCTGAAGAACACCATGCTGTTCCCCACCATCCTGGCGCGCAAGCCGGTATGGACCGCCGAGCCCAAGCAGCACGGCACCCTCACCGAGCAGGGGATGTTCTACGCCCAGCGCATCGACGAGCAGCTCAAGCAGCCGCCGCAAGACTGGCTGCTGTTCGACGAACGCTACAAGACCCCGTCGATCGAGCCCGCGGCCCTCGAGCCGGACAACGGCAACGGCTGGTTCGACCCGGCCACCGGCACCCTGCATTTTGTCGTGGCCACCCAGTGCCCGTTCGAAGTGGCGCAGGAATGCGTGCACATGATCAAGCCGTCGCGCTTCGGCCTGAAGCACCTGAACATGCATCCGGGCTACACCGTCGGCTACGGCTCCAAGGACAACAACATCTTCGTGTTCTACGCCGCCGTCGCCGCCCTGTACGGCGCGGGCGTGCCGATCCGCCTGGCCAACGACCGCTATGAGCAGTTCCAGAGCGGCATCAAGCGCCACCCGTTCGACATCCGCTACCAGCTGGCCGTCGACAAGAAGGACATGAGCTTCAAGATCTTCCGCGCCGACATGAGCGTCGACGGCGGCGGGCGCATCAACTACAGCCCGTCGGTGGCCGCCGTGGGCGCCACCGCGGCGCAGTCGATCTACTACATGCCGCAGAACGACCTGTCGGTGACCGCCTACCATTCCCGTGGCGTCGAGGCAGGCTCCATGCGCGGCTACGGCACCCTGCAGAGCATGGCCGCCACCGAGATGATGGTCGACGAGATCGCCGACCGCCTGGGCGTTGACGCCATCGAGCTGCGCCGCAAGAACGCGCTCAAGTCGGGCATGAAGAACACCCAGGGCGCGGTGCCCGCCGGTGCCCTGCGCCTGCACGAGATCCTCGACAAGGCCGCCGCGCACGACTGGTGGAAGAACCGCCAGGCGCGCAAGCAGGCCGAAGACGCCAAGGACCACGACAACTGGTACGGCGTGGGCTTTGCCATCACCCAGAAAGACTTCGGCACCGGCTCCGAGGCGCCAATGGCGGCAGTCGAGTTCACCGCTGACGGCCGTATCAGCCTGCGCCATATCGGCACCGAGCTGGGCACCGGCATGTCCACCTCCCAGGCCCTGGTGGTCAGCGACTTCCTCGGCCGTGTCGCCGACGAGGTCATGACCGCCCAGACTGAGTGGCCGGAGTTGGCGCTGACCACCAGCGGCAACCCCTACCTGATCAGCCAGGCCGAGCAGGACGCCGCGCTGCGCAACCCGCGCTGGGTCGGCAAGCTGGCTTCGCCTTCGTCGGCGACCAACTCGGCGTTCTACTTCAGCCACGCCACCCGCGAAGCGGCCCGCGTGCTGTTCAACCACGGCCTGTGGCCGGCGGCCATGGCCCTGTGGAGCCAGGGCCCGTATGGCGGTCAGGCCAACCCGCTGGTGGTGCGCCGCGAGAACGCGGTGTGGGTCAACGGTGAGCTGACCGGCAACGGCCTGGCGCCGATCCCGTTCGCCACGCTGGCCAAGAAAGCCCATGAGATGGGCCTGGTCACCGGTGTCAGCGTGCACGGTTTCAACCGCTGGAGCTGGGCCGAGGCCGACTACGTCATCGACGGCGTGCGCGAGCGCCTGCCGCTCGATGCCGTGGCGGTGAAGTACGGCGACGGCGCGGTGAACGCGAAGAAGGCGCAGATGAACAGCGCCGGCTTCCACCTGCTTGACCGGCAGAACGCCGAGTACCCGGCCACCCAGCTGAACAACGCCATGGTCACCTACTACAGCCCGGTGGCGACCATCGTCGAGGTCAAGGTCAACAAGGGCAGCGGCGAGGTGACGGTGCTCAACCACCACAGCTGGGTCGAGTGCGGCCGGGTGCTGGTGCCGGAGCTGGTCAAGGGCCAGCTCGAGGGCGGTATCGCCATGGGCATCGGCCATGCGCTGCTGGAAGAAATGCCGCTGTACGAGGGTGGCCCGGGCGAGGGCAACTGGAATTTCAACCGTTACCGCCTGCCGATGGCCAAACATGTGGCGGTGTGGAAGCAGACTTCGGAGATCCTGCCGCCGCTGTCGCCGACCGATCCGTCCAAGGGCATCGCCGAAGTGGTGATGATCCCGGTGGTCGGCGCCATCGGCAACGCCGTGGCCCATGCCATCGGCAAGCGCGTGCGCGACCTGCCCATCACCCCCGCCCGAGTCAAGGAGGCCCTCAATGGCTGACCGCAAGCTGCAACTGACCCTCAACGGTCAACCTGTCGTCACCGAAGTGGTCCCCGATGACCTGGCGATGATCGACTTCCTGCACGAATACCAGAACCTCACCGGCTCGCGTCTTGGCTGCGGCCAGGGCATCTGCCATGCCTGCGTGGTGATCGTCGACAATCCCGACGGCACCAGTGAGGAAGTGCGCACCTGCATCACCGGCGCGCATTACTTCGAGGGCAAGAAAGTCCGCACCATCGAAGGCCACGCCAAGCTCGACGAAGCCGGCAACCCCGGCGAGCTGAACCCGATCCAGCAGAAGTTCGTCGACCGCTTCGCCTTCCAGTGCAGCTACTGCGCGCCGGGCTTCGTCAACGCCGCCACGGTGCTGGTGGAAAAGGCCCAGCGCAAGCCGCTGAAGCAGAGTGAGCTGGAGGGCGCCATCGAGGCCAGCCTCGGCCACCATGTGTGCCGCTGCACCGGCTACGTGCGTTACTACGAGGCGACCCGCGAAGTGCTGGGTGACCTCGGCCTGGTCAAGGAGGGTTGAGCATGACGCGTGTTCTGAGCAGCCTGGCCCTGGCCATCGGCGCACTGGTCACCTTCAACGCCCAGGCGGCGGACGAGGCCTTGATCAAGCGCGGCGAATACCTCGCCCGCGCCGCCGACTGCATGGCCTGCCACACCGCCGAAGGCGGCGCGCCGTATGCAGGCGGCCTGCCGATCCATTCGCCGTTCGGCACCATCTACGGCACCAACATCACCCCGGACAAGCAGTACGGTATCGGCAACTACAGCAGCGACGAGTTCTTCGCCGCCCTCACCGAGGGCAAGCGCAAGGACGGCGCCAACCTGTACCCGGCCATGCCGTACACCTCCTACCACCTGGTCAAGCGCGAGGACTCCGACGCCATCCATGCCTACCTGATGAGCGTGGCGCCGATCAACCGTCCGGCCCCGGAAACCAGCCTGAGTTTCCCGTTCAACGTACGCACCGGCCTGATCGGCTGGAACCTGCTGTATGGCAAGAGCGTGCAGTTGGAGGAGGGCAAGGGCAATAGCGAGGCGTGGAAGCGCGGCCAGTACATGGTCGAGGTGCTCGGCCACTGCGGCGAATGCCACACCCCGCGCAATCCGATTGGCGCGCTGCAGCAGGACAAGCGCCTGACCGGCGGCTTGCTGCTGGGCTACCTGGCACCAAGCCTGCTGGCCCAGGACCTGGCCGACCGCGGCTGGAACCAGGCGGACCTGGCGACCTTCCTCAAGCACGGGGTCAGCGCCCAGGGCAGCATGTTCAACGAGATGTACCCGGTGGTGCACCACAGCACCCAGCATCTGCAGGACAGCGACCTGGCGGCCATGGCCACCTACCTGCTCGGCGACCAGCCGCCGGCGGCCAAGGTGGTGCAGGCGGTCGCCCACGAAACCATGGGCGAGAGCGCCAAGCGCGGCCGCCAGCAGTACCTCAACGTCTGCGCCGGCTGCCACGGTGTCGAGGGCGAGGGCAAGCCGCACATCGCCGTGGCCATGCGCGGTAACACCGTGCTGCGCCAGGCCGACTCGCGCAACCTGGTCAAGGCCATCGTCGACGGCATCCGCGAGCAGCAGTTCACCGGTTTTGAGCGCATGCAGCCGATGCCGGGCTTCGCCGACAAGCTCGACGACCGGCAGCTGACCGATATGGTCAACTACCTGCGCGAAGCCTGGGGCGGCCTGCCGGGCGACCTGACCACCCAGCAGCTGGCCCAGCTGAAGGCGGACTGACCCGTGCAGCATCTCGACCTGCAGGTGGTGCGCCAGGCGGCGCAGTGGTCGCGTGACGGCTTGCGCGTGTGGCTGTGCACGGTGCTCTGCACCTACGGCTCGGCGCCGCGCGCGCCGGGCTCGCTGTTGGCGGTCAACGACCAGGGGCACTGGGTCGGCTCGCTGTCCGGCGGCTGCGTCGAGGAGGACTTCCTCGAACGCGTCGCCGCCGACGAGTTCGCCGCTGCCGTCGCCGTGGTGCGCTATGGCGACGGCAGCGACACCCGCGGCAACATCCGCCTGCCCTGCGGTGGCATCCTCGATGTGCTGGTGGAGAACCTGCCGGGCGATTGCGCGACCCAGGCACACCTGGGTGAGCTGGAGGCGGCCTTGCTGGGCCGTCGCCGGCTGCTGCGCGAGGTCGACCTGCGCACGGGCGAACGTCGCGTATTGGATGACCACAGCCAGGGGCCACGGGTGGAGCAGGGCGGCGAGTTCGTGCGCTTGCGCGTCGGCGCCGCCCAACGCCTGTTGCTGGCCGGCTACTCGAGCGTCGCGCACTTCTGCGCCGAGTTCGGCAAGGGCCTGGGCTTCGAGGTGGTGCTGTGCGACCCTCGCGACGAGGTGATGGACAACGTGGTGCTCGACGGGATAGAAATCCGTCGGGAACTGCCCTCGCTGTTCATCGCCAACGGTGGCTGCCACCGCGACACGGCGGTGGTGGCGCTCACCCACGACCCGAAGATCGACGACCTGGCCATGCTCGAAGCGGTACATACCGAAGCCTTCTACATCGGCGTGATGGGCTCGCGCGCCACCTCGGAAAAGCGCCGTGAACGCCTGCGCCGTATCGGCGGGCTCGACGATGCCGAGATGGCGCGCATCCATGCCCCCATCGGCCTCAACCTGGGCAGCAAGACGCCGGCGGAGATCGCCCTGGCGGTGCTCGCCGATATCCTCCGTACCCGCAGCGGCATCGCCCGCGAGGCTTTGTGAGCGTCGTCGCGTTGGTATTGGCGGCCGGCCAGGGTTCGCGCTTCGGCGCGGACAAGCGCCGGGCCGCGCTGGGCGATGGTCGCAGCCTGTTGCAGCATAGCGTCGAGCGCGCCCTGGCGGCGTTCGACGAGGTGCGCGTGGTGCTGCGCGCTGGCGAACGGGGCGAGGATCTGGGGTTGCCGGCGGGCTGCCGAATTGTCCATAGCCTCGAGGCCGGACTGGGCATGGGCCATAGCCTGGCGGCGGGCGCCGCTTCGCTGGGCGACAGCGAGGCGCAGGCGGTCGCCATCCTGTTGGGGGACATGCCGTGGATTCTGCCCGCAACCTTCCGGCGGTTGATCGCAAGCGCTGGCCCTGCGGTCATCGTGGTGCCGCGTCATCTGGGGCAGAATGGGCATCCGGTGCTGTTTGGGCGCAACTACTGGCCTGAACTCGCACTGATGGCCGGCGATGAGGGCGCGCGTTCGGTGCTGCAACGGCATCGGCAACAGTTGCAGGTGGTCGAGGTAGACGACGCAGGTGTATTGCGCGACGTCGATACACCCGCTGCGCTCGACTAGACTGCCCTGAGCCATTTTGCGGTCCCGGTGTAGGAGCGGCCTTGTGCCGCGAAAGGGGCGCGAAGCGGCCCTAGGCTCCGAGTCACCATCAATATCGCTGGGGCTGCTGCCGCAGCCCTTTCGCGGCACAAGGCCGCTCCTACACCGGGACTTTGTACCGATGCCACGGACAGCCATTGAGGGAAAACCCTCATTGCCGCTCATCCGGTGGCCTCCTAGCATGGATCCGGTCAACCCCCAGGCACAGGAGCACAGCCATGACCAACAGCAACGACGACAAACGCCCGACCCCCGATCCGGCCGAGGACAACGCCTTCTTCCCCTCGCCGTATTCCCTCAGCCAGTTCACCTCACCCAAGTCCGACCTCAGCGGCGCCGACTACCCCGACGCCTACAAGGGCGGACGCTGGAAAATCCTCTTGATCGGCGCCGACGAGCGCTACCTGCTCACCGACAACGGCACGCTGTTTTCCACCGGCAACCATCCGGTGGAAACCCTGCTGCCCATGTACCACCTGGACAAGGCCGGCTTCGCCTTCGATGTCGCGACCTTGTCGGGCAACCCGGTCAAGTTCGAATACTGGGCCATGCCGCGCGAGGACCAGCAGGTGCTCGGCCTGTTCGAGCGCTACAAGCCCGCCTTCAAACAGCCGCGCAAGCTCGCCGAGGTGATCGACAGTGCCCTGGGTGACGACTCGGACTACATCGGCGTGTTCATTCCCGGTGGCCATGGCGCGTTGATCGGCCTGCCGGAAAGCGAAGAGGTTGCCCAGGTGCTGAAATGGGCGGCGAATCACGACAAGTTCGTCATCACCCTGTGCCACGGTCCGGCGGCGCTGCTGGCTGGCGGCAAGCTGTTCGATGGCTACAAGATCTGCGCCTTCCCCGATGAACTGGATGCCAAGACCCCGGACATCGGCTACATGCCCGGTCACCTGACCTGGAAGTTCGGCGAACGCCTGCAGGCCCAGGGTGTCGAGATCGTCAACGACGGCATCTCCGGCGCCGTCCACCAGGACCGTCGGTTGCTCACCGGCGACAGCCCGCTGGCCGGCAACGCCTTGGGCAAGCTGGCCGCAGCGGCATTGCTCAAGGCGGTCAACGGCGGGTGAGCGGCATGCCGTTCGACAAGGTAGTGCAGGCGGTCCGGCAGATCGAGCAGGCCACCGCCCTGGCGACGATCCAGACGGCCGTGCGCAACGTCGCCCGGCCGCTGGGCTATGACCGCTTTGTGCTGTTCAGCGCCAGCGCCGCGCGGGACGAGGTGGTCGAGCGCATCCACTGGGTGGAAGGAGACTGGTTCGGTGACGGCCAAGCGGTCGATGCCCGGACCTACGTACGCCATTGCCCGGTGACCCGCCATCTGCTGGCGGCCCGTGAAGCGTTCTTCTGGAGCAAGCAGCCGAGCGACGAAGGTGAACGCTATCGGGTGGTGCGGGTGCCATGCGGGCCGGGCATCCATGGCCTGCAAGTGCCGGTGTTCGGCCCGGCGGGCCTGGAGGGAGCGATGAGCCTGGGCGGTGTGCGCATCGACGCTTCGGCGCCGGCGCGCCTGGCCCTGAGCCTGCTGGCCAACGCCGCGTTCCTCGGTGCACGGCGGCTGCTGGAGGCACCGCCCGGCGAGGGTCAGCTGTCGGCGCGTGAGCGCCAGGTGCTGGCCTGGACCGCCGCCGGGCAGCGCCAGGCGGATATCGCGGCCACCCTGGGCCTGTCGGTGCGCACCGTGGAAAACCATCTTCGCGCCGCCCGCCGGCGCCTGGGGGTGAGCACCACCGCCCAGGCGATCAGGATCGCCCTGGGCAGCGGCGCGCTCGACTGACTCAGCCGTTGTGCGCAACCGTCAACACCACCTTGCCGATATGCCGGCCAGACTCCATCAGGGCATGGGCCTGGCTGGCCGCCGCCAGCGGGAAGGTCGCGTGAACCAATGGCTTGACCGAACCGCTGCGCACATGAGGCCAGGCCTTGGCCAGCAGGTCCGTGAGAATCGCTGCCTTGTCGTCGGCACTGCGCGCGCGCAGCGTCGAGCCGATATGGGTCAGGCGCTTGGTCAGCAGGGGGAACAGGTCGACCTCGGTGGCCGGGCCCTTGACCACGCCGATCTGCACGATGCGTCCGTCCATGGCCGCGGCCTTGAAATTGCGGGCCACATAGTCACCGGCGATGATGTCGACGATCACGTTCACGCCCTTGCCCTCGGTGTGCAGCATGACCTGTTCGACGAAGTCCTCGCGGGTGTAGTCGATGGCCACGTCGGCGCCCAGTTCCAGGCTGGCGGCCTGTTGCCCGGCGCCATTGACCGTGGTGAGGATCTTCGCCGCGCCCAAGGCACGGGCCAGCTGCGTGGCGGTGGTGCCGATGCCGGAGGCGCCGCCGTGGATCAGCACGCTTTCACCGGCCTTGAAGCCGCCACGCTGGAACAGGTTGACCCAGACGGTCATGAAGGTTTCCGGCAAGGCCGCGCCCTCGACCATCGACAGGTTGTCCGGCAGGTGCGCGGTGGTGCGCTCGTCGGCCACGGCGTACTCGGCGTAGCCGCCGCCCTGGACCAGGGCGATCACCGCGTCGCCCACGGCAAAGTGGCGGACCTGCTCGCCGGTGGCCACGACCTTGCCGGCGATCTCCAGCCCCGGAATGTCCGGCGCGCCGGCGGGCGGGTCGTACAGGCCCTTGCGCTGCAGCAGGTCGGGGCCGTTGACGCCGGCGGCATGGACCTGGATCAGCACCTCCCGGGGGCCTGGTCGAGGCGTGGCATGGGTGGTGGCCTGCAGGACCTCGGGGCCCCCAGGTTGGGTAATATCGATGGCGGTCATGTGAGTGGGGATGTGACGCATGAAAACCTCTGTCATTCTGAGGAAAGGCCGCTTTGGCCCGGTGCGTCACAGGGTATGAAACCCACGCTGCGCGGTCGCGCGGCGATTTTGCGACGCACCTTTGCAGATTTTCTTCAGGTGAGATTCCTGTCCTGTGGGAGCGGGTTTACCCGCGAATACGTTGGTGAACCCACTACTGTTTTCGCGGGTAAACCCGCTCCCACAGGCTCTCGTTGCCCGACGAACAATGGAGTGAGCGAATGAACTGGGACGACGCCCGCATGCTGCTGGCCTTGAGCCGCGAACTGACCCTGCGCCGCGCCGCCCGGGTGCTGCGCGTCGACCAGGCCACGGTGGGCCGGCGGGTGGCGGCGCTGGAGGCCGACCTTGGCGCGACCCTGTTCCTGCGCACCCCCGCCGGTTACCAGTTGACCGCCACCGGCGAAGTGGCCGTGGAGCTGGCGCAGAAGATGGAGCAGGCTGCCCTGGAGCTGGCCCGTCGCACCCGGGGCAGCGATAACGAACAGGCCGGCGAGGTGCGCATCGCCACCACCGATTCCCTGGCGCTGGAGTTCGTCATCCCGGCGCTGCGCCGGTTGCACGACGATCACCCCGAGGTGCGCATCGTGCTCAGCGGCAGCTCGGAGATTGTCAACCTGTCGCAACGCGAAACCGACATTGCCATCCGCAACCAGCGCCCGGACAACCCCGACCTGGTGCTGCGCAAGCTGGCCAGCTGGCAGATGGGGCTGTTCGCCTCGGCGGACTATCTGGCGCGTCGCGGCATGCCGCAGGAGGGCAGTTTTGCCGGCCATGACCTGGTGGTGTACGAGCCGTACTGGCGTGATCGCGGGGTACCGACCCTGGTGGACGTGCCCATGGGCGAGGGCAGGGTGGTGATGGCGGCCAATGCCAGCATGATGCTGCGCCGGGGCATTGCCGAAGGGTTGGGCCTGGGCGAGATCCCCGTGGCGTTGGGGCAGCGCGACGGCCTGCTGCGGGTCTGGCCGCAGCGCGCGCGCAGCCAGCCCTACGAGGTGTGGATGGTCACCCATCGCGACCTGCGCCACACGGCGCGGGTGCGGGCAGTGATCGACCAGCTGGTGCAGGCGTTTGCCGATTGAGGACGCTGTGCGGTGCGAATACCTTCAGTTGGCGGGCAGCTTCAGCGGATGCAAGGCGCGGAAACCCTGTGCTTCTTCCACCAGCCAGTCATGCACCGCACGCGCTCCAGGCTGGCTTAGTCCGCCCGGCGGATACAGCAGCACATAGCGCTTGTGGTTGGTGATCGGCACCCCGAACGGCACGATCAGCGCGCCGCGCTCCAGCTCGTCGTTGAGCAGGGTGCGCCGGGCGATGGCCACGCCGACACCGGCGATGGCGGCCTCGATGGTCAGGTGGTTGCGGTTGAAGGTATGCCCGCGGCGCACGTCCAGCCCGCCGGCGCCGATGCCGTCGAGGTAGAACTCCCATTCGGCGTACTCCGAGCTGCCGCGCCAGGCGGTGATGTCGTGCAGCAGCGGGTAGTGGGCCAGGTCCGCCGGCCCGTGCAGCGGCGGGCGGCCACGCAGCAGGGCCGGCGAGCAGACCGGAAAGATCTGTTCGTCCAGCAGCGGGGTGGAGAGCATGCCCGGGTAGCTGCCGTCGTTGAGGTCGATGGCCAGGTCGAAGTCTTCCGGGTGCAGCGCCTGGTTGCTGTCCTCGGCCACCAGGCGCAGTTCGATGTCCGGGTAGCGCTGCTGGAAGCGCGGCAGGCGCGGTGTCAGCCACTTGGCCAGGAACGAGGGGATCGAGCGCAAGCGTAAGGTGCCACGGATTTCACCGGCATCCAGACGCAGCAGCTCGGCCTCGATGCTGCCATAGGCCTCGGCCACGGTCTGGGCCAGGCGCTGGCCTTCGGCGGACAGCTCGACGCCGCGGGCGCGGCGCAGGAACAGGCGA
This sequence comes from Pseudomonas sp. NMI760_13, assembly GCF_021283245.1. NCBI lineage: Bacteria > Pseudomonadati > Pseudomonadota > Gammaproteobacteria > Pseudomonadales > Pseudomonadaceae > Pseudomonas > Pseudomonas sp. NMI760_13. Next base: position 28,072 of record NZ_JAJSRC010000007.1, on the reverse strand, counting down.
AAGCCCAGGCGTTCCTCGAGCTGGCGCATTTGTTGGCTGACCGCGCCGGGGGTGATGTGCAGCTCCTCGGCGCAGCGGGTGAACGACAGGTGCCGCGCCGCACAGGAGAACACGTGCAGCCAGACGAACACCTGGCCGTTGAGTGGGCCTTTCATCGTTTAGTCCTGCTAAAGGCTTATGTAGGAAGTTTCGTTGGTCAAGCTGGCCTGAGAGGGGCAGTATCGCGCAACTTGGCAATACCGCTCAAATTTTCCAGAGAGCCGTGGCATATCCTAGATGGTTGTCACGGTCAGGCATTAGCATGGCTATCAGTGTTTTCGACCTTTTCAAGATTGGCATCGGCCCGTCCAGCTCCCATACCGTCGGCCCCATGCGCGCCGCGGCGACCTTCGCCCAGGCCCTGCGTGAACGCGGCCTGCTGGCCCAGGTGCGGCGAGTCGAGGTGCGCCTCTATGGCTCGCTGTCGGCCACCGGTGTCGGTCACGCCACGGACCGCGCCTGCCTGCTGGGGTTGATGGGCCAGTGGCCGGACCGCATCGACCCGCACAGCATCGAGCCACGCATCGACCAGCTGATGCAGGAGCAGTGCCTGATGCTCGACGGCAGCCAGCCGATCGAGTTCCAGTACAGCCGTGACATGCGCCTGCTCGACGAGAACCTGGCCTATCACCCCAATGCGATGACCCTGGAAAGCTTCGACGGGCAGGGCAGCCAGTTCAGCCAGACCTACTATTCCGTGGGTGGCGGCTTTATCGTCGAGCAAAGCGAGATCGATGCGCCGCAAGGCAGCGACAACCTGGTCGCCTTGCCCTACGAATTCTCCAGCGGCGCCGAACTGCTGGCCCTGTGCAAGGCCCACAACCTGAGCGTCAGCCAGCTGATGCTGGCCAACGAGTGCGCCTGGCGCCCGGAAAGCGAGGTGCGCGAAGGCCTGCTGAAGATCTGGGCGGCGATGGGCGAGTGCGTCGACAACGGCCTGCGCAACGAAGGCATCCTGCCCGGCGGGCTGAAGGTCAAGCGCCGGGCGGCACGCCTGCACCGCAGCCTGCAGGAGGTCGGCAAGCCCAACGTGATCGGCTCGACCCTCAGCGCCATGGAATGGGTCAACCTGTTTGCCCTGGCGGTCAACGAAGAGAACGCCGCCGGCGGGCGCATGGTCACCGCGCCCACCAACGGCGCGGCCGGGATCATTCCGGCGGTGCTGCATTACTACATGAAGTTCAACCCCGGCGCTTGCGACGACGACGTGGTGGCGTTCCTGCTGGCGGCCGCTGCAGTGGGCATCCTGTGCAAGAAGAACGCCTCGATCTCCGGTGCCGAAGTGGGCTGCCAAGGCGAGGTGGGCTCGGCCTGCTCGATGGCCGCCGCGGGGCTTGCCGAAGTACTGGGCGCCACGCCGCCACAGCTGGAAAACGCCGCCGAGATCGCCCTTGAGCACAACCTCGGGCTGACCTGCGACCCGGTCGGCGGCCTGGTGCAGATCCCCTGCATCGAGCGCAACGCGATCGCTGCGGTGAAGGCCATCAACGCCGTGCAGATGGCCTTGCGCGGCGACGGCGAACACTTCATCTCCCTCGACCGGGTGATCCGTACCATGCGCGATACCGGCGCGGACATGCACGCCAACTACAAGGAAACCTCCCGCGGCGGCCTGGCTGTCGCGTTCGTCGAGTGCTGATGGCTCCGTACGGACCCCGCTGTAGGAGCGGCCTCGTGCCGCGAAAGGGCCGCAAAGCGGCCCCGGCGATACTCCTCCCACACTGAAATTCTTGGGCTGCACTGCAGCCCGTTCGCGGCACAAGGCCGCTCCTACAGGGGAGCGGTATCAACCTGCAACACCCGCTGCACCTGCGACAAAAACAACTACAAGGCGATACCCAATGACTGATGTACAAAGCACCACGAGCGTTCGTGCGGATTCGGCTGCCCTGGCTTCGGCCAGCGGCTCGACCACCTGGAACCGCCACGACACCACCTGGGCCCTGGGCCTGTATGGCACGGCGATCGGCGCCGGCACCCTGTTCCTGCCGATCAACGCCGGGGTCGGCGGTTTCTGGCCGCTGCTGATCCTGGCGCTGCTGGCGTTCCCCATGACCTTCTTCGCCCACCGCGCGCTGACCCGCTTCGTGCTGTCCGGGCGCAAGGGTGGCAACGAGGACATCACCGAGGTGGTGGAAGAGCACTTCGGCGTGGGCGCCGGCAAGCTCATCACCTTGCTGTACTTCTTCGCCATCTTCCCGATCCTGCTGGTCTACAGCGTGGCCTTGACCAACACCCTGACCAGCTTCTTCGAACACCAGCTGCACATCGGCGCGCCGCCGCGAGCGCTGCTGGCCCTGCTGCTGATCTGCGGGCTGATGATCGTGGTGCGCTGCGGCCAGCAGATCATCGTCAAGGCCATGAGCGTGCTGGTCTATCCCTTCGTTGCCTCGTTGCTGCTGCTGGCCCTGAGCCTGATTCCCAACTGGAACGGCGCGTTCTTCGCCCAGGCCAACGAAGGCATCAGCGCCTCCAAGCTGCTGCTGACCCTGTGGCTGGCGATCCCGGTAATGGTGTTCTCGTTCAACCACTCGCCGATCATCTCGGCGTTCGCCGTCGACCAGAAGCACCGTTATGGCAATGATGCCGACCGCAAGAGCGGCCGCACCCTGGCCACCGCCCATGTGATGATGGTACTGACGGTGATGTTCTTCTGCTTCAGCTGCGTGCTGGCCCTGAGCCCGGCCGACCTGGCCGCAGCCAAGGCGCAGAACATCTCGATCCTGTCGTACCTGGCCAACCACTTCCAGACTCCGGTGATCGCCTTTGTCGCGCCGCTGATCGCGCTGGTGGCGATCACCAAGTCGTTTCTTGGCCACTACATCGGTGCCAGCGAAGGTTTCCAGGGCATGATCGTCAAGAGCCTGCGCGGACGTGGCAAGGCCTGGCCGGCCAAGCGCCTGGAGCGCGCCACGGCGTTGTTCATGCTGGTGACCTGCTGGGCGGTGGCGACCCTCAACCCGAGCATTCTCGGGCTGATCGAAAGTCTGGGTGGGCCGGTGATCGCCTGCTTGCTGTTCCTGATGCCGATGTATGCGGTACAGAAGGTGCCGGCGTTGCGCCAGTACTCGGGCAAGCTGTCGAACGTATTCGTGGTCTTGATCGGCTTGATCACGCTGTCGGCGATCGCCTATAGCTTCATGGCCTGACCGATGATCGCGGGGCCAGTCCGCTCCCACACCTTGATGTGGGCGCGGGCTGGCCCCGCGACGGTTCAGGTCAAGCGTTTTCCAGGTGCTTGATCACAGCCTTCAGGCGCTCCGCGGGTTGCGGTTGATCCTGGTGGGTGATGTCCGGCGCCTTGCGCACGCGGCCATGCTGGTCGACCCAGTGGCCGTTGCTGAAGTACCGGTAGCTGGCGGTGCCGATGTTCCAGCCCTGGTCGAGCAGACCCTGCAGGTGGAAGCTCTGGGCGATCTGGCTGAGCGGGCCGCTTGGGCTGCCATCCAGGTGCAGGACAATTGACGGGCTACCTACGGGCGCGAACGGCAGCTCGCTGTAGCCGCCCCACACCTTGGCGTGGAAGACCTGGACCGGATGCGTGGCCTGGATGATGGAGGCCCTGCCGGTGACCTTCTTCTGCACGGTATTGACCAGCAGGTCGAGGGTCAGGATCGGTGCGCCGAGCAGCCCGTTGCTGACGTTCAGGCGGGTATGAAAAAGTCCGAAGGACATGCTGATTCTCCTTGTCTGCTCAGGCTTTCTTGGCGGCCTTGGCGGCCGGGCTCTTGGTCGAGGCGAGGGCCTGGTCCAGGGCTTTGCCCACGGCACCGCTGGCCAGTTGCTTGAGTTGCGCGACGTCACCAGTGGCGATCACGGCCTCCAAGGTGGCGTTGTGCAGTTCGGTCGTCAGGTCGACGTTCGGCAGTGTCTGGATGCGTTTGAGCTCAAGCACGACGGGTACGTTGTCCACCTCGATCCAACGCTGGCCGTTGTAGTAACGGTAGCTGGCCGTGCCTTTCTGCCAGTCCAGGTCAAGCAGTGCGCGCAGTTCGAACTGCTCCGGCGAATTGGCGTGTGGGCCACCGTGGTTGCCACGTACCGTCAGCAGGATCTTGCCTTCGCTTGGTGGTTGCACGGTGAGGTAGCTGTAGCTGCCCCAGGCATCCAGGCCCAGCTCCAGCGGTGGGTTGGTGGTCTGGGTGATCAGCGCGTGGCCGTTGACGCTGCGGTCTGGGGTGTAGACCAGCAGGTCCAGCTGCAGGCGCGGGGCGCCCGGGGCATTGGTACCAATGAGGTAGGACACCGGGAACAGGCCTTCCGACGGTGCGGTCAGCGATACAGACATGATTGCCTCCGTTGCATTCAATGAATGAAATACCGTAACCAACGCTTGCGCAGGCGGACGGGGGAGAAAAGGGGGAGAGGCAGGTAGACGGGCGGATGTACTGGCGTGCCCGGTGCGAGCGGCTGTTGGCAGCCGGCTTGTGCAGCCATCCCTGAAGTGCGGTGCCGCCTGCCTGGCAGCTCGCTTGAGTTAAGCAGGCAAAAAATGCTGTGATGGCCTTTTTGCAGTATGTCCGACGAGTGGTGTCAATAAGGCCTGCAAGCCGGCTCCCGTTTCGTGGGAGCGGGCTTGCCCCGCGATGAGCTACGGGCTGGACGGACTCACTTCGACTTCTGCTGCAACGCCACGAAGCTGCGGCGCATGTCGCTGGCCCAGCCATCGAGCACCGGCTTGACGTCGTTCAGGGTCAGTTGCGTGCTGTCGTTCTCCAGCTCCTTGCCGCTGCCCTTGCGCACCACCTGGGCCAGCACGTTCTGGTTGCCGCCGTCGAGGAATGCAGCCTCCACGGCGATGTCCACGGCCTGGTCGCGGCCGCCGGCGGCCGTGTTCACCGCCGCGGCCACCAGGGCGATGGGAATCACCTCGTAGGGTTTGAGGCCCTCGGTGCTGGTGGACACTGCGGTGATCGCCGGGCGCACCACGATGGTGTTCGGGCCAGGCTCCTTGACCAGGGTGAGCACGCTACCCAGTTCGCGGCGCATCGCTTCGTTGAAGTAGCGGGTGATCTCCTGCAGGGTCTGCGCCGAGATCACGTTGGTCGGTTGCGGCTTGGGATAGAACTGGCTCGGTTCGATGAACACCTTGGTGTACTGGCTGGCCTTCACATCCGGGTCGATCCAGCGCATCACCGGCGCACCGGAGACGCTCTCGGCGGGCTTCAGGCGGCTGTAGTCCTTGAGGAAACCGGAATAGTCCTTGGGATCGACACGGTTGCTGGAGCAGGCAACCAGGGCCAGCAGAGCAGCGCACAGCAGGGTGGTGCGAGGCAGGTGCTTCATGATGACGAGGTCCATGAGGGAAGTGGCCAGAACAACGCTAGCAGGTGGTTGGCGGATGGCCAGCAAGAGGGCATCAGGCATGGATTGAATGAGTACTGCGATTGGGGGATGTGGCTGGCAGGAGCTTTATCAGATAGAACACCGCGTGGGCGGTGCTCTAACTAACGGACACAGCATGTTCCCGCCGTGTGCCTTGTCGCCCTTACACAACCCCTGCCATGTCCAACCCCTGCGGTCAGCCGAGCGCCTCGCGCAACCGGTACCACAGCATGCCCAGCGCCAGCAGCGGCGAGCGCAGTGCCTTGCCGCCGGGGAAGGTCAGGTGTGGCACAGCGCTGAACACGTCGAACCCCTGGCTGTGCTCGGTGGCGATGGCCTCGGCGAGCAGCTTCGCGGTCCAGTGGGTGACGTTCAGGCCATGTCCGGAGTAACCCTGGGCATAGAACACGTTGGGGTGCTGGCCGAGGCGGCCGACCTGGGGGAAACGGTTGGCGGTGATGCCGATCATGCCGCCCCACTGGTAGTCCAGGCGCACCTCGGCCAGTTGCGGGAACACCTTTAGCACTTTGGGCCGCATGTAGGCGCCGATGTCCTTCGGGTCGCGCCCGGAATAGTGGCAGGCGCCGCCGAACAGCAGGCGGCGGTCGGCGGTCAGGCGGTAGTAGTCCAGCCCCACCTTCTGGTCGCACAGTGCCATGTTCTGCGGGATCAGCGTGCGCGCCAGGGCCTCGGGCAAGGGTTCGGTGGCCACCACATAGCTGCCGGCCGGTAGGACCTTGCCGCTCAGGCGCGGCTCCAGCGCGTCGAGATGAGCGTTGCAGCCCAGGATCAGGCTCTGGGCGCGCACCCGGCCCCGGGCGGTATGCAGGGTCACCGTACTGCCATGTTCGATACGCAGCACCGGGCTGTGCTCGAAGATCCGCACACCCAGGCCGTGGGCGGCGCGCGCCTCCCCCTGGACCAGGTCGAGCGGGTGCAGGTGGCCCGAGCCCATGTCCACCAGGCCGCCGGCGTACAGGTCGCTGGCGACGATCTCGCGCATGCGTTCGGGGTTGACCAGGCGGGTCTCGTGGCGATAGCCCAGCTCGGCCAGGTCGCGCTGCTCGTCTTCGAAGGCGGCGAACTGGGCGGGGGTGTTGGCCAGCTCGCAGAAGCCCCAGCGCAGGTCGCATTCGATGCTGTACTGCTCGATGCGATTGGCCACCAGCGCCACCGAATCGATGCCGGCCTGCTTGAGGTAGCGCACGCCGTCCTGGCCGACGTGACGGGCGAAACCGGACACGTCATGGCCGATGCCGCGGATCAGCTGGCCACCGTTGCGCCCGCTGGCGCCCCAACCGATGCGGCGGGCTTCCAGCAGGATCACCGAGAGGCCGCGCTCAGCCAGTTCCAGGGCGGCGTTGACCCCGGTCAGGCCGCCGCCGACCACGCAGACATCGGCCTGCAGGTCCTGGTCGAGCGCAGGGTAGGTGGCCGCCAGGCGCGCCGAGGCGGCGTAGTAGGAGGCGGTGTGTTCGTTCATCTGTGGCATGGGCGGGCTCGGCTCAGCGGTTGGACTTGATCTTGCTCCAGGAGCGGGTCATCTGCCGCAGGATCCCGGGGCTCTGCATGGTCGAGACATACAGGTTGTCCAGCACGTCCTGGGGCGGGTAGATCTCGGGGTTGTTCACCAGCGCCGGGTCCATGTCGGCCTTGGCATCCGGGTTGGCGTTGGCGTAGCCGACCGTGGCGCTGACCTTGGCGATCACCTTGGGGTCGAGCAGGTAGTTGATGAAGGCCAGGGCCTGCTCGGGGTTCTTGGCGTCCTTGGGGATGGCCAGCAGGTCGAACCACAGGTTGCTGCCTTCCTTGGGAATGCTGTAGGCGACCTTGACGCCATTGCCGGCCTCCTCGGCGCGGTGGGCGGCCTGCAGCACGTCGCCGGAATAGCCGAAAGCGATGCAGACGTCGCCGTTGGCCAGGTCCGAGACGTACTTGGAGGAGTGGAAGTAGGTGATGTACGGGCGCAGTTCCAGCAGGCGGGCCTCGGCCTTGCGGTAGTCGTCGGCCTTCTCGCTGCGCGGGTTCATGCCCAGGTAGTTGAGCATGGCCGGGAACAGTTCGTCCGGCGAGTCCATGAACGCCACGCCGCATTGCTTGAGCTTCTTCAGGTTCTCGGCTTCGAACAGCACCGCCCAGGAGTCGATCCGGTCGATGCCCAGCACCGCCTTGACCTTGTCGACGTTGTAACCGATGCCGTTGGTGCCCCAGAGGTACGGCACGGCGTACTGGTTGCCCGGATCGTTCTGCTCCAGCTGCTTGAGCAGTTGCGGGTCCAGGTGCTGCCAGTTCGGCAGCTTGCTGCGGTCCAGCGGCAGGAACGCGCCGGCCTGGGCCTGGCGCGCGAGGAAATGGTTGGAGGGCACGACCACGTCGTAGCCGGTGCGCCCGGCCAGCAGCTTGCCCTCCAGGGTCTCGTTGGAGTCGAACACGTCATAGACCACCTTGATCCCGCTGCTGGCCTGGAAATCAGCCAGGGTGGTGTCACCGATGTAGTCGGTCCAGTTGTACACGCTGACCGTCGGCTGGGCCTGGACGGCGGCGCCGAACAGCAGGGCGAAGGTTGCGGGGATCAAAGCTTGCGGATGACGCATGTCGACACCTCGTTGGTCTTGTTCTTCGAATTCGGTGGTGTAGGGGCTGCTGCGCAGCCCATTCGCGGCACAAGGCCGCTCCTACTGAACGCGCGCAGCCCCTGTAGGAGCGGCCTTGTGCCGTGAAAGGGGCGCAAAGCGCCCCCGAGGGGGCTTAAACGCTCAGCAGCAGGAACTCCCGCTCCCACGAGCTGATCACCCGCTTGAAGTTCTCATGCTCGGCGCGCTTGACCGCGACGTAGCCCTGGACGAACTGCTGCCCCAGGTACTGCTGGACCTTCTCGCAGTCTTCCATGTGCTGCAGTGCGTCCTCGATGGTGATCGGCAGGCGCAGGTTGCGTCGCTCGTAGGCACGGCCCTGCACCGGGGCGCTGGGCTCCAGTTTTTCGACCATGCCGATGTAACCGCACAACAGGCTCGCGGCGATGGCCAGGTAGGGGTTGGCGTCGGCACCCGGCAGGCGGTTCTCCACGCGCATCGCTTCGGGGCTGGACGTTGGCACGCGCAGCCCGGCGGTGCGGTTCTCCTCGCCCCATTCGACGTTTACCGGCGCCGAGGTGTCGGGCAGGAAGCGGCGGAACGAGTTGACGTTCGGCGCGAACATCGGCAGCAGCTTGGGGATGTACTTCTGCAGGCCGCCGATATGGTGCAGGAACAGTTCGCTCATGCTGCCGTCGTCATTGGCGAAGATCGGCTTGCCAGTGGCGATGTCGACCACGCTCTGGTGCAGGTGCATGGCGCTGCCCGGTTCGTCGGTGATCGGCTTGGCCATGAAGGTGGCGGTGACGTTGTGCTTGAGCGCCGCCTCGCGCATCGTGCGCTTGAACACGGTGATCTGGTCGGCCAGGTCCAGGGCGTCGCCATGACGGAAGTTGATCTCCATCTGCGCCGGGCCGTCCTCGTGGATCAGCGTATCCAGGTCCAGGCCCTGGATCTCGCACCAGTCGTAGACGTCCTCGAACAGCGGGTCGAATTCGTTGGCGGCGTCGATGGAGAACGACTGGCGGCCACTCTCGGCGCGCCCAGAGCGGCCCAGCGGCACCTGCAACGGCAGGTCCGGGTCTTCGCAGCGCTGGGTGAGGTAGAACTCCATCTCCGGCGCGACGATCGGTTGCCAGCCCTTGTCGGCGTAGAGTTTCAGGACCTTCTTCAGCACGTTGCGCGGCGACAGCTCGATGGGGTTGCCCTGCTTGTCGAAGGTATCGTGGATGACGATCGCGGTCGGTTCGATGGCCCAGGGGATCTGGTACACCGCCGTGGGGTCGGGGCGGCAGACCATGTCGATGTCGGCGGCGTCGAGCAGGCTGTAGTAGATGTCGTCATCGACGTAGTCGCCGGTGACGGTCTGCAGCAGCACGCTCTCGGGCAGGCGCATGCCGCGCTCGTGGAGGAACTTGGCGGTCGGGGCGATCTTGCCGCGGGCGATGCCGGTCAGGTCGCTGATCACGCATTCGACTTCGGTGATCCGGTGTTCTTTCAGCCAGGTGGACAGCTGATCGAAGGGGGCGTTCATACAAACCTCTTGGTTGGGTAGTTGTGGTGGGACGCAAGGCGTTCATCGCCGCAGGGCACTTCCCACAGGTGACGCTGAGGACTATCTTGGTCGCTGCCCCCCGGGGTGATCTATCCACTTTCTTCAGCTATCAATGCACCAAAAGAGTGCAACTAGGACAGCGCGTGACAACGCCAACCGCCTTGCAGGTCCAGGACATCCGCACCACCGACGTGACCGAACAGACCCGCGCCACCCCTGGATGGCAGCAGCAGTACCGGCAGATGTCCCCCGGGCATTTCAACGGCCAGCTGCGCTGGCTGGGGCTCGACGGCGTCGAGGTGTACGAGGAGCGCCTGAACACCCGGGTCGAGCAGTTCTTCCGCGCCCCCAGCGGTGCCCTGGCGTTCTGCTTCGACCGTAGCGAGAACAGCCTCTACCTGCTCAACGAAGACAGCCGCAACATCTGGATCACCCCGGAGAACTACCAGGAAGTGGCGGTGGTGTTCGAGCAGCCGTTCCTGGCCAGCCATGGCCTTGACCTGGAGCGTCTGCGCGGCCTGTTCATGGTGCCGCTGACCTGCCAGCAGAATGCCCTGTTCGGCAACTGGCTGAGCGCCACCCTGACCCGGCTGGGCCAGGCCGATTGCCCGCTGGAGGGCAGGGCGCTGGCCGAGCAGTTGCTGGAGGACTGCCTGTTCATCCTCGACAACGCTGGGCAGCGTCTGCAGGGCGAGGCGCTCGGACGGCGCGACGAGGAGCGGGCGATCATGCGCCGGGTCAGCGAATGGGCCGCCGACTGCCCCGACGAGACCCTCAACCTGGTGGAGCTGGCCAAGGTCGCCGGGGTTTCCGTGCGTCAGTTGCAGCAAGCCTTCAAGGGCTTCACCAACCTGCCGCCGGCACACTGGTTGCGCCTGCGGCGGCTGAACGGCGCGCGGCGCGACTTGCTGGCAGGCGACGCGACCGTGGCCGAGGTGGCTATGCGCTGGTCGTTCTGGCATCTGGGGCGGTTTTCCGAAAGCTACCGCCAGCTGTTCCGCGAACTGCCGAGCGAGACGCTCAGGCGTGGTCGGGGAAACTGATTACGAAAGGTCTGCTTGGGCGGTTTCCGGCAGTTGCCGAACTTCCTGTGTAGGAGCGGCCTTGTGCCGCGAACGGGCCGCAGAGCGGCCCCGGCGATCTGTCTTGTGGCGCAGGCCCTGGGGGCGCTACGCGCCCCGTTCGCGGCACAAGGCCGCTCCTACACAGGGATCGCGCAGGGTTTGAGGCAGAGGGTCAGTTGCGGTCCAGCCACACCGTCTGGGCGTTGGTGAACTCGCGCACGCCGAAGTGCGACAGCTCACGGCCGAACCCGCTCTTCTTCACACCGCCGAACGCCACGCGAGGGTCAGAGGCGCAGTAGCCGTTGATGAACACGCCACCGGTGTCCAAAGTCGCGGTCATGCGCTCGGCCAAGGCATAGTCAGCGGTGTAGATCGTTGCGGCCAGGCCGAATTCACTGTCGTTGGCCAGCTCCACCGCGTGGTCTGCATCGCGGGCGCTGATGATCGCCGCCACCGGGCCGAACAGCTCTTGCTTGAAGGCGGTCATGTCCGGGGTGACGTTGGCGAACACGGTAGGCGCGTAGAAGTTGCCCACGCCTTCGATCTTGCTGCCGCCCAGCAGCAGGGTGGCGCCCTCGGCCAGGGTTGCCTGGACCTGGCCGTCGAGTTCGTCGCGCAGGTCGTAGCGGGCCATCGGGCCGATGTAGGTGGCGTCGTCCAGTGGGTTGCCGATGGTCAGCGCGCGGGTGGCCGCGACGAACTTCTCGGTGAACGCTTCGACGATGCTTTGCTCGACGATCAGGCGCTTGGCGGCGGCGCAGACCTGCCCGGTGTTCTGGTAACGGCCGATCACGGCGGCCTTGACCGCGGCATCGAGGTCGGCGTCGGCCAGCACGATGAACGGGTCGGAACCGCCCAGTTCGAGCACGCACTTCTTCAGTGCGGCGCCGGCCTGCGCGCCGATGGCCATGCCGGCGCGCACGCTGCCGGTAAGAGTGATGGCGGCGATGCGCGGATCGTTGATGGCGCGGGTGACGCCTTCGGGGGTGACGTTGAGCACCTCGAACACGCCTTCAGGCAGGCCGGCGCGCTTGAACAGGTCGGCCAGCAGATAGGCGCTGCCCATCACGTTGGGCGCGTGCTTGAGCACGTAGGTGTTGCCCGCCAGCAGCGCCGGTACCGCGCCGCGCAGCACCTGCCAGACCGGGAAGTTCCACGGCATCACGGCGAGGATCGGGCCCAGCGGGCGGTATTCGATGCGGGCCTTTTCGACCTGGGTCGGCTCCGGCGCCAGCATGGCCGGGCCGTGTTCGGCGTACCACTGGCACAGGCCGACACACTTGTTGACTTCGCCGCGGGCCTGGCTGATCGGTTTGCCGATCTCGCGGGCGATCATCTGGGCGAAGGCCTCGGCGTTGACCTGCAGGGCTTGCCCGAGCGCGACCAGATACTCGCTGCGCTGCCCCAGCGACACTTTGCGCCACTGGTTGTAGCCCGCCTTGGCGCGTTGCAGCGCCGCGTCCAGTGCGGCGTCGGTGTCGAAGGCGTAGTGGCCGATCCGTTCGCCGCTGTAGGGGTCGACGGAAATGGCGTGGGTCAGGCTGCTGATCTCGCTCATGGCAGGACTCTCATTGTTTTGATCGGGTGAGCCCAGACTAGGGGTAGCGTGCTTTAATGAAAACTGAATAATAATGAGCGAAACATTCACGTTTGGAGAATGACCGTGGACCTGGTGCAACTCGAGATGTTCAAGGCCGTGGCCGAGCACGGCAGCATCAGCGCCGCCGCCCAGCAGATCCATCGGGTGCCGTCGAACCTGACCACCCGCATCAAGCAGCTGGAGGAGGACCTGGGCGTCGAGCTGTTCATCCGCGAGAAAAGCCGCCTGCGCCTGTCGCCGGCCGGCTGGAATTTCCTCGAGTACACCCGGCGCATCCTTGACCTGGTGCATGAGGCGCGGCTGACCGTGGCGGGCGAGGATCCCCAGGGCACCTTCGCCCTGGGTTCGCTGGAAAGCACGGCGGCGGTACGCATCCCGGCCTTGCTGGCGGCGTACAACCAGCGCTACCCCAAGGTTGACCTGGACCTCTCCACCGGCCCGTCGGGGACCATGCTCGAAGGCGTGCTGTCCGGGCGCCTGGTGGCGGCCTTCGTCGATGGCCCGGTGCTGCACCCGACGCTCGAGGGCATGCCGGTGTTCGAAGAAGAGATGATGGTCATCGCGCCGCTCAACCACCCACCGGTCACCCGTGCCCGTGATGTGAACGGTTCGAGCATCTACGCGTTTCGTGCCAACTGCTCGTACCGCCACCATTTCGAGAGCTGGTTCGTCCATGACCAGGCGGTGCCGGGCAAGATTCACGAGATGGAGTCGTACCACGGCATGCTGGCCTGCGTCAGTGCCGGCGCGGGCCTGGCGATGATGCCGCGCAGCATGCTCGACAACATGCCGGGGTGCAGCACGGTCAGTGCCTGGCCGATGGCCGAGGACTTCCGCTACCTGAAGACCTGGCTGGTGTGGCGGCGGGGCACGGTGTCGCGCAGCCTGAGCATGTTCATCAAGCTGCTGGAAGAGCGTCGAGAGCTGCCTACGCCCTGACGGACTAACGGTGCGCCGGGATGCGAACCCCAGCCTCGGAAAATCCTCCAAATTGTGTAGACCATCCCCCAAGCGGGAGGAATGCACCATGTGTACCCATCATTACGGCCTGTGCGCGGCGCTGTTGCTGGCCTTGGCCATGCCCTGGACATTGGCGGCGGCCGCCGACCTGAACGCGCCCATCGATTCGCAAGGCGTGCAGCTGCAGCCCCAGGAACAGAACGGCATCCGTTACCTGCAGGGCGGCATCGGCCAGGACGAGGCCAATGCCCTGCGCCGCACGCCCGGCTATGACTTGCACATCACCCTCTCGACCGGCCCGGACGGCAAGTTCCAGAGCGGTGCCGCGCTGGATATCCAGTCGGCCCAGGGGCAATCGGTGCTGGCGCTGCAGGACGTCGGGCCGCTGATCTTCGTGCAGTTGCCTGCGGGGCACTACCGGGTGATCGGCAATGCCGATGGCCGTACCGTGCAACAGCAGGTGACGGTGGATGGCAAGGCGCCGGCGCGGGTTGATCTGAACTGGCGCTGAGGGCCAGCCCTTTCAAGGTCTTTTGGGCGCCAGGCGATAGACCGATTGAGGGCTACCACGTGTCCGCCGTCAGGCTGGCAGCGCCTGTGAGATCGAGCGCCGCCCGCGCGGCACAAGGCCGCTCACACAGGCATAGCGCGTGGCTTGAGGGCCGCGCGGTCGCTGTGGGAGCGGCTTCAGCCGCGAACACCGGCGCAGCCGGTGCCAGGCACCGCGTCGCCTGCTTCGCGGGTAAACCCGCTCCCACAGGGATCGCGCCAGATTCTAAAAATTGAGCAAGACAGTTGCTCCCACATTTGTTTCGGGCCCATTTCTCCTGTGCCATTACCTGGTCCGCTCTGTTGGTACGACGCGGTTTCAGCGTGGTCGCTACCGCCGCTCCACATGGCTCAAGACATGCGCCAAAGCGGGCAGCGGTACCCTTACAGGACTCACTGGCCCGAAACAGATGTAGGAGCGGCCTTGTGCCGCGATGCGCCGCGCGGGCGGCGCTCGATCTCATAGGCGCAGGAGCCTTCGCGGCGAACACCAAGACGAATGAACCCTTGAATGGAACGCAGTGTCCTTAGCCAATAGTGGCAAATCACTTTTCACTTTCAGAGCATTCGGACAATAATCGAGGAAGTATTACCACTTGTAACCCGGTTGGATGTGCCGGGGCGCTGGTGCACAACGAGGGGCGCAGCCCCCACTTGCCCGCAGGCACGCGCCAGGTCGCGCGCCTGCCCGTGAAGACCATCAGGAGAAGTCATTTGATGAAGACCCGTCTCGCCACTACGTTGGCTGCCGCTGTGCTGGCATTCGCCGGCGCCAACCTGGCCCAGGCCGCCCAGGTGTCCGGTGCCGTCGGCGCCACTGGCCAGGGCGACATGACCTACCGTATCGGGATGTCGTTCGACTGGGACAAGAAATGGCTGGAAAGCAGCACCGGCCACCTGACCGGTTACTGGGACGCGGCCTACACCTACTGGGAAGGCGGCGAGGCCAGCGGCGCTCACTCGCTGTCGTTCAGCCCGGTGTTCGTCTATGAGTTCAGTGGTTTCACTTACACCCCGTTCATCGAGGCCGGTATCGGCCTGGCGGCATTCTCCAAGACCGACGTGGGCGACCAGCGCCTGGGCTCGTCGGTGAACTTCGAGGACCGGATCGGTTTTGGCCTGAAACTGCCGGCGGAGCAGAAGGTTGGCATCCGTGCGATGCACTATTCCAACGCTGGGCTGAAGCAGCCTAACGATGGGATCGAGTCGTACTCGCTGTTCTATAGCAAAGGGTTCTGAACCGAACAAACCCGCTCCCGCAGCGTGGGAGCGGGCTTGCCCCGCGATGCTGCCTCAACGCACCGCCTTGATCGCCAGCACATTGCACAGCGGGTGCTCCAGCACATGCGCCGTGGTGCCGCCGAGAAACGCCTGCAAGGCATCGTGCCGGTGGTTGCCCATGACGATCACATCCACCCGGTGGGCGGCGATGTACTGGGTGATCGCCTTGACCGCCGGGCCTTCGAGGAAGTGACGACGCTCCAGGTCAATCTGGTAGTGGTCGCCCAAGCGGTTGAATGCCGTGCGCTGGGCCGTGCGCACGCTGGTGTCGAACCCGGGCATGGTCACGGTGCCGGCGCCGAAGTCGGCGATATGGGTCCTGGTCGCATCACACACGTGCAACAGGTGCAGCTCGGCATTGCACTGCAGGGCCAGGGCGTGGGCGCTGCGGATCACCTGGTCGTCCAGATGCTCGCCGCTGCCATGGCTGTTGAGGTCGACCGCTGCGGCGATCTGTCGGGGCAGGGGCAGGCGGATGTCGCTGACCAGGTGCACCGCCACCGGGCTGTCCTTGAGCAGTTGCCAGTCCAGCGGCGTGACCAGCAGGCGCTTGAGGATGGGTTCGTGCTGCACGTCCTTGACCAGCAGGTCGCAGCCCAGGCGCTCGATCTGCTCCAGCACGCTGCTCAATGGATCGCGGGTCAGCAGCAGTTCGGTGGAGACATCCAGGCCGGCGTTGCGCAGTCGCTCGGCCTCGTCGGCCAGCCACTGGCGGTTGTCCTCGAGCAGGCGTTCGCGCTCGCGGCTGTCGCTCATCAGGCCGAAAGTGTCGACATCGTCGACGAAGACATTGAGGTCCAGCAGGGCCCCGCTGGATTCGGCCAGCGCCGCGGCGCGCTGCAGGGCAGGCGTATGGCGCATCTGCGGGCCGAGCATGACCAACAATCGCTTGAACTGGCTCATCTCACACCTCCACGTGTGGCAGCCCCCTGTTCAGTCTAGACCCGCCGCCGGTGAAATCCTGCGCAGCGACGGCGGGTCGTCTTTCAGTGCGGCGCGCGCGGGATGGTCTTGAGCAGGTCTTCCGGGCTGATGTGCCCGACTACCTGGGCCACCGCGCTGCCCGGGGTCGGCAGGTCGATGATGTGGCTCTTCATCTTGCCGATCACGTGCATCTCGCAAGGCTTGCAGTCGAACTTCAGGGTCAGCACTTCATCGCCCTGGATCAGCTGCATCGGCGCCACCTTGGTGCGCACGCCGGTTACGCCCTTGGCCTGCTTGGGGCACAGGTTGAAGGAGAAGCGCAGGCAGTGCTTGGTGATCATCACCGGCACTTCGCCGTGCTCCTCATGGGCCTCGTAGGCGGCGTCGATCAGCTGCACGCCGTGGCGGTGGTAGAAGTCGCGGGCCTTCTGGTTGTAGACGTTGGCCAGGAACGACAGGTGCGACTCGGGGTACACCGGCGGTGGCGTGGTCTCGGCCTTGCGTCCGCCCCGTGGGTGCGCCTGGATCCGTGCTGCGGTCAGCGCCTCGATGGCTTCGCGGCGCAGGGCCTTGAGCTGCGAGTTGGGGATGAAGTAAGCCTGTGGTGCATCGAGCTCGATGGCCGTGGCGTGGTACATCGTGGTCCCCAGCTGACCAAGCAGGTCGTGCAGTTGGTCCAGGGCCTGCTGTGGCTTGTTGGCGGCACCGAACGGCCCGTCGAGGGCCACTTGCACACTGACACCCTCTTCACTGCTGAGGGTGAGCATCAGGCGCTGTTCGCGCAGTACCGCATGCCACTCGACACCGACCCGACGCTCGGCGGAGGTGCGCTGCAGCGCCTGCTGCCAGTTGTGGTCGAGGTTGCGCGACAGCGGGTGGTTGGGGCGCAGCTTGTACAGGCCCTCGGGCATCTCGTTGGGCTCGACGCGGTAGCGGTAGCGTTTCTGGCCGTCTTCCTCGGATTCGCTTTTCAGCTCGGCGATGTTGGCGCGGAAACCCACGACCTCGCGCTTGACCAGCACGTTGAGGCCGTCGCCGTTGGTCAGCGGGACATCGGTGGCCACCAGCAGGTCGCGTTTGCCGACTTTCTCCACCACGCCCACCGGCAGGCCGGTGAAGGTCGGCGAGTCAAAGGCGCCGATGTCGATCTTGCGATCACTGACGAAGTAGTCGGTGCTGCCACGGTGGAAGGTCTTGTCCGGGTCCGGCACGAAGAAGTGCTCGGTACGCCCGCTCGAGGCGCGGGCCAGTTCAGGACGGTCCTCGAGGATGGCGTCGAGTTCCTTGCGGTAGTGGGCGGTGATGTTCTTCACATAGCCCACGTCCTTGTAGCGACCCTCGATCTTGAACGAGCGCACGCCGGCATCGACCAGGTCGCGCAGGTTGGCGGTCTGGTTGTTGTCCTTCATCGACAGCAGGTGCTTCTCGAAGGCCACCACGCGGCCCTGGTCGTCCTTGAGGGTGTAGGGCAGGCGGCAGGCCTGGGAGCAGTCGCCACGGTTGGCGCTGCGACCGGTCTGGGCGTGGGAGATGTTGCACTGGCCGGAGAAGGCCACGCACAGCGCACCATGGATGAAGAACTCGATGGCCGCGTCGGTCTCGGCGGCAATGCTGCGGATCTGCTGCAGGTTCAGCTCGCGGGCCAGCACCAGCTGGGAGAACCCGGCCTGGTCAAGGAACTTGGCCCGCTCCAGGGTACGGATGTCGGTCTGGGTGCTGGCGTGCAACTCGATCGGCGGGATATCCAGTTCCATCACCCCCAGATCCTGCACGATCAGCGCATCGACACCGGCGTCGTACAGCTGGTGGATCAGCTTGCGGGCAGGCTCCAGCTCGTTGTCGTGGAGGATGGTGTTGATGGTGGTGAAGACGCGGGCATGATAGTGCCGGGCGAACTCTACCAGTTCGGCGATATCGCTGACTTCGTTGCAGGCGTTGTGGCGCGCGCCGAAGCTCGGGCCGCCGATGTAGATGGCGTCGGCGCCATGCAGGATCGCCTCGCGGGCGATGCTCACGTCACGGGCAGGGCTGAGCAGTTCCAGGTGGTGCTTTGGAAGGGACATGTCGTTATAGGTTCGGGCTGTCACGGTAAGGCGGGCATTGTAGCGGTGAATCGGGGCGGGGGCATCCCATAACCGATGAACTTGCCCGGAACGACGGTCAGGAGCTTGTTAACCCTTGGAGAAGAGGTGGCGACTGACATTTTTGCCAGTTTTGCGGGCCAGGTAACGGTGATAGCCTCATGGCCACCATTTCCTGGCAAAAGGTATTGCCATGACATCCACATGTTCGTTGGCCATGGTCGATCAGCAGCGATCGGTATTGGGTGGCTCCGGTCCGGCCAGGGCCTATACGCCCTATGGAGGACATTCCGACAAGCGGGGAGCCGTGTTGGCTTATTGCGGCCAGGCTCGTGATCAGTTGACGGGTCATTATCATTTGGGGAATGGGCATCGGACCTTCAGCCCGTTCGTGATGCGGTTCAACTCACCTGATCGGTTGAGTCCTTTTGGTATGGGAGGTATTAATGCCTATGCCTATTGCCATGGGGATCCTGTAAATTTTTATGATCAAAACGGTAAGGATGAGACCCGGTTGGGCTTTGCGATTTCAGCCGTGGCCTTAGGTGGATGGGGGGCAGAGAAGTTCTTTAATCATATTGAAATGGCATCAAAGTTAAGTAGGGTCGAGGCGCTTCAGAGGATATTAACGGAAAATGGAGTTCCGGCAGGGCCAAAAGTCCTTCCTTGGGAAAAAAGTGACCGCATTAAGGGCGCCGTATCAAGCAGTATGGCGGCGATTGGAGGCGTGGCGGCGGCTGCATATTTCTACACTGTGCCGGCTAGTTGGTCTGGGGCGAAGTACACTGATGTTGCTGCGGGAGGTGCAGTGACAGTTTTGACTATTGGTTCCAAAGCACACGACCGAATAATCGGTAATAATGGCGCTGAAATTGACAAGAAGTTGGAGTTCTTAATGAGGAGCTTCGAAGGTATGGATGACAGTCTAGTGGAGGTCGTTACAGTATCTCGCACTGAACAAGCCTCGCAACGTGCAGCTGAGTGGGTAGCAACTCAAACCAATACACTAGTGCGCAGTATGAGTGAGCAGACGTCATACGGAAGTTTCCAGAACATACCGGGTAGTGAATCCTAAAAGGGCCGCATTATAGGTGCGGCCCTTGAGCGACCAATCAGCCTTTTGCCGCCATCGCCGTCACTTCCACACGCATCCCCTCGACCGCCAGCGAAGCCACGCCCACCGCCGCGCGCACTGGCCACGGCTTTTTGAAGAACCGCTGGTACACCTCGTTGAACGCCGCCCGGTCGGCCATGTCGGTCAGGTAGATGGTCAGGTGCAGCACCCGGTCCATCGAACTGCCGGCCCGTTCCAGGGCGACCTTGAGCGCCTGCAAGGTACATTCGCATTGGGTGGTGATGTCGCCCAGTTCGAGGCTGCCGTCGGCCTGCACGGGGATCTGGGTGCTGACCAGGACGCCGTTGTACTCGGCAACGTCCGAGGAGATCGAGTCGGCGTCCGGGTCGGGGGTGTAGATGATGTCGCTGTTAGCCATGGGGTTTCGCCTTGCAACGGAAGGAAACCGCCAAGCCTACGCGAGCGGGTCAAGCAGGTCGAGGCGTGGCGGCCGGTCGCGGGCATTTGAAATGCGCGGCGCGGGCGGTCAGAATCGCGCCCCGACCCGGCCACAGGCGCCGGGCCTAGGTTGTCAGAAGAGGCTTGCGTTGAACGAACACACATTGTCCATGCGTCTGGAGCGCGTGGCCGCCCATGTGCCGACCGGGG
Source organism: Pseudomonas sp. NMI760_13 (assembly GCF_021283245.1). NCBI lineage: Bacteria > Pseudomonadati > Pseudomonadota > Gammaproteobacteria > Pseudomonadales > Pseudomonadaceae > Pseudomonas > Pseudomonas sp. NMI760_13. Next base: position 8,398 of record NZ_JAJSRC010000007.1, on the reverse strand, counting down.
CGCGGTTGGCCGATATCGGCTCGGACCATGGCTACCTGCCAGTGGCGCTGGTGCGCCGCGGTGCGATTGCCGCAGCGGTGGCCGGCGAGGTGGCGCTCACGCCCTACGAGGCCGCACGGCGCACGGTGCGCGAGAACGGCCTGGAGGATCGCATCACCGTGCGTCATGCGAGTGGCCTTGCGGCGATCGAGCCGGGCGATGGCGTCACCGCGATCAGTATCTGCGGCATGGGCGGCGAGACCATTCGCGACATTCTCGAGGCTGGCAAGCAGCATCTGGGCGGGCACGAGCGCCTGGTCCTGCAACCCAACGGCGGCGAGCCGGCGTTGCGCCAGTGGCTGATGGACAACGGCTACCGGATCGTCGGCGAGGAAGTGCTGCGGGAAAACCGCTTCGACTACGAAATCATCGTCGCCGAACGTGCCGAGGCGGTCGCCTATACGGCCGAGCAGCTGTACTTCGGCCCGCTGCTGATGCAGGCACGCAGCCCGGCTTTCCTGTTCAAGTGGCAGCGCATGCTGCGCCAGAAGCAGCAGAGCCTGGACAACTTCGCCCGGGCACGCCAGCCAGTGCCCGAGGACAAGGTGCGCGACATCACCCGCCAGGCCGGCTGGATCCGCGAATTGCTGGCCTGAGCCTAATGCCAGTCAGTTAGTGCTTCATCGTAGTTATTGGGGCTGCTTTGCAACCCTTCGCGGGTAAACCCGCTCCCACAGGATCGCGCAAACGCTGAATAGAGCGCTGTACTTGTGGGAGCGGCTTTACCCGCGAAGGGGCGCGGAGCGACCCCAATTGGCTTTACTGACTGGCATCAGGCCTGAGCCCATTCATTTCGGGTTGACCACGCTGGCCGGCACCTTCAGCACCAACATGCCACCGAAGACGATGGCCACGGCCAGCACCTGCAGGGCCAGGCCAGGGTTGGCGGTGCTGTCGCGCATCCAGCCGATCAGGTAGGGCGCGGCGAACGAGGCAATGCTGCCGAACGAGCTGATCATGGCGATACCGGCGGCCTGGGTGTCACTTGCCAGGAACGCCGGCGGCAGTTGCCAGAACATCGGCAGCGCGGCGCTGGCGCCCATGCCGGCGATCACCAGCCCGGTCATTACCAGCAAGGCATTGCCCGGCGCCGACCCGGCCAGGGCGATGCCGGCGGCGGCCATCAGCAGCGGCACGCACAGGTGCCAGCGGCGTTCGCGCTGGCGATCCGAGGAGCGCCCGCAACCGAGCATGAACAGGCATCCGGCCAGATAGGGGATGGCGCTGAGCAGGCCGACCTGGCCATCGCTGCCGATACCGGCGCCGTGGATCAGACTGGGCATCCAGAAAGCCAGGGTGTTGACCGCCAGCATCACCGCGCAATACACCGCCACCAGCAGCCAGACCTGCGGGTCGCCGAGCAGGCCGCGCAGCGAGCTGATCGGCTTGTGCCGCTCCTCGCCGGCCATCTCCTCGCGCAGCGCCCGCTTCTGCCCGGCGTCGAGCCAGGCGACCTGCTCGAAGCTGTCCGGCAGGCACTTGAGCACCACCAGTCCGAGCAGCACCACTGGCAGGCCCTCGATCAGGAACATCCATTGCCAACCGCGCAGGCCGCCCTGGTCGTGGAAGGCCTGGAGAATGCCGCCGGACAACGGCCCGCCGACCACGCCGGCCAAGGGCACGGCAATGGCGAACAGCGCGGTGACCTGGGCGCGGCGCCGGGCCGGGTACCAGCGGTTGAGCACCACGAGGATGCCGGGGAAGAAACCCGCTTCAGCCACCCCCAAAAGAAACCGCAGGGCATAGAAACCGGCGGCGTCCTGCACCCACATCATGCCGGTGGACAACAGGCCCCAGACCACCATCAGGGTGGCGATCCAGCGGCGCGGCCCGATCCGCTCCAGCGCCAGGTTGCTGGGCACGCCGAACAGCGCGTAGGCGATGAAGAACAGGCCGGCGCCCAGGCCGTAGACCGTGTCGGAAAAGCCCAGGTCGGCGCTCATCTGCATCTTGGCGAAGCCGATGTTGATGCGATCCAGATGGGCGAACAGGTAGCACACCAGCAGCAGCGGCATCAGCCGCCAGGTGATGCGGGCATGGGTGGCGTCGCAGGCGCGCACGGACGTGGCCGTGGAGGTTTCTATCGTATTCATGGTCCGGGACGTTCTTGTTGTTGTCCCGGCAGATCATGCGGCGGTGTCGCGGGCGGGCAAATGCACTTTCAGCAAGATGGCTGGTATTTTTCCCAGGGCTTACAGCTGCGAGCAGTTGCCCATCTGGCGATAGTCGACTTCGCGGGTCTGGCCCTGGTGGTCGACGTAGACCATGTGCGCGGTGCCCACCTGGCAGTCGGCGTCATTGCTGGCCGGGGTGATCGAGATGACCTTGGCGATGTCCAGCGGCATGCCGTATTCGTAGGTGCTGGCAGTGGTGTCGGCCAGTGCGCCAAACGAGGCGAGGGTGGCGCTCAGGGCAAGCAGGGCGATCGAACGTTTCATGACAGGCTCCTCATTTATTGCGGATAGCTAATGATCCATTCATTTGTGTTTCACAATAAATGGGCTATCACGTGATAGATTGCTGCCTTTCATGTATGAATGAGGCTGCCTGCCCATGGACATGCTGCATGCGATGCGAACCTTCGCCCGGGTAGTGGAGTGCGGCAGCTTCGCCGCGGCGGCCCAGGCCCTGGATATCTCTGCGGCGCAGGTGTCGCGGATCGTCGCGGAGCTGGAGAACCAGTTGCAGACCCGCCTGCTGCACCGCACCACCCGGCGCCTGCGCATGAGCGAGGCGGGGGAGCGGTTTCTCGAGCGCACCCGGCAGATCATGCTGCTCACCGAGGAGGCGGTGGACGAGGCCCGTGGCGCCCACCTCACGCCTCGCGGCCACCTGCGTTTCCATTGCACCCATGGCCTGGGGTTGCTGATGATGCCGCTGGTGGCACGCTACAACGCCACCTGCCCGGAAGTGGTGATGGAACTGACCCTGTCGCAGCGCAACCCCGACCCGCTGGCCGAGGGGCACGATGTGGTGATCACCATCGGCCAGGGCCTGCCGGACTCGCAACTGATCGCCATCCCGCTGGGCAGCATCCACAGCATCCTCTGTGCCTCCCCGGAGTACCTGGCCCGCCACGGCGTGCCCGAGCGGCCTGAGGATTTGCACGACCACGTCTGCCTGCGCACGGTCGACCCGCTGTTCGAGGAGGACTGGTCGTTCGAGGGCCATCCCGACAACTGTGTGATCGTGCCCCAGGACACCTTCCTCACCAACGTCGCCGACGCCATGCTCAAGGCCACCGAACTGGGCATGGGCGTGGGGCTGCTGCCGTACTACTCGGCGAGCCAGGCCATGGAGGAGGGGCGCCTGTGCCGGCTGCTGGCGCCGCACCGGCTGCGCCAGCGCGAGATCTATGCGATCTATCCGTCGCGGCATTACCTGGATGCCAAGGTGCGTACCTGGCTGGACTTTCTCAAGGAGCAGTTGCCGTTGCTGTTTGCCGAGCACCAGCGGGTGGTGGATGAGCCTCGCTACTGGCGTTGACGCATATCGCGGGGCAAGTCCTTTCAAGGTTTTTGCAATTTTTGCATATGACCGCTCCAACTCAGGATTGCTGGGGTCGCTTTGCGACCCTTTCGCGGCACAAGGCCGCTCCTACAGGATCATGCGGTCGCCTGTAGGAGCGGCCTTGTGCCGCGAAAGGGCTGCAAAGCAGCCCCGGCAAATCCAAGTCGGACGCCAATTATCATCACCTTGTCAACGGCTGTCCTGATCCTCGGCACTGCCACCTGACGCCCCGGCCCCGGAGCCTGTGGCTTCACCGGTGCTGTTGGAGCCTCCGGCAGCGCCGTCGGCAGCATCGGAATCGCTGCCGGTGTCACTGCTGTCGTTGTCCTTGCTGCCACCGGGGTTGTTGATGCTGCCGTCTTCACCGGCGGTCTTGCCTTGGTCCGTGGCCTGTCCGCTGTGACCGTTGCCATCGTTCATGTCGGTCGCGGCGAGGCTGAGGGTGGCGCCGCCACCGAGCAGCAGCGCCAGCATCAATGCGAGGGGGCGTGGATTGACCATGATGAATCTCCTGTCGAATGACCTGTCATCGTTGGGCTGCCACGGTGGCGCCAAGGTGCCCGTCAAGCGACGGGCGGTTCTTGGCGCGGGCTTTCAGTGGGCGTCGGGACGCGGCGACTGCTGGCCGTGCGTGGCGTCCATTGCCTCCAGCGTCGGGTGCTCCTGGGCCGCGTGCATCAGGTCCTCGGTCACCCGCAGTTCCGCGCCGGTCGGCGAGAAGGTCGCGGTCGGCGCGAACGGCGCCGGGTGCTCCGGTGCCGGGCGCTTGCCACGACGCCAGAGGAAGAAGCCGACCATGGCCAGGTTGATCACCGCGAAGGCCCAGAACAGTCCAGCCTCGCCGTAAGCGGTCATCATCGGCGAAATGGCCAGCGGCGCCATGGCCGAGCCCAACGAGTTGATCAGCAGCAGCCCCTGGATCATCGGCACCAGCGCATCGGCCGGGGCGCGGTCGGCGGCGCTGCTGACGGCCACCGGATACAGGGCGAACACGCCGCCGCCGAGCAGGAACAGCAGCGCCGGCAGCAGCACGGTGTCGGCCGGCAGCAGCACGATCAGCACCGACAGCACGGTGCACAGGGCGGCCAGGGCGATCAGCACGTCCTGGCGGTCCTTGCGGTCCGACCAGCGCCCGACCGGGTACTGCAGCAGCATGGCGCCAAGAATGACCCAGGCCATCATGTCGCCGACCTTGCCCACATCCAGGCCGATGCGCTGCAGGTACAGCGGCAGCAGGGCGTAGATGCCGGCGATGGCGACCCCCGAGCCGAAGCAGCCGACCAGCCCGGTCGGTGCCACGCCCAGCAACTGCCGTGGCTTGAGCGGCTCGACCTGATCCAGCAGCGGCGACACCCGTGGCAGGATCACGATCGGCAGCACCGACAGCGTGGCGAGCATGCCGGCGACCATGAACGGCGCGGTGTCGCCCCAGCCGGTAACCTCGCCCAGGCCGGCCTGGGCGATCACCCCGGCGCCGTAGAAGGCAATCATGTACAGCGCCAGCAGGCGTCCGCGGATCTTGGCGTCGCCGGCCAGCAGCAGCCAGCTCTCGATCACCAGGAACACCCCGACCGCGGCCCAGCCGTTGATCAGGCGCAGGGCGAACCACCAGGTGGTGTCGTAGAACAGGCCCTGCAGCAGGATGGTCGCGCCGATCAGCGCGGCGAAGCTGCTGTAGGCGCGGATATGGCCGATGCGCAGGATCAGGCGGTCGTTGAAGATCGCCCCCAGGGTCAGGCCGATGAAGTAGGCCGAGGACACCACGCCGATGGTGGTCGCCGATTCGCCGGCGGCGCCCAGGCGCAGGGTGGTCAGGGAAGACAGCACGCCATTGCCCAGGGCAATGATGAACAGGCCGAGCAGGGGTGCCAGCGCCATCGCCAGCAAACGCACAGACATAGTTACCTCAAGGTTGAAAAGAGCTCAGATGCACCTTTTCGGCTGCACGGGCCGGGTCGTGGCGGCGTGCAGTACGGCCTGGGCGGGCTGCGACCTTGGCAAGATTCAACCGCGGACCTGATGCAGGCAGGTCGGGCGGGGGCGGTTGAGCCTGTGGCACATGCGCGATGTGATGAGGCACGGACGCTGTCTTTGCGGGCGGTTGCCACCGGCTGGGGCGACGGGCGAAAAGGAGGCGGGATTTTAAGGCCTGTGCAGGATTTGCCAAGTAGGAAAAGGCTGCGACGAGTGGCCGCAGGGGCGTCAGTCCAGCCTCTGTGCCGCCAGCAGCAGGGATTGTGGTACCTGGCTCTGCGGATGTTGCGGCTCCTGTAACTCCAGCAGGCCGAACCCGGCCAGCTCCAGCGCCTTCAGCCAACTGCCCAGGGTGCGGAAGTACCAGGGCATGGGGCGCCAGTCACCGGTGAATCCGGCAAACGATTCCTCGCGCCAGCCGTCCTGGTAGTGGCCGGCAGCCGCCGTCCACGGGTGCAGGGTCTGGATCAGCAGCGTGCCGTCGGGCAGCAGCAAGGTCCGCATGGCGCAGAGCAGGGGGATGATGTCCTGTTGCAGCAGGGCGAAGTTGGCGCACACCAGGTCATAGCCATGGCCGATGTCCACCGCACCTTCGGCCAGCTGCTGGTAGCTGGCCAGGTGTACTTGGGGCGAGCCCGCCGAGTGCGCGGCGGCGACCAGCGTCGCATCGCCATCCACGCCGACCGTGTCGATGCCCCGTGCCGCCAGGGCACGCAGCAACCAGCCCTCGCCGCAACCCAGGTCGAGCACCCGCGCAGGCTGACGGCCCAGCACGGCCAACAGTATCGCCTGGTCGGTGACCTCGCGGCGGGAGGCGATGGTGCCGGAGCGTACGGCTTCGATCCAGGCCTGGGCGTTGTGCTGCCAGCTGTCCAGCAGGGGATCGGTGGTGGGCATGCTCGGGTCCGATAAGGGCGGGTGGTTCTGGTGTGATGGTTTGCAAATACGACCAATAAATCGCGAGCGATTTTTGCGCTCAGGCAAGTCGTCGCGACGAGTCGTAGCCCAGCTACGGCGAGTAGCGACAACGCCGCATGAGCGCAAAAAGTGTCGCGAGTTATGGTCGTTATTTGTGAAACACCACACCAGCATAGGCCAGTCTTGTGTCCGGGGGGCTTTGCTCTGCACACTGGCGCACCTGCGAAGGAGCATGGCATGGCACTTGCGAAAGCGGATTTCACCACGCGCCTGCTGGTCGAGGCCGGTATCGGCCCGGGCATGCGCGTGCTTGACGTCGGGTGTGGCAGTGGTGATGTGAGCTGGCTGCTGGCTCGCCTGGTGGACGGCGATGGCGCGGTGGTTGGCGTTGACCAGGCGGCTGATGCCCTGGAGCTTGCACGTTCTCGTGAGACACCCAAGGGCGCGGCGATACCTGAGTTCGTCCAGGCTGACCTGCAGGCACTGCCCGAGTCCCTGGGGTTGTTCGATGCCATCGTCGGGCGGCGGGTGCTGATGTACCAGGCGGAGCCGGTCAAGGCTTTGCGTCTGCTGGCCCGGCATCTGTTGCCAGGTGGGCTGATGGTCTTTCAGGAACACGACAGCAGCCTGACCCCGGCCAGCCTGGAACCCTTTGCGTTGCATCGCAAGGCCCAGCAGTGGCTGCAACGCATGCTGGCCCATGAGGGGGCTGATCTGCATATCGGTTTCAACCTGCATCGACTGTTCAGCGAGGCGGGGCTGGCGGTCGAGGACCTGCGGGCCGAAGGCCTGGTGCAGACGCCCGACAGCGCCTATCCCCTGGCCGATATCATTCGTGCCTGCCTGCCGCGGATCATCAGCCATGGCGTGGCTACGGCCAGGCAGGTCGGGATCGATACGCTGCACGCGCGGCTGGAGGCCGAGCGGCTTCAGTCCCGGGGCGTCTATATAGGCGACATGGCCTTTGGCATCTGTGCGCGCAAGCGCTGAACAATGTGTTTATTTGATCAAGGAGGTATCGGATGGCGCAGTACACCGCACAAGTGACCTGGAATCGTGACGGGCAGGATTTTCTCGGTAACCGCTACAGCAGGCGGCATTTGTGGCGTTTTGATGGTGGGGTGGAGGTGCCGGGCTCGTCCTCGCCCCATGTGGTGCCCTTGCCGATGTCGGATGCCTCGGCGGTGGACCCGGAGGAGGCGTTCGTCGCGGCGTTGTCGAGTTGCCATATGCTGTGGTTCCTGTCGTTGGCGGCCAAGCAGCGGTTTTGTGTCGAGCGGTATGTTGATGATGCCCTGGGGGAAATGGCGCTTGATGGGGCTGGGCGGATGGCCATGACCGTGGTCACCTTGCGGCCTTTGGTTGAATTTTCCGGGGAGCGGAGGCCTGACTTTAAGCAACTGGAGCGGTTGCATCATCTGGCGCATGAAGAGTGTTTTATTGCCAATTCGGTGAAGACTGAAGTGCGGTGTGAGCCGGTGGTTTCTGGGTGAGGTTTTGTTGGTGCGGTTTATGTGTTGGCGTTGATTGTTGATTGTTGATTGTTTTGATAGATGTATGCGCATTCATTTGCGATGTCGACGCTTATTCACCTTTCCGCCCTTACGGCGGGTAACTTTTTGAAGGATCAAAAAGTCACCAAAAAATCCTCGCTCCATTCATCCGGCCCTACGCTTCGCTCCGGGTTCCCTCACTCCGGCCTTGCTCCCGGGAGGACCGCGCTGCAGGGCCCATCCTGGGCCCCAGCGCTTGACGGGCATCCATGCCCGTCACCTCCCTCCGCAAGTCCTGCGTTCGGCCTCCTGAAGTCGCGAAGTTACGAGCGGCGCCTGGACTGGCGCAGCTGTCGCTAGTTGGAAATTAATTGATCTCTCGACTGTATCGCGGGGCAAGCCCGCTCCCACGCAATAGTCGCCGTTATATATAACCCTGTAGGAGCGGGCTTGCCCCGCGAAAG
>NZ_JAJSRC010000079.1:0-1397 GCF_021283245.1 Pseudomonas sp. NMI760_13 | reverse complement strand
AAGGCATTCTCTATCACCACCTCAGTGCCGAGCAGGGCGACCCGTACCTTTTGCAGTCACGCCTGGCCTTCGACAGCATCGAGCGTTTGCGGGCCTGGGCTGCGGCCTTGCAACAGGTCATCGACCGCCACGACATCCTGCGCACCTCGGTGGTCTGGGAGGGGTTGGGCGAGCCAGTGCAGGTGGTCTGGCGCGAGGCCCGCCTAGCGGTCAGCGAAGTCACCGGGCTGGGCGAAAAGGCAGTAATCGAGCAACTGCAGGCCCGTTTCGATGCCCGCCAGCAACGCCTGGACCTGACCCGGGCGCCCTTGCTGCGCCTGGTCTATGCCGAGGATCCGCGCCAGGGCGAGTGGGTAGCCCTGTTGCAGTTCCACCACCTGACCCTCGACCACGCCGCCATGGCCGTGGTCGGCGAGGAGATGCAGGCGCTGCTGGACGGGCGTGGTGTCACGCTGCCTGCGGCGGTGCCGTATCGCAATTATGTTGCCCAGGTCTGCCTGGGCGACGATCAGGCTGGCCACGAGGCGTTCTTCCGCGCGCAACTGGGTGATATCGACGAGCCGACCCTGCCGTATGGCCTGGCCGATGTGCAGGGCGATGGCGGGCGCGTCGAACATGCTGCCCTGATGTTGCAGGCCACCCTGGCCCATGGCCTGCGCGAGCAGGCGCGGCAGCGCGGCGTCAGCGCCGCCAGCCTGGTGCACCTGGCCTGGGCCCGTGTGGTGGGCGTGCTGGCGGGGCGTCGCGACGTGGTGTTTGGCACCGTGCTGATGGGCCGCCTGCAAGCGGGCGAGGGCGCCGACCGGGCGCTGGGCATGTTTATCAACACCCTGCCATTGCGGGTGGATATCGCGCTGCCGGTGGACCAGGCGCTGCGCCTCACCCACCAGCGGCTGTCGGCCCTGCTCGGTCACGAGCACGCGCCCCTGGCGCTGGCCCAGCGTTGCAGCGGCGTGGCCGCTTCGGCGCCATTGTTCAGTGCCTTGCTCAACTACCGCCACAGTACCGAGGGCGTCGCTCGCGACGGTGAGGGCATCTGGCAGGGCGTGCGGCTGCTCGGTGGCGAGGAGCGCAGCAATTACCCGCTGACCCTGAGCGTCGACGACCTGGGCGAGGGTTTCAGCCTGAGCGTGCTGGCCGCCGAAGGGCTGCCGGCGGCGCAGATCGGCGGCTGGATGGTCAATACCCTGGACCAATTGCTGCAGGCCCTGCAGCAGTGCCCGGGGCAAGTGGTCGCAGGCTTGCCGATACTGGATGACGAGGCTTCGCGCCAGGTGCTGGGGGACTTCAACGCCACGGCCGTGGGCTATCCGCAAGGGGAGACCGTGCACGCACTGGTCGAGGCCCAGTCGCCCGAAGCATTGGCCGTAGTACAGGGCGAGCTGAGTCTGAGCTAT
>NZ_JAJSRC010000078.1:0-1488 GCF_021283245.1 Pseudomonas sp. NMI760_13 | reverse complement strand
GCTGTCGAAGGCCAGGCGTGACTGCAAAAGGTACGGGTCGCCCTGCTCGGCACTGAGGTGGTGATAGAGAATGCCTTCCTGCAAGGGCGCCAGCGGGTAGATTTCCTGCACGTTGCCCGCGCCACCCGGCACGCTGGCGACGATACGGTCGATGCTGCCCTGGTCCAGGTCGATCAGGCTGAGCATGTCCGGCGTGATCTGCGTCGCGCCTTGCGGCACACGGTTCTCGGGCACTGCCACTTCACGTCCGGAGCCCACCGCGGCCGCCAGCGCGGCCAGGGTCGGCTGGGCAAACAGCACGCGCACGTCGGCATCCAGCCCGGCCTTGCGCATGCGCTCGATCAGGCTCACCGCCAGCAGCGAGTGGCCGCCCAGCTCGAAGAAGTGGTCATGGCGGCCGATTTGTTCGACCTTGAGCACCTCGGCCCAGATCGCGGCCAGCGCGGTTTCGATTTCACCTTGCGGCGCCTCGAAGGCACGGCTGACCAACGCGTCGCTGCCCGGCTGCGGCAAGGCACGGCGGTCGAGCTTGCCGTTGGCAGTCAGCGGCAGCGCGTCCAGTTGTACATAGGCCGACGGCAACATGTAGTCCGGCAGTTGGCCTTGCAGTTGCTGGTGCAGTTCAGCGATTGCCTGATGGCCAGTGAAATAGGCCACCAGGCGCTTATCGCCCGGCACATCCTCGCGCACGATCACGGCGGCGTCGCGAACACCCGGGCACTCGCCCAGGCGTGCCTCGATCTCGCCCAGCTCGATACGGAAGCCCCGCAGCTTGACCTGCTGGTCGGCGCGTCCCAGGTAACGCAGGGTGCCGTCGGCCTGCCAGCTCACCAGGTCGCCGCTGCGGTACATCGTGCCGCCGTTGAACGGATCCGGCAGGAAGCGCTCAGCGGTCAGCTCCGGCTGGCCCAGATACCCCATGGCCACGCCGTCACCGGCGATATACAACTCGCCCACCGCTCCCACCGGCAGCAATTGCTGGCGAGCATCGAGCACATAGCAGCGGCTGTTGCCGATCGGCTTGCCAATCGGGATGCTGCCCTCGCCCACCTCGGTGATGTCGTGGGTGGTGCTGAAGGTGGTGGCTTCGGTCGGGCCGTAGCCATTGAGCAGGTGTTGCGGCGCGCCCTCGCGCAGTACCCGGGCAATCACCGCCGGGTCCAGCACATCGCCACCGACCATCAGGTAGCGAAGCTCTCGGAACGCCGGCAGCAAATCGCCGGCGAACTGATGGAACAGGCCAGCGGTCAGCCACAGCACGGTGACACCCTGCTCCAGCAGCACTTCGCGCAGGCCCTGGCGCGACAGCACCTGGTCCTGGTCGATCACCACCACCGCGCCGCCGTTGAGCAGTGGCGCCCAGACCTCCAGGGTACTGGCGTCGAACGCCGGGTTGGAGGCGAAGGCCACCCGGTCCTGGCGGTTGAAATCGGCAAAGCCGTTGTTGATCACCAGGCGCGCGATGGCCCGGTGCGGCACCTGCACGCC
>NZ_JAJSRC010000077.1:0-1669 GCF_021283245.1 Pseudomonas sp. NMI760_13 | reverse complement strand
CCCCCGGTGTCAGGATAGTTGTCGCCTCGCCAGATTTACCTGAAACCAGATCTCGGGGGCGGAAAGAGAGCCGTTGTGCCGTACTATTCCTCTGAGCGCAAAGCCGAACTGCTCAAGATGTTGCTCCCTCCACTCAATCTGACGATGGCCGAGGTCGCCAGGCGCGAGGGCGTTACTGAAATGTCTCTGTACACCTGGCGTAAGCAAGCCAGTGCCAAAGGATCCGTAGTGGTAACCGACCCCAAACACCCGACCGAGAGTTGGTCGGTGGAAATGAAATTCGCTGCAGTTACCGAGTGTGCCAGCTTGTCCGAAATTGAGCTGGGCGAATACTGCCGTCGTAAAGGCTTGTACCCCGAGCAGATTACCGCGTGGCGGCAGGCGTTTCTGAGCGGAATGACGCCTCAACAAGCACAACCCAAGATTGATCGGGAACAAGCCCGGCAGGACCAGAAACGCATCAAAGAACTTGAGCGCGAACTGCGCCGCAAAGACAAGGCGCTGGCTGAAACAGCTGCGTTACTGGTGCTGCGAAAAAAGCTCAACGATTACTGGGGAGTCGAAGACGAGGACAATTGACTGCTCTGCCGGAACGGCAACTGCTAGTGGCATGGCTGACAGAGGCGATCAATGCCGGTGCTCGAAAATCGATGGCGTGCCGGGAAGTTGGATTGACGCTCAGAACGTTGCAGCGCTGGACGCAAACCGAAGAGGTGCGAGCGGATGCACGCACTACTACAGTTCGCATGAGCCCGGCCAATGCGCTGAACGAGCATGAACGAAAAGTGATTCTCAATCTGTGCAATAGCGCTGAGTATGCTCACTTGCCGCCCAGTCAGATCGTACCGAGGTTGGCCGACAAGCAGATCTACGTAGGTTCGGAGTCAACGTTCTATCGGGTGCTTCGAGCTACCGGACAGAGGCAGCACCGAGGACGCGCTCAGCGCCCTGGACGCAATACCGAGCCGACAACGCATGCGGCCCATGCACCGAATCGTGTGTGGTCGTGGGACATCACGTACTTACCGTCTTCGGTGCGTGGAAAGTACTACTACCTGTATCTGATCGAGGATATTTACAGCCGTAAAAGCGTTGGCTGGGAAGTGCATGAGGACGAGGACGGCGCGAAGGCCGCAGTTTTGTTGCAAAGAAGTGTGATCAGCGAGCAATGCCTAAGGGAACCCTTGGTACTGCATTCAGACAACGGCACGCCGATGAAGTCAGCCACTTTGCTGAGCAAGATGTATGAGCTGGGCATTACGCCATCGAGGGGCAGACCGCGCGTCAGCAATGATAATCCGTATTCAGAGGCTCTTTTCAGAACGCTGAAGTACTGCCCGCAATGGCCGACCAAGGGATTCGAGACCTTGGATGCTGCAAGATGCTGGGTGCGTGATTTTATTCGTTGGTACAACCACGAACACCGACACAGCCGGATCCGCTTCGTCACACCGGCAGAGCGGCATCGGGGGCAGGATAGGCAAATCCTTGCCCGGCGCCATGAGCTGTATGAACAAGCTCGAAGCAGGAATCCAGAGCGATGGTCAGGACGCACTCGTAACTGGGAGCCAATTGGTACGGTGCTGTTGAACCCTGATCGGGATCAACAGCACACGAAGCAAGCCGCATAGCTGGAAGGGTGACGCGACAACTACCTTGAAAAACGCCG
>NZ_JAJSRC010000076.1:0-1696 GCF_021283245.1 Pseudomonas sp. NMI760_13 | reverse complement strand
TTGGCGTTGTGCGTCCAGGATGGATTGACTGAGGCTGAGGGTCATGGATAGCTCCGAGACTGGGGCAGCGCGGCGACGACTTTGGACCAGTCGTAGTCGCTGTAGGTGGCGAAGCGCGAGACCAGGCGGCACTCGCCCGCTACGGCTTGGTTGAAGTCGTGCTGGATGGTGGGGTGTTCGAGCAGGCGTGGATGGATCATGATCTGGTGCAGGACCAGGCATGAAGCGTCATCGAGGTCCACAAGCCCACGCGCCCAGGCCGCGACGATCAGTTGGTACACATGGAAGGGCGCCTGGGGCGGAAGGCTCGAGGGGCCCTTCCACGCCAAGGGCGAGTAGCTCGGGGGCGATTGGTTCAGCAAACGCCAGGCACCCAGCAGGCACCTGACTTGAGGGGCCATGTACTGCAGTTCGCGGACGGCGTGCGGTATGACCAGATCCCTGGCGAACGCACGGCCTTGCACGCAGGCGAAGGTGCCGCAGGCGGTTGGGTACAACCATGCGCTCAAGGGCCATAGCACATCGCTGATATCGAGCATCGTGGCGTGCAGCAACTCCAGGCGCAAAGGCTCGAACCAGGGAGCCGTTGCCGGACCGGCCACCGGGGGCATGGTCAAGCAACGGGCCGCGAGGTGCCGGGCGATGACCGGCAATGGCTGTTCGCTCAATAGCCAACCGCAGACATGGCGCCTGTCGAAGTCCACTTCTGACAGGGCATGGACGGCAGTGAGCTGAAGCAGTGTGTCAGCGGGCTGGCCGGGCGCCGCCAGTTCGACCAGGGTCGGACACTCCGCTGTCAGGTGCGCCAGGTCGTCGCGCATCACACATTCGACTGCCTCTACTCCCAGTTGCCGGGTCAGCGCTGCAATGCTCAAGGGATGTTCGGGACCGCAGTTGGCAAGCGGGTCGAGCAGCAGGTAGAGGAAATCGTCGGGTTTACGCGCCTGTGCCACCAGGTCGAGCAGATATTCAGGTTTCATCGCTGGTGCTCCACGCATTCTTCAAGCCCCTGCAACACCTGGCTGGTGATCGACAGTTCGTTGCCGCTACCGCTGGCGTTCTGGCTCAGCGGCGCTTTCAGGATCAGCGCCACGCCATCGAGCGTGATCCCGTCGCCGTCGATGCGCAGCGTGCCGCCTGGCGCTTTGAGGGTGATGCTTTGCGAGGCATGGATTTCGTAGCACCGGGTGTGCTGCCGAATGGCCTGGCCGGCCTTCAGTTCAAGGTGGCCCTCGATGGTCTGCTGCATATGGCCACCCACGCTGACGCTGTGGTTGGCCGCCGTGCTGTCAAAGCGATGATTGCCCACCCGCACCGTGCGGTCCTGGGCAATCGTGATGGTTTGGCTATGGCCGATGTCCAGCAGCGCGTCATGGCCAATCGTCACCTGGTCGTCGTTGCCGATGGTTTCGCGACGGTTGTTGGCGACGTCGAGCACTTCGTCATGGCCAACCTCCTCACGTCGATCATTGCCAACCTGCGTGGTCTCATCATGCTTGACCACATTGTTCTGATCCCGCTGCGCATGGATGAACACCTCTTCCTGTCCCAGTTCATCCTCGAAGCGCAGCTCGTTGAAGCCTTGCCCCTTGTGGGTCTTGCTCTTGATGGTCATGCGTGTGCGGTGCTTGGGCAGTTCGTAGGGCGGCCGCTGGTTGCCGCAGTAGGTGCGCCCGGTGATCATCGGTTGGTCGGG
>NZ_JAJSRC010000075.1:0-1781 GCF_021283245.1 Pseudomonas sp. NMI760_13 | reverse complement strand
AAGCTCGACCAGGACCTGACCGTGACCCTGAGCAACGGTGCCAAGGTAATCATTCCGGCTGGCCAGACCCAGGTCGAATACAAGGCCGCCGCCCAAGGCGATGATGTGTTCAAGGACGGCAGCTCGCTGACCGTCGGCATCACCGATGCCACGGTCACCGGCAAGACCTTCGAGAATCTGGAACTGGGCGGCAACGCCACCGTGCAGATCACCGACACCATCAGTGAAGTCGTGGCCACCTTGTCCGCCGACAAGACCACCGTTTCCGAGGGCGGCCAGATCACCTACACCGTGACCCTGACCAACGCCCAGGGCCTGTCGGTCACCGGCCACAACGGCCTGACCTTCACCCTGACCGACGGCACCAAGGTCACCATCCCGGCCGGCAGCGCCACTGGCACCGCCATCATCAACGCGCCGGACGACGTGTTCGTCGGCGGCCAGGCCACCATCAGCAACAAGATCACCGGCGTCAGCGGTGCCGACAACTTCGAGAAACTGACCCTGGGTCAGAACGAAGTGAAGACCTCGGTCACCGACGAGCCGGGCTCGGGCACCCCGGGCACCGGCAACCAGGGCGACAAGGTCTCGGTCACTATCGTCGGCAACGGCGATGTCAACGAAGCCCAGCAACCGTCGTTCACCGTCAAGGTCAGCCAGAAGCTCGATCAGGACCTGACCGTGACCCTTAGCAATGGCGCCAAGGTGGTGATCCCGGCCGGCCAGACCCAGGTCGAGTACAAGGCGCCGGTCCAGGGCGACGACGTGTTCAAGGACGGCGGCCCGCTCACCGTCGGCATCACCGATGCCAGCGTGGTCGGCAAGACCTTCGAGAATCTCGAGCTCGGCGGTTCGGCCACCGTGCAGATCACCGACACCATCAGCGAAGTGGTCGCGACCCTGTCCGCTGACAAGACCACGGTTGCCGAGGGTGGCCAGTTCACCTACACCGTGACCCTGACCAACGCCCAGGGCCTGTCGGTCACCGGCCACAACGGCCTGACCTTCACCCTCACCGACGGCACCAAGGTCACCATCCCGGCGGGCAGCGCCACCGGTACCGTGACCATCACCGCCAAGGACGACGTGTTCGTCGGCGGCCAGCCGAGCATCGTCAACAAGATCGAGTCCGTCACCGGTGGCGGCAACTTCGAGAAGCTGACTCTCGGCAACAACACGCTGACCACCACGGTGACCGACGAACCAGGTTCGGGTACCCCAGGTACCGGCAACCAGGGCGACAAGGTCTCGGTCACCATCGTCGGCAATGGCGATGTCAACGAAGCCCAACAGCCGTCGTTCACCGTCAAGGTCAGCCAGAAGCTCGACCAGGACCTGACCGTGACCCTGAGCAATGGCGCCAAGGTGGTGATCCCGGCCGGCCAGACCCAGGTCGAGTACAAGGCCGCCGCCCAGGGCGACGACGTGTTCAAGGATGGCAGCTCGCTGACCGTAGGCGTCACCGACGCCACAGTCACCGGCAAGACCTTCGAGAACCTGGAACTCGGTGGCAATGCCACCGTGCAGATCACCGACACCATCAGTGAAGTCGTGGCCACCTTGTCCGCCGACAAGAGCACCGTGTCCGAGGGCGGCCAGATCACCTACACCGTGACCCTGACCAACGCCCAGGGCCTGTCGGTCACCGGCCACAACGGCCTGACCTTCACCCTCACCGACGGCACCAAGGTCACCATCCCGGCCGGCAGCGCCAGCGGCACCTTCACCATCAATGCGCCAGACGACGTATTCGTCGGTGGTCAGCCGACCATCAGCAACAA
>NZ_JAJSRC010000074.1:0-1830 GCF_021283245.1 Pseudomonas sp. NMI760_13 | reverse complement strand
CCGTGGGTCGATGTTTGATGTTATGGAGCAGCAACGATGTTACGCAGCAGGGCAGTCGCCCTAAAACAAAGTTAGGCATCACAAAGTACAGCATCGTGACCAACAGCAACGATTCCGTCACACTGCGCCTCATGACTGAGCATGACCTTGCGATGCTCTATGAGTGGCTAAATCGATCTCATATCGTCGAGTGGTGGGGCGGAGAAGAAGCACGCCCGACACTTGCTGACGTACAGGAACAGTACTTGCCAAGCGTTTTAGCGCAAGAGTCCGTCACTCCATACATTGCAATGCTGAATGGAGAGCCGATTGGGTATGCCCAGTCGTACGTTGCTCTTGGAAGCGGGGACGGATGGTGGGAAGAAGAAACCGATCCAGGAGTACGCGGAATAGACCAGTCACTGGCGAATGCATCACAACTGGGCAAAGGCTTGGGAACCAAGCTGGTTCGAGCTCTGGTTGAGTTGCTGTTCAATGATCCCGAGGTCACCAAGATCCAAACGGACCCGTCGCCGAGCAACTTGCGAGCG
Source organism: Pseudomonas sp. NMI760_13 (assembly GCF_021283245.1). Classification (NCBI taxonomy): domain Bacteria; kingdom Pseudomonadati; phylum Pseudomonadota; class Gammaproteobacteria; order Pseudomonadales; family Pseudomonadaceae; genus Pseudomonas; species Pseudomonas sp. NMI760_13. Next base: position 1,300 of record NZ_JAJSRC010000074.1, on the reverse strand, counting down.
ATCCGATGCTACGAGAAAGCGGGGTTTGAGAGGCAAGGTACCGTAACCACCCCAGATGGTCCAGCCGTGTACATGGTTCAAACACGCCAGGCATTCGAGCGAACACGCAGTGATGCCTAACCCTTCCATCGAGGGGGACGTCCAAGGGCTGGCGCCCTTGGCCGCCCCTCATGTCAAACGTTAGCCATATTATGGAGCCTCATGCTTTTATATAAAATGTGTGACAATCAAAATTATGGGGTTACTTACATGAAGTTTTTATTGGCATTTTCGCTTTTAATACCATCCGTGGTTTTTGCAAGTAGTTCAAAGTTTCAGCAAGTTGAACAAGACGTTAAGGCAATTGAAGTTTCTCTTTCTGCTCGTATAGGTGTTTCCGTTCTTGATACTCAAAATGGAGAATATTGGGATTACAATGGCAATCAGCGCTTCCCGTTAACAAGTACTTTTAAAACAATAGCTTGCGCTAAATTACTATATGATGCTGAGCAAGGAAAAGTTAATCCCAATAGTACAGTCGAGATTAAGAAAGCAGATCTTGTGACCTATTCCCCTGTAATAGAAAAGCAAGTAGGGCAGGCAATCACACTCGATGATGCGTGCTTCGCAACTATGACTACAAGTGATAATACTGCGGCAAATATCATCCTAAGTGCTGTAGGTGGCCCCAAAGGCGTTACTGATTTTTTAAGACAAATTGGGGACAAAGAGACTCGTCTAGACCGTATTGAGCCTGATTTAAATGAAGGTAAGCTCGGTGATTTGAGGGATACGACAACTCCTAAGGCAATAGCCAGTACTTTGAATAAATTTTTATTTGGTTCCGCGCTATCTGAAATGAACCAGAAAAAATTAGAGTCTTGGATGGTGAACAATCAAGTCACTGGTAATTTACTACGTTCAGTATTGCCGGCGGGATGGAACATTGCGGATCGCTCAGGTGCTGGCGGATTTGGTGCTCGGAGTATTACAGCAGTTGTGTGGAGTGAGCATCAAGCCCCAATTATTGTGAGCATCTATCTAGCTCAAACACAGGCTTCAATGGCAGAGCGAAATGATGCGATTGTTAAAATTGGTCATTCAATTTTTGACGTTTATACATCACAGTCGCGCTGATAAGGCTAACAAGGCCATCAAGTTGACGGCTTTTCCGTCGCTTGTTTTGTGGTTTAACGCTACGCTACCACAAAACAATCAACTCCAAAGCCGCAACTTATGGCGGCGTTAGATGCACTAAGCACATAATTGCTCACAGCCAAACTATCAGGTCAAGTCTGCTTTTATTATTTTTAAGCGTGCA
>NZ_JAJSRC010000072.1:0-1943 GCF_021283245.1 Pseudomonas sp. NMI760_13 | reverse complement strand
TACTCGGCTTCGGTCTGACCGGCTGGAATGACGACTTTGTCGCCGTTCGACAGGGTCACGGTCAGGTCGTGGTCGAGCTTCTGGCTGACCTTGACGGTGAAGGCTGGCTGCTGGTCTTCGGTGACATCGCCTTTGCCGACGATGGTCACGGTGACCTTGTCGCCCTGGTTGTCGGTGCCTGGAGTGCCGGTGCCTGGCTCGTCGGTCACGGTCGTAGTGATCGTGTTGTCGCCGAGGGTCAGCTTCTCGAAGTTATCACCACCGGTAACCGACTCGATCTTGTTGACGATCGAAGGCTGGCCGCCGACGAACACGTCGTCAGGGGCAGTGATGGTGAAGGTGCCGCTGGCGCTGCCAGCCGGAATGGTGACCTTGGTGCCGTCCGACAGGGTGAAGGTCAGGCCGTTATGGCCGTTGACCGGCAGACCCTGGGCGTTGGTCAGCGTCACGGTGTAGGTGATCTGGCCACCTTCGGTGACGGTAGTCTTGTCGGCGGTGAGGGTCGCGACGACTTCGCTGACGGTATCGCTGATCTGTACGGTGGCATTGCCGCCCAGTTCCAGATTTTCGAAGGTCTTGCCATCAACGACTGCATCAGTGATGCCGACGGTCAGCGAGCTGCCATCCTTGAAGACGTCATCGCCCTGGGCATCCGCCTTGTACTCGACCTGGGTCTGGCCAGCCGGAATCACCACCTTGGCGCCATTGCTCAGGGTGACGGTCAGGTCCTGGTCCAGCTTCTGGTTGACCTTGACGGTAAAGGACGGCTGCAGGTCTTCGGTGACATCGCCGTTGCTGACGATAGTGACGGACACCTTGTTGCCGGTATCCGGATCATCAGTGACGGTGGTGGTGAGTGTTTCCTTGCCGAGCGTCAGCTTCTCGAAGTTGTCCGCGCCGCTGACACCTTCAAGCTTGTTCACGATCGAGGGCTGGCCGCCGACGAATACATCGCTCGGGGCGGTGATGGTGAAGGTACCGCTGGCGCTGCCGGCTGGAACGGTGACTTTGGTGCCGTCCGACAGGGTGAAGGTCAGGCCATTGTGGCCGGTGACCGACAGGCCCTGGGCATTGGTCAGGGTCACTGTGTAAGTGATCTGGCCACCTTCGGTGACGGTAGTCTTGTCGGCGGTCAGGGTCGCGACGACTTCGCTTACTGTGTCGGTGATCTGAACCGAGGCATTGCCACCCAGCTCCAGATTCTCGAAGGCCTTGCCATCGACGGCAGCATCGGTGATGCCGACGGTCAGGGTGTCGCCGTCCTTGAAGACGTCATCACCCTGGGCTTTGGCTTTGTATTCGGTTTCGGTCTGGCCTGCTGGGATCACCACCTTGTCGCCGTTGGACAGGGTGACCGTCAGGTCGTGGTCCAGTTTCTGGCTGACCTTGACGGTGAAGGCTGGCTGCTGGTCTTCGGTGACATCGCCTTTGCCGACGATGGTGACGGTGACCTTGTCGCCCTGGTTGTCGGTGCCTGGAGTGCCAGTGCCTGGCTCGTCAGTCACCTTTGTGGTGACCGAGTTGTCGCCGAGAGTCAGCTTCTCGAAGTTATCACCACCGGTAACCGACTCGATCTTGTTGACGATGCTCGGCTGGCCACCGACGAATACGTCGTCCGGTGCAGTGATGGTGAAGGTACCGCTGGCGCTACCGGCAGGGATGGTGACCTTGGTGCCGTCGGTCAGGGTGAAGGTCAGGCCATTGTGGCCGTTGACCGGCAGCCCTTGGGCATTGGTCAAGGTCACGGTGTAGGTGATCTGGCCACCTTCGGTGACGGTGGTCTTGTCCGCAGTCAGGGTCGCGACCACTTCACTGACGGTGTCGGTGATCTGGACGGAAGCGTTACCGCCTAGTTCCAGATTTTCAAAGGCCTTGCCATCAACGGCGGCATCGGTGATGCCGACGGTCAGGGTGTCGCCGTCCTTGAAGACGTCATCGCCTTG
>NZ_JAJSRC010000071.1:0-2236 GCF_021283245.1 Pseudomonas sp. NMI760_13 | reverse complement strand
CTGGACCAGGCCGACGGTGTCGTCGAGCACCAGGGCGAGCACGCCGTGTTCGAGCTGGTGGCGGGCAATGGCGTTGACCAGGTAGCCGCGGGTGGCGGTCTGGCGCAGGAGGCGGCTGTGAAAGCCATGGACACTGTCGAAGGCGCCGGGCAGTTGCTGGTTGTACTCGAAGACCTCGCGGTCTACCTGCAGCTCGCTGAGGGTCATGGCCATGCCGAGCTGGGCGGGGGCGCTGCGGGCGAGGGTGAGGTCCAGCACCTGGAAGCGCTCGGGCGGGGTCTTGGCGTTGCGGTAGGCATTGAGCACGCTGGGCGGCCAGGCGTCGCTGCTGAAGGCGATCCACGCGGTGGAGAAGGCCTCGGTGTCGACGGTGAGGAAGGAGGAGGGGATGTCGTGGTTTTCGCCCAGGCACTGGCGGGCGAGCAAACGCGGTGGCGCGGGCGGCGGCTCGATGGGGTTGAAGCGGCGCAGGTGGGCCTCGTCGGTGACTTCGTAGGCGTACCAGATGCGCTGGTCGAGCAGGACATACAGGTAGCCGGTGCGCAGGGTGCGCAGCCCCATGCGGGTGGCCACCTGGTCACCGCCGGCCAGGGGGTGACGGTAGGCCGGGCGCAGGTCCGGGACCAGGGCGCGGCGCAGGGGCAGGATGGGCAGGCCCTTGCGTTCGCAGGCCTGGCACTGGTCGTGGGGCAGGACGGATTCGGCGATGACGTGGGCGATTCGCTTGCTGAGGGTCATGGGCGTACTCCGGATTGAGGCAGGTTTGCAAGCACATACCGCCAGTTGGATTCGGTGTATTCGGCGAGTGTCTGGGTCAGCGGGATCTGCGCATGCACGGCTTTGTCGATCAGTGTGCGGAGCGCAGGGTAGGTATGCAGCTGCGGGTGCAGGCAGCGTTGATGGAGGGCCAGGGCAATGATGTCGGCTGGCTCGCTCAAGCCCTGTCTGCGTGCCTGGACGATCTCTTCGTACGCCAGCACGGCGGCGACCGCTGGCAGGGAAGGCCGGTCATCGGTCTGTGGGAGCAGGGCGCGCCAGGCGCTGAGCATGGCCTGGACCAACGGAGCTTCGGCTTGCATTTCGTCAGCTGCGACCGGTATCGGCTTTTGGGCGTACGGCTCACCGATCATGCGCACGGCAAACCCGCCGCTGGTAAGGAACAGCCAACGGTGGATGGGCCACCATGGCATTTGCTCTGCGTGTTCGTAGGCCGCTGCAAGCAGTTCCAGGCGTACAGGTTCGAATACCGGATAGAAGCAGGTCTGCGTTCCCATGGTCGGGACCTCGCACAGCGTCATGATGTGCTTGGCCAAGGCCGCGGCAGGCGTGTCACTGAATAGCCAGCCACAGACCAGGCGCCCAGGCCGCTGAACATCCCGCAGGCTTGCCCGTGCCGTCAGGGTCACCAGGGATTCCGGCAGGGGTTCTCCCGGAGACGCCAGGCAGGCCAGGATCGGATGGGCGTCGGGGGCGTGGGCGAGGTCGGTCCTGTAGATCGGCGTCAGCACTTTCGCCCCCAGCCCTTGGCGTAAACCTTCGAGCACGGCGTGGTCACTTCGGCTGGACACCGCAGTGGGGTCGATCAGCACGTGGCAGTACTGGTCCGAGGTGTGGTGATCCATGACGAACTGGGTCAAGTCAGCGGTATTCATCGGCCCTTTTCCTCACAGGCACTGCCGCTGTTCGCAGTGAGCTCCAGTGCCGTGACATTTCCGGCGCCTTCGGCCCCTGCTTGCGTGAGGCCATGAAAGTTGAGCGTCAACCCGTTGAGCGTAAGGCCCTGCTGGTCGAGCACGAGGCTTGCACCTGGGCTTATGAGCTCGATACGTTCGCTGGCGGTGAGTCGAAAGACCGTTGTCTGCTGGTCCAGGCCCTGGCCGACGGCAATGCGCTGATGACCGTCCACCCGCAGTTCGCTGTTGCCACCGACGAGGGTGTGTTGATTCACCCCGATGGTTTCGCTGCGATCATTGCTCACCTGTATGGACAGGTCCTGGCCGACCTTCAGATGGCAGTCCCGGCCTACGGCATGGGTGTGGTCATTGCCGGTTTCCTGGCGAAGGTCGTTGCCGACGCTGATTTGCTCATCGTTGCCCACTTGTTCGATGCGGTTGCGGCCAACGCAGGTCGTTTCGTCATGGCCTACCCGATTGTTCTGATCCCGCTGCGCATGGATGAACACCTCTTCCTGCCCCAGTTCATCCTCGAAGCGCAGCTCGTTGAAACCTTGCCCCTT
>NZ_JAJSRC010000070.1:0-2469 GCF_021283245.1 Pseudomonas sp. NMI760_13 | reverse complement strand
CCGTGGGTCGATGTTTGATGTTATGGAGCAGCAACGATGTTACGCAGCAGGGCAGTCGCCCTAAAACAAAGTTAGGCCGCATGGACACAACGCAGGTCACATTGATACACAAAATTCTAGCTGCGGCAGATGAGCGAAATCTGCCGCTCTGGATCGGTGGGGGCTGGGCGATCGATGCACGGCTAGGGCGTGTAACACGCAAGCACGATGATATTGATCTGACGTTTCCCGGCGAGAGGCGCGGCGAGCTCGAGGCAATAGTTGAAATGCTCGGCGGGCGCGTCATGGAGGAGTTGGACTATGGATTCTTAGCGGAGATCGGGGATGAGTTACTTGACTGCGAACCTGCTTGGTGGGCAGACGAAGCGTATGAAATCGCGGAGGCTCCGCAGGGCTCGTGCCCAGAGGCGGCTGAGGGCGTCATCGCCGGGCGGCCAGTCCGTTGTAACAGCTGGGAGGCGATCATCTGGGATTACTTTTACTATGCCGATGAAGTACCACCAGTGGACTGGCCTACAAAGCACATAGAGTCCTACAGGCTCGCATGCACCTCACTCGGGGCGGAAAAGGTTGAGGTCTTGCGTGCCGCTTTCAGGTCGCGATATGCGGCCTAACAATTCGTCCAAGCCGACGCCGCTTCGCGGCGCGGCTTAACTCAGGTGTTATGCCGCACTCACCCCCATGGAGTTTTGATGTTCAAACTTTTGAGTAAGTTATTGGTCTATTTGACCGCGTCTATCATGGCTATTGCGAGTCCGCTCGCTTTTTCCGTAGATTCTAGCGGTGAGTATCCGACAGTCAGCGAAATTCCGGTCGGGGAGGTCCGGCTTTACCAGATTGCCGATGGTGTTTGGTCGCATATCGCAACGCAGTCGTTTGATGGCGCAGTCTACCCGTCCAATGGTCTCATTGTCCGTGATGGTGATGAGTTGCTTTTGATTGATACAGCGTGGGGTGCGAAAAACACAGCGGCACTTCTCGCGGAGATTGAGAAGCAAATTGGACTTCCTGTAACGCGTGCAGTCTCCACGCACTTTCATGACGACCGCGTCGGCGGCGTTGATGTCCTTCGGGCGGCTGGGGTGGCAACGTACGCATCACCGTCGACACGCCGGCTAGCCGAGGTAGAGGGGAACGAGATTCCCACGCACTCTCTAGAAGGACTCTCATCGAGCGGGGACGCAGTGCGCTTCGGTCCAGTAGAACTCTTCTATCCTGGTGCTGCGCATTCGACCGACAACTTAGTTGTGTACGTCCCGTCTGCGAGTGTGCTCTATGGTGGTTGTGCGATTTATGAGTTGTCACGCACGTCTGCGGGGAACGTGGCCGATGCCGATCTGGCTGAATGGCCCACCTCCATTGAGCGGATTCAACAACACTACCCGGAAGCACAGTTCGTCATTCCGGGGCACGGCCTGCCGGGCGGTCTAGACTTGCTCAAGCACACAACGAATGTTGTAAAAGCGCACACAAATCGCTCAGTCGTTGAGTAGCAGGCAGATGCGGCATAACATGAAGTTGCAGCCGACCATCACTCCGCTGCGCTCCGTTCTGGCGGCTGAACTTCGGCGTTAGACATCATGAGTAACGCAGTACCCGCCGAGATTTCGGTACAGCTATCACTGGCTCTCAACGCCATCGAGCGTCATCTGGAATCAACGTTGCTGGCCGTGCATTTGTACGGCTCTGCACTGGACGGTGGCCTGAAGCCATACAGTGATATTGATTTGCTGGTTACTGTGGCTGCACGGCTCGATGAGACTGTCCGACAAGCCCTGGTCGTAGATCTCTTGGAAATTTCTGCCTCCCCTGGCCAAAGTGAGGCTCTCCGCGCCTTGGAAGTTACCATCGTCGTGCATGGTGATGTTGTCCCTTGGCGTTATCCGGCCAGACGGGAACTGCAATTCGGGGAGTGGCAGCGTAAGGACATTCTTGCGGGCATCTTCGAGCCCGCCACAACCGATGTTGATCTGGCTATTCTGCTAACTAAAGTAAGGCAGCATAGCCTTGCATTGGCAGGTTCGGCCGCAGAGGATTTCTTTAACCCAGTTCCGGAAGGCGATCTATTCAAGGCATTGAGCGACACTCTGAAACTATGGAATTCGCAGCCGGATTGGGAAGGCGATGAGCGGAATGTAGTGCTTACCTTGTCTCGCATTTGGTACAGCGCAGCAACCGGCAAGATCGCACCGAAGGATATCGTTGCCAACTGGGCAATGGAGCGTCTGCCAGATCAACATAAGCCCGTACTGCTTGAAGCCCGGCAGGCTTATCTTGGACAAGGAGAAGATTGCTTGGCCTCACGCGCGGATCAGTTGGCGGCGTTCGTTCACTTCGTGAAACATGAAGCCACTAAATTGCTTAGTGCCATGCCAGTGATGTCTAAAACAAAGTTAGATGCACTAAGCACATAATTGCTCACAGCCAAACTATCAGGTCAAGTCTGCTTTTATTATTTTTAAGCGTGCA
>NZ_JAJSRC010000006.1:0-275542 GCF_021283245.1 Pseudomonas sp. NMI760_13 | reverse complement strand
CATGCGCCAAGGCGGGCAACCATGGCCTGACAGGTTCGGCACGTTGCAACAAATGTAGGAGCGGCCTTGCGTCGCGATGCGCCGCGCGGGCGGCGCTCGATCTCATAGGCGCTACAACTCTATCGCCCTGCACGCCAGCCCCACCACCCGGTAGACTGCGAACCACCCCCTGCCCCGTCGCGGAGACCGCTCTTGGAAGACCTCAACTCCCTCTACTACTTCACCCAGGTGGTCGAGCACGGTGGCTTTGCCCCGGCCGGACGGGCGCTGGACATGCCCAAGTCCAAGCTCAGCCGGCGCATCGCCGACCTGGAGGAGCGCCTCGGTGTGCGCCTGCTGCACCGCACCAGCCGGCACTGCTCGCTGACCGAGATCGGCCAGGCCTACTACAACCGTTGCCTGGCCATGCGCGTGGAAGCCGAGGGTGCCGCCGAGATCATCGAGCGCAACCGCAGCGAACCACGCGGGCTGGTGCGCATCAGCTGCCCGACCACTCTGCTCAACTCCTGGGTCGGACCGATGCTGACCCGCTACATGCTCAAGTATCCGCAGGTGGAGCTGTTCATCGAGAGCACCAACCGCCGCGTCGATCTGCTGCATGAGGGCTTCGACGTGGCGCTGCGGGTGCGTTTTCCGCCGCTGGAGAACACCGATATGGTGATGAAGGTGCTGAGCAACAGCACCCAGTGCCTGGTCGGCCACCCGTCGTTTCTCGAACAGCTAGCGAAAGGCTTTGACCCGCTGCAACTCAGTGAGCTGCCCAGCGTGCATTGGGGTGGCGCCCAGCGTGAATACCAGTGGGAGCTGTTCCAGGGTGAGGACATGAGCCGCAGCCTGGTGATCCCGCACACGCCGCGGATGGTCACCGACGACCTGTTCGCGCTGCGGCATTTCGTGGTGGCGGGCGTGGGGATCGCGCACCTGCCCAGGGTGGCGGTGCGCGAGGACCTGGCGGCGGGGCGGTTGGTAGAGATGCTGCCGGACTGGCATCCGCGTTGCGGCATCGTGCATGCGATCTTCCCGTCGCGGCGCGGGTTGCTGCCGTCGGTGCGGTCGTTGATCGATCATCTGGCGGAGGAATTCGCCATCAGCGACATGGCTTAGATACTGGGGCTGCGTTGCAGCCCTTTCCGGCCGGTCCGACGCCTCGGCAAGGCCGCTCCTACATGGGAATGCGCTCGCCTGTAGGAGCGGCCTTGTGCCGCGAAAGGGCCGCAAAGCGGCCCCTGGCCCACTCAGAAGGCGAAGCAGGAACAACCCAACGCACCCCAGAAGCCCTGGTAATCACTCACCGGAACACTGGAATGCCGCGCCTTCTCATGGCTGTGGGCATGCACCCCGCACGGCCCGACACACTGGTGCAGCGCCGCCGCCATCGGCGCACCGGCGCGCCAGTGCCCCGGCACCTTGGCCACCGGCGACCACTCCGGCAACACCGGCACCTGCGCAGGGCCCAGCTTGTCGAACTCGGCGGCGCCGTACACCACCTTGCCGTCGACGATGGTCAGCACCGACTCGATGCCCTTGATCGCCTCTTCATCAACGCTGAAGAAGTCCAGCGACAGCGCCGCCAGGTCCGCCAGCTGACCGACCTTGATCTGCCCCTTCTTGCCCTGCTCGCTGGAGAACCAGGCGCTGCCATGGGTGAACAGCTGCAGCGCGGTCTCGCGGCTAAGGCCCTCCGGATACAGTTCCAGCCCGCCGACGGTCTTGCCGCTGACCATCCAGTACAGCGAAGTCCACGGGTTGTAGCTGGACACCCGGGTAGCGTCGGTACCCGCCCCCACCGGCACGCCCATGTCGAGCATGCGCTTGATCGGCGGGGTGTGCTCGGCGGCCTTGGCGCCATAACGGTCAACGAAATACTCACCCTGGAAGGCCATGCGGTCCTGGATGGCGATGCCACCGCCCAGTGCCCGGACCCGCTCGATGTTCTGCGGGGTGATGGTTTCGGCATGGTCGAAGAACCACGGCAGGCCATTGAACGGGATGTCGCGGTTGACCTTCTCGAACACGTCGAGCATGCGCGAGATCGACTCGTCGTAGGTGGCGTGCAGGCGGAACGGCCAGCGCTGCTCGACCAGGTGACGCACCACCGGCTCCAGCTCCTGCTCCATGGTCTGCGGCAGGTCCGGACGCGGCTCGAGGAAGTCCTCGAAGTCGGCGGCGGAGAACACCAGCATCTCGCCGGCGCCGTTGTGGCGCAAGAAGTCGTTGCCGTCGCCCGGCTTGACCTTCTGCGTCCAGTTCTTGAAGTCGGCCAGTTCTTCCTTGGGCTTCTGGGTAAACAGGTTGTAGGCGATGCGCACGGTCAGCTGGTCGTTGTTGGCCAGCTCCTGGATCACCTGGTAGTCGTCCGGGTAGTTCTGGTAGCCGCCGCCGGCATCGATGGCGCTGGTCAGACCCAGGCGGTTGAGCTCGCGCATGAACTGGCGGGTGGAGTTGACCTGGTACTCCAGCGGCAGCTTCGGCCCCTTGGCCAGGGTGGCGTAGAGAATGGTGGCGTTGGGCCTGGCGATGAGCATGCCGGTGGGATTGCCGAACTTGTCGCGCTGGATCTCGCCACCCGGGGGATTGGGCGTGTCCTTGCTGTAGCCCACCGCCCTGAGCGCGGCGCGGTTGAGCAGCGCGCGGTCGTAGAGGTGCAGCAGGAACACCGGGGTGTCCGGCGCGGCCTGGTTGATCTCTTCCAGCGTGGGCATGCGTTTCTCGGCGAACTGGAACTCGTTCCAGCCACCGACCACGCGCACCCACTGCGGGGTCGGCGTGCGCTCGGCCTGGTCCTTGAGCATGCGCAGGGCGTCGGCCAGCGACGGCACGCCTTCCCAGCGCAGTTCGAGGTTGTAGTTCAGGCCGCCGCGGATCAGGTGCAGGTGCGAGTCGTTAAGGCCGGGGATCACCGTGCGCTGCTTGAGATCGATGATCTGCGTGGCGGTCCCCTTGTGGGCCATGGCTTCGGCGTCGCTGCCCACGGCGAGGAACTTGCCGTCCTTGATGGCGACGGCGCTGGCGGTGGGCTTCTCGCGGTCAACGGTGTGCAACTTGCCATTGAACAAGATGAGGTCGGCGGTCATGGGATCTCCTGAAAGGGCGGCATGGGCGGAATCGGTGAACGGCAATGCGCTCCACAGCGCGCCGGCGGCACCGAGCACGGTGCTGGTGGCGAGAAACTTGCGGCGGCTCTGGTCGGTAGGGTCCTGGCTCATGGTGCTCTCCGTCCGGGTGGGTGATCGGCAGGCGGTTGAAGGCTAGCAATGGATCACGGCGGGCGCTCAGCGGCGCAACCAGCCGGCGCAGCGGCGGGTCACCCAGGGCATGATGTAGAACACCACGGGCAAGATGACGAACAGGTTGGTGATCAAGTTGCCGGTGATCTGGCCACCCAGCAGCGGATAGCGGGCAAACAGCGGCGCCAGCAGCTGGGGAATGACCAGGGTCATCGGGCAGATCACCAGGTAGGTCAGCAGGGCCTGTTTCCAGCGCGGCGGTTGCGCGGCGCCGACGCTGGGCGGGGTGAACCAGAACTCCGGGTCATCGTGCACCTGGGTCTGGTCGCCGTCTTCCAGCAGTGGCAGCACTTCACTGATCAGCGCCTGACGCTCGGCAGAGTTGACCCAGGCCTGCAGCAGGCCGGCGTCGGCGAAGCGCACCACGGTGGTGAAGTGGCGACCGCCGTCGTCCGGGCGGATGACATTGACGTCCAGATGACCGGGCTGCTGGCGAGCGGTAGTCACGGCGCGCTTGAGCCAGGTTTCGTAGTGCACCAGCGCCTGGGCACGGACCTTGTGCTGGATCACCAGCGTGACGACGCTGCGGTTGCCTTCGGTTGCGGTGTTCATCGCTGACATTCCCTGGAGATGAGCTGGCCTGCATCCACTGTGCAACAGCAGACGAGCGCTGGATTGGATGGGTGTGCTGCCTTGCCTGGCACCTCGCGGTGCCAGGCTGGCGGCGGCTTACTTGCCGGCGGTCAGGGCGTTGTAGCTGGTGATCAGGTTGCGGTAGTCCGGGATGTGGTTGGAGAACAGCGCGGCCAGCCCTTCGACGTCGTTGCGCCAGTCGCGGTGCAGCTCACAGGCGACGCCGAACCAGGTCATCAGTTGCGCGCCGGCCTGGCTCATGCGGTCGTGGGCAGCATCGCGGGTCATTTCGTTGAAGGTGCCGGAAGCATCGGTGACCACGAACACCTCGAACTCTTCTTCCAGGGCCGCCAGCGCCGGGAAGGCCACGCACACTTCGGTCACCACGCCGGCGATGATCAGCTGCTTCTTGCCGGTGGCCTTCACCGCCTTGACGAAGTCTTCGTTGTCCCAGGCGTTGATCTGGCCGGGGCGAGCGATGTACGGGGCATCCGGGAACAGTTCCTTGAGTTCCGGCACCAGCGGGCCGTTGGGGCCTTGCTCGAAGCTGGTGGTGAGGATGGTCGGCAGGTTGAAGTACTTGGCCAGGTCCGCCAGGGCCAGCACGTTGTTCTTGAAGCGGTCCGGCTCGATGTCGCGGACCAGGGACAGCAGGCCGGCCTGGTGGTCGACCAGCAGTACGGCGGCGTCGTCTTTGTTCAGGCGGTTGTATTTGAAGTTGTTCATTGCCGGTGCTCCTTGGGTTTCGATCTTCAGTGGGGTGGGTGTTTCGCGTTGATGGGAGAAGATTAAAACCAGGACCTTTGTGGCGGTAGATAGTGAAATTTGGCTGTAGCGTTCTATTTCATGAACGATTGGGCGTGCTGGCTTCTTCGCGGGTAAACCCGCTCCCACAGGGATCGCACAGGCCTTGAAGGCGGCGAAGAACCTGTGGGAGCGGGTTTACCCGCGAAGAGGCCATCAGCACTATCGCCACCCCATTGCCTGCCACCCCAACCTGCTCTATTACTACCCACAGCCCTCCCCCGCACCGAGACCACCATGCTGGCGTTCATCCAGTCATACCCGCTGTTGCTCGGCACCTTGCTGATCCTGCTCGACCTGCTGCTGTGGCAGCTGATTCCGCTGCACCACCGGGCCTGGCGCATCGCCACGCGGCTGGTGTGCTTCCTGGTGTTCAGCACGGTGCTAATGACGGCGGGCATGAGCCCGCTGCAACCGCCGCCCTGGGCCGACGATGTGCCGCGCAACCTGATGGCCACGGTGCTGGCGATCGGCTGGTGGCTGTTCGGCGCACGCACGGTGACGGTGGTGTTCGGCCTGTTGCTGGTGGCACGCGGCAGCCACGGCGGGCGCCTGCTGCAGGATGTGGTCGGGGCGCTGATCTTCCTGGTCGCGGCGGTGGCGGCGGCGGCCTATGTGATGCAATTGCCGGTCAAGGGCCTGCTGGCGACCTCCGGGGTGATGGCCATCGTCATCGGCCTGGCGTTGCAGAGCACCCTGGCCGACGTGTTCTCCGGCATCGTGCTGAACACCACGCGGCCCTACCAGATCGGCGACGCGATCTCGATCGACGGCACCGAGGGCAAGGTGGTCGACATCGACTGGCGCGCCACCCGCCTGATCACCGGCAACAGCAGCCTGGCGGTGATCCCCAACTCGGTGGCGGCCAAGGCCAAGATCCTCAATTTCAGCCGCCCGGCCGAAGTGCATGGGGTGTCGATCAGCGTGGTGGTGCCAGCCAAGGTGCGTCCGCAGCGGGTGTTCGATGCGCTGGAAAAGACCCTGCAGGGCACCAGCATCCTGCTCGACAAGCCGGCGCCCAAGGTCACGGTGAAGGCTTCGAGCCTGGAGTCAGTGGAGTACGAAGCCAGTGGTTTCATCGCCGAGATGTCACGCAAGACCGAGGTGCGCAACCAGCTGTTCGACCTGGCCCACCGCCACCTGGAAGCCAGCGGCGTGACCTGGAATACCGAGCTCGGCGCCCCCGTGCGCAGCCGCCAGCGCGAGCTGCTGGAGGAGGTGCGGGTGTTCCGCTCACTGAGCAACGAAGAGCGCGATGCCCTGAGCCAGCGCATGACCACGGTGGAGTACCTGGCCGACCAGGTCATCCTCGGCATCGGCGAGCGCTCGGAGCATGTGCTGCTGATCAGCCGTGGCGTGGTGCTGGCCTCGGTGCGCGACGGCGAGCGGTTGATCGAAGGCGGGCGCATGGGACCTGGGGAGGTGCTGGGGCTGGAGGGGCTGGTGGACGACGAGGCGTCTCCGGTCGAGTTCCGCGCCCTGAGCAGCTGCATGCTCTATCGCATCGACAAGGAACAGGTACGCGGTTGCCTGACCGAGAGCGGGGATGTGAAGTCGGCGCTGACCAAGCTGCAGCGGTTCCGCCGACAGAAGCGCGAGTCACTGCTGCTGCAGAAGCCGGCGGTGGTGAAGAAAGGTGGGTTCCTGAGTTGGTTGCATAAATGAGCCTATCGCGGGGCAAGCCCGCTCCCACGTTCCTGGCTGCCCCAAGGGTTATCCAGCCTGTACAGCGTGGGAGCGGGCTTGCCCCGCGATAGCGATTACAACACCACCCGCAGACACTGCCCCGCGTGATACAGCGAGAACCCCGACTCGTAGAACGCCGTGCGCAGCGACGGCGCGCTCACCGGCCTCATCGGCGAGAACGGAATCGGCAGGCTGTCCGGATCATCCTTGAGCAGAAACTCGGCAAACGCCCGGCCGATCACCGTGCCGGTGGTGTTGCCGCGCCCGTTGTAGCCGGTCACCGCCACCAGCCCCGGCGCCGGTTCGAACAGGCGCATCAGGTGGTCCGGGGTGAAGTCGATGCAACCGGTCCAGTGCATCTCCCACTCGACCTTGCCCAGCGCCGGGTAGTAGTGGCTCTGGATACGGTCGGCCCAGCTGCGCACGAACCACGCCGGCTTGTTGTCGACCCGGCCGAGGCTGCCGAGCAGCAGGCGGCCCTGGTCGTCGCGGCGGATGCTGCTGAGCACGGTGCGGGTGTCCCACGAGCCCTGGCCATGGGGCAGGACCTTGTCGGCGGCGGCGCCGTGCAGGGGCTTGGAGGCGACCTGGTAGTAATAGCCGCGGAAGAAGTGCTTCTGCAGGTTGCTCCAGTCGCCTTCGGTGTAGGCGCCAGTGGAAATCACCACCTTGTCGGCGCGCACCGCGCCGCGCGCAGTCTTCACTCGCCAGGCATCGCCGTCGCGCTCCAGCCCTTCGACCGAGGACTGCTGGAACAGCTTGCCGCCCAGCCGGTTCACGGCGGCGGCCAGGCCTTGTGTATAGCCCATGGGGTTGATGGTGCCAGCGCGGCGGTCGAGCAGCGCGGCGGAAATCTTGTCGGTACCGCAGTATTCCTGGCATTGCGCGCCGGTCAGCAGCTCGACGTCGGCGCCGCGCCGGGTCCATTGCTGGTGGCGGGCCTCGAGGTCGGCGATGCCGGTGGCGTTGTGCGCCATGTGCAGGGTGCCCTGGTGCCGGGCCTGGCAGTCGATCCCCAACCGCTCGATCATGGCGAACACTTCACCCGGGGCCTCGCCGAGCACCTTGTTCAGGCGGCTGCCCTGCTTGTGGCCGAGGGTGGCCTCGACGTCGTCGGGGCGGATCCAGGTGCCGGCGTTGACCAGGCCGACGTTGCGCCCCGAGCCGCCGTGGCCGATCTTCCAGGCCTCCAGCAGGATCACCGACTTGCCCTGCTCCAGCAGGTGGATCGCCGCAGACAGGCCGGTGATGCCGCCGCCGATCACACAGACATCGGCCTTGTGCTCGCCGGCCAGGGCATGAGCGGCGACGGTCGGCTGGGTGACGTGTTCCCACAGGCATTCTTGACGCAGTTCGGACATGGCCCGGCTCCAGCGATATTATTCTTGTTGCAGTTGAAAGCAGCGTGAAGCGGCCTTCGTGGGAGCGGGCTTGCCCCGCGATGGCGTCGTCTGATCGTACGCTATCGCGGGGCAAGCCCGCTCCCACGAGGTTCAATCGAAGACGATGCCCTGCGCCAGCGGCAACTCACGCGAATAGTTCACGGTATTGGTCTGCCGGCGCATGTAACCCTTCCAGGCATCCGACCCGGACTCACGCCCGCCCCCGGTCTCTTTCTCACCCCCGAACGCCCCGCCGATCTCCGCCCCGCTGGTGCCAATGTTGACGTTGGCGATGCCGCAATCGCTGCCCGAAGCGCTCTGGAAGCGCTCGGCCTCGCGAATGTCGGTGGTGAAGATGCACGACGACAGGCCTTGCGGCACCTCGTTGTTCAGGCGCAGGGCCTCTTCGAAGTCGTCGTAGGCCAGCACGTAGAGGATCGGTGCGAAGGTCTCGTGGCGAACCACGTCGCTCTGGGCCGGCATCTCGGCAATGGCCGGCGACACGTAGTAGGCGTTCGGATACTGCTCGGCCAGCTGGCGCTCGCCACCGAACACCTGGCCGCCCTCGTCGCGGGCCTTGGCCAGCGCGCCCTGCATGGCATCGAACGACTGCTTGTCGATCAGCGGGCCGACCAGGTTGTCCTTGCGCGGGTCGCCGATGCGCACCTTGCCGTAGGCGGCTTTGACCCGGGCGACCACTTCGTCCTTGATTGAACGGTGGACGATCAGGCGGCGCAGGGTGGTGCAGCGCTGGCCGGCGGTGCCGACCGCCGAGAACAGGATGCCGCGCACGGCCAGGTCGAGGTCGGCACTCGGGGCCAGGATCATGGCGTTGTTGCCGCCCAGCTCGAGAATGCTGCGCCCGAATCGCGCGGCGACACGCGGGCCGACTTCACGGCCCATGCGGGTGCTGCCGGTGGCGCTGACCAGCGGCACGCGTGAGTCGTCGACCAGTGCTTCGCCTGCTTCGCGGCCACCGATCACCAGTTGCGCCAGGCCAGCCGGCGCATCGCCGAAGGCTTTCACGGCCTTGTCGAACAGTGCCTGGCAGGCCAGGGCGGTCAGCGGAGTCTTCTCGGACGGTTTCCACACCACGGCGTTACCGGCCACCAGCGCCAGCGCGGTGTTCCACGCCCATACCGCCACCGGGAAGTTGAAGGCGCTGATCACCCCCACTACACCCAGCGGGTGCCAGGTTTCACGCATGTGGTGGCCCGGGCGCTCGGAGGCGATGGTCAGGCCGTACAGCTGGCGCGACAGGCCGACGGCGAAGTCGCAGATGTCGATCATTTCCTGCACTTCGCCCAGGCCTTCCTGGGTGATCTTGCCGGCTTCGATGGAGACCAGCTCGCCGAGGTCGGCCTTGTGCTCGCGAAGCACCTCGCCAAACAGGCGCACCAGCTCGCCACGACGCGGGGCCGGCACGCTGCGCCAGGTTTCGAAGGCCTGTTGCGCCTGGTCGATGCGGGCAATGGTGTCGGCCTTGCCGAGCAGTTTCACCGAGGCGATGCGGCTGCCGTCGATCGGGGTGTGAACAGGGTAGTCACCCTGGGTGTGAGCCGCGGCGGCAACGCCAAGACGCTCGAGCAATGCAGCAACCATTGTGCTTCTCCTTTCATCGGGTGAAGGGGTGGAAAAGGATGTGGGTCAGTATTAATCCGATTACACAGGTGCAACAAACGACCTTTATTCCGCATATCATTCCGCCAGGTAATGATTTCAGCCGCCGAGACCGCTTATGTCCAAACGCCTGGTTCCGTCCATGACCGCCCTGCAGTGCTTCGAGGCCGCAGCCCGCCACCTGAGCTTCACCCGTGCCGCCGAGGAGCTGCACCTGACCCAGAGCGCGGTGAGCAAGCAGGTGGCGCAGCTCGAGGAGATGCTGCGCCACCACCTGTTCCTGCGCATCCGCCGACGCCTGCAACTGACCCCCGCCGGCAGCCTGTACCTGGCCGAGGTGAACAAGATCCTCACCCAGGTGGACATGTCCAGCCGCTATGTCCTGAGCTATGGCTCGCAGACCGAAGTATTGAAGGTAGCCACTCAACCGAGTTTCGGCGTGCGCTGGCTGATTCCGCACCTAAAAGGCTTCGGCAAGCGCCACCCGAACATCCACCTGGATATCCGCAACGAAATGGAGCCGTTCGCCCTGCTGCAGGGGTCGGCCGACGTGGTGTTCTTCTATGGCCAGGGTACCTGGCCCGGGGCGACCTGCGTCGAGCTGTTCGGCGAAGAGGTGGTGCCGGTGTGCGCGCCGGAGCTGTTGCAAGGGCGCACACTGCCTGACGCGGGTGCGGTGGCGGAGCTGGTATTGCTGCAGAGCACCTCGCGCCCGGAGGCCTGGCACGCGTGGTTCCTGGAGCAAGGGCTGCACACCGACAACAGCTACCACGGGCCGCGCTTCGACACCTTCTACATGGCCTTGAGCGCGGCGCAGGCTGGGTGCGGGGTGGCGCTGGTGCCGCGTTACCTGGTGGCCCGGGAGCTGGCCGAGGGCAGCCTGGTGCTGGCCTGGGACCATGCAATGAAGAGCAATGGCGCGCATTACCTGGCGTATGCCGAGCATGCGGCGGAGGTGCCGAAGGTGCGGGCGTTGGTGGAGTGGGTTCGGGAACAACTGCAGGCTTGAGATCGCCGGGGCCGCTTTGCGGCCCTTTCGCGGCACAAGGCCGCTCCTACATGGGAACGCGCTCGCCTGTAGGAGCGGCCTTGTGCCGCGAAAGGGCTGCAAAGCAGCCCCATGGCCCTCAAGGTCGATCAAAAAAGGAATGAAACCCGCACTTTTTTTCGCTTGTACGCCGGCTCCATTCCCAGTTTTCATGTAAGTGTCCTCCACTCACCCAGGAAGCTTGCGATGCCCGCCCATGATTTCGTCAGCCCCGACAGCATCCGCGCGCAGTTCTCTGCCGCCATGTCGCTCATGTACAAGCAGGAAGTCCCCCTGTACGGCACGCTGCTCGAGCTGGTGAGTGAGACCAACCAGCAGGTCATGGCCGCACAGCCCAAGGTGGCCGAGGCCTTGCGCTGGACCGGCGAGATCGAACGCCTCGACCAGGAGCGCCACGGCGCCATCCGCGTGGGCACCGCCGAGGAACTGGCCACCATCGCCCGCCTGTTCGCGGTGATGGGCATGCAGCCGGTCGGCTACTACGACCTGAGCTCGGCTGGCGTACCGGTGCACTCCACCGCATTTCGCGCCGTGCACGAACAGTCGCTGCACATCAGCCCGTTCCGCGTGTTCACCTCGCTGCTGCGCCTGGAGCTGATCGACAACCCGCAACTGCGCGCACTGGCCCAGGGCATCCTGGAGAAACGGCAGATCTTCACCCCCCGCGTACTCGAACTGATCGCCCAATGCGAACGCGACGGCGGCCTGGGCGCGAGCGATGCCGAGACCTTCGTCCAGGAGGCGCTGCACACCTTCCGCTGGCACCAGGACGCCACGGTCAGCGCCGAGCAGTACCAACAGTTGCACGACCAGCACCGGCTGATTGCCGACGTAGTGGCATTCAAAGGCCCGCATATCAACCACCTGACCCCGCGCACCCTGGACATCGACGCGATCCAGCTCGGCATGCCGGCCAAGGGCATCCCGCCCAAAGCCGTGATCGAAGGGCCGCCCACCCGGCGCCAGCCGATCCTGCTGCGCCAGACCAGCTTCAAGGCCCTGCAGGAAAAGGTCGCCTTCAGCGATGCCCAGGGCAGCCACACGGCGCGCTTCGGCGAGATCGAACAGCGCGGCGCGGCGCTGACGCCCAAGGGGCGCCAGCTGTACGACCGTCTTCTGGATGCGACCCGCGCAGCCCTGGGCGGCGCGCCGGCGGAGGCCAATGCCGAGCGATACAGGGCGCTGCTTGCGGAGCACTTCGCCGCGTTTCCGGATGACCTGGCGCAGATGCGCGAGCAGGGGCTGGCGTACTTCCGCTACTTCGCCACCGAGAAAGGCCTGGCCGAGCGTGGGCAACAGGATCGCCCGACCACCCTGCAGGGGTTGATCGACGCCGGGCACGTGCATTTCGAGGCGCTGGTGTACGAGGATTTCCTGCCGGTGAGCGCGGCGGGGATCTTCCAGTCCAACCTGGGGGATGATGGGCAGGCCGACTATGGCAGCAACGCCAACCGCGAGGCCTTCGAGCAGGCGCTGGGGTTGCAGGTGCAGGATGAGCTGGCGCTGTATGCGCAGAGCGAGCGCAGGTCGTTGCAGGCGTGTGCGCAGGCGTTGGGTCTGGGGACTCTGTAGGGTTTGAAACTGCTGGGGCCGCTTCGCGGCCCTTTCGCGGCACAAGGCCGCTCCTACATGGGAACGTGCTCGCCTTTAGGAGCGGCCTTGTGCCGCGAACGGGCTGCAAGGCAGCCCCAGTGCACTACCGGTGGGTACGGAACCGATCCACTTCCTGGCGCAACTGCCCCGCCAGCCCTTCCAGCTCGCGGGCCGTCATGGCCAGTTCATTGGCCACATCACGCTGCTCGCTATTGGCCTGGGCGATGCTCTGCAGGTTGCGGCTGAGCACCGTCGCGGTGCTGCTCTGCTCCTGGGTCGCGGTGCTGATCACGGCGAACTGCTCGCCCGCCACCCTGCTCTGCTCGTCGATCCGGGCCAGGGCCTCGGCCACTTTGTCATTGCGCGCCAGGCCTTCCTGCATCAGCTGGTTGCCCTGCTCCAGGGTGCTGATGGCATGGCCGGTCTGCTGCTGGATGCTGGCGATCATGCCCGAGATCTCGTCGGTGGCCTGGCGGGTACGCGCGGCCAGGCCACGGACCTCGTCGGCAACCACGGCGAATCCACGGCCCTGCTCGCCGGCACGCGCCGCCTCGATGGCAGCGTTCAGCGCCAGCAGGTTGGTCTGCTCGGCGATCGAGGTGATCACCCCGACAATCCCGCCGATCTCCTGCGAGCGGGCGCCCAGGGTGTCCATTACACTGGCGGTTCCGCCCAAGGCCTCGGCGATCTGCCGCAGGGAAACCGAGGCTTCGTCCATGGCACTGCGGCCGATACGGGTCTGCTGGGCATTGTCGCGGGCCATGCGCTCGGTGCCGGCCATGTTGTCGGCGATGTTCATCGAGGTGGCGCTGAACTCTTCCACCGCGCCGGCCATGCTGGTGATCTCGCCGGACTGCTGGTCCATGCCCTCGCAGGCGCCGGACGACAGGCCCGACAGCGAACGGGCGCGGCCACTGACCTGGTCTGAGGCGGTGCGGATATGCTCGACCATGGTCGCCAGCGCCTCGCCCATCTGGTTGAAACTGCGGGCCAGCTGGCCGATTTCATCCTGGCTGGTGACGCTCAGCCGGGCATTCAGGTCGCCGGCGCCGAGGGCTTCGGCCTGGCGCACCAGGTCGCCCAGCGGGCGCAGCTTGCGCCGCAGCAGCCAGAGGGTGGCGGCCACGGCCAGCAGCATCGCCAGCACGCTGCCGATGGCCAGGCGCAGGCCGACGCTCCAGGTCACTTCGCGGATCTCGCCCTCGGGCATGCTTGCCACCACGGTCCACGGGCCTTCGGCGAACGGCTCGGTGACGCTGAACAACGGCTCGCCGGCACCAGCCCAGAACTGCCCTACTCCCGGCTTGATCGGCTTGATCGCCTTGACCGCCTGGGCCGCCGCCTCGCCATCACGCACCTCGGCCGGCGGCACCAGCCACTTGCCCTGCTCGTCCAGCAACGCCAGCGAACCGGTCTGGCCGATGCGGAAGCGCTTGAGGTTGGCGAACTGGGCGTTCTGCGCGTCGGTGTAGTCGAAACCGACGAACAGCACCGCGATCACCCTGCCACCGCCGTCACGCACCGGCACATAGCGGGTCATGTAGTTGCGCTCGAACAGCACGGCGCGGCCGACGTAGGTCTGCCCGGCCATCAGCTTGGCGTAGGCCGGATGCTGGCGATCGAGCTGGGTGCCGATGGCGCGGCTGCCGTCCTGCTTGGTCAGGCTGGTGCTGATGCGCACGAAGTCGTCGCCGCTGCGCACGAACAGGGTCGCCACCCCGGCGGTCATCTGCTGGAACTCGTCGACCTGGCGGAAATCGTTGTTCAGCAGGTGGTCGCCCAGGTACAGCGCCGGTGTCGCGGCACCGGCGACGTTGACCGTCTCACCGGCGCGCAACGCCAGCCCCGAGGCGAATCGGCGCTCGAACAGGCCGCTCAGGCGCTGGGTGTTGTCCTTGAGCGAGCCGTGGAAGGTGTCGAGCTGGTCGGCCAGCAGGCGCGCCTCGCTGGCCAGGTGCGCCTGGCGGGTGGTGAGGTTGGCGTCGTCCAGCGAACGCAGGGCGAACAGGGTACTGCCGGTGATCACCAGCGCCAGCACGATGGCGAGGGCAATCCCGAGCTGCGAGGCGATTCGGGCACGCGGTTGAGACATGGCAAGGCTCCTGGCAAGAGGCCGGGATCGTCCTGATCACGCTGACCGCCCGCTGCATATCGACGGGGAATCGCGTCCTCTTCCGGGACGCTGGTGCAAGTTGATCGGCGTCTGTAGGAAATACTTGAGTGCCGGACCGGGATATTCGCAAACGTTTTCTTGCGACAGGGCCCTGTCGCTCTGCTTAGGTGATTACCCAGCGCTTTGGGTTGCACTGTCGCCCGGGGAACAGAGTTGCAGGCATCATCAGCGTGGGAGCGGGCTTGCCCCGCGATGGTCCTCAGCCTTGCGCCGACAGCACCTGCACCGCCGGCAGGTCCATCGCCGCCGCCTCCTCCTGCAGGAATACACTCAACCTGCGCAACCGCTCCCCGCCCGGCCGGGTCCGCGGCCACACCAGGTAGTAGTCCATGCCACTGGCCACCGCGGTCGGCCAGGGCAGGCTCAGCCGGCGCTGGGCCACGTCCTCGGCCACCATCAGCAGGTCGCCCATGGAGATCCCATAGCCCCGTGCCGCGGCGATCATGCCCAACTCCAGGGTGTCGAACACCTGCCCGCCCTTGAGCGAGACTTTGTCGGTCAGCCCCATGCGCGCCAGCCAGGCACGCCAGTCGCGCTTGTCCGGCGTGGGGTGCAGCAGTTCGATGCCCGCCAGGCGCCGCTCGTCCCAAGGCGCGTCGTCGAGCAGGTCCGGCGCGCCCACCGGGATCAGCAACTCGGAGAACAACCGGCGCACCTCCCAGTCCGCCGGGAAGCTGCCATCGCTGAGCAGCACCGCGCAGTCGAATGGCTCCTGGTTGAAGTCGACATGATCGACATCCATCCAGGCGCTGGTCAGCTGCACCTCGTTGCCCGGCTGCAGGTGGCGAAAACGGCTCAGGCGCGCCAGCAGCCAGCGCATGGTCAGGGTCGAGGGCGCCTTCATGCGCAGGATGTCGTCCTCGCCGCGCAAGGCGTCGCAGGCCCGCTCCAACGAGGCGAAGCCGTCGCGCACTCCCGGCAGCAGCATGCGTGCGGCCTCGGTCAGTTGCAGGCTGCGCCCGCTGCGCACGAACAGGCGGCAGGCGAAATGCTCCTCGAGGGTGCGGATATGCCGGCTGACCGCGCTCTGGGTGATCGACAGTTCTTCCCCGGCACGGGTAAAAGAGCTCAGCCGGGCGGCGGCTTCGAATGCGCGCAGCGCATAGAGCGGAGGCAGTTGGCGGGTCATGGCGCACCTGTCAGGCGGGGCGTAGGTCGGATGCACAGGATCATACATGCATGAGTCATACTCATGTCAGTGATCGCATTTATCCTTTTGTGCAAAGCTGACCGAGGCCTCAGAATCGACGGCTCGCTTCCCCGAATCATCCAGAAGGACCGCCCCCATGCATGTTGCGCCCACCACTGAACTCAAGGCTTTGCTGCGCCTGGCCGGGCCGCTGATCGCCTCGCAGTTGGCGCACATGCTGATGGTGCTCACCGACACCCTGATGATGGCCCGCATCAGTCCCCAGGCCCTGGCCGGTGGCGGCCTGGGCGCGGCGAGCTACTCGTTCGTGTCGATCTTCTGCCTGGGCGTGATCGCCGCGGTCGGCACGCTGGTGGCGATCCGCAAGGGCGCCAACGACACCGAGGGCGTCACCCGTTTGGCCCAGAGCGGCCTGTGGCTGGCCTGGGGCCTGGCGCTGGTCTCGGCGCTGGTGATGTGGAACCTCAAGCCGGTGCTGCTGCTGTTCGGCCAGAAGCCGGAGAACGTCGATTCTGCGATGCAGCTGCTCACCCTGCTGCCGCTCGCCCTCCCCGGCTACATGACCTTCATGGCCCTGCGCGGCTTCACCAGCGCCCTGGGCCACTCGACCCCGGTGATGGTCATCAGCCTGGTGGGCACGGTGGCCAACTACCTGCTCAACCATGCGCTGATCGAGGGCATGTTCGGCCTGCCCAAGCTCGGGCTGATGGGTATCGGCCTGGTCACCGCGGTGGTGACCCTGGGCATGGCCATCGCCCTCGCGCTTTATATTCGCTGGCACAAGGCCTATGCCGCCTACCCGCTGCGCAAGGGCCTGTCGCGCCCTTCCCTGCCGGCGCTGCGCGAGTTGTGGCGACTGGGGCTGCCGATCGGCGGCACCTATATGGTCGAAGTGGGCCTGTTCGCCTTCGCCGCCCTGTGCATGGGCGTGCTGGGCAGCACGGAACTGGCGGCGCACCAGATCGCCCTGCAGATCGTCTCGACCGCGTTCATGGTACCGACCGGCCTTTCTTATGCGGTGACCATGCGCGTCGGTCTCTACTATGGTGCCGGCAACCTGTTGGCGGCGCGCAGCGCCGGGCGCGTGGGGATCAGTTTCGGCGCCTCGCTGATGTTCGCCTTCGCCGCACTGTTCTGGTTGCTGCCGGACGCCCTGGTCGGGCTGTTCATCGACCGTAACGACCCGGCCTTCGCGGCGATCTTCATGCTGGCGGTACAGTTGGTGATGGTGGCGGCGTGGTTCGAGCTGTTCGACGGCGTGCAGACCATCGCCATGGGTTCTATCCGTGGCTTGAAGGACGCCAAGACCACGTTCCTGATCGGCCTGGTGTGCTACTGGCTGGTGGGCGCGCCGAGCGCGTGGCTGTTTGCTTTCAACCTCGGCGGCGGCGCGCAGGGTATCTGGTGGGGGCTGGCACTGGGCCTGGCCTGCGCGGCGGTGGCGCTGACGTTTGGCTTTGAGTGGCGGATGAAGCGGTTGCTGGGCAAGGCCGAGCGGGCGCGGGGGGCGGCGGTGTCGGCGTGAGGGGTTTGGGGATCGCGTAATGGCGGACAGGTGCCTGGCGATGGTCTTGCAGCGCCCTTGAGACCGAGCGCCGCCCGCGCGGCGCATCGCGGGACAAGCCCGCTCCTACATTTATTGCAACGTGCCTAACCTGTCAGGCCATGGTTGCCCGCCTTGGTGCATGTCTTGAGGCAGGTGAAGCGGCAGTGGTGTCCACATTGAAATTGCGTCGTAAAAACAAGGCGGACCAGGTAATGGCACAGGATTGACTGGCCCGAAACAGATGTAGGAGCGGCCTTGTGCCGCGATGCGCCGCGCGGGCGGCGCTCGATTTCATAGGCGCTGCAACTCTGTCGTCGAACACTTTCAAGCCAAAACATATCTAAAACTGTACTACTGTACCGCCAAAAACATCACTCCCTGCTTACCATTTCCCCACCAACACCACAAAATCGCACCAAACCAGTGCGCACCAGTACAGTTCCCTCAATAACCAGTGCAACAGTCCCTTCCAACAGTTAACTGCCCCCTCACAATACACCTGAACTGTACCTACTGTTCTGGACGAGAGAAGAGGAAGATGGGCACCAGTTAAATCACTCCCTAATGCCGCCACAAGCGGAAGGATGACACATCATGGAACGTACCCTCAGTTCCGGTCTGGTTTTCGAAAACGCCCAAGCTTCCAACGCCGCCCTGCCGCTGCGCGTCCTGTCCACCCTGGTACTGTGGCAGCGCCGCATGGCCAGCCGCCGCCAGCTGGCGCGCCTGGACTCCCGCCTGTTGGCCGACGCCGGCATCAGCGAGTCGCAGCGCTACGAAGAGCTGAGCAAGCCTTTCTGGCGCTAAGCGCCGGCCGCCGGCCCAGGCCGGCACCGCGAATTCACAAGAACCCGTTGCAGGAAACTGCGACGGGTTTTTTGTTTTAAGCCCGGGCTAGAGCGGCCGCACAACAGAACAACACAGTTTTAATAAATGACAAATGGACAGGTACAGTTACGATTTGTGATCTTTTCTCGAACCAAACGCCCGAACCAGCGCGTGTTACGCTTGTCCTACACGCCTGGCAGAGAAAAGTACCGTGACGAGCCAAGCGAGCGTCCGATAAGCAGAACTATCCAGACCCAGTGCAGGAGTCCCCGACCATGTCCCGTTATCACCTGTTTGGCGCCGCCTTGCTGCTGTCGCTCGCCGGCGCAGCCAATGCCACCAGCTTCGTCGTCACCACCGACGCCGTGGTGGGCGCGGTAGCCGCCTCCACCGACGCCACCTCCGACATCTCCTCCTCGTTCCGCGACGACAAGATCGTCAAGGCCGCCCGTGACGATGCCGCCAGCTTCGTCGGCAGCGACGGTGCCATCCGCGGCGCCAAGCTGGAGAGCGCGTTCGTGCACATTCGCCAGCAACTGCCGGAGCTGCAGGCCAGCGACGCGCAGCTGGCCCGCGCCATCCTCGCCATCTGAGCCCCGCACTGCCCGGATTCACTGGCCCGGCCAGTGGATCCGGGGTAGCCTTCGCAGCCCGAGACCATCGCCGCCAGACCGCCCATGCGTTACCTGTTGCCTTCACTGTTCGCCCTGGCCTGCATCAGCAGCGCCCAAGCCATGGATACCACTACCCAGAGCCTGGTCATCAGCGGCTACGTCACCAGCCAGGTCAGCGCCGCGCCGTTCGACCGCAAGCTGGTCGCCGCCGCCCGTGACGACGCCGCCGCGTTCGTCGCCAGCGACGGCCGGATCCGTGGCGCGCGCCTGCAGGCGGCGCTGGACATGCTGCACCAGAACGTCGCCCGGCACTCTGTCGGCGACCGTGAACTGGCCGAAGCGATTCTCGTCCAATAACTACATTCGACTCCCCTGTATTTCCGGAGATGCTCCATGCGTAAACCGCTGATCGCCGCCACCCTCGGCATGCTGCTGCTCGCCGACCTGGCCCAGGCCCACACCCTGGTGGCCACCAGCAACATCATCGTCCGCGCCTTCGGCCGTTCGATCGATTTCACCTCCGATACCACCACCTCGATCCGCGACTCGAAAGTGGTGCGTGAAGCCCACGACGACGCCGCCAGCTTCGTCGCCAGCAACGGCGACATCCGCGGCGCCCAGCTCGAAGCCGCCTTCGACACCC
This sequence comes from Pseudomonas sp. NMI760_13, assembly GCF_021283245.1. Lineage (NCBI taxonomy): Bacteria > Pseudomonadati > Pseudomonadota > Gammaproteobacteria > Pseudomonadales > Pseudomonadaceae > Pseudomonas > Pseudomonas sp. NMI760_13. Next base: position 256,595 of record NZ_JAJSRC010000006.1, on the reverse strand, counting down.
TGCGTGCCCGTGTTCCCGAGGCCCGTGACGCCAGCGACCAGGTGCTGGCCGAAGCCATCCTCGCCCTGTGAAACGCGTGCGTGCCTGGCTGCTGGGCTGCGCCCTGACGCTGCTCGGCACGCCCGCCCTGGCCGACCTGCAGCTGGTGCTGCAGCGCGACGGCCTCGACCCTGCGCAACAGCAGGCGACCCAGACGTTGCTCGACGAAGCCATGGCCAAGCTGCCACCGCGCTTCAAGCAACAACTGGACCGGCAGATCCTGGTCGGCTGGACCGAGCGCATGCCCGAGGACGCCTACGGCCAGGCCTCCCCGGTGGCCAGCCTGGACCTCAACCGGCGCCTGCTGCCGGGCCTGGTCGACGGCAGCGCCGCCCGCGAGAAGACCAACCGTCCCCACGGCACGGTCCGCGAAGAGCTGCTGGCCACCGTGCTCCACGAACTCACCCATATCTATGACCGCGCGCGTCTGTGGCCAGACGCCGAGCGCCAGCTGATCAGCCGCTGCAAGCGCCAGCAGGGCGCCCTGGGCAAAGTCGGGCTGCCGCAGGACTGCCGTGGCCAGGCCGAACGCCGCTTTACCCTGAGCGACGACCCGCGCCTGCTGGACCTGGCCGGCTGGCCGCAGTACGTCGGCCGGCGCGGCGAGCGCGAACAGCACAACGGCCAGCTGGTGCGCAGCCCGGATCCCTACGAGCTGAGCAGCCCGAAGGAGTTCATCGCGGTCAACATGGAGTACTTCCTCCTCGACCCGAGCTACGGCTGCCGTCGCCCGGCGCTCAACCAGTACCTGCGCGACCACTTCGGCTGGGCGCCGCAACAGGATGCCTGCGCCAAGGGCCTGCCGTTCCTCAACGCTGGCAACGACTTCGCCCGCCAGCCATTGGGCGAGATCGACCCGGAGCGGGTCTACGAGGTGGACTACCTGCTGGCCGAGGCCAACCAGAACTGGGTCAGCCGCTGGGGCCACAGCATGCTGCGCCTGGTGATCTGCGCCCCGGGCCGCCCGCGCGGGCCGGCCTGCCGCCTGGACCTGGACCAGAGCCTGGTGCTGTCGTACCGCGCCTTCGTCAACGACGTGCAGCTGTCCAGCTGGGACGGCCTGACCGGCGCCTATCCCTCGCGGCTGTTCGTGCTACCGCTGGGGCAGGTGATCGACGAATACACCAAGACCGAGCTGCGCAGCCTGGCCTCGGTGCCGCTCAAGCTCAGCCGTGGCGAGATCGAGAACCTGGTGCGCCAGGCCGCCGAGATGCACTGGAGCTACGACGGCAACTACTACTTCCTGTCCAACAACTGCGCGGTGGAGTCGCTCAAGCTGCTGCGCAGCGGTACCGGCAACCCGCGCCTGAACGACCTCGACAGCATCATGCCCAACGGCTTGCTGGAGGTGCTGAAGGGTAGGGGACTGGCCGATACCCACGTGCTCGACGACCCCCGCGAGGCCCTGCGCCTGGGTTATCGCTTCGACTCTTATCGCGACCGCTACCAGGCGATGTTCGAGGTGCTGCGCAAGCAGTTGCCGATCAAGCAGACGAGCGTGGAAGACTGGCTGGCGTTGGACGCCGAGCAGCGCCGCCAATGGTTCGACCGCGCCGACCTGCGTACCAGCGCGGCCTTGCTACTGCTTGAGCAGGCCGGCCTGCGCCGCCAGCTGCTGCTGGCCCAGGACGAGGTCAAGCAGCGTTACCTGAACGGCCGGGCGCTCAAGGACGGCAGCTTCGACAAGGCCAACGAAACCTTGCAGGCGATGCTGGCCAACAGCGGCTTCTTAAGTCGCCCGGCGGAGTTGCTGGGGGCAGGGGGCTACGGCCTGCCGCAGCCCGCGGAGCGCAAGCAACTGGAACAGGTGAGCAGCGAGCGCCAGGCGCAGCTGTTGCGCCTGAGCACCGACCTGGACCAGCAGGTGAGGGCGCTGCTGGGGCCGGAGCGGGGCAGGGAGATCAAGGCCGTGGAGGCCAATATCAAGCAGGTGGGCGAGCATCTGCGGGCGTTGCACAAGGCGGCTGGGGGGTTGCAGCTGCCCTAGCGCATGGCAAGTCAGCCGCCATCGCGGGGCAAGCCCGCTCCCACGACAATTCATGATGGCCTTTGTGGGAGAGGGCCTTCCCGGCGATGGCTCATGGTTTCTTCGTGGGAGCGGGCTTGCCCCGCGATAAAGGCCTAGAGCCTTTCCTCGTCCTCCTCCGGCAACCCTTGATCCACCTGCAACCACGGCAGCCGACTCCCCACCCAGATATGCCGATTGGCCGGCACCCGCTCGGGATGATCCAGCGTCGCCACCGTCACATCGATCGTTTCAGGGCTATGCGCGGTCACCAGCGCCACATGCGCCCCACAGTTGCCACAGAAATACCGGCTGCAGCTCTGCGGCGCCATGTAGCGCTGGGGCGAGCCCGCCAGCCACTGGAAACCCGCGAGGGGCAGGGTGACCCAGGTCACCAGCGTGCCGCCGCTGACTCGCCGGCAGATCGAGCAATGGCAATGGGCGACATCGCCAGATCGGCCTGCAGCCGGTAGCGCAACGCCCCGCAATGACACCCGCCGTCCACGACATCCACCATCGAACGACCTCCCGTCGCCTGACTGCAGGCGAAAGCTGGCTGAAAGCTTGCCCACATAGGATAGCGCCACCACCGGCAGCAGACCGGTCAGCCAGGGCACCCGGAAACTTCCGCGCCCGGCCCAATCAACAACAACAATGGTGATTCTGATGTTTTCCTGTGCCCGCCTTTTCGCAGTACCCCTCCGCCTGCTCCCCGCGCAGCGCCTGACGCGCTGATCCGCCCGAATCGTCCTTCCTTTCGCCGCGCCACGCCTGGAGTACCGCCATGCTGACCTTCCTCGGCTTCGCCATGGTCATCACCTTCATGTACCTGATCATGACCAAGCGCCTGTCGGCCTTGATCGCGCTGATCCTGGTACCGATCCTGTTCGCCCTGTTCGGTGGTTTTTCCGCCAAGATCGGCCCGATGATGCTCGAAGGCATCAGCAAGCTCGCGCCCACCGGCGTGATGCTGATGTTCGCCATTCTCTACTTCGCCCTGATGATCGACTCCGGCCTGTTCGACCCGGCCGTGCGCAAGATCCTCAAGCTGGTCAAGGGCGACCCGCTGAAAGTCTCGGTCGGCACCGCGGTGCTGGCCCTGGTGGTGTCCCTCGACGGTGACGGCGCCACCACCTACATGATCTGCTGCGCCGCCATGCTGCCACTGTACAGCCGTCTGGGGATGAGCCCGCGAATCATGGCCGGCCTGATCATCCTCGCCGGCGGGGTGATGAACATGACCCCGTGGGGCGGCCCCACCGCCCGTGCCGCCAGCGCCCTGCACGTGGACCCGTCGGACATATTCGTGCCGATGATCCCGGCCATGGCCTTCGGCGTGGCGGCGATCCTGGCCATCGCCTACTGGTACGGCAAGCGCGAGCGTGCCCGCCTGGGCGAGCTGCATCTGCCGACTGACGACATCGACCACAGCGAGATCAGCGTGTCGCAGTTCCCCGAAGCACGTCGGCCGAAACTGATCTGGTTCAACGGCGCCCTGACCGCGGCACTGATGGTCGCGCTGATTGCCGGCCTGCTGCCGCTGCCGGTGCTGTTCATGATCGCCTTCAGTATCGCCATGATCGTCAACTACCCGTGCCTGCAGCAGCAGAAGGACCGTATCGCCGCCCACGCCTCCAGCGTGCTGGCCGTGAGCGGGCTGATCTTCGCCGCAGGCATCTTCACCGGCATCCTGTCGGGCACCGGCATGGTCGACGCGATGTCCAAGAGCCTGCTGGCGGTGATTCCGGAAGCGTTCGGCCCGTACATGGCGGTGATCACCGCGATCGTCAGCATGCCGTTCACCTTCTTCATGTCCAACGACGCCTTCTACTACGGCGTGCTGCCGGTACTGTCGGAATTCGCCAGCCACTACGGCGTCACCCCGGTTGAGATGGCCCGCGCGTCGATCGTCGGACAGCCGGTACACCTGCTCAGCCCGCTGGTACCCTCCACCTACCTGCTGGTGGCCCTGGCCGGCATCGAGTTCGGCGATCACCAGCGCTTCACCCTCAAGTGGGCAGTGCTGGTGTGCCTGTGCATAATGTTCGGCGCGCTGGCCCTGGGGACTTTCCCGCTGTTCAGCAGTCTGTAACACAAGCGCATCATCCAACCGCAAAGCGCCCACCATTTGGGCGCTTTGCCTTTACTGCTCGAAGGAATACACATGGAATGGCTGACCAGCCCGGAAATCTGGGTTGCCTTTTTAACCCTCACGGCCCTTGAGATCGTGCTCGGGATCGACAACATCATCATGATCTCGATCCTGGTCAGCCGCATGCCCAAGCACATGCAGCCGCGCACGCGGATCTTCGGCCTGGCCCTGGCCATGGTCACGCGGATCATGCTGCTGCTGTCGATCACCTGGGTCATGCGCCTGACCGACGACCTGTTCCATGTGCTCGGCCAGGGCATCTCCGGGCGCGACCTGATCCTGTTCTTCGGCGGCCTGTTCCTGCTGTGGAAAAGCTCCCAGGAGATCTACCACGGCCTGGAAGGCGAGGACGAGAGCGCGGACGAGCCGAAAGGCGCGGGCGGCAAGTTCTTCTACACCATCATCCAGATCGCCATCATCGACATCGTGTTCTCCCTGGACTCGGTGATCACTGCGGTGGGCATGGTCTCCCACGTGCCGGTGATGATCGCCGCGATCATCGTCGCGGTGCTGGTGATGATGCTCTGCGCCGGCACTATCAGCGACTTCATCGACAAGCACCCATCGCTGAAGATGCTCGCGCTTTCGTTCCTGATCGTCGTCGGTACCGTGCTGATCGCCGAATCTTTCGATGTTCACGTGCCGAAGGGCTATGTCTACTTCGCCATGGCCTTCTCGCTGGCGGTTGAAGCGATCAACATCCGCATGCGCACGGCGCTGGCGCGCAAGAAGGGCAAGGAGCACGATCCGGTGAAACTGCGCAAGGACATTCCGGGTCAGTAAGACCTGGAAGCGCAGAAAGACAAAGGGCCCTTCGGGGCCCTTTTTCGCATCCACGCCCCCTGTAGGAGCGGCCTTGTGTCGCGAAAGGACCGCAGAGCGGTCCCGACAATCTTGCATGATGCCAAGATCCTGGGGCCGCTGCGCGCCCCTTTCGCGACACAAGGCCGCTCCTACAGGCCACTCGTGTTTCAAATATATTTCAGCCATGCCAAGCTGGCGCCAGCCAGGCAAAACAACTAAAGCTTCAGTGAGCACTGAAAAAACCAGCCCACCCCCGGGCCAGGCTCACCGCCGCACCCATTGGCCCCGCCCAGGGGCATAGAAGAAAAGGGGGCCCGACCATGCTGACCCTGCTCAACCTGCTCTCCGCCGTGGCGCTGCTGGTGTGGGGCACCCATATCGTGCGTACCGGCATCCTGCGGGTGTACGGCTCGAACCTGCGTCGGGTGCTCGGCCAGAACATGAACAAGCGCCCGCTGGCGTTCATCGCCGGGATCCTGGTCACCGCCATGGTGCAGAGCAGCAACGCCACCGCCATGCTGGTCACCTCGTTCGTCGGCCAGGGCCTGATGGCCATGACCCCGGCCCTGGCGATCATGCTCGGTGCCGACGTGGGCACTGCGCTGATGGCGCGGGTGCTGACCTTCGACCTGTCCTGGCTGTCGCCGCTGCTGATCTTCCTCGGGGTGATCTTCTTCCTCTCGCGCAAGCAGACCCGCGCCGGCCAACTGGGCCGGGTGGGCATCGGCCTGGGCCTGATCATCCTGGCGCTGCAGTTGATCGTCCACGCCGCCGCGCCGATCACCCACGCCCAGGGGGTCAAGGTGCTGTTCGCCTCGCTGACCGGCGACATCCTGCTCGACGCCCTGATCGGCGCGCTGTTCGCCATGATTTCCTACTCCAGCCTGGCCGCCGTGCTGCTCACCGCCACCCTGGCCGGCGCCGAGGTGATCAGCCTGCCGGTCGCCATCGGCCTGGTGATCGGCGCCAACATCGGCAGCGGCCTGCTCGCCTTCCTCACCACCAGCCTGCAGAACAGCGCCGGACGCCGGGGGGCGCTGGGCAGCCTGCTGTACAAGATCGTCGGCCTGCTGCTGATCATCCCGGTGCTGCACCCTCTGGTGGAGTGGATGGACAGCCTGAGCTTCAGCCCGCAAGAGCTGGTGATCGGCTTCCACCTGCTCTACAACACCTTGCGCTGCCTGCTGATGCTGCCGACGGTCAAACCCATGGGCCGTGTGTGCAGCTACCTGTTGCCCGAACGTGACAACGGCAACGGCCATCACCAGCCGCGCCACCTGGACCCGACCGCGCTGAACACCCCCAGCCTGGCACTGGCCAACGCCGTGCGCGAAACCCTGCGCCTGGGCGATATCGTCGACAGCCTGCTCGAGGCCATGCTCGGCGCCCTGCGCGGCACCCAGACCGCGATGCCGCAGCAGGTGCGGGCCCTGGGCGAGGACGCCGAGGCCCTGTACAACGCCATCAAGCTGTACCTGGCGCAGATGCCCCGCGAGGATCTTGGCGAGCAGGACAATCGGCGCTGGGCGGAAATCATCGAGCTGGCGATCAACCTCAAGCTGGCCAGCGACCTGATCGAGCGCATGCTGCGCAAGGTCCAGCAGCAGAAGACCTCGCAGCGCCGGGAGTTTTCCCAGGTCGGCCTGGAGGAACTGACCGGCCTGCAGGAGCAGCTGCTGGCCAACCTGCGCCTGGGCCTGACGGTGTTCCTCAGCGCCGACCCGCAGAGCGCGCACCAGTTGCTGCGCGAGAAACGCCGCTTCCGCGCCCAGGAAAGGCGCCTGGCCCACGCCCATGTCAGCCGCCTGCAACGTAAAGTGGTGCAGAGTATCGAGACCAGTTCGCTACACTTGGAGCTGATTGCCGACATGAAGCGTTTGAACTCTTTGTTCTGCAGCAGTGCCTATGTGGTACTGGGCGGCACCGACACCGGCGGGCTGATGCTCGACAGCGTGCCGGACGAAGCCCGCCAGCCTTGAGCCCAGACACCCCGGAGACCGAAGCTCGCCTATGCGTTGCCTGTTGTTCGCCTGCCTGCTGACCCTCAGCCTGCCCACGCTCGCCCTCGATCGCTCACGGGTCGAGGGTTACCTGCTGCCCAACGGCCTGCAAGTGATCCTCAAGTCCGGCTACGAGCGCGACCATGTGTCGATCCGCCTGGTGGTCGGCGTGGGCCTGGACGACTTCGACTGCGACCAGCGCGAGCTGCCGCACCTGCTCGAGCACCTGCTGTTCAGCGGTATCGACGAGACGGGCGAGGGCGGCCTGGAGGAGCGCATGCAGGCCCTGGGCGGGGAGTGGAACGCCTTCACCAGCAGCGCCGACACCACCTTCGTCATCGAGGCCCCGGCGCGCAACCAGCGCAAAGTGCTCGACCTGCTGCTGGCAATCCTGCGCGACACCCGCATCGACGAAAAGGCGCTGGCCACCGCGAAGAAGATCATCGAACGCGAGGACGGCGGCCACTACGGCCGTCTGCAGCGCTGGCTCGACCGCCAGGACATCGGCCACCCGGCCAGCGACCAGCTGGCCACCGAGCTGGGCCTGAAGTGCCCCGAGCGCTCCAACCTCGACGACATGACCCTGGAGCAGGTCCGGCAACTGCGCGAACACTGGTACGCGGCCAACAACATGTCGCTGATCGTCGTCGGCGGCCTCGACCGCCTGCTGCCGGCCTACCTGGAACGCACCTTCGGCGAATTGCCGGCCACCGAGCCCGAGGAGCGCCGCAACCTGGAAAGTATCAGCCAGCAGGCCGAGCAGCGCCGCGACCTGACCCGCGGCTGGTTGGGCGACAACGTCAAGCTGCACTGGCTGTTCATCGAGCCAACGCTGGAGGAGGGCCACGACCAGACCCTCGAGCTGCTCTCGCGCTACCTCGACTGGGCGCTGTACGACCAGCTGCGCCTGCGTCACGGCCTGTCCTATGGCCCGTCGGTGCAACGCGAGAGCTTCGGCGACAGCGGGATGCTCAGCCTCAATGCCGACCTCGAGCGCCAGGACCTCGACGAGGCGCTGAAGGTGCTCGGGGAGCTGTTCGACCACTTGCGCAAGCACGGCCTGGACCCGGACACCTTCACCCGGATCAAGGAAGCGGCGATTGCCCGGGAAAGCTGGACCACCCAGGGCAACGCGGCGCTCGCCGACTATTACTGGGGGGCGCTCAACGCCTACGAGGACGGGCGTTTCACCGATCCGGTGCGGCAACTGCGCCAGGTCAGCCTCAAGCAGGCCGACGCGGCGCTGCGCGAACTGCTCAAGGAGCCGGGGTACCTGCGCATCGAGAAGCCGTTGCTGGGGTATGACGAACTGTATGGTCTGGCGGCGCTGGTGCTGGGGCTGATCCTGGCCGCGGGGCTGATCCGCCGGCGCCGCGTGGTGGCCAATCGCCCGAGTGGTGCTACACGGGAGCCGTGATTCGGCGGTATCCTGTCGGCCAACAGCGTCTGCGTGGGAGCGGGCTTGCCCCGCGATGATCTCATCGCGGGGCAAGCCCGCTCCCACGACGCCTCGAACACGCCTTTTCCTGTTGTAAACCCATGCCCCCGATCCCCAGCTTCATCCTGCGCATCATCGAGCTGCTCAAACGCTATCCTGGCATCATCGCGCTCTACGGTTTCCTCTCCGGGATCGGCAGCTTCATCCTGGTCGACCGCCAGGCCGGGCTGGCCAGCTGGATCGCCATCGTCATGCTGGTCAGCTGGATCTGGCTGATGCTGGAGAACACCCTCACCGAGCTGTTCGCCCGCACCTTCAAGCGCGAGATCCCGCAGCCGCTGCTGCGCTTCGCGACGCAGATGATCCACCAGGAAAGCCTGTTCTTCGTCCTGCCGTTCTTCTTCATCACCACCACCTGGAACAGCGGCCAGCTGATCTTCACCGGCCTGCTCGGCGCCGCCGGGCTGATCTCGATCGTCGACCCGCTGTACCACAAATGGCTGGCGCCGCGGCGCTGGCTGTTCCTGGCGCTGCACACCCTGACACTGTTCGCCGCGATGCTCACGGCGCTGCCGATCATCCTCCACCTGACCACCGCGCAGAGCTTCAAGCTGGCGCTGATCGCCGCCATGGTGCTGTCGTTCCCGAGCCTGGCCAGCAGTTTCCCGATCAACAACTGGCGCCGCGGCGTGGCCCTGGTGCTGGTGACCCTGGCGGTCGGCGGCGGCGGCTGGCTGCTGCGTTCCTGGGTGCCACCGGCCACGCTGTGGATGACCGATGTGGCGATCAGCACAGAAGTGCTCAACCGCCAGCCGGGCGCCTCGCTGGACGAAGTGGCTGCCAGTCGCATCCGCAGTGGCGGACTGTACGCCTATACCGCCATCAACGCGCCCCGTGGCCTGAACGAACGCATCTACCATGTGTGGCAGCTGGACGGCAAAGAGGTCGACCGCATCGCCCTGGATATTCACGGTGGGCGCAAGGAAGGCTACCGGGCCTGGACCCACAAGCAGAACTTCCCGGCCAATCCGGTGGGCAAGTGGCAGGTGAGGGTGCTGACCGAGGACGGGCAGGTGATCGGGGTGTTGCGGTTCAAGGTTGTGGACGACACCGCCCGCTGAAAAAACCCTGTAGGAGCGGCCCGCTGCGCTATGATCAGCCTCTATGCCCTCAGTCAGACGCATGGAGCCTATGACCGTCCCGAGCGCTACCCTGGACACTACCGAGCAGCCCTCGCACCTGCGCATCGTCGGCGACTGGACCCTGGCCCACTACGCCAGCCTCAAGCGCGAGTGCGAGAGCCTGGGCAGCCAGTACGGCGATGACACCCAGGTCGACCTCAGCCAGCTGGGCCGCCTGGACACCGCCGGCGCCTCGCTGCTGGCCGAGCTGCTGGGCTCCGAGCGCCTGTCGCGCTGCACCGACGAACTCCCCGACGCCAGCCGCGCGCTGCTGAAGAACGTCTACTGCTCGGTGCAGGACTACTGCATCCCGGTCAAGGAGCCTGAGCAACCGGTGCTGCTCCTGCTGCTGGCGCGCATCGGCCGCGCCGTCGACCAGCTGTGGCAGGACACCAACCAGGTGCTGGGCTTTATCGGCCTGATCTTGCAGACCCTGTTCCTGCGCCTGTTCCAGCCGCACCGCTGGCGTGTCACGCCGGTGGTCGCGCACCTCGAGCAGACCGGCCTGGACGCCGCGCCGATCGTCGCCTTGCTGACCTTCCTGGTGGGCGCGGTGGTGGCCTTCCTCGGCGCCACGGTGCTGGCCGACTTCGGCGCGACCATCTTCACCGTCGACCTGGTGGCGTTCTCCTTCCTGCGGGAATTCGCCGTGCTGCTCACCGCCATCCTCATGGCCGGTCGCACCGCCAGCGCGTTCACCGCGCAGATCGGCTCGATGAAGGCCAACGAAGAGATCGACGCCATCCGCACCCTGGGCCTGAACCCCATCGAACTGCTGGTGGTGCCAAGGGTGCTGGCGCTGCTGATCGCGCTGCCGCTGCTGACCTTCGTCGCCATGCTCTGCGGCATGATCGGCGGCGCGGTGGTCTGCGCCCTGACCCTGGACATCTCACCGGCCATGTTCCTCTCGCTGCTGCAGAGCGACATCGGCGTGCAGCACTTCCTGGTCGGCCTGGCCAAGGCGCCGTTCTTTGCCTTCCTGATCGCCGCCATCGGCTGCCTGGAAGGCTTCAAGGTCAGCGGCAGCGCCGAGTCGGTGGGCGCCCACACCACGTCTGCCGTGGTGCAATCGATCTTCGTGGTGATCGTGCTGGATGCGGTGGCCGCGCTTTTCTTCATGGAGATGGGCTGGTGACTGAAGCCGTGATCGAAGCCCGGGGCCTGTGCAACCGCTTCGGCAGCCAGAGCGTGCACGAGAACCTCGACCTGGACCTGTACCGCGGCGAGATCCTCGCCGTGGTCGGTGGCTCGGGCAGCGGCAAGTCGGTGCTGTTGCGCAGCATCGTCGGCCTGCGCCGGCCCAACGAAGGCACGGTCAAGGTGTTCGGCCAGGACCTGGCCACCCTCGACGAAAGCCAGCGTTCGTTGGTCGAACGCCGCTTCGGCGTGCTGTTCCAGAAGGGCGCGCTGTTCTCCTCGCTGACCGTCACCGAGAACGTCGCCCTGCCGCTGATCGAGCATGCCGGGCTGTCGCGGGCCGACGCCGAGCACCTGGCCGGGGTCAAGCTGGCCCTGGCCGGGCTGCCGATCAGCGCCGCCGACAAGTACCCGGCATCGCTGTCCGGCGGCATGATCAAGCGCGCCGCCCTGGCCCGCGCCCTGGCCCTGGACCCGGATATCCTGTTCCTTGACGAGCCCACCGCCGGCCTCGACCCGATCGGCGCCGCCGCCTTCGACCAGTTGATCCTCACCTTGCGCGACGCCCTGGGGCTGTCGGTGTTCCTCATTACCCACGACCTGGACACCCTCTACACCATCACCGACCGGGTGGCGGTGCTGTCGCAGAAGAAGGTGCTGGTGGCAGGGCCCCTGGCCGAGGTCGAGCAGACCAACGACCCCTGGATTCACGAATACTTTCACGGCCCGCGTGGCCGGGCGGCCGAAGACGCCGCCCTGCGCGCCCGCCAGGAGCGCTGAACGATGGAAACCCGAGCTCATCATGTCCTGATCGGCCTGGTCACCGTGCTGGTGGTGGCCGGCGCCATGCTGTTCGGCCTGTGGCTGACCAAGTCCAGCGTCGACGACGCCTTCAAGGACTACGAAGTGGTGTTCAACGAGGCGGTCTCCGGCCTGTCCCGCGGCAGCCCGGTGCAATACAACGGCATCAAGGTCGGCGACGTCAGCAGCCTGCGCCTGGACCCGAAGGACCCGCGCCGGGTGCTGGCCCGAGTACGCCTGAGCGGCGATACGCCGGTCAAGGAGGACACCCAGGCCAAGCTGACCCTGGCCGGGGTGACCGGCAACTCATTCATCCAGCTCAGCGGCGGCACCCCGCAGAGCCCCGAACTCAAGGGCAGGGACGGCAAGCTGCCGGTGATCGTCGCCTCGCCCTCGCCGATCTCGCGCCTGCTCAACGACAGCAGCGACCTGGTGACCAACATCAACCTGCTGCTGCACAACGCCAACCTGATGTTCTCCGAAAGCAACATCGAACGCCTGAGCAACACCCTGGCCAATCTCGAGCAGACCACCGGCGCCTTCGCCAGCCAGAAGGGCGGCATCGCCGACGCCATCGAGCAACTGGCCCAGGTCGGCAAGCAGGCCAACGCCACCCTGGCCGAGACCCAGGCGCTGATGCGCAACGCCAACGGCCTGCTCGGCACCCAGGGCAAGCAGGCCATCGGCAACGCCGAGCAGGCCATGCAGTCGCTGGCCGAAAGCACCGCCACCATCAACAGCCTGCTGCAGGACAACCGCCAGTCCCTGGACGACGGTGCCCAGGGCCTGAACCAGATCGCCCCGGCGATCCGCGAACTGCGTGAGACCCTCAATTCGCTCAAGGGCATCTCCCGGCGCCTGGAAGCCGACCCCAGCGGCTACCTGCTGGGCCGCGACAACAACAAGGAGTTCCAGCCATGATCCCGTCGCTGCGCCTGGCCTTCGCCGCCGCCACGCTGAGCCTGGTATCGGCCTGCTCGATCCTGCCACAGAGCGAGCCTGTGGATATCTATCGCCTGCCGGTGAACCAGTCGGCCCGCGCCGCAGCGCCGCTGGATTGGTCGCTGCGCCTGAACAAACCGCTGGCCAGCGAAGCCCTGGCCGGGCCGCGTATCGCGGTGATCCCCCAGGGCGATGTGATCAGCAGCTACAAGGGCGCACGCTGGAGCGACCCGACACCGATGCTGGTGCGCAACCGCCTGCTCGACGGTTTCCAGCGCGATGGCCGGGTGCAGCGCCTGAGCGCCGATGACAGCAACCTGCAGGCCGACTACGAGCTGGGCGGCGAGCTACAGGCCTTCCAGAGCGAATACCGCCCGGGCGGTGCGGTGGAGGTGGTGATCCGCTACGACGCGCGGCTGGTGCAGGGCCGCAGCCAGCGCATCCTCGCGAGTAAACGCTTCGAGGTGCGCCAGGCGCTGGGTGAACAGCAGGTGCCAGCGGTGGTCGCCGGCTTCGGCGCGGCCAGCGACCAACTGGCGCGCCAGGTGATCGACTGGACCGTCAGCCAGGCTCAGGCGAAGAACCAGTAGCAGACGAAGATCGCCGCGATCACCCCGGCCAGCTCGGCCAGCAGGGCGCAGCCGACGGCGTGGCGCACGCGCTGGATGCCGACCGCGCCGAAGTACACCGCCAGCACGTAGAAGGTGGTCTCGGTGCTGCCCTGGACGGTCGCCGCCACCAGCGCCGGGAAGCTGTCCACGCCCTGGGTCTGCATGGTCTCGATCAGCATGGCCCGCGCCGCGCTGCCGGAGAACGGCTTGACCAGCGCGGTGGGCAGGCCCTCGACGAAGCGGGTGTCCAGGCCCATCCAGGTCACCGCGTGACGGATGCCGTCCAGGGCCAGCTCCAGGGCGCCCGAGGCACGCAGCACGCCGACCGCCACCAGCATCGCCACCAGGTAGGGCAACAGGCTCTTGGCCACGTCGAAGCCCTCCTTGGCGCCCTCGACAAAGGCCTCGTACACCTGAACCCGCCTTAATGCGCCGATCACCAGGAACAGCATGATCACACCGAACAACGTCAGGTTGCCGAGGATCGACGACAGGCTGGCCAACGCGGCTGCCGACAGCGTGCCGAGGAAGGCCATGAAACCACCCAGCAACAGGGCGCCGGGAATCAGGTAGGCGAGCACAACCGGGTCCCACAGGCGCAGGCGCTGCATCACCGCCACCGACAGCAGGCCGACCAGGGTCGAGCAGCTGGTAGCCAGCAGGATCGGCAGGAACACCATGGTCGGATCGGGCGCGCCTTGCTGGGCGCGGTACATGAAGATGGTCACCGGCAGCAGGGTCAGCGACGAGGCGTTGAGCACCAGGAACAGGATCTGCGCATTGCTTGCCGTGGTGCTGCTGGGATTGAGCTCCTGCAGCGAACGCATGGCCTTCAGGCCGATGGGCGTGGCGGCGTTGTCCAGGCCCAGGCCGTTGGCGGCGAAGTTCATGGTGATCAGGCCCAGGGCAGGGTGGCCGGGCGGCACTTCCGGCATCAACCGGGCGAACAGCGGGCCGAGGACCTTGGCCAGCCATTCGACGATGCCGGCCTTCTCGGCGATCTTGAGGAAGCCCAGCCACAGGGTCAGGGTGCCGAACAGCAGGACCATGACCTCCACCGACAGCTTGGCCATGGCAAAGATGCTCTCGACCATCGCGGCGAAGATGCCAGCGTTGCCGCCCACCAGCCATTGGGCCAGGGCGGAGATGGCCGCCACCAGGAAAAAACCGAGCCAGAGGCCGTTGAGCATCCGTGTGTTCCCCCGTGAAAAATGCCCGAATGATAGCGCAATCGCCGCGCCCTCTGTGGGAGCGGGTTTACCCGCGAACACCGGCAAAGCCGGTGCCAGCCACCGAGTTGTCTGCTTCGCGGGTAAACCCGCTCCCACAGGACCCGATGCGCCACAAAAGAATGCAAAAAGCCCCGACAAGTCGGGGCTCTTCGCTCAGCTCAGTGGCTTACTGGTTGACGGTCTTGCCCGCCACCACAGCCTCTTTCTTGCCTTTTTCCAGCACCAGCGACTGGTAGTACGCCGCGCCTTTCTCGGCGTCGTACATGCCCTGCCACTTGGCGATGACCACCGCGGCCAGGGCGTTGCCCACCACGTTCAGCGCGGTACGGGCCATGTCCATGATGCGGTCGACACCGGCGATGAAGGCCAGGCCTTCCAGCGGAATACCCACGCTGCCCAGGGTGGCCAGCAGTACCACGAAGGACACGCCCGGCACGCCGGCGATACCCTTGGAGGTGACCATCAGGGTCAGCACCAGCAGCAGCTGCTGGCTCCAGGACAGGTCGATGCCGTACAGCTGGGCGATGAAGATCGCCGCAATGCTCTGGTACAGGGTCGAGCCGTCGAGGTTGAACGAGTAGCCGGTCGGTACCACGAACGAGCAGATCGACTTCGGCGCGCCGTACTTCTCCATCTTCTCGATCACGCGCGGCAGCACGGTCTCGGAGCTGGAGGTGGAGTAGGCGAGGATCAGCTCGTCCTTCATGATGCGCATGATCTTGATGATCGAGAAGCCGAACACGCGCGCCACCAGGCCCAGCACCATGAAGGCGAAGAAGGCGATGGCGAAGTACACCAGCAGCACCAGCTTGGCCAGTGGCAGCAGGGAGGCAAAGCCGAAGTTGGCGACGGTGGCTGCGATCAGGGCGAACACGCCGATCGGGGCGTAGTTCATGATCATGTGGGTGACCTTGAACATGGTCTCCGACACGCCCTGGAAGGTACGCACCAGCGGCTCGCGCAGGTCGGCGTTGAGGCTCGACAGGCCCATGCCGAACATCACCGAGAAGAAGATGATCGGCAGCATCTCGCCACGCATCAGCGCCGCGAAGATGTTCGACGGGATCAGGTTGAGCAGGGTCTCGATGAACGCGTGCTCATGCTGCACCTCGGCCGCGGTGGCCTGGTACTTGGAGATGTCGACGGTGCCCAGGGTGCTCATGTCGATGCCGGCGCCCGGGTGGAACACGTTGGCCAGGACCAGGCCGACGACGATGGCGATGGTGGTCACCACCTCGAAGTAGATGATGGTCTTCAGGCCGATGCTGCCCAGTTTCTTCGCGTCGCCAACCCCGGCGATGCCCACGATCAGCGACGAAATCACGATCGGGACGACGATCATCTTGATCAGGCGAATGAAGATGTCGCCGGCCGGCTGGAGGACGTTGCTGATCCACCATGCCTTTTCTGCACTGAAATGATTCAGTAGCGCGCCGACTGCAACGCCCAGCAACAGACCAATCACGATCTGCCAGGCGAGGCTCAGTTTTGCCTTCTTCATGTCATTACCCTTTGTTGTAGTGGTCACGGGCACCGGCCGAAAAGGCGCATGCCAGAGCGGCTAAAAGCCATTCCGGTTGCGCCGGGTCGGTCCGGCGTCCCACTGTAAGGACACCGCGAGCGAACATTGCTGGCGCTCGGGCCGAGGAAAAAGGCGGCAACTATTGCGACGTGGGGAGGGGCAGTCTAATGCCGGAAACGACTACCCTATGCCGAATCGGCATGAGACCGGAAGCCAAAATCGGGCATCGCCAAGCCCTTGATTTTCAACGTTCGGATTTCCGAACAAGACCAAAGCGCCATTTTTAGGCCGATTTGGCAGTAGGACAGAAAGGTGTGAAGTGGCGTGTTCGACAATCCGAATGGCTGAAATGCCACACGAGCTGACCTGTCGGACAACTGAAAATATTTCGATATACGGTAGCGACAAAATGTGTCTGAAGTAAAAAGTCGCTCGTATTAAAGGAAGAAGTCCTACAGGCGCTTCGGAAGCCAGATCGGTCACATCGTCCTGTTCGGACCCAACCGACCTGCAACTTCCGATGCCACCCTCTCCTGACCCGGCCCATGACGGAGGCACTCCCTGTACCCCTAGGCCACTGCGACCCTGAAACAGTCAGAGCGGCCCGGCCCCTTGGTCATGCGCCACCCCTCCTCGGGGCGGCGCATCATAGAAGCCTGAAAGATAAAAAGGTTCAGCTTCTATCTAGTGACACTATTTACAGTGCGCGACCGCTGGTCAGTACCAGTTCGGGTCACGCTTGAGCTGCTCCTGCAGCAAGGCCTTCATGCCCTCGTCCGGCTTGCCCAGCCAGCGGTAGTCGGCATGGCGGGTGGGCGACTTGTCGGCGGGCAGGCCTTCGGGCACTTCCACGAGCATGCCGTAGGCTTCTTCCTTGTCCCAGCTGAAGGCCACGATCAGGCGCTTGTAGGTGCAGTTGCCTTCGGACTCGCACAACGGCCCGACCAGGTACTGGTCGCCGTCCTCGGTCACCGCCGACATCTGCTGCGCCGAACTGCCGCTCAGGTTGATCACCCACTCGGGCAGGCGCTCCTCGTTCTTGAGGGTCTTCTGCCAGGTTTTTTGGTATTCGGGGTCCGAGCCGAGCAACTGGTTGGCCCGGACCTGGCCGTCATTGGCCGCCAGCGCCGTCGCGCCGCTGCCCAGCAGCAGCGCGACAACCATGGCCTTGGGGAGCATCCTGCTCATGGTCATCAACCTCTGCCGCGGCCGAAGAAGAAAGAGGCGACGAACAGCACCAGGAAGACAATGAACAGGATCTTCGCGATACCGGTCGCGGCGCCAGCGATACCACCAAAGCCCAGGACCGCGGCGATGATGGCGATGATCAGGAAGGTGATTGCCCAACTAAGCATGATGTTTCTCCTTTTCTTGTGCGAAATCGGTCGATGGCGTCAGAACACCCAACGCTCCTCGGGCTGGACGCGCTCGAGCACGGCAGGCGCGGTGTCGGCACTGGGCAGCGGCTCGGCGGCCTTGACCAGGGTGGTGGCATGGGTTGCCCGCATTTGCGTCAACAGCGCGGTCTGCACCGCCACCTGCTCGGCCAGCCGGGCGGTCTGCCAGCTGTGGTAGAACAGGCCTGCCGCCAAGGTGAGCAGCAGGGCCATGCCGAGGAACAACAGCTGGTGCAGGGGGACTACAGCGCTCTGCGTACGATTGTCTTGGGGGCGATTCATGCCGGCTCCTCCTGCTGTGCTTGTTATCCATTCTGCAAAGGTCATTGCAGCCTGCATGCCAGCCTTAACGCACAACAAAAAATCCTTTTAAATCAGGAAGATATGAAATTCACCCAAGTTGATGAGGGACGTATCCTGCACGATGCACCGCAATCGGGCCGTGCGTTTTGCACGACTCGGCCTTCGGCCAGTTCATAGCGATGCCTCGACTCAAGACCCGCGGATCGGGGTACCAGGCCAACTTCCCATGATTAACTTCATATTTATCAGCCATTTAGCCATCATGAAGGCATGCAGCTAGCATGCATGGATGGGAATCAATCAGAATCGACCATGCAACTTGCCCGATTTTTCCGACACTAATTGAGATCAATCCCAAAGGAGCGCAGGAAATGGAATCAGCCCAGGACAACCAAGGCCGCATTCTGCTGGTGGACGACGAGTCCGCCATCCTGCGTACCTTCCGCTATTGCCTCGAGGACGAGGGCTACAGCGTGGCGACCGCCAACAGCGCCTCCCAGGCCGAGACCCTGTTGCAGCGCCAGGTGTTCGACCTGTGCTTCCTTGACCTGCGCCTGGGCGAGGACAATGGCCTGGACGTGCTGGCGCAAATGCGCATCCAGGCACCGTGGATGCGGGTGGTGATCGTCACCGCCCACTCGGCCATCGACACCGCGGTGGATGCCATCCAGGCCGGCGCCGCCGACTACCTGGTCAAGCCCTGCAGCCCCGACCAGCTGCGCCTGGCCACCGCCAAGCAGCTGGAGGTGCGGCAGCTGTCGGCGCGCCTGGAAGCCCTGGAAGGCGAGGTACGCAAACCCAAGGACGGCCTGGACTCCCATAGCCCGGCGATGATGGCGGTGCTGGAAACCGCGCGCCAGGTGGCGACCACCGACGCCAACATCCTCATCCTCGGCGAGTCGGGCACCGGCAAGGGCGAGCTGGCCCGTGCCATCCATGGCTGGAGCAAGCGGGCGCGCAAGGCCTGCGTGACCATCAACTGCCCCTCGCTGAATGCCGAGCTGATGGAGAGCGAGCTGTTCGGCCACACCCGTGGTGCCTTCACTGGTGCCAGCGAGAGCACCCTGGGGCGGGTCAGCCAGGCCGATGGTGGCACGCTGTTTCTCGACGAAATCGGCGATTTTCCCCTCACGCTGCAACCGAAACTGCTGCGTTTCATCCAGGACAAGGAATACGAGCGGGTCGGCGATCCGGTCACCCGTCGGGCGGACGTGCGGATTCTGGCGGCCACCAACCTCAATCTCGACGAGATGGTCCGCGAGAACCGCTTCCGTGAAGACCTGCTGTACCGGTTGAACGTCATCACCCTGCACCTGCCGCCGCTGCGCGAGCGCAGCGAGGACATCCTGACCCTGGCCGACCGTTTCCTGGCCCGCTTCGTCAAGGAATACTCGCGCCCGGCCCGCGGCTTCAGCGACGAAGCCCGGGCCGCGCTGCTCAACTACCGCTGGCCGGGCAATATTCGCGAACTGCGCAACGTGATCGAACGGGCCAGCATCATCTGCCCACAGGAATGGGTGGAGATCAGCCACCTGGGCATGGCCGAGCAGTCCGTCAGCAACGCACCCAGGGTCGGCGCGGCGCTGAGCCTGGATGAACTGGAACGCGCCCATATCGGCGCGGTGCTGGCCACCAGCGACACCCTCGACCAGGCGGCCAAGACCCTCGGCATCGACGCCTCCACCCTGTACCGCAAGCGCAAGCAGTACAACCTATGAAATGGCCGATGAAGCTGCGCACGCGGCTGTTCCTCAGCATTTCGGCGCTGGTCACGGTAGCCCTGCTGGGGCTGATGCTGGGGCTGTTCAGCGTGCTGCAGATGGCAGCCCTGCAGCAGCGCGTGGTGCAGGACACCACCCACACCCTGGAGCTGGGCCTGAAGCTGCGCCAGAACCTGGGTGAGCAACTGAACCTGATCCTCGACGAGGACACCGTTCCGACCAGCCTGGTGAACTTGCAGGAGCAGTTCCAGACGCTGCTCAAGCAAGGGCTGGAGCAAGGCGGCGAGCGCACCGGCTTCAGCAAGGCCGCCAGCAACTACCAGGCGTTCGTCCAGGCCTACCGGCAGAGCCCCGCACCCGCCCGCAGCATGGGCGTGGACCAACCCCTCGGCGCCGCCTTCAACCAGGTCCGTACCGACCTGCTGGACTCTCACCGCCAGGCCCTGGAGCACATCGCCCGCAGCGAGGAGAAATCACGCGACCGCGCCCTGCTGATCAGCGGCTTGCTGGGGCTGATGGGCCTCACCGTGCTGGTGCTCGGTTTCATTACCGCGCACAACATCGCCCGCCGCTTCGGCCAGCCGATCGAGGCGCTGGCCAAGGCCGCCGACCAGGTCGGCCAGGGCAATTTCGACGTCACCCTGCCGGTGACCCAGGCCACCGAGCTCAACCAGCTGACCCGCCGCTTCGGCCTGATGGCCGATGCCCTGCGCAAGCACCAGGCCACCAACATCGACGAACTGCAGGCCGGCCAGCAGCGCCTGCAGGCAGTGCTCGACAGCATCGACGACGGCCTGCTGATCATCGATCGCCAGGGCCGCCTGGAACACCTCAACCCGGTGGCCCAGCGCCAGCTCGGCTGGGACCCGAGCCGGCTCGGCGCAAGCCTGGCCGAGGCCCTGCAGCGCCCGGAGCTGGAGAAGCAGCTACGCCAGGTGCTGCGCGGCGGCAGCCTGGACCGCCCGCCGGACGACCTGAGCCTGGAGGTGGATGAGGAAACCCGCCTGCTGACCTACAGCCTGACCCCGGTCAGCCACCCCGAGGGACCGATCCTCGGCGCGGTGATGGTGCTGCACGATGTCACCGAACAGCGTGCCTTCGAGCGGGTACGCAGCGAGTTCGTGCTGCGCGCCTCCCACGAACTGCGCACGCCGGTCACCGGCATGCACATGGCGTTCGGCCTGCTGCGCGAGCGGGTCAGTTTCCCGCCCGAGGCGCGGGAAAACGACCTGCTCGAGACCATCGCCGAGGAGATGCAGCGCCTCACCCAACTGATCAACGACCTGCTCAACTTCTCCCGCTATCAAAGCGGCCTGCAGAAGCTGGAGCTGGCCCCCTGTGCCCTCGACGAACTGTTCGAGCGCGCCCAGGCACGCTTTGCCGAACAGGCCTCGGGCAAGCAGATCGAGCTGGTACGCGAGCTGGAACCGCCGCTGCCGCGTATCCAGGCCGACGTCGCGCAACTCGACCGGGTGCTCGACAACCTGCTGCACAACGCCATCCGCCACACCGGCAGCGGCGGGCGCATCCGCCTGCACGCGCGGCGCCACGCAGAGCGGGTGATCATCAGCGTCGAGGACAATGGCGAAGGTATCGCCTACGGCCAGCAAGGGCGGATCTTCGAGCCGTTCGTGCAGGTCGGGCGCAAAAAGGGCGGGGCCGGCCTGGGCCTGGCGCTGTGCAAGGAGATCGTCCAGCTGCATGGCGGGCGGATGGGGGTGTTCTCACGGCCAGGGCAGGGCACGCAGTTCTATATGGCCTTACCGGTCTGACAGACATTTTCGGTGGGAGCGGGTTTATCGGACCGCCGCACCGCCGCGAACACCGGCGAAGCCGGTGCCAGGCACCGCGCTGGATTCTTCGCGGGTAAACCCGCTCCCACAGGTATCGCGCCAGATTCTAAAAGTTGAGCAAGACAGTTGCTCCCACAGGGGCAAGCTAAATCACTGAGCTGTGTGTTGGGCTTGCGCAGCGATGAGGCTGGCGCAGGCAGTCCAGCCTCAAGGCTCATCATCGATCCGCCGCCCCGCCACCCGCCGCCCCCGGGTAATCAGCTCGGCAAACTGGCGCGCGTTCAGCGGATGGGCGAACAACCAGCCCTGGCCATAGTTGACCCCCTCGCTGTTGAGCAGCACCGCCTGGTCCTCGGACTCGATGCCCTCGGCGATCACCCGCAGGTGCAGGTCGTGGGCCATGCGGATGATGTGCGGCGCCACGCCGCTGCTGGCGGCGTCATGGCCGAGGGCGTCGATGAACGACTTGTCGATCTTCAGGCAGTCCACGGGCAATGTCTGCAAGTACGCCAGGCTGCAATAACCGGTGCCGAAGTCATCGATCAACACCTGGTGCCCCACGTCGCGCAGGGCCTGCAGGTTATCCCGCGCCACCACCACGTCGATCAGCCCGCGTTCGGTCACCTCGAAGGCAATCTGCCGGGGCGCCACCCGATGATGGGCCAACAGCCGCGCCGCCACCCGGCCGATACGCGGCGCCATGACATCGCAGGCCGCCAGGTTAACCGAGATGTACAGCTGGCGGTTGGCCCGCAACAACTGCCCCAGTTGCTCGAGCACCCGCTGCAGGACGAAATCGGTTATCTGGCGAATCTGCCCGGTGTTCTCCGCCAGGGGAATGAACAGCTCCGGGCTGGTCAGGCTGCCGTCCGGGCGGCGCCAGCGCACCAGCGCCTCGGCCCCGACGCAGCGGCGGCTGTCCAGCTCGAAGATCGGCTGGTACAGCACCTGCAGTTCGCCCCGGCGCAAGGCCTGCTGCAGCTCCGAGCTCATCGAGCGGCGCTGCAGGATCAGTTGCAGCACCAGCCAGCCGATGCACGCCGCCAGCACCAGGCTGCCGGGGAACAGCAACCAGAGCAGGCCGTTGAGCTTCAGGGGCAGGCTGGCACGAGGGGCGATCAGCACCAGCTGGTAGTCCGGCGACTTGGTGGACATGCGATAGACCAGGCGGTCGGGCAGTTCGATCAGCGACTTGCCCTGCGGCGGCGGCCAATCGGCGATCGGTGGCCAGGGTTGCGCCGGCCCCAGCACCGGAATGGCCCGCGTGCCCCGGTCCAGCACCACCAGCAGGCTGCCGCCCGGGGGTAGGTCGACCACGTCGGTGAGATGGCCACGGGAGGTCGACACCACGAAGCGGCCCCGGCCCAGCATCAGCGCCGCGAGGTTCTCGTTGGGCTCGGTGGTGGTGTTGAGCCAGTAGCTGTAGGTCGGGCCCTGGATATCAGGGCTGCGCAAAGGTTCGATAGTCCGCTGGCCGCCGCGGTTCGAACAGGCCAGCGAGCCTTCCACATAGGACGCCTCGTAGATGAACCGCGACTTCAGCGCCACCTGCTGCAGTTGCGCCAGCATCTGCGGGTCACAGCCACGCAGGGGTTGCGCCTGAAGCTGGTCCACGCCCTCGCGCAACTGACCGAACACCTGCTCCAGGCGCTCCAGGAAACGCTCACCCTGGGCGTTCATCTGCGCGCTTTCACTCTGCTTCATCTGCTGCAAGGCGACGTTGACGCTGATCGCCAGCAACAGCACGGCACTGGCCAACGCCGCGAGCGCGGCCAACAGCCAGGGTCGGTGGAAAAATTGACGCACCGAAGCGAGGAGGTCAAACATGCGTGGCATCCAGTTGAATACCAAAGGTATAGCAACTGAATCGGAGCTTGGCGCGGCCGCTGGGCATATGGATTATCAGGATTGATCCATCCCCTGTGTAGGAGCGGCCTTGCGCCGCGAAAGGGCTGCGCAGCAGCCCCGGCAATCTTGAGTCAAGTTCAAGATCCTGGGGCCGCGCTGCGGCCCTTTTCGCGGCACAAGGCCGCTCCTACAGGGTCAAGCTACTCAGTCTCACCGCTTGCGGTTGAGCACCTGCAACATCGCCGCAGTCTGCGCATCCGGCACACCGTCAAAGCGCTGCGGGCGGAAACGCA
The DNA here is from genome assembly GCF_021283245.1 of Pseudomonas sp. NMI760_13. Lineage (NCBI taxonomy): Bacteria > Pseudomonadati > Pseudomonadota > Gammaproteobacteria > Pseudomonadales > Pseudomonadaceae > Pseudomonas > Pseudomonas sp. NMI760_13. The sequence continues at coordinate 233,376 of NZ_JAJSRC010000006.1, read as the reverse complement.
TCTGGAAGGCGGCGATCACATGCCGGGTGGAAACATCCAGCTCGCCAGTCTGGTCGATGGCGTAGCCAAAGCGCGCCAGCTGCTGCTGGTACCAGGTGACACTTGGCGGATTGACCTCGAAATAGGCCTGTTGCCGTGCCACCGAGGCGGCATCCGGCCAGATGCCCAGTCCGGCGTCGGCCAGGCGCTTCCAGGGGAACAGCGGGCCCGGGTCGAGCTTGCGCAACGGCGCGATGTCGCTGTGGCCGATGATGTGGCGCGGATCGATGTTGTTGCGCTTGACGATATCCTTGAGCAGCGCGATCAGCGCCTGCACCTGCGCTTCGCTGTACGGATGCCAGACCCGCCCGGTCGGCGTGTCGGTATACCCCTCGTTGACGATCTCGATGCCAATGGAGCTGGAATTGAGCCAGGTGCGACCCTGCCACTGGCTGTCCCCGGCGTGCCAGGCGCGGCGGTTCTCGTCCACCAGCTGATACACCGTGGCCGGGCCGTCACCGATCAGGTAGTGGCTGCTGACTTCGCCATGGGTCAGCAGGGCAAGGGAACGCTCCAGCGAGGCATTGGTGTAATGCAGCACGACGAACTGAATACGGCTGTCCTGGTTGGCCGAGGGATGGCTGCGGTCGATGCGCAGGCCACTGGAACAACCTGTCAGGGCCAGCAGGAGCAGGGCAGTGAAGAGTCTTTTCATTGCGGGAATACGTCATCAGGTAAGCGGCAACAGCGCTATAGTATAACGTGCTGACCGCTTGGCGTCAGAGTGCGTTGCATCCGCTCAGCGAATGCACATGACCAGAAACTCCAGAGAGTTGTCGCCGCTGGCGCCTTTCATGTCCACCAACTGCGTCATCACCGTGGCATGCGTGACCTGCGGGTTGCCAATAACCTTGGCCTGACCATGCATCTGCCGATCATGGCTGCCGGCATCGATTGGCGACACCGAGCAGTAGCCTGGGTCTTGCTGAATGATGCGTGGATTGAACTTGAGCGTGTACTGGGTGAAGTAATTGGGCTGCGCCCGGCGCTCGACCTCACTGATCCATTGGGGCCACTGACGCAGCACCGTGCCATCGGCACCCACGCGTGCGGTAAAGAACTGATCCTTGGCCATTGCACTTGTCTGGAAAACCAGGCCCAGCAGCAGCGGCATGATCAATCGGGTCATTTTCATTCTTCAAACTCCAGTCGTCGGTCTGTTGGCGAGGCGCTGAACAGTCAGCGCTCACCCGTAGTCTCAACGGTCCGGGAGTCAGAGAAGCGGTACTTGTTTATGCCTGCTCAACCCGATTGCGGCCATTGTCCTTGGCCCGATACAACGCCTCGTCAGCGCGCTTGAGCACCTGGTCGCTGCGCTCGCCGGAGCGGAAGGCGCTGATGCCAATTGAAGTGGTGATGACTACCCGCTCGCCCTTGAAGTGGAACGGGCAGGCTTCGATGGCCGCACGCAGTGCTTCGGCCACCTGCGCCGCTGCCGGCGGTGAAGTCTGCGGCAACAGCAGGACGAACTCCTCGCCGCCGAAGCGGGCGATGAAGTCGCGCCCGCGCAGGCGCTTGCGCAACTGCTCGGCAACGATCTTCAGCACCTTGTCGCCCGCCAGGTGACCATAGCCGTCGTTGATGCGCTTGAAATGGTCGAGGTCGAGGATGGCCATGGCCAGGTGACCGCCGTTCTCCTGCCAGTCGAGTACCTCGCGTTCGACCTGTTCACTCCAGGCTGCACGGTTGGGCAGGCCGGTAAGCGGATCAATCATGGCTTTCTGGCGCTGCTCCTCCAGGTGCTCGCGGTAACCGAGGGCCTCCTGCTCCATGCTCGCCACGCGTTCGGCCAGGCCTTGCAGGCGGCTGGCCAGCTCGTGCTCGCGGCGGTCGCGCTCATGCTGGTGATCGTCCATGGTCACCAGCAGGCCCTCGAGACGGTTCTCCAGGATGTGCTTGAGGCTGTCGACATCGACGGCGCCCTGCACGCTGCTTTGCAGGCCATCGACCTGCTCGCGCAACTGGCTGTCCAGCTCGCGGGCGGCGGAGCTGTTGTCGGCATGGCCAGCGCTGGCTTCGTGCAGATGGCTCTGGAAGGTCTCCAGGCGCTCGTTGAGCTGTTGCAGGTAGGCTTCGAACTCATGCTGGCCACTGTCGGTGATCGCCAGCATGAGCACGGCCAGGTCATCCAGGACCGGAATCAGCTCGTACCAGTTCAGCCCCCGTGAAACCCGCTCGCGCATCTCCAGGGCCTGGGCCTTGTGGCGCTCCGGCAGGCTGAGGTCATCGAGCAGGCCGATCAGGGTCTGCTCGATATGGGCGGCGACCTGGCTGTACGGTGGCTCGACCGCGTCGGGGAGAGCATAAGGGCCGTCTTCGCCGATAACCTCATCTGCCGCAGGTTCCAGCTCATCCGATACGGGTTGCACGTCCTCGACAAGCGCCACGGGCTCAGCAACCGCTACGTCAACGGGCTCCACCTCGGCTTGAGGTTCGGCTTTCGATTCGACAACGGGCACTGGCGTGGTTTCAACCAACGCTGGACCGGGCAGTTCAATTTCCGGCTCGGGTTCCGGTTCGGGCAATTCGGCAGGCGCGGTGTGCTCCTGCTCAGGCTCAGGCGTGACAGGTGGCACTGGTGCCAGAGCATGCAGTTCATCGGCATCCCTGGCCTGCGCCTCAGGCGCGATGACGGGAGCCTCCTGCGCCGCAGGCACAGGTATTTCGACGGCCACAGGCGCAGGCACCAGCTCGCCCGGGGCCTCGTCACGGCCACCGAACAGGCGTTGCAGGAAACCCGGGCGGGCTTCGTCCTCGGGCTTTTGCACCGCGCTCAGGGCGCGCCCCTGCAAGCCGCTGAGCTCACCCAGCAAGGGCGGCAGTTCGCGGGACTGGCTGACCCCACCGTCGAGCTTCTTCGCCAGTTTTTTCAGCGGCCGCGACACCTCGCCCGGCAGCGGCAGGGTCTGCAGCTGGGTAACCAGCGCGGTCAGCGCCTCGCTGACCTGGTTCATGCGGGTCTCACGGCGCTGCTCGGAGTCGAGCACGGCTTTTTCCAGGCGTGGAATCAGCCCGGCGAGGCCGGCATCCATGTTGTCGCTGCGGATGACCTCGCGCATTTCCTTCATGCACTGGTCAACGGTCTTGTCGCTACCTTCAGCCGCCAGGGTGCTGCGCACCAGGCCACGGCGCAGCAGGTCGAGACGGGCTTCCCAGCGCCGCTCGAGCTTTTCCTGCTGCTCGATGCTCTTGAGGTATTTTTCTTTCCAGCGCTCGGCTTCTTCGGTCATGCCTGGATCCGCAACGGGTAGTGGCATCTAGTCCTGCAATCACTGGATTTCGGCGGAAAAGCCCAACACTTGAGTGCTGGATTCGCCCAGGCAGGACTAACTCAGGACCGGCAGCGTATCCACAGTCAGGGCATCAGGCAATCGGATCTCGACGGCAACCGGGAGGTGGTCGGAAATGGGCTGCGCCAACACCTCGACTCGCTCGAGTGTCAGGCTCGGGCTGAGCAGGATATGGTCCAGGCAACGCTGGGGGCGCCAACTGGGGAAGGTGGCCTCGACCTGGGGCGCGATCAGGCCCAGGTCACGCAGTGGCGAGTGCTCGATCAGGTCGTTGGCGTGGGTGTTCATGTCACCCATGAGGATCTGGTGGCGATAGCCACCGATCAGCTCGCGGATGTAGGCCAGCTGGCGGGCGCGAGTCTTGGCGCCAAGGGCCAGGTGCATCATCACCACGATCAGCGCGTCCGCGCCTTCGCCGAAGCGCACCAGGATCGCCCCTCGGCCGGACGGGCCGGGCAGGGGGTGGTCTTCCAGGTGCTGGGGCTTGAGGCGACTGAGCACGCCGTTGCTGTGCTGGGCGAAACGCCCGAGGTTGCGGTTGAGCTGCTGGTACCAGTAGGGGAAGGCGCCCAGATGGGCCAGGTGCTCGACCTGATTGACGAAGCCGGAACGCAGGCTGCCGCCGTCGGCTTCCTGCAGGGCCACCAGGTCGAAGTCGCCAAGCAGTTCGCCGATCTTCTGCAGGTTGCCGGCGCGCCCGTTGTGCGGCAGCAGGTGCTGCCAGCTGCGGGTGACATAGTGCCGGTAACGCTCGGTGCTGATGCCGACCTGGATATTGAAACTGAGCAGCCGCAGGCGACCATCTTCCGGCAGGCCGGTGGCCCGCAGGTGATGCTCGTTGACCTGCGGCTGGGGCAGGCCAATGCCTCGCGTGGCACGCAAGCGCATGGCGGTCGCCGCTTACTTAGCGGCGCGCTCCTTGGCGATCAGTTGGTCGGCGACGTTCAGCACGCCTTCCGGACCACCGGCAGTGCCCAGGTCGAAGCGGTACTTGCCGTTGACGACCATGCTCGGCACGCCGGTGATTTCGTACTTCTTGGCCAGCTCCTTGGCCTGGTTGACCTGGCCCTTGATGGCAAAGGAGTTGAAGGTGGCCAGGAACTTGTCCTTGTCCACGCCCTGGGTGGCCAGGAAGTCGGCCATGTCGTTCGGGTCGGTCAGGCGCTTGCGCTGATTCTGGATGGCGTCGAATACCGCGGCGTGAACCTTGTGCTCCACGCCCATGGCTTCGAGGGTCAGGAACATCTGGCCATGGGCATCCCATGGGCCGCCGAACATGGCCGGGATGCGTTTGAAGTTGACGTCCTTCGGCAGTTTTTCAGCCCAGGGGTTGATGACCGGTTCGAAGTGGTAACAGTGCGGGCAGCCGTACCAGAACAGCTCGACGACTTCGATCTTGCCAGGCACCGACACCTGAACGGGGTTGCTCAGCTCGATATATTCCTTGCCAGCGGTTGCAGGCTCCGCGGCCTGCACGGCGGCCATACCGAATACGCTGGCGGCGACCAGCGCGGCGCTGAGAATCAGTTTACGCATGCTTTACTCCTGAGCAGTCTTTGGTCGCCTCGACGCGACCCGTGTAGGACAGGCCGGGAAGGGCTCGAGTTCTGTAGTGTAACGGCTATGGACAGAAAAAAGGGCAGCCTTGGCTGCCCTTTTCATCTTTAGCGCTGATGCATTAACCGAGTGTTAACGCGGGGCTCACGCCCACCCGACCGGACCAAACTCAAGCCTTGAGCGATTCCTGTAGGAGCGGCCTTGTGCCGCGAAAGGGCTGCATAGCAGCCCAATATTCAGCATTGAGCAACGATCGCCGGGGCCGCTTTGCGGCCCTTTCGCGGCACAAGACCGCTCCTACCAGGGCAAGGGTGAATCCCGAACACCCTGGAGGGCAGTTGCCCTCACTAAGGCAACTGGATCAGTGCAGGCCCTGGATGTAGCTGGACAGCGCTTCGATGTCCTTGTTGCTCAGCTTGCCGGCGATGGTGCGCATGGTCATGGCGTCGCCGTCGTTGGTGCGGTTGCCTTCGCGGAAGTCGGTCAGCTGCTTGCCGACGTACTGGGCGTGCTGGCCGCTCAGGTGCGGGAATTTCGCCAGGGCGATGCCCGCGCCGTTGGGCGAGTGGCAACCGGTGCAGGCAGGCATGCCTTTCTCGAGGTTGCCGCCATTGAACAGGGCACGGCCGCGCTCGACCAGTTTCGGGTCGGCGGCGCCAACGCTGCCTTTCTGGCTGGCGAAGTAGGCGGCGATGTCGGCCAGGTCCTGGTCATTGAAGTTGGCCAGCATGCCGGTCATCTCCAGCACGGTACGCTTGCCGTCCTTGATGTCATGCAGCTGCTTGTTCAGGTAGGGCTCACCTTGGCCGGCGAGTTTCGGGAAGTTCGGTGCCAGGCTGTTGCCGTCAGGGTTGTGGCAAGCCCCACAGACAGCTGTTTTGGCCTGACCGGCAGCAGCATCGCCTTTGATGGGCCCCGCAGCAGTTGCCGCACCTGCGACCCCCATGGTCAACAGCAGACTCACGAATAGTTTGTTCATCAGCTAATCCAACACGGCTAAGGGTGAAATGTTATGTATCGGGACTGCCGCTCATCCAAAGGATGACCAAACGGTAGTCCTCGGCACTGCAGTCCATGCACAATCCACGCGGCGGCATAGCCTTGAAACCCTGTGTAACATGCACCACCAGTTGCTCCATGCCTCGCGCCAGCCTTGGCTCCCAGGCCGCCCGGTCACCGCTTTTGGGTGCCTGGGGCAGTTGTCCGGCGTGACAGGCCGCGCACGTGCGGTTGTACAACGCCTCGGGATCCTGTGTAGCCTGTGCGCTGAAAAACGGCAGGAACATACCGACAGCAAGCAGCCATTTCGCCATGCGAAACGACCTGACAGGGTTGGGGGCCGCGCTGCGTTCTGTTGCGCGAGCTATTGTTCGACACCCCATGCTCAATTGCCTTCGCTGGGCGAATGAGCACACAAAAACTGGGGCATTATATACTTCCGCCAGCCAAACGGAAACGACACCGCTTGCCAGGCCTGGTCCTACGCCTCCAGCGCTGGGCAACACCCACATCGGAAATCCCATGCAAGTCAAGAACCCCATCCTCGGCCTCTGCCAGAAAGCCAAATTCGCCCTCAGCGCCGCCAAGGTCGAACAATGCCCCGAAGACCAGGGTTACGAGGTGGCTTTCGCCGGCCGTTCCAACGCCGGTAAATCCAGCGCCCTCAACACCCTGACCCACGCCAGCCTGGCGCGCACCTCGAAGACCCCCGGGCGCACCCAGCTGCTGAATTTCTTCAGTCTGGACGATGAACGGCGTTTGGTCGACCTGCCGGGCTACGGTTATGCAAAAGTGCCGATCCCGCTCAAGCAGCACTGGCAGAAACACCTGGAAGCCTACCTGGGCAGCCGCGAGTGCCTGCGCGGAGTGATCCTGATGATGGACACCCGCCACCCGATGACCGACTTCGACAAGATGATGCTCGACTGGGCCAAGGCCAGCGGCATGCCCATGCACATCCTGCTGACCAAGGCCGACAAGCTCACCCACGGCGCCGGCAAGAACACCCTGCTCAAGGTGCAGGCGGAAATCCGCAAGGGCTGGGGCGATGCGGCGACCATCCAGCTGTTCTCGGCGCCCAAGCGCCTGGGGCTGGAGGAGGCCTACGGGGTGCTGGCGGACTGGATGGAGCTGGAAGACAAGCCGGTGGCTTGAAGGCTGGTACAACTTCTGTGGGAGCGGGTTTACCCGCGAATGCGATGCCGGATTCACCGCCGCATTCGCGGGTAAACCCGCTCCCACAGGGTCTACATCCAGCCCAAACGCCGAATTCCGGGCAAAAAAAACCCCGGACTTCGTATGGGGAGGGGGAAGTTCGGGGTCCAAGTCCGGACCGCTAGGGCGGGGTCCAGATATCTGCCAACACTTAACACAACATAGGAGCATCGAAAGGCTTCACCAGCCATTCAGTACCTCTGAGTGGCGGTTCACCGGTTTAGTTCCGAGCCCCTCGAAACTATTTGCGATAGTTTCATGAAACTCCCGATCTAAGGCCCGAGGCCAGCACCGGATCCGCGACACTACGCCGCAGATCCTACACAGCTTTCACGCAGCGTTTAGTGAGCTTCGTCCCAATTCGCGCCAACGCCTACTTCCACCAGCAGCGGCACGTCGAGTTCCGCGGCACCGCTCATGTAGCCACGAATTTCATCTTTCACCTGCTCGACCAGGTCCTCGCGCACCTCGAGCACCAGTTCGTCGTGCACCTGCAGGATAACGCGCGCATCCAGCTTGCTGTCGGCCAGCCAGTTGTCCACCGCCACCATGGCGCGCTTGATGATGTCCGCCGCGGTCCCCTGCATCGGGGCGTTGATCGCGGTGCGCTCGGCGCCTTTGCGCAGGGCCGGGTTCTTGGCGTTGATGTCCGGCAGGTACAGGCGACGGCCGAACAGGGTTTCGACGAAGCCCTGCTCGGCGGCCTGGGCGCGGGTGCGCTCCATGTAGGCCAGCACGCCGGGGTAACGGGCGAAGTAGCGGTCGATGTAGTCCTGGGACTGCTTGCGGTCGACGCCGATCTGCTTGGCCAGGCCGAACGCGCTCATGCCGTAGATCAGGCCGAAGTTGATCGCCTTGGCGCTGCGGCGCTGGTCGTTGGTGACATACTCGAGGGCGACGCCGAACACTTCGGCGGCGGTGGCGCGGTGCACATCCAGGTCATTGCGGAAGGCATGCAGCAGGCCTTCGTCCTTGGCCAGGTGGGCCATGATGCGCAACTCGATCTGCGAGTAGTCCGCCGCCAGCAGGCGGTAGCCGGGGCTGGCGACGAAAGCCTGGCGAATGCGCCGACCTTCGGCGGTACGGATCGGGATATTCTGCAGGTTCGGGTCGTTGGACGACAGGCGCCCGGTGGCGGCCACGGCCTGCTGGTAGGAGGTGTGGATGCGTCCGGTGCGCGGGTTGATCTGCTCGGGCAGCTTGTCGGTGTAGGTGTTCTTGAGCTTGCTCAGGCTGCGATACTGCATCAGCACCTTGGGCAGCGGGTAGCCTTGCTCGGCCAGCTCATCGAGCACCGCCTCGGCGGTGGACGGCTGGCCCTTGGCGGTCTTGCTCAGCACCGGCATGCCCAGCTTGTCGTAGAGGATCCCCCCCAACTGCTTGGGCGAACCCAGGTTGAACGTCTCGCCCGCCAGCTCGAACGCCTCGCGTTCCAGCTCGACCATCTTTGTTCCCAGCTCGCCGCTCTGCACCTTGAGCAGCGCGGCATCCACCAGTGCGCCCTGGCGCTCGATGCGGGCCAGCACCGGTACCAGCGGCATCTCGATGTCCATCAACACCGGCTGCACGCTGGGTGTCTCGGCCAGGCGCGCCTGCAGCGCGTGGTGCAGGCGCAGGGTGATGTCGGCGTCCTCGGCGGCATAGGGGCCGGCCTTGTCCAGATGAATCTGGTTGAAGGTCAGCTGTTTGGCGCCCTTGCCGGCGATATCCTCGAAGGCGATGGTGGAGTGGTCCAGGTACTTCTGCGCCAGGCTGTCCATGTCGTGGCGAGTGGCGGTGGAGTTGAACACGTAGGACTCGAGCATGGTGTCGTAGGCCACGCCGCGCATCAGGATGGCCGGGCTGCCGTTGGCCAGGATATTGATGTCGTACTTGGCGTTCTGGCCGATCTTGCCCTTGGCCGGGTCTTCCAGCAGGGGCTTGAGGGCCAGCAGCACGGCGTCACGGTCGAGCTGGGCGGGGGCGCCTTCGTAATCGTGGGCCAGCGGCACATAGGCGGCCTCGTGGGGCTCGACGGCGAACGACAGGCCAACGAGTTGCGCCTGCTGCGCGTCGAGGCCGGTGGTCTCGGTGTCGAAGGCGAACAGCGGCGCCTGGCGCAGCTTCTCCAGCCAGGCGTCGAAACGCGCCTGGTCGAGGATGGTCTCGTACTTCGGCTCGACCTTCTCGGCCACAGGCTCAACGTCGGCAGCAACGCTGTCACCGGCCTGGGGCGCGCTGCGCTGGACCTCGGCCACCCAGCTCTTGAACTCCATCTCGGTGTACAGCGCCAGCAGCGCCTCGCGGTCCGGCTCGCCGCAGACCAGGGCGTCCACTTCGACATCCAGCTCGACATCGCACTTGATGGTCGCCAGCTCGTAGGACAGGAAGGCCGCGTCGCGGTGCTCCTCGAGCTTGGCCGGCAGGGTCTTGGCGCCACGGATGGCCAGGGCCGGCACCTTGTCGAGGTTGTCGTACAGGTCGCGCAGGCCGCCGCCGATACCGGTCAGCAGGCCGACCGCGGTCTTCTCGCCAACACCCGGCACGCCGGGGATGTTGTCGACCTTGTCGCCCATCAGGGCGAGGAAGTCGATGATGTGCTCGGGACCTACGCCGAACTTCTCGTGCACGCCGGCGATGTCCAGCACGCTGCCGGTCATGGTGTTGACCAGGGTGACGTGACCGTCCACCAACTGGGCCATGTCCTTGTCGCCGGTCGAGATGATCACCGGGCGGCCGGCGGCGGCGCTGCTGCGCGCCAGGGTGCCGATGACGTCGTCGGCCTCCACGCCTTCGACGCACAGCAGCGGGTAGCCGAGGGCGCGGACGCTGGCGTGCAGCGGCTCGACCTGCACCCGCAGGTCGTCGGGCATGCTCGGGCGGTTAGCCTTGTACTCGGCGAACATGGCGTCGCGGAAGGTCCCGCCCTTGGCGTCGAAAACCACCGCGAACAGGCTGTCCGGGTACTGCTTGCGCAGGCTCTTGAGCATGTTCAGCACGCCCTTGACCGCGCCGGTGGGCATGCCCTTGGAGGTGGTCAGCGGCGGCAGCGCGTGAAAGGCGCGGTAGAGGTAGGACGAACCGTCCACCAGGACGAGGGGCGCTTGGCTCATGAGGAGAATCAACCTTTTCGACGGGTCCGGCGCTAGAATAGCCGGATCAATGACGACAAAAGGACTAGGTTATCATGCGCACACCCATTCGCCTGTTACTGCTCGGTCTGCTGGCCACCATGCCGGTCGTCACCCTGGCGGCGGACGAAGCCCCATCGGCCGATCCCGATGTAACCATTCGCACGGAAGGCGACAAGACCATCCAGGAGTACCGTCAAAACGGCTTCCTGTATGCGATCAAGGTCACGCCGAAGAACGGCAAGCCTTATTTCCTGGTACGCGCCGATGGCTCCGAAGGCAATTTCATTCGTTCCGACCAGCCGGACATGCTGATTCCGTCCTGGAAGATCTTCGAGTGGTAAGCTAGTAACGCGTATCGTTCTTATCAACCAGGCACTTCCGGCGGAAGTGCCCGCATGGGCAATTCTTCAACATGTCAGTCTTCACCCCTGTGTCCCGGCCTGAGCTGGAAACCTTTCTGGCGCCGTACGAGCTGGGTCGCCTGCTCGACTTCCAGGGCATCGCCGCCGGTACCGAGAACAGCAATTTCTTCGTCAGCCTGGAAAAGGGGGAGTTCGTCCTCACACTGATCGAGCGCGGGCCGGCTGAAGACATGCCGTTCTTCATCGAACTGCTCGACGTGCTGCACGCTGCCGACATGCCGGTGCCCTACGCCGTGCGCGACCGCGACGGCAACGGCCTGCGCGAACTGTGCGGCAAGCCGGCTCTTCTGCAGCCACGGCTTTCGGGCAAGCACATCAAGGCTCCGAACAACCAGCACTGCGCCCAGGTCGGCGAGCTGTTGGCGCATATCCACCTGGCCACCCGCGAGCACATCATCGAGCGCCGCACCGACCGTGGCCTGGACTGGATGCTCGAATCGGGCGCCGAGCTGCTGCCGGGCCTGAACCGGGAACAGACAGGGCTGTTACAGCCGGCACTGGCGGAAATCACCGCGCACAAGGCGCAGATCCTCGCCCTGCCCAAGGCCAACCTGCACGCCGACCTGTTCCGCGACAACGTGATGTTCGAAGGCACCCACCTGACCGGGTTGATCGACTTCTACAACGCCTGTTCCGGGCCGATGCTGTACGACATCGCCATCACCGTGAACGACTGGTGCCTGGACGAGCAGGGCGGCATCGACCTGCCACGCGCCCAGGCCCTGTTGGGCGCCTATGCGGCGCTGCGGCCGTTCACTGCCGCCGAGGCCGAGCTGTGGCCGGTGATGCTGCGGGTGGCCTGCGTGCGCTTCTGGCTGTCGCGCCTGATCGCGGCGCAGGCATTCGCCGGGATGGACGTGATGATCCATGACCCAAGCGAGTTCGAAGTGCGCCTGGCGCAGCGCCAGCAGGTGGCGCTGCACCTGCCGTTCGCGCTCTGATTAGGCAATAGCGGCATTTGTGGGAGCGGGCTTGCCCCGCGATAGCGCCGGGCCTGCCAACGCTATCGCGGGGCAAGCCCGCTCCCACCTGATCTGCCTACAACCTCAGAGCTGTTCCAGGCAGCCGGTCAGGTCGTTGCCCAGCTTCTCCAGCAAACGCTCATAGCCCCTGGCATCCACCGCATCGCTGCCCCCCAGCGCATCCAGCTCCGCCAGGCGCACCGGCAACCCGGCCGTCAGCGTCTCGGCCAGGCGTGGGCGCAGCGGCGGCTCGCTGAACACACAGGTCTTGCCCACCGCCTGCAGGCGCTTGCGCATGGCCGCGACGTGCTGCGCGCCCGGCTGCACTTCCGAGGCGACGCTGAACACACCGGCGTGCTTCAGGCCATAAGCGGCCTCGAAGTAGTCGAAGGCCTCGTGGAACACGAAGTACGGCTTGCCGGCGATCCCCACCACCCGCTGCTTGATCCGCCCATCCAGGGCATCCATGCGCTCGACGAACAGCTTGAGGTTGGCCTGGTAGCGCGGCGCATTGGCCGGATCCGCTGTCGCCAGGTCGCCGGCCATCTTCGTCGCGATCACCCGGGCATTCACCGACGACAGCCACAGGTGCGCATCGAGGCTGCCCGGACGGTGGTCATGGTCGTGATCGTCGTGGTCTTCCTCGTCATGGGAGTGGCTGTCCTCGCCGAAGTGACGCAGTTGCAGGCCCGACAGCGACTGCACGGCCACGGTCGGCTTGGCGCGGCTCTTCAGCACGCGGGGCAGGAAGCCTTCCATGTCCGGGCCGATCCAGTACAGCAGGTCGGCATCGGCGACCTTGCGCACGTCGGAGGGGCGCAGCGCGTAGTTGTGCGGGGAGGCGCCCGGCGGCAGCAGCACGTCAGGGCTGCCGACACCGTCCTGAACGGCGGCGGCAATCTGCTGCAGGGGCTTGATGCTGGTCAGCACGCGCACGTCGGCGTGGGCCGAAAAAGCGATGAAAGCGACAAACAGGGCAAGGAATCGGGACACGGTGGATACTCGGGTCGTCAGAAACAGGTAACATAATAACGTCTCCATCCTGAACCGTCGCTGCCCATGTCCATCACGCCGCTGGCCCACCGTCCCCACGATCATTCCCACTGCGTCCACAGTGCGCTGGCCGAGGCCGACGCGCTGTGCAACCGTCAGGGCCTGCGCCTGACCGCCCTGCGCCGCCGCGTGCTGGAGCTGGTGTGGCAGAGCCACAAGCCGCTGGGTGCCTACGACATCCTCGCCGTGCTCAGCGAGCAGGACGGCCGCCGCGCCGCGCCACCGACCGTCTATCGGGCGCTGGACTTCCTGCTGGAGAACGGCCTGGTGCACCGCATCGCCTCGCTCAACGCCTTCATCGGCTGCAGCCATCCCGAGCATGCGCACCAGGGCCAGTTCCTGATCTGCCGCGCCTGCCATGTGGCCATCGAGCTGGAGCAACACAGCATCAGCGACGCCATCGTCAGCAGCGCCAAGGCCGTGGGCTTCGCCGTCGAGACGCAGACGGTCGAAGTGGTCGGCCTGTGCGGCAACTGCCGGGGCAAGGCATGAGCGACGCCCTGATCCGCCTCGAGCAGGTCGGCGTCAACTTCGGTGGCGAAGCGGTGCTCGACAGCATCGACCTGGCCGTCGCGCCGGGGCAGATCGTCACCCTGATCGGCCCCAACGGCGCCGGCAAGACCACCCTGGTACGCGCCGTGCTCGGCCTGCTCAAGCCACACCGCGGCAAGGTGTGGCGCAAGCCGAAGCTGCGCATCGGCTACATGCCGCAGAAGATCCAGGTAGACGCCACGCTGCCGCTGTCGGTGCTGCGCTTTCTGCGCCTGGTGCCCGGGGTAGACCGCGCGGCAGCCTTGGCGGCGCTGCAGGAAGTCGGCGCCGAGCAGGTGATCGACAGCCCGATCCAGACCGTCTCCGGCGGCGAGATGCAGCGCGTGCTGCTGGCCCGCGCCCTGTTGCGCGAACCCGAGCTGCTGGTGCTGGACGAGCCGGTGCAGGGCGTCGACGTAGTCGGCCAGACCGAGCTGTACAACCTCATCACCCGCCTGCGCGACCGTCATGGCTGCGGCGTGCTGATGGTCTCCCACGACCTGCACCTGGTGATGAGCGCCACCGACCAGGTGGTCTGCCTCAACCGCCACGTCTGCTGTTCGGGCCATCCGGAGCAGGTCAGCAACGACCCGGCCTTCGTCGAGCTGTTCGGCCAGAATGCCAAGAGCCTGGCCGTCTACCACCACCATCACGATCACAGCCACGACCTGCACGGCTCGGTGATCGCCCCCGGCGCCCATGTCCACGGAGAGCACTGCAAGCATGGCTGATTTTCTTCTCTACGCCCTGCTTGCCGGCCTGTCGCTGGCACTTGTCGCCGGCCCCCTGGGCTCCTTCGTGGTCTGGCGGCGCATGGCCTACTTCGGCGACACCCTGTCCCACGCCGCGCTGCTCGGCGTGGCGCTGGGCTTTGCCCTGGACGTCAGCCCGGCGCTGGCGGTGACCGTCGGCTGCCTGTTGCTGGCGATCCTGCTGGTGACCCTGCAACAGCGCCAGCCACTGGCCTCGGACACCCTGCTCGGCATCCTCGCCCCCAGCACCCTGTCGCTGGGCCTGGTGGTGCTGAGCTTCATGCACGATGTGCGCATCGACCTGATGGCCTACCTGTTCGGCGACCTGCTGGCGATCAGCACCACCGACCTGGCCTGGATCCTCGGCGGCAGCGCGCTGGTGCTGGTACTGCTGGCGATGTTCTGGCGGCCGCTGCTGGCGGTCACCGTGCACGAGGAGCTGGCGAGGGTCGAGGGCCTTCCCGTGGCCGGCCTGCGCCTGGCGCTGATGCTGCTGATCGCCGTGGTGATCGCGGTGGCAATGAAGATCGTCGGCGTGCTGCTGATCACCTCGCTGCTGATCATCCCGGCCGCCGCGGCACAGCGTCACGCCCGCTCGCCAGAGCAGATGGCCGTGGGCGCCAGCCTGCTGGGGGTTACCGCAGTCTGTGGCGGCCTGGCGCTGTCCTGGTTCAAGGACACCCCGGCCGGGCCTTCGATCGTGGTCTGTGCGGCAGTGCTATTCTTGCTGAGCCTGGCGTTGCCGAAACGCTGAGATTCCAGGGCGCCTGCTGACGCGCCCTGCAACCTTTTCATCGCTTGCAGGTCTGACAAGACCAGTTTTCGAGCGTGCGCACCTGGGTGTAGACTTGCTCGCTTTTTGCGCAAATAGAGAGTCGCAGGAATGAAGCCGTTCGCCTCACGTTATCTGCTTGTTGCCGCGTTTTCCCTGTTCCTGGCCGCCTGCTCCAGCAAGCCGGCCGAGCAGCCGGTCGCGCCTGCCCAGCCGGATGCCTGGCAGCAGCTGGAACAGAGCATCGCCAGCAACGAACTGGCCACCGCCGAGGACCAGCTGGCCGCGCTGCAGGCCCAGGCACCAGGCGATGCGCGCCTCGAGCCGCACCAGCGCCAGCTGGCCGAGGCCTACCTGCAACGCAGCCGCATCGTCCTGCAAAAGGGCGATGTGAATGCCGCCGCCACCGCGCTGGCCCGCGCCCGGGCGCTGATGCCCCAGGCACCAGCCCTGACCGGTGGCGATGCCATGGCCCAGGCGCGCAAGGCCGAGCTGGAAAAGGCCGAGGCAGCGCTGAAGGCGGCCGAGTCCAAGCCCAAGGCCCGGGTCATCGACCCGACCGCGCCCAGCACCGTCGTGGCGTTGAAGACCACCGACAGTCGGGCGATGCGCCGCCAGTTGGATGACATCGCCGCCGATGTGGTGAACTACCAGTGCGAGGTGGTGTTCCAGGTGCCACGCACCCAGGACGCGCCGTGGCTCAAGACCCTGCTGGAGAAGCGCGTGCGCAAGCTCGACAGTGGTTTCGAGCTTGAGCAGAAACATGAGATCCAGCGTTCGCTGCCGGCGCAGGTGGTCTTGATCCCCCATCAGCAGTGAACAATCGCGGGGCAAGCCCGCTCCTACAGGGGTTATGCGATCCCTGTAGGAGCGGGCTTGCCCCGCGAAAGGGCTGCAAAGCAGCCCCGGCATTTCCAATGCCGAGCACCATATCGACACTGAAAGGGCTGATTCCTACGCTGGTATCGCCTCTGCAGCCGCCTCCCGCGCCCACACCCGGTGCCCTTCGAGCGCCTTGAAGAACCCATCGAACGCCTTCTGCCCATCCCCCAGCAACAGCCCCGCATCCTCCTTCAGCCCCAGCTTGTTCAGCAACAGCTTGCCCTCGCTGGTCACCCCAATGGGCTTGAGGTGCTTGTAGGCCTCCAGCAGGAAATGCCTGGCCACGCCGCTTTTCTCCAGCGCCTCCAGCGAAGCCTTGCCCGCCGGCACCCACACGCCATCGAACATCACCGACGGCATGCCTTCCATGGAGGCATCCACCGGCAGTGGCGTGCCATCGGCAGCCTTGACCGGTGCCGAGGTCGGGCCCAACAGCACGGGGCGGGCGCTCTTGGCCTCCAGCGCCTTCACAACCTTGTCGACGCTGCCAGCATCCACGCCATCGGCAACCAGAATGGCGACCTTGCGCCCACTGATGCCGATCCCACCGGGATGGCTCATCTGGCTCAAGGCCTTTGACTGCGAGGGCTTGCTGCCTTTTACCTTGACCGTGCCGGCCTTCGGCGCCGGCAACCCGAGGTTGGCCGCCACCGCCGCCGCCAGCTTGAGGTCGATGTTGGCAAGGATCTCGTTCACTTCCCGGGCGCGAATCGCCTCACGCTCCACCTTGCCCAGCTCGAAGCTGTAAGCCTTGATGATGTGCTGCTGCTCCGTCGGGCTCATGCTCTGGAAGAACAATCGGGCCTGGGAAAAATGATCGCCGAACGACGCGCTGCGCTGGCGGATCTTGTGGGCATCGATACGCTCCCCATAGCTCTCGAAGCCACCGTCCCGCGCGGCGGGTGGCGTCTCTTGCGGCCAGCCGCCATCGATCGAGTTGGGCTCGTAGGCGGCGCGCCCCTTGTCGAGGGTCATGCGGTGCATGGCATCACGCTGGCTGCTGTGGTTGGGCGCGACAGGGCGGTTGATCGGGATTTCATGGAAGTTCGGCCCGCCCAGGCGGCTGATCTGGGTATCGGTGTAGGAGAACAGCCTGCCCTGCAGCAGCGGGTCATTGCTGAAGTCGATGCCAGGGACGATATGCCCCGGACAGAAGGCGATCTGCTCCACCTCGGCGAAGAAGTTGTCGGGGTTGCGATCGAGCACCATCCTGCCCAACGGTGTCACCGGAACGAGTTCTTCGGGGATGAGCTTGGTCGGGTCGAGCAGGTCGAAGTCGAACTTGTGCTCATCGGCTTCGGGGACGATCTGCACGCCCAACTCCCATTCCGGGTAATGCCCGGTCTCGATGGCCTCCCACAGGTCGCGGCGGTGGTAGTCGGTGTCCTTGCCCGCCAGCTTCTGCGCCTCGTCCCACAGCACCGAGTGCACGCCCTGGCGCGGTTTCCAGTGGAACTTGACGAAACTGGCCACGCCCTCGGCGTTGACCAGGCGGAAGGTATGCACGCCAAAGCCTTCCATCATCCGCAGGCTGCGCGGGATGGCGCGGTCGGACATGGCCCACATGACCATGTGCGCCGACTCCGGCACCAGCGAGACGAAGTCCCAGAAGGTGTCGTGGGCCGAGCCGCCGGTGGGCATCTCGTTGTGCGGCTCGGGTTTCACCGCGTGGACGAAGTCGGGAAACTTGATCGCGTCCTGGATGAAGAACACCGGCATGTTGTTGCCGACCAGGTCGAAGTTGCCCTCGTCGGTGTAGAACTTCACCGCAAAGCCCCGCACGTCACGCACCGTGTCGCCCGAGCCGCGTGGCCCCTGCACGGTGGAAAAACGCACGAACACCGGGGTGATCTTCTCGGGATCCTGCAGGAAACCGGCCTTGGTCAGTTCGCCATGGCAGCCGTAGCTCTGGAAATAGCCGTGGGCGCCACAGCCCCGGGCGTGGACGATGCGTTCCGGTATGCGCTCATGGTCGAAGTGGGTGATCTTCTCACGCATGATGAAGTCTTCGAGCAACGAAGGCCCACGGGCGCCGGCCTTGAGGCTGTTCTGGTTGTCGGCGATTCTCACGCCCTGGTTGGTGCGCAGCGCCTGGCCGCTGGCGTCGCTGCGAAAGGCTTCCAGGCTCTGCAACTTGGCGTTGGTGTTGGCCTTGTCGGGGGTTTCGGTGCCCGCGACCGGGCTCGGCTGCGGCGCCTGGGGCTTCTTGCTGGGCATCTTCGGCTCTCCTCATCAGTACTCGGGCTTGTTCAAGTAGATGACTGGAAGGCCGTCGGATGCGTTCAATCGGATTGCCGACCGTCGCGATATGCCGATTGGATTGGAGCATTGCGAAATTAATGCTAAGAACAGGCAGGGGAAAAGGCTAAAATGCGCGACCCCGGCTAACCGCTGACCCAAATTCCATGCGCCCCACAAGGTTCGCTCAGTGATCGAGTTTCAAAATGTCCACAAGACCTACCGCGTCGCCGGTAGGGATATCCCGGCCCTGAACCCGACCAGCCTGACCATCGAAGATGGCCAGGTGTTCGGCCTGATCGGCCACTCCGGTGCCGGCAAGAGCACCATGCTGCGTCTGATCAACCGCCTCGAGGAGCCGTCCGGCGGCAAGATCGTGGTCGACGGCGAGGACGTCACCGCCTTCGACGCCAACCAGCTGCGCCGCTTCCGCCAGCAGGTCGGGATGATCTTCCAGCACTTCAACCTGCTGGCGTCCAAGACCGTCGCCGACAACGTCGCCCTGCCACTGGTGCTGGCCGGCGAACTGCCACGTGGCGAGATCGACAAGCGCGTCACCGAGCTGCTGGCCCGCGTCGGCCTGTCCGAGCACGCGAAGAAGTATCCGGCACAGCTGTCGGGCGGACAGAAGCAGCGCGTCGGCATCGCCCGCGCCTTGTCCACCAACCCGAAGATCCTGCTGTGCGACGAGGCCACCAGCGCCCTCGACCCGCAGACCACCGCCTCGGTGCTGCAACTGCTGGCCGAGATCAACCGCGAGCTGAAGCTGACCATCGTGCTGATCACCCACGAGATGGATGTGATCCGCCGGGTCTGCGACCGCGTGGCGGTGATGGACGCCGGGCAGATCGTCGAGGCCGGCCCGGTGGCCGACGTGTTCCTGCACCCGCAGCACGCCACCACCCGGCGCTTCGTCCAGGAGGACGAGCAGGTCGACGAGAACGAGCAACGCGACGACTTCGCCCATGTGCCGGGCCGCATCGTGCGCCTGACGTTCCAGGGTTGCGCCACCTACGCGCCGCTGCTGGGCACCGTGGCCCGCGAGACTGGTGTCGACTACAGCATCCTGGCCGGACGCATCGACCGCATCAAGGACATTCCCTATGGCCAGCTGACCCTCGCCCTGATCGGCGGAGACATGGACGCGGCATTCGCCCGCTTCACTGCAGCTGACGTACATATGGAGGTACTGCGTTGATGGACGCCCTGAATTTCTTCGCCAACGTCGACTGGGCCGAAATCTGGCTGGCCAGCATCGACACCATGATCATGCTGTTCGGCTCGCTGTTCTTCACCGTGCTGCTGGGCCTGCCGCTGGGCGTGCTGCTGTTCCTCTGCGGGCCGCGGCAGATGTTCGAGCAGAAGGGCGTCTACGCGCTGCTGTCGCTGGTGGTGAACATCCTGCGCTCGCTGCCGTTCATCATCCTGCTGATCGTGATGATCCCGATCACCGTGCTGATCACCGGCACCTCGCTGGGTGTTGCGGGGGCGATTCCTCCGCTGGTGGTGGGGGCCACGCCGTTCTTCGCGCGCCTGGTGGAAACCGCCCTGCGCGAGGTGGATCGCGGCATCATCGAAGCCACCCAGTCGATGGGCGCCACCACCCGCCAGATCATCACCAACGCCTTGCTGCCTGAGGCCAGTCCGGGCATCTTCGCGGCGATCACCGTCACCGCCATCACCCTGGTCTCGTACACCGCCATGGCCGGTGTGGTGGGCGCGGGCGGCCTGGGTGACCTGGCCATCCGCTTCGGCTACCAGCGTTTCCAGACCGACGTGATGGTGGTCACCGTGGTCCTGCTGCTGATCCTGGTGCAGGTGCTGCAGAGCGTCGGTGACAAGCTGGTCGTGCATTTTTCCCGTAAATAACCCCAATGGGGTCGGCCTGGCCGACCCGTTCGGGGGCCGTCGCGGCCCTCACAAGGAGTGATCAATGAAGAAGCTGCTTGCTGTTGTCGCCGCCGTCGCGGCCTTCTCGGCCCACGCCGAGACCCTGACCGTCGCCGCCACCCCGGTGCCGCACGCCGAGATCCTCAAGTTCGTCCAGCCGCAGCTGGCGAAGGAGGGCGTGGAGCTGAAGGTCAAGGAGTTCACCGACTACATCCAGCCGAACGTGCAGGTGGCCGAAAAACGTCTGGACGCCAACTTCTTCCAGCACCAGCCGTACCTGGATGAGTTCAACAAGGCCAAGGGCACCCAGCTGGTCAGCGTTGCCGGCGTGCACCTGGAGCCGCTGGGCGCCTACTCGAGCAAGTACAAGAAGCTCGACGAACTGCCATCCGGCGCCACCGTGGTCATCCCCAACGACGCCACCAACGGCGGCCGTGCCCTGCTGCTGCTGGACAAGGCTGGCGTGATCAAGCTCAAGGACAGCAACAACATCCTGTCGACCGTGAAGGACATCACCGGCAACGACAAGAAGCTGAAATTCCGCGAGCTGGAAGCGGCCACCATTCCACGCGTGCTGACCCAGGTCGACCTGGCGCTGATCAACACCAACTATGCGCTGGAAGCCAAGCTGAACCCGGAGAAGGACGCCCTGGTGATCGAAGGCAGCGATTCGCCCTACGTGAACATCCTGGTGGCGCGTCCGGACAACAAGGACGCCGATGCCATGAAGAAGCTGGCCGCGGCCCTGCACTCGCCTGAGGTGAAGCAGTTCATCACCGAGAAGTACAAGGGCGCGGTGATTCCGGCGTTCTGATCTGACATCCCTGGGGCCGCGTTGCGGCCCTTTCGCGGCACAAGGCCGCTCCTACAGAGTACGGCCTTGTGCCGCGACGGCCTGCGCAGCAGGCCCGAGGATCGAATGCCAATCGCGGGGCCAGCCCGCTCCCACGCCAGAACCCAATCTGGCGTGGGAGCGGGCTGGCCCCGCGATTCATTTCAACGGTCAGTCGCGCTTCACAAGCCCCGGCAACTGTGCCACCAGCTTCTGGTTGTTGAACGGCGCACGGATGAACCCACGCTGGCGCCCGTCCGGGCCGACCACCGCCAGGTTGCCGCTGTGATCCACGGTGTAGCCCGGCTTGCTGGTATCGGCCGGAATGAACGGAATGCTCAAGGCATTGGCCAGCTTCTGGGTATCCTCGATCGACCCCGCCACCCCGACGAAATCCTTGTCGAAGTAGCCCAGGTACTGCTTGAGCTGGTTCGGCGTGTCGCGGTTCGGGTCGACGCTCACCAGCACCACCTGCAAACGCTCCAGCGCCTCCTTGGGCAGCTCGCTCTTCACCTGGCGCAGCTGGGCCAGGGTGGTCGGGCAGATGTCCGGGCAGTAGGTGTAGCCGAAGAACAGCAACGACCACTTGCCCTTGAGCTGGTCCAGCACCAGCGGCTGGCCGTTCTGGTCGGTCATGGTCACGTCGGGCACGGTGCGGCTCTGCGGCAGCAGGATGATGCCGGCGTCGATCAGTTCGGTGGGGTTCAACTGACCACGGTCGTTGAGCACCTTGTTGATGGTCAGGCCCATGATCAGCGCGACCAGGGCAACGAGGATGAAGACGGTTTTCTGGGTTCGGGTCATAGGTTCAGCAACAGGTAATGGTCTACGAGCAACGCGATGAACAGGGCGAACAGGTAGCCGATAGAGTACTTGAACGTCTTGATCGCCGCGTGCGGCCGGGTGCCACGGTACAACACCCAGGCCCAGTGCAGGAAGCGCAGCCCCAGCCCCAGGGCACAGGCCAGGTACAGTGGTCCGCTCATGTGGATGGCATAGGGCAACAGGCTCACCGCCAGCAATATCAAGGTGTAGAGCAGGATATGCAGGGCCGTGTAGCGCTCGCCGTGGGTAACGGGGAGCATGGGAATATCAGCTTTTGCGTACTCCTCCTTGCGATGAATCGCCAAGGCCCAGAAGTGCGGCGGCGTCCAGGCGAAGATGATCAGCACCAGCAGCAGCGGTTCGGCGCCCAGGTGCCCACTGACCGCCACCCAGCCCAGCAACGGCGGGGCTGCCCCGGCCAGGCCGCCGATCACGATGTTCTGCGGCGTGGCGCGCTTGAGAAAGCCGGTGTAGAGCACCGCATAACCCAGCAGCGAGGCCAGGGTAAGCCAGGCGGTGAGGGGGTTGGTGAACGCCAGCAGCAGGGCCATCCCCGCCACGGCCAGCAGCAAGGCGAACAGCAGTGCCGGCAAGGGCCCTACCCGGCCCTGGGCCAGCGGACGCTTGTGGGTGCGGGCCATGAGCGCATCGACGCGGCGGTCGACCACGTGGTTGACCGCCGCCGCGGCCCCCGCGCACAAGCCTATCCCCAGGTTGCCGAACAGCAGGACGCTCCAGGCCACCCCCGCGCGGGTGGCGAGAAACATGCCCACCAGCGAGGTGATCAGCATCAGCACCACCACCTTCGGCTTGGTCAGTTCCATGTAGTCGCGCCATCCGGCGCGCTGGCGTTCCGTGCTCAGAAGCGTCGCCACGAATCGTTCCTCATGTGATGGGAAAGGTGCACGCCGGTCACCGGCGTCAGACGCCAGCCGTGGCCCACACGGACCTTGTCGACCACGCGGATGCGGTAGTTGACCAGCACCATGCACAGCAGCAGCAGGGCGCCGCCAGCGTTGTGCGCGACGGCCACGCCCAGGGGCAGGTGCAACAGCACGTTGCTGATGCCCAGGCCCAGTTGCAGCGCCAGCGCCAGCAACACCAGGCGGGCCAGGCCACCCAGGCCGTGGCGGTGCAGCTTCCAGCTCAGGGTCAGCAACACCAGCAGAACCAGCAACGCGCCCAGGCGATGGCTGATATGGATCGCGGTGCGCGCGTCGCTGTCCAGCTGCCCGCCAAGGTAATTGGGGCCGACGTGCTGGGTCAGGTGAAAGCCGTTGCTGAAGTCCGCCGCTGGCCACCACTGCCCGTGGCAGGTGGGCAGGTCGATGCAGGCCACCGCCGCGTAGTTGGCGCTGACCCAGCCCCCCAGGGCGATCTGGCCGATGACCACCAGCAGCGCCAGCGCGGCGATCCGGCGCAGGCTCAGCGGCAATTTCGGCAATGGCGCAAAGGCCCGGGATAGTCGCAGGGACAGCAGGAAAAGCAGGCTCACCGTGGTGAACCCGCCGAGCAGGTGCGCGGTCACTACTTGCGGCCACAGTTTCAGCGTCACGGTCCACATACCGAACGCCGCCTGGGCCAGTACCACTGCCAGCAGCAACACCGGCAGGCGATAGGGCTGGCCATCACGGGCATGCCGGCGCACGGCCTGGAAGGCGAGCAGGGCGATCACCAGCGCCAGGGTGCCGGCGAAATAGCGATGGACCATCTCGGCCCAGCCCTTGGCTTCTTCCACCGGGTGCTCGGGGAAGTGCAGCTCGGCATGGGCCAGCTGGGCATCGGTCTTGGGCACGCTGATGAAGCCGTAGCACCCCGGCCAGTCGGGACAGCCAAGGCCGGCATGGGTCAGCCGGGTATAGGCACCGAGCAGCACGACCAGCAACGCCAGCAGGGTGGCGAACACAGCGAGACGGTATCCGGGTCTGGCCATGGCGGCCTCCTAGCCGATGTTGGACAGCTTGAGCAGGTGGCGCAGGTCGTCCAGCACATGCTTGCCGTTGACCTTGGCGTCGTAGCGCAGCACCAGGTTGCCGTGAGGGTCTACGATCCACAGCTGCGGGCCCGCTTCGCCGACCTTCTGCACATAGCGCTGGGCGTCCAGCGGGTAGCGCTGCAACTGCGGGTATTCGCGGCCCAACTGCGCCTGGTAGTCGGCGGCCAGTGGCTGGGCCGCCGCCAGGGCATGGCTGGCGCGGCTGGCGTCGCGGCCCAGGCCAACCTGGATCTGCCGGGCCAGGTACACCAGTTGCCGACACTCCTCGGCACAGGCCTCGGGGGTGCTGACCAGCAACTGCCAACGCTCGTCCCGGGCATCGATGCCGATATCTACGCGGCCCTCGCCATTGCCGATCATCACGCCGTGATAGCTGCGCCCCTCCGGCACCCAGAACTTGAGCTTGTACATGAAGGTGGCGAGGATCATCGGCCCGAGCACGACGAACAGGATCAGCAACAGTTGCAGACGTCCCCTCGGCTTGCGGCGATCAGGCGCGTCCAGTGGACTCGTGGCGGCGGCCATGGCGGTTCTCCTTGTCGTTGTGATGCCAGCCGAAATACAGGTAGAGCAACACCAGCGTGGTGGCCAGGGCGAACCACTGCACGGCGTAGCCCTGGTGCTTTTCCGGGCCCATGGCGACCACCGGCCAGTCCAGGCGGTAGGCACCCGGGCCGGCCTGCAGGCGCAGCTCATGGGTGAAACCTTCACGGCCAAGCTGCTGCCAGAGCCCACCCGGGTCGATTGCCGTCAGCAGTTGCGGCCAGCGGCCGTCCGGGTTGTCCGGGTGCAGCTGGAAGGTCTTGCCCGGCGCCACGTAGACCGTGGCGTCCAGCGCCAGGGCCTGGTCCGGGGTGTCGAAACGCACCGGCACCCGGCGATCGGGCCAGGGCAGCCAGCCGCGGTTGACCAGCAGCCACAGCCCGCTGGCCTGATCGTGGAAGGGTTGCAGCAGCTCGACGCCGGCCTTGCCGTCGCGCATCTGGTTGTCCAGCAGCAGGCTGTGGGCGGCGTCGAAGCGGCCATACAGATGCACGGGGTAGAACGCCGGGTCCGGCAGCTGGCGCAGCTGTTCGACAGCGACCGGCGCCTCGATCTGGCGCTCGGTGTACGCGGCGAGCAGGTCGCGCTTCTCATCGGCGCGGCGCAGCTGCCAGCAGCCGAGCGCGATCAGTCCCGGCAGCAGCGCAAGCACCACCAGGGTCGGCAGCAGCCCGGGGCGAAACGGCTTCACCAGGGCCTCGTCAGGTCGAGCGCTATACTTGTATTCATCACCGCATCCCCCTGGAGTTACGCCATGCTCAAGGCCGCGATAGTCCTGATGCTACTGGCCACCATCTCCAGCCTGTTCAGTGGCCTGGTGTTCCTGGTCAAGGACGACGACCAGTCGACCCGCCTGCTCAAGGCCCTTACCGTGCGTGTCGCCCTCGCCACCCTGACCATCGGGCTGGTGGCCTGGGGCTTCATCAGTGGGCAGTTGGTCTCCCACGCGCCGTTCTGAATTGTCTCGGTCCCTGTAGGAGCGGCCTTGTGCCGCGAAAGGGCTGCGCAGCGGCCCCAGGATCTTGGCATCATGCAAAATCGCCGGGGCTGCTTCGCAGCCCTTTCGCGGCACGAGGCCGCTCCTACAACAGGGGACCGCGCCACCCGTCAAAGCACGTACACAAAGATGAACAACCCCACCCACACCACATCCACGAAGTGCCAGTACCAGCTCGCCGCCTCGAAACCAAAGTGCTTGTCCGGCTCGAAATGCCCGCGCATCACCCGGCAGAACATCACGAACAGGATCAGCGTCCCCAGCGTCACGTGAGCGCCGTGAAAGCCCGTGAGCATGAAGAACGTCGCACCGTAGATCCCCGAGCCCAAGGTCAGCCCCAGTTTGTTGTAGGCCTCGTGGTACTCGTAGGCCTGTAGCGCAAGGAACCCCAGCCCCAGCAGGATGGTCAGCCCCAGCCACAGCTTCAGCGTGCCGCGATGGCCCTTGCGCAGGGCATGGTGGGCAATGGTCACGGTCACGCTGGAGCTCACCAGCAGGATGGTGTTGATCAGCGGCAGGTGCCACGGGTCGATCACTTCCTTCGGCGGCGGAAACAGTTTCGGGTCCGGCGTGTGCAGCAGCGGCCAGACGAACTCGAAGTTGGGCCAGAGCATGTGCGCCACGCCCTTGTCTCCCTCACCGCCCAGCCATGGCCCCGCCAGCACGCGCACGTAGAACAGCGCGCCGAAGAAGGCCAGGAAGAACATCACCTCGGAGAAGATGAACCAGCTCATGCCCCAGCGGAACGAGCGGTCCATCTGCGCGCTGTAAAGCCCTGCGTGGCTCTCCTTGATCACCGCGCCGAACCAGCCGAACAGCATGTACGCCAGGAACAGCCCACCGACGAAGAAAATCAGTGGCCCGTGGGATTCCGGGTGGCCGGCCTTGAGGTCGTTGAACCAGGTGCCCAGGCCGAACACGGTGATGAACATGCCGATCGTGGCGATGATCGGCCACTTGCTCTGCGCCGGAACGTAGTAGTGCTCGTGGCTTGCCATGCTTGATCTCCTTCCCTCAACGGGCGGCCTCGGTCGCGGTTTGTGCGACCGGCGGGTGGCGAGCGGTGATGTCGAACAGGGTGTAGGCCAGTGTCAGGTGCTTCACCGACTCCGGCAGGTCACGGTCGACGATGAAGCGCACCGGCATCTCGATGCGCTCTCCCGGCTGCAGCACCTGCTGGGTGAAGCAGAAGCATTCGGTCTTGTGGAAGTACGCCGCGGCCTCGGCCGGGGTGATGCTGGGGATGGCCTGGGCACTCATCGGCTGGTTGGTCGGGTTGCGGGCGATGAAGATCATCTGGTTCACCGCCCCCGGGTTGACCTCAATCTGGTCGGCGGTGGAGTGGAACTCCCAGCTCATGTCACCGGCGTTGGTGGACATGAACTGCACCCGCACCGAGCGCGACGGGTCGCTGACCTGGGTGCCCGCGTACTGCCCGCCGGTCTTGCCGTTGATGCCGAAGGCCTTGCACATCACGTCATAGATCGGCACCAAGGCGAAGCCGAAGGCGAACATCACCACGGTCAGCATCAGCAGGCGGGTGACCAGGCGTTTGAGCGACAGGCCGTCCATGGGCGGGCTCCTACTTCACTTCCGGTGGGGTCTGGAAGGTGTGGTAGGGCGCCGGCGACGGGATCGACCACTCCAGGCCCTCGGCGCCGTCCCAGGGCTTGGCCGCTGCCGGCGCGCCGCCGCGGATGCACTTGATGACGATGAACAGGAAGAAGATCTGCGTGGCGCCAAACATGAAGGCACCGACCGACGAGACCATGTTGAAGTCGGCGAACTGCAGGTTGTAGTCCGGGATCCGCCGCGGCATGCCTGCCAGGCCGACGAAGTGCATGGGGAAGAAGGCCAGGTTCATGCCGACGAACGACAGCCAGAAGTGCAGCTTGCCGAGGGTTTCGTCATACATGTGGCCGGTCCATTTCGGCAGCCAGTAGTAGGCCGAGGCAAAGATGCCGAAGATCGCCCCGGGCACCAGCACGTAGTGGAAGTGGGCGACCACGAAGTAGGTGTCGTGGTACTGGAAGTCCGCAGGCGCAATGGCCAGCATCAGGCCGGAGAAGCCACCGATGGTGAACAGGATGACGAAGGCGATGGCGAACAGCATCGGTGTCTCGAAGGTCAGCGAGCCTTCCCACATGGTGCTGACCCAGTTGAACACCTTCACCCCGGTGGGCACGGCGATCAGCATGGTCGCGTACATGAAGAACAGCTCGCCCACCACCGGGATGCCGACCACGAACATGTGGTGGGCCCAGACGATAAATGACAGGAAGGCGATCGCCCCGGTGGCGTAGACCATCGAGGTGTAGCCGAACAGCGGCTTGCGCGAGAACGCCGGGATGATCGAGCTGACCGCGCCGAAGGCCGGCAGGATCATGATGTACACCTCGGGGTGGCCGAAGAACCAGAACACGTGCTGGAACAAGACCGGGTCGCCACCGCCGGCGGCGCTGAAAAAGCTGGTGCCGAAGTGGATGTCCATCAGCATCATGGTCACCACGCCGGCCAGCACCGGCATCACCGCGATCAGCAGGAACGCGGTGATCAGCCAGGTCCAGACGAACAGCGGCATCTTCATCAGGGTCATGCCCGGGGCGCGCAGGTTGAGGATGGTGGCGATCACGTTGATCGCGCCCATGATCGAGCTGATGCCCATCAGGTGGATGGCGAAAATGAAGAAGGTCACGCTGGCCGGGGCGTAGGTGGTCGACAGCGGGGCGTAGAAGGTCCAGCCGAAGTTCGGCCCGCCGCCGGGGCTGAACAGGGTCGAGACCAGCAGCAGGAACGCCGCCGGCAGCAGCCAGAAGCTGAAGTTGTTCATCCGCGGCAGGGCCATGTCCGGCGCGCCGATCATCAGCGGGATCATCCAGTTGGCCAGGCCGACGAAGGCCGGCATCACCGCGCCGAACACCATGATCAGCCCGTGCATGGTGGTCATCTGGTTGAAGAACGCCGGTTCCACGATCTGCAGGCCGGGCTGGAACAGCTCGGCGCGGATCATCATGGCGAACGAGCCGCCGAGCAGGAACATGCTGAAGGCGAACCACAGGTACATCGTGCCGATGTCCTTGTGGTTGGTGGTCAGCACCCAGCGCATCAGGCCCTTGGCCGGGCCGTGGGCGTGTTCATGACCGTGGGCGTGGTCGTCGATCACTGCACTCATGTCCTGTCTCCTGCAATCCACTGACTGCCGTGTCTAGCCCGGCTCATTGCGCTTCGGCCTGCTTGAGCGCCAGCACGTCCTTCGGCGTGACCATGTCGCCCTTGTTGTTGCCCCAGGCATTGCGCTCGTAGGTGACCACGGCGGCGATATCGACTTCCGAAAGCTGCTTGCCGAACGCCGCCATGGCGGTGCCGGGCTTGCCGTGGAAGACGATGCCCAGGTGGGCGTCCTTGGGCCCGGTGGCGATCTTCGAGCCCTTGAGCGCCGGGAACATCGGCGGCAGGCCCTGGCCTTCGGCCTGGTGACAGGCCACGCAGGTGGTGTGGTAGACCTTGTCGCCGCGGGCGACCAGCTCTTCGAGGGTCCATTCCTTGCTGGTCAGTTCCTTGAGCTTGGCCGCCTCGGCCTTGCGCTCGCCGAGCCAGGTGTCGTAGTCGGCCTTGGACTTCACCTCGACCACCACCGGCATGAAACCGTGGTCCTTGCCGCACAGCTCGGTGCACTGGCCACGGTAGATGCCCGGCTTCTCGACCCGGGTCCAGGCCTCGTTGACGAAGCCGGGGATAGCGTCGCGCTTGACCGCGAAGGCCGGTACCCACCAGGAATGGATGACGTCGGCGGCGGTCACCAGGAAGCGCACCTTGGCGCCCACCGGCAACACCAGCGGCTGGTCGACCTCGAGCAGGTAGTGCTCGTCCTTCGGCGACTTGTTGTGGATCTGTTCGGCGGGGGTGGCCAGGTTGCTGAAGAACTCGACGTCCTGGCCCAGGTACTTGTAGTGCCACTTCCACTGGTAGCCGGTGACCTGGATGTCGATGTCGGACTCGCTGGCGTCGTAGATGTCGATCAGGGTCTTGGTGGCCGGGATGGCCATCACCACCAGGATCAGGAAAGGGACCACGGTCCAGAGGATCTCGACCCAGGTGTGCTCATGGAAGTGCGCAGCCTTTTGCCCGGTCGAGCGGCGGTGGATGACCATCGACCAGAACATCGCGCCGAACACCACGATGCCGATGATCACGCAGATCCAGAAGATGGTCATGTGCAGGTCGAACACTGCGTGGGAGACTTCCGTCGCCCCGGGCGCCATGTTCACCGTCCATGCTGCCTGTGCCTGACCGAAAACCGACCACAGCAACAGGCCCATCCAGACATGTGGATGTCGCATCATTGCGGGTTCCCCTTATCGTTCTTGTAGTCCCGGAGGCGTGGACGACCTGCTACGACAAAGGGGGGAACGGTGGCCAAGACTGCCTGGCTTCGACGACCGAGCCCCCTGCTTAAGGCAGTCGGGCCTCATCAACGAATCACGTTTCACCCGGAGTATAGACACCGACCAATGGTGCGCAACGCAGCACTTGAAATGATCTTCACTCAACCAAACGTTTGCGCTGAAAGCCGCATGAATGCTGGGCCGGGGCACAATAATGGCACATTGATATAGCCAATTTCCTACACGTGCCTCAGAGATATAACAAATGCGTCTTAGCCATTCTCGTAAGCAAGCTAACTTAGTGTCTTCCGTTTGTAACGCCATGCCCCTGGAGTTGTCATGAACATCGCTGCTGTACGCGAGCAGATCGAAAACGCCCATCAACATGAGGGCCGCACAGGCCAACTGAAAGCCCGCCTCGAACTGCAACTGCCACACCTGCATCCATCGATCCAACTACCCCAGCAGGATGCCCAGGGTACCTTGGCGCGCTTCGTCGGCGCCTACATCAACGAGGTTCCGGAACTGCTCGAGGCCGCGCACAACGTGGCGCTCGAAGCAGGCATCGAGACGCAGATCAAACCGGTACTGAAGATTGCCGAGGCCTACTTCCTGCAGCCGCCGAGCGTGATGGCGGGGCAGGTCGGGCTGGATTGCCTGCTGGACGAGGCCTACCTGGCGCATCGTCTGGTCGAGGAGGTCAACGACCTGTACATCCGCCACTTCCAGCAGCCGCTGATTCCGGTGGATACCACGGTCGCCAACCTGATCGCCCATCAGCTGATCGGCGAGACGTTTGCCAACCAGCTGGATGAGGTGGTGCACCATTCGGTGGACAAGATGCTCGATGAGGAGAGCTTCGCCGTGGAATCGGTGGAGGTCTACCGCGACAAGCTGTCGAGCCCGGAAACCGGCAACGCGTGGAAACGCTGGCCGTGCCTGTCGCGCCAGCTTGGTGTGGAGTTGGGGCAATCGGCCTGAGCAACGTTCGAAATCGCCGGGGCTGCTGCGCAGCCCTTTCGCGGCACAAGGCCGCTCCTACAAGGGAACGCGATCTCTTGTAGGAGCGGCCTTGTGCCGCGAAAGGGCCGCAAAGCGGCCCCTGCAATCTGACAGACTAAACCCCAACCCCCGCCGTAGTCCGCAACCGTCCCTCGACCCGCCGCTTCAGACGCCGCTGCTCCAGCACCAGCCGCGAGCCCTTGGCCGCGCCGCTGCGCCCCCAGTCCTCGAGCAACTCCAGGCAGGAATGGTCGATATAGCTCAGGTTGCCCAGCGGCACATGCAATGTCGTCCCCTCCGGCACGGTATCAAGCACCTGGGTCAGCGCCGGCACCTTGAGAAACGTCGCCGCGCCGCTCAGGCGCAGTTCCATGTGCCCCGGCGTACCCAACGCCACCAGGTTGATCTTCAACCGCGCCGCCTTCAGTGCCAGCTTCAGCAGGGTCAGGGCAAAGCCCAGCAATACACCGGTCAACAGGTCGGTAAAGATGATCGCCAGTGCCGTCGCCGCATAGGTGAACATCGGCATCCGCCCATAGCGGCCCAGGCCACGGAACGCCTTGAAGTCCACCAGCTTCACGCCGGTATAGACCAGCACCCCAGCCAGGCTGGCCACCGGGATCTGCTGCAGCACGCTACTCAGCGCCACCACGAAGGCCAGCAGCCAGAGCCCATGGAATATCGCCGAGGCCCGAGTCTGGGCGCCGGCCTGGACGTTGGCCGAGCTGCGCACGATCACCCCGGTCATCGGCAGCGCACCCAGCACCCCGCAGAGCATGTTGCCAATGCCCTGCGCCGACAGCTCACGGTCGAAGTCCGAACGCTGGCCGCTGTGCATGCGGTCGACGGCGGCGGCGGACAGCAAGGTCTCGGCGCTGGCGATGAAGGCCAGGGCGAAGGCCGCCACCAGCAGGGTCGGGTCGGCGAGCTTGAGCAGGTCATCCGGACGCAGCCAGTCGATGGCTTCGGACAGATCGGCCGGCACCTGCACACGGTTGACCGGCAGCGCCAGCCACAGGCTGACGGCGGTCATTGCCGCCACCCCGAGCAGGGCTCCGGGAATGAAGCGCAGGCGCTGCGGGCGCAGACGCTCCCAGCCCCACATGATGGCGATAGTACCCAGCCCAAGCGCACCGGCCTGCCAACCATTGCCCGCGCTTTCCAGCGGCAGGGCCGAAGCCAGCGTCGCCGGGAAGCCCAGCAGGTTATCCACACCCGAGGGCTGAGGCGCCGTATCGAACATCACATGCACCTGGGACAGCACGATCAGCACGCCGATCCCGGCCAACATACCGTACACCACCGCCGGCGCCGTGACCCGGAACCAGCAACCCAGGCGCAGGCGCCCGGCCAGCAGCTGCAGCAATCCGGCCAGCAACAGGATCGGCCCGAGCATGGCCACGCCATGTTGGCGCACCAGTTCGAACACCAGCACCGCCAGGCCGGCCGCCGGGCCGCTGACCTGCAACGGCGAGCCGGCGAGAAAGCCCACCACGATACCGCCGATGATCCCGGTGATCAGTCCTTTGGCCGGTGGCATGCCCGAGGCAATGGCAATGCCCATGCACAATGGCAGGGCGACCAGGAAGACCACCACCGAAGCCAGCAACTCGCGCGGCAGGGCCGCCTTTATCTGTGTCATGTTCACCATGTAGCTCCTTTCTAGATTCACGGCCATTCCGCTGGCCGCTAGCACGGGGAACCCTGAATGACGCGCAGGCGCGGGCCGCCAGCGGGTGTGCCGGCAAGGTATTCAGGGAGATTCAAGGCAGGCGAAGGCCGCGCCGCACCCATCGGGTGCAGCCGGCAATCAAGGCTTGTTCAGCGTGTTCGGGTCGCTTAGTAGCGGCCTCTCGGTGTGGCAGAGGGGATCGGCTCACCTGCGGTCAGCGGCAGGAAGCGATCGCTGGCGGCATCGTAGGCTTCGATCTGGCTGGTTTCGATGTCGTAGATCCAGCCGTGGATATGCAGCTGTCCGGCGGCCAGGCGCGAAGCGACCGACGGATGGGTACGCAGGTGGTGCAACTGGGCGATGACGTTTTCCTTGGTCACCAGTTGCATGCTCTCGTGCTCGCTGCCGCAGGAGCAGTTGTCCTCGATCACGGTCCGCGCTACCTCGGCGTGACGCAGCCAGGCGGAAACGGTCGGCATCTTGGCCAGCGACTGCGGGTTGAGCACCGCGCGCATGGCGCCGCAGTCGGAGTGGCCGCAGACGATGATGTGGTGCACGCCCAGCGCCAGCACCGCGTATTCGATGGCACTCGACACACCGCCGTTCATCTGGCCATACGGTGGCACGACGTTGCCGACGTTACGGGTGACGAACAGGTCGCCCGGCGAGCTCTGGGTGATCAGCTCAGGCACGATGCGCGAGTCAGCGCAGGTGATGAACATGGCGCGCGGCTTCTGCGCGGTGGCCAGTTTCTTGAACAGCTCTTGCTGTTCGGGGAAGACTTCGGTGTGGAACCGCAGGAAGCCGTCGACGATATGCTTGAGGGCGGCATCGGCGCTTTCGGCGGGTGCGGCCGGGACAACCTTGGATGGGTCCTTGACGGGCATGATTCATCCTCTTGACGGTTTGAAAGTGAATTCCATGTTACCGGGGAAAGATTGGGGGGACGCGGGGATTTAGATGACGCGCACGGGTAAATAATCACAGTCACTGCTGACTCATGACTCACGCTAGCGTAGGAAACTTAACTGAAACTTAATTGCGCTGGCTCTAGAACGGGCGTTCTGGATTGGCGAGGGGAGCACTGGATAATAGCAAAAAAGCATCAGATGCCAAGCTTCATGAGTGAAATTGTTGGGTTGTGTTAGTTGTACTTATAGCTCTCGGACAAAGAGATTGCGCTGCTAGAACAGCGCCATCTGTGCGCCGGGGACGCAGAAAGCGCTGCAATCGAGCTGCAGGTCCTCACGCCCCTCGAACCCCAACCGCCTGGCCGCCTTGCGAAAGCGCTGGGCCAACAGCTCGGTGAACACTCCCTCGCCGCGCATCCGAGCGCCGAAACGGCTGTCATACAACTCGCCCCCCCGGCTCTGGCGGATCAGGCTCAGCACATGCGCGGCCCGCTGCGGGTAGTGATCGTGCAGCCACTGCTCGAACAGCGGCGCCACCTCCAGCGGCAGGCGCAGCATCATGTAGGCCGCGCTCTGCGCGCCGGCTTCCTTCGCCGCCTCCAGCAGGTGCTCCAGCTCGCTGTCGTTGATCATCGGGATCATCGGCGAACACAGCACGCCCACCGGAACGCCGGCCTCACGCAACACGCGGATCGCCCGCAGGCGCGCCTTCGGAGCGGCCGCGCGGGGTTCGAGGGTGCGCTTGAGTTCATCGTCGAGAGTGGTGAGGCTGATCATCACCCGCGCCAGGCGCTGGCTGGCCAGTTCGCTCAGAAGGTCGAGGTCGCGCAATACCAGCGAGCCCTTGGTGACGATGGTTACCGGGTGGCGGTAGCGCAGCAGCACCTCTAGCAGACGCCGGGTGAGCTGGTGCTCACGCTCGATGGGCTGGTAGGGATCGGTGTTCGAACCCAGGTTGATCGGCGCACAGACGTATCCCGGCTTGCTCAGTTGCTGCTCGAGCACTTCGGCGGCATTGGTCTTGGCGATCAGCTTGGTTTCGAAATCGAGACCGGGAGAGAGGTCCCAGTAGGCATGGCTGGGGCGCGCATAGCAGTAGATGCAGCCGTGCTCGCAACCACGGTAGGGGTTGATGGAGCGGTCGAAGGGCAGGTCGGGGGAGGTGTTGCGGGCGATGATGGTCTTGGCCGTCTCGATCCGCACCTCGGTGCCCTGGGTGAGTGGGACTTCCTGGTACCAGCCATCGTCCTCGGCCACTGAAACGCTCGGGGCGAAGCGGTTGTGGGGGTTGTCGGCGGTGCCGCGGCCGCGAATGGGGGCTGGTTTCATGATGGAAGACCGGATTACTGTACATAAACACAGTAATCCGGTTTTCGAAGTGATGCCAGTACCGCCTGCCCCATTCGCGGGTAAACCCGCTCCCACAGGCCTGTGATACTCCTGTGGGAGCGGGTTTACCCGCGAATGGGCGCAAGGAATTGCGAAACCCGGTTACTCCGGCTTCTTCAGCTTCGGATTGGGGAAGAACTGCACGGTCTGCACCTTGGCCGGCGCCGCCTTGGGCGCCAGGTGGTTGACCCGGGTGCCCAGCTCCGAGGGTACCGACAGGCCCTGTTCGTTCAGGGTGTCGGTGAACCCGCAGGCCACGCACTCGCGGTGCGGCACGCCGTCCTCGTTCCACATCATCAGCTTGTCCATCTCACTGCACGCCGGGCATACCGCCCCGGCGATGAAACGTCGCTTGCTCTTGCTCACGGCTACCTCGCTCATGCCGCCGCGTCCTCGGTAAGGCCACTGTGGCGCAGCAATGCATCGATGGAAGGCTCACGGCCACGGAAGTCGACGAACAGCACCATCGGCTCACGGGAGCCGCCACGGGCCAGGATGGCTTCGCGGAAGGCACGGCCGGTCTCGGCGTTCAGCACGCCTTCTTCCTCGAAGCGCGAGAAGGCGTCGGCCGACAGCACTTCGGCCCACTTGTAACTGTAGTAACCCGCCGCGTAACCGCCGGCGAAGATGTGCGCGAAGCTGTTGGGGAAACGGTTGTAGGCCGGCGGACGCATCACCGAGACCTCGTCTCGCACGCCTTCGAGCACCTGCAGCACGCTGCGGCCGTCGCCGTGGGTGGCGTGCAGCTCGAAGTCGAACAGCGAGAACTCCAGCTGGCGCACCATCATCATGCCGGACTGGAAGTTCTTCGCCGCCAGCATTTTGTCCAGCAGGTCCTGGGGCAGTGGTTCGCCGGTCTCGTAGTGGCCGGAAATCAGCGCCAAGCCCTCGGGCTCCCAGCACCAGTTCTCCATGAACTGGCTCGGCAGCTCCACCGCGTCCCAGGCCACGCCGTTGATGCCGGACACGCCAGCATGCTCGATGCGGGTCAGCAGATGGTGCAGGCCGTGGCCGAACTCGTGGAACAGGGTGGTGACTTCGTCGTGGGTCAGCAGCGCCGGTTTGCCGGGCGTGGCCGGGGTGAAGTTGCACACCAGGTTGGCCACCGGGCTCTGCAGCGAGCCGGCGGCGGTGCGGCGATGATCGCGGGCGCCGTCCATCCAGGCACCGCCACGCTTGTTGGCGCGGGCATAGAGGTCGAAGAAGAAGCGCCCGACGTGCTGGCCGTTTTCCTTGATCTCGAACAGGCGCACGTCCGGGTGCCAGCTGTCGAAGCCCTTGAGCTCGGCGATCTCGATGCCGTACAGGCGCTGGACGATGGCGAACAGGCCGGTCAGCACCTTGTCGATCGGGAAGTAGGCGCGCAGGGCTTCCTGCGACACGCTGTAGCGCTGCTCGCGCAGCTTCTCGCCGAAGTAGCCGGCGTCCCAGCTGGCCAGCTCAGGGGTACCCTGCTCGGCGGCGTAGGCCTTGAGCTGTTCCAGGTCCTGGGCAGCGAACGGCTTGGAACGCTTGGCCAGGTCGCGCAGGAAGCTCAGCACCTGGTCGCTGGACTCGGCCATCTTGGTGGCCAGGCTCAGCTCGGCGAAGTTCGGGTAGCCCAGCAGCTTGGCCAGCTCCTGACGCAGGTCGAGGATCTCTTCCATTACCGGGCCATTGTCGAACTGGCCGGCGTTCGGCCCCTGGTCGGAGGCGCGGGTGCAGTAGGCGGCATACAGCTCTTCGCGCAGGGCGCGGTCGTCGGCGTAGGTCATCACCGCGTAATAGCTGGGGAATTCCAGGGTGATCAGCCAACCGTCGAGGCCCTTGGCCTGGGCGGCGGCGGCCATCTGCGCCTTGGCCGAGTCGGTCAGGCCGGCGAGGGCGGCCTCGTCGGTGACGTGCTTGGTCCAGGCCTGGGTGGCATCGAGCAGCTGGTTGGAGAAGCGGCTGCCCAGCTCGCTGAGCTTGCTCTGCACTTCGGCGTAGCGCCGCTGCTGGTCGGCCGGCAGGTCGATGCCCGACAGGCGGAAGTCGCGCAGGGCGTGGTCGATGATGGTCTTCTGCGCCACGTCGAAGCCTGCGGCCTCGGGGCTGGCGGCCAGGGCTTCATAGGCTTCGAACAGGGCGCGATTCTGGCCCAGTTCGGTGGAATAGGCGCTCAGGGCCGGCAGGCACGACTCGTAGGCCTCGCGCAGCTCCTGGCTGTTGCACACCGCATTGAGGTGGCTGACCGGGCTCCAGGCGGCGCCCAGGCGGTCGTTGAGTTCGTCCATCGCCAGCACCAGGCCGGCCCAGGTCGGGTTCTTGCCCTGCTTTTCGAGGATCTCGGCGATGGCCTTGCGGTTGTCGGCGAGGATCTGCTCGATCGCCGGCAGCACATGCTCGGCGCGGATCGCCGAGAAGGGCGGCAGATCATGGGACTGCAGCAGCGGGTTGTTCGCACTCACGGTTCGGGTACCTTGGCAGGAGAAACACGGGACCATCTTAATTACAATCGACGCCGACCGCAGCAGGCAGCCTGCCTATCGGCATTGCAGAGGAACACTATCATGGCCCTCCGGACCTTCCAGCAACACACGCCGAAAGTGGGAGCACGGGCCTTCGTCGACCGCTCGGCGGTGGTCATCGGCGACGTCGAGATCGGCGAGGACAGCTCGATCTGGCCGCTGACCGTGGTACGCGGCGACATGCACCGCATCCGCATCGGCGCGCGCACCAGCGTGCAGGACGCCAGCGTGCTGCACATCACCCACGCCGGGCCGTTCAACCCCGACGGTTTTCCGCTGATCATCGGTGACGAGGTGACCATCGGTCACAAAGTCATGCTGCATGGCTGTACCCTGGGCAACCGCATCCTGGTCGGCATGGGCAGCACCCTCATGGACGGCGCCATCGTCGAGGACGAGGTGATCATCGGCGCCGGCAGCCTGGTGCCGCCCGGCAAGCGCCTGGTCAGCGGCTACCTGTACATGGGCAGCCCGGTGAAGCAGGTGCGCCTGCTGAGCGAGCAGGAACACGCGTTCTTTGCCTACAGTGCCGGCAACTACGTGAAGCTCAAGGACCAGCACCTGGCCGAAGGCTACGACCAACCGCAATGACGCCATCGCGGGGCAAGCCCGCTCCCACAGATCTTGCACACAGCCTGTGGGAGCGGGTTTACCCGCGAAGCAGTCGACCCAGAATTCGAGCGGAATCCATTACATGCACCAGCAGAACATCCTTTTCGACCTCGACGGCACCCTGACCGACCCGCGCTCAGGAATCACCCGCTCGATCCAGTACGCCCTGGCCAAGCTGGGCATCGACGAGCCGGACCTGACCCGTCTCGAGCACTTCATCGGCCCACCCCTGTTGCAGGCCTTCATGCAGTTCTATGGCTTCGACGAGGCCAAGGCCTGGGACGCGGTGAACTTCTACCGCGAGCGCTTCAAGGTCACCGGGCTGTACGAGAACCTGGTGTTCGACGGCGTACCCGAGCTGCTGCAGGCGCTAAACGGCCAAGGCCGCACCCTGTATATCGCCACTTCCAAGCCGTGGGTGTATGCCCGCGAGATCGCCCGGCATTTCGAGTTCGACCAGCACTTCAAGGTGATCTACGGCAGCGAGCTGGACGGCACCCGCACCAACAAGGTCGAGCTGATTCGCCACCTGCTGGATGAAGAAGGGCTGGACCCGGCACAGACCCTGATGATCGGCGACCGCAAGCATGACCTGATCGGTGCGCGCAGCAATGGGTTGCAGGCCGTGGCGGTGGGCTATGGGTTCGGCAGCCGGGAGGAACTGGAGGCCGAGGCGCCAGCGTTCCATTTCGAGACACTGGCCGAGTTGCACCAGGCCTTTACGCGCTGACCTCTTCGCGGGGCAAGCCCGCTCCCACGCTGTCCTCTGTCCCACGCTGGCAGCTGATCATGGCGTGGGAGCGGGCTTGCCCCGCGATGGCATCAGACGCTCCAACTGTGCCTTGCGCCTATCAATGGGCATCCGACCCAATTCTTCGACTCGCTGGTAAAACCGCAACCAATCCCCACCAACATCCTTGAACAACTGCGAAAACGCCGGAACCCACTGATCATAAAGCCCAAAAGGCAACAACTTGGCATTGTTCAATGGCGCAAAGATCCAGGCATCGAACCGCCGATCCCCGCCCCAATCCCGATCCCGCACCTCGCGGTATTCCCGGCGCAACCGCTCGAACTCAACCTGCTTGGCCGCCCGTTTGCTCGCCTCATCCAACGGCCCGGCATAGATCGCCTGCAACCGCTCGCGGCTGGCCAGCACCAGCCGGGTGAACTGCTCGCGCTGCCGGGCGCCAGCCTCGTCGATGGCTGCCAAGCCACGTGCCGCGCGCCATTGCCGGGTGCCCTCCTGTTCGACGAACGAGGCGAACGACTCGTTGAACTCGGTATCGTCCTGCACGTAGAAGCGCTGGTGCGCCAGCTCATGGAAGATCACCGTGGCCAGGCGCTCATCCCCCCAGCCGGCCATGGTCGACAGAATCGGGTCATCGAACCATCCCAGGGTGGAGTAAGCCTCCACGCCTCCCACATAGACATCCAGGCCTTCCTGGCGCATCAACGCCGCCGCGCCGCGGGCCGCGCCCTGCCGGTAATACCCTCGATAAGCCACGCAGCCGGCGATGGGGAAGCAATGGGTCACCGGCTGCAACGACAGCTCAGGTGTCGCGAACACATTCCACACCACATACGGTCGCCCCAAATCGGCGTAGACCCGGTAACTGCCGTTGTCCGGCAACTTCAACTGCGAGCTGGCAAACGCCCGGGCCTTTTCGGCAAACGACAGGCGCTGGCGCAGCACCGGGCTGGTGGCCGGATCCTCGATCACCCGATCCAGCGGCTGGCGCGCCCGCAACAACTGCCACTGGCCCTCGGCCAACTGGCCGTAATAGCCCACGCTGGAGCAACCGCTCAGCAGGACGCCCAGCGCCACGGGAACCAACCGGGTGAAAACGCGGTCCAGAGCCCGACGGCCGCAGCGCATGAAAAGAAAAAGTCCAAACATCGAGGCTGTCTATCTCGCTCGTCGGCCGAATGCGACCAAGACTATCTCGCCAAGGGGAAGCTTCGCCATGCGTACTCTGCTGTTTGCCGCCGGCACGCTCGTGCTGCTGTCCGGTTGTGCCTCATTCCTGCCGCGCGCCGACCCGAACCAGGCCTGGATCGACCTCGCCGCGGG
Source organism: Pseudomonas sp. NMI760_13 (assembly GCF_021283245.1). Taxonomy (NCBI): domain Bacteria; kingdom Pseudomonadati; phylum Pseudomonadota; class Gammaproteobacteria; order Pseudomonadales; family Pseudomonadaceae; genus Pseudomonas; species Pseudomonas sp. NMI760_13. The sequence goes on along the minus strand of NZ_JAJSRC010000006.1, from coordinate 193,934 downwards.
TGACAACGACTCGCTGCACGCCCTGCAGGTCGATGAGCGCGACTGGGCCGACACCCGCTATTTCCAGGTGCAGCCCGGCAATCATGAGCTGACCGTGCGCTACCAGTTCACCGTGACGCCAAGCAACATCGGCCCGGTGGACGAGCCGCTGTGGCGCGACTGCCAGCTCAATATCAGCTACAAGGACTTCACCGCCGGGCAACGCTACCAGATGCAGGCGGGCAGCATCGGTTTCCGCCCCTGGATCAAGCTCTACGACCAGCAGCAGAAACTGATCGGCCAAGGTGAGCCGGCAGGCTGCCAGCGCACCTGAACCCTGCGAACGGCGCTATGCTTGTAACCTGTGAACCGCGAGCGGGAGTTTCACCATGCGCCAGCCCATGATGCTGATGGCCCTCAGTGCACTGGGGGCGTGCGCCAGCCCCTTGCCGCCCGTAGACCCAGGCAAGGCCTGGGTCGATCTCTACACCATCACCCCCGGCAGGACCATCATGGCCGACCGCCTCGACGGCCAGCGCCTGGATGACGGTCGCTACTTCCAGGTGACGCCGGGCAAGCACGAACTGGTGGTGCGCTTTGACTACGAGATCCATTCCGGCGGCTTCAGCACCGACCCCACCGAGCGAACCTGCTATCTCACCGTGCGCTACAACGACTTCAAGGCCGGCCAGCGTTATCGCCTGGAGGCACGGGCCCCGGCGATGCAACCGCAGGTGCTGCTGTACGACGCCAACCGCAAGGTGGTGGTCAACGAGCCGAGCAACGTGACCTGTATTCCCTAGGACTCACAGCCATTCGCCTGGAGCGGCCTTGTGTCGCGATAGGGACGCCAGGATTTCAGCATCAAACAAAAATCACCGGTGCTGCTGCGCAGCCCCATCGCGGCACAAGGCCGCTCCTACAGAGGTGGAAGCCGGCCTTACCTATCGTTCTTCTGGTAGATGATCTTCTTCGTGCCGCCATCGCAGCTGCCCACGATCATGTTCTGATCGCGGACTTCGCTGTTAGGCACGATCTCCAGCGTGTAGGAGGTCACCCCGCGCGCCTGGATCTTCGCTTCGATCTCGGCCTTCAGTTCCTCGCACGGCTTGGGCGCGGCCAGTGCGACCGTGGCGAGCAGGGAAGCCAGCACACCAATTGCTACGCGGATCATGGAACGGCTCCTGAGACAGGGCAGACGAGCTGCCAACGCTGTTTAGACTACAGGAAACCGCCGCCGTTGCGCCGCCTAGGAAAGCAGGGTGGCGTCCAGGCTGATAGTCGCGTTCAGTACCTTGGAGACCGGGCAACCCGCCTTGGCCTTGTTGGCGATCTCCTTGAATTGCGCTTCGCTGGCACCCGGCACTGTTGCCTTGAGCGTGAGGTGCACGGCGGTAATGGCAAAGCCGTCGGCCTGCTTGTCGAGACTCACTTCGGCAACGGTATCGATACGTTCCGGGGTGAAACCCGCCTCGCCCAGCATCATCGACAGCGCCATCGAGAAGCACCCGGCATGGGCGGCGCCGATCAGCTCCTCCGGGTTGGTCCCGGGGCTGCCCTCGAAGCGGGTGTTGAAGCCGTAGGGCGCCTGCTTGAGCGCGCCGCTTTCAGTGGAAATCTGGCCTTTGCCGTCCTTCAGACCACCTTGCCAGACCGCCGATGCTGTCTTTTTCATGCTGCCTCCCGGACATGGGTTGGGTATGTACAGTTCTGAGGACTGGGCCTGCGCCAAGTTCAGATCAATCTGCAGGCAGGCATTGAATCCGCCGAATATGCCCATACAGAGTTCGCAAGGCCCTTGGCCAATCACCTGAAGCGGAGGCTCCAATGACGCACCTGCGAGACCTGAAGATATCCACCCTCGACCTGGTGCCCGTGCGCGCCGATGGCAGCCCGGCGCAATCGCTGCACAACTCGCTGGACCTGGCCCGGCACGCCGAACGCTTTGGCTACAACCGCTTCTGGGTCGCCGAACACCACAACATGGACGGCATCGCCAGTTCGGCCACCGCCGTGCTGATCGGCTACCTGGCCGGTGGCACCTCGACCATCCGCATCGGTTCCGGCGGGGTGATGCTGCCCAACCATGCGCCGCTGGTGATTGCCGAGCAGTTCGGTACCCTGGCCAGCCTGTACCCTGGCCGTATCGACCTGGGCCTGGGCCGCGCCCCGGGTTCCGACCAGATGACCGCCCGCGCCCTGCGGCGTGAACGCTCCGGCAGTGCCGACGACTTCCCCGACGATGTCGAGGAACTGTCACGCTACCTCGGCCCGCGTACCGATGATCAAAAAGTGATCGCCGTGCCCGGTCACGACACCGAGGTGCCGATGTGGCTGCTCGGCTCCAGCCTGTTCAGCGCCCAGCTGGCCGGCATGCGCGGCATGCCCTATGCCTTCGCCTCGCACTTCGCGCCACGCTACATGCACGAGGCGATCCGCATCTACCGTGACCATTTCAAGCCGTCCACCACGCTGGACAAGCCTTACGTGATGCTCGGCATCCCGATGGTGGTGGCCGAGACCGACGAAAAGGCCGAGTACCTGGCGACGTCGGTGTACCAGCGCATCCTTGCGCTGATCCGTGGCCAGAGCCTGATGCAGCGCCCGCCGGTCGAAAGCATGAATGGACTATGGCTGCCCCATGAGCGCGATGCGGTGAGCAGCTTCCTGGGCCTGGCGATGATCGGCAGCCCGCAGAAGGTGCGGGCGAAGGTGGAGGTGCTGCTGGAACAGACCGGGGCGGATGAGCTGATCTTTACCAGTGATCTTTATGAGCATGCCGACCGGATCAGGTCCTATGAGCTGATGGCGCAGGCCCTCAAGACCGAGTGATCTTCTTCGCGGGTAAAACCGCTCCCACAGGTACCTCACTGACCTTGATAACAGTGGAATACCTGTGGGAGCGGGCTTGCCCGCGAAGAATCCAGCGCATCAGCCACGGCGGTAGACAATCTCCTTGGTCCCGCCCTCGCAGGTGCCGACCACCTTGCCCGCCGGATCGCCCTTGTTGACGATCTCCAGCGTATAGCCCTTCACCCCCTTGGCATCCAGCTTCGCCGCAATCTCCGCCTTGAGCTCCTCGCACGGCTTGCCCGCCGCCAGCGCGCCGCCGGCCAATGCCATCAGCCCCACGGCCAGAATCAACTTCTTCATCGATCGCTTTCCTTGTACAGATCAAAGACGAAAAGGGCGCGAAGCTCGCGCCCTGCAACCTTATTACCCGATCAGGCCGGGCAAGCCTAGCCCAGCTTCGTTTCAGCTGTTGGCGATGCGAAAGCCCACCTTCAGCGTCACCTGGAAGTGCGCGGCCTTGTTGTCGCGGATATGCCCGCGGGTATCGACCACCTCGAACCACTCCAGGTGCTTGATGCTCTTGCCGGCCTCGGCCAGGGCATTGTTGATCGCTTCTTCAATGCTGGTGGGGGAGGATCCGACCAGCTCGATCTTCTTGTAGGTGTGATGATCCGACATGAGTGCTCTCCTTGGTTGGGTAGTCCGTTGAGCCTAGCAGCGCAGGCCCGGTTTACCTGCGAGCGATCGCCGCAGGAGAAAGTTCGACTGCACTTTCCCACTGCCGCGCAGTCGCACTCCTTACAGCCCATACCGCGAAGGAGAGTCAACATGCCACGCAATTCCCTGCGCCAAGCCTCCCTGGAAAGCATGGAAGCCGAGATCGAAAGCCTGCTCAAGACACTGGAGCACCTCAAGCACGATGCCTCGGAGGAGTCGCACAAGACCATGAAGGCGCTGCGCGGCAATGCCGAAAACGCCCTCAAGCATTCACGCAGCCTGCTCGGTGACGCCTACGAGGAAGTGAAGACCCGCACCCGCCAGACCGGTGTCGCCACCCGCGACTATGCCCAGGAACACCCTTGGACCACCGCCGGTGTGGCAGTCGGCGCCCTCGGCCTGCTGGCCGCCTACCTGATGTGCCGGCGCAGCTAGCCGGCCTGCTGTTGCAGCTCCCGGCGCAGCCATTGCGCCAGCTGCTCGGCGCGCCCGTCCGCGGCGCGCCGGGGCACCCACAGGGCCAACGCGGCGCGGGTCGGTGAGAAGCCCCATGGCGCAGCCAGCCGCCCGGCCTTCAGGTCGTCCGCCACCAGTGGTTGTGGCGCGATGGCCACGCCAAGCCCTGCCACCGCCGCCTCCAGCAGGTAGTACAAATGCTCGAATGCCTGGCCGTAACTCAGCGCGCCGGGCTCGATGCCATGCTGCTGCGCCCAGGTCGGCCAGGCCTGTGGCCGCGAGGTCGTGTGCAACACCGCCTCTCGTTGCAAAGCCACGGCTGGCGCGGCTTTCAAACGATCGAAGCCTTCGAAGTGCGGGCTCATCACCGGGCCGATCCGCTCTTCGGCGAGCACATGCACCTGCATGTCCGCCGGCCAGGGCGGTTCGGCATAGACCAGCAGGGCATCCAGCCCCGGGCGGCGAGGATCGAGATCGCCTTCGCCAGCTGAAAGGTGCAGGCGCAACTCCGGCAGGTCAGCCTTCAAACGTCCCAGGCGCGGGATGAACCAGCGCGCCAGCAGGCTGCCGGAACAACCGAGCACGAAGGGCGCTTCGTCGGCATCGCGGGAAAGCTCGGCGCAGACACTGCGCAAGCGGTCGAAGGCCTCGAAGCTGGCATCACGCAGGCGCACCCCGGCATCTGTGAGTTTGACGCCACGCCCGTCCTTGGCGAACAGGGCCACGCCCAGATGCTCCTCAAGCACCTTGATCTGTCGGCTGACGGCGCCATGGGTGACGTGAAGTACTTCGGCAGCCTGGCTGACACTGTTCAGCCGGGCGGTCGCCTCGAAGGCCCGCAGGGCGTTGAGGGGGGGAAGGTCCTGGGCCATTTGACTTGTGAGTTTTCCTGACAGGTTTTCGCAATCTTATCGGTTTTCAGCCGGGCATGTCGTGGGTAGAGTAAAGCCCATCGACCAGTGTCGGCCTCTTCGCGGGCAAGCCCGCTCCCACAGATTCCAAGTGCGACGCCGTACCTGTGGGAGCGGGTTTACCCGCGAAGAAGCCAGCACGATCCCAACCCATACACCGCTTATGGAGCGCCCCATGACCCAGACCCAATACCGCGCCGGCCCCGATGCCAACGGCCTGTTCGGCTCGTTCGGCGGCCGCTACGTGGCCGAAACCCTGATGCCCCTGGTGCTGGACCTGGCCCGCGAATACGAAGCCGCCAAGGCCGACCCCAAGTTCCTCGAAGAACTGGCCTACTTCCAGCGCGACTACATCGGCCGCCCCAACCCGCTGTACTTCGCCGAGCGCCTGACCGAGCACTGCGGCGGCGCGAAGATCTTCTTCAAGCGTGAAGAGCTCAACCACACCGGCGCGCACAAGGTGAACAACTGCATCGGCCAGGTGCTGCTGGCCAAGCGCATGGGCAAGAAACGCCTGATCGCCGAGACCGGCGCCGGCATGCATGGCGTGGCCACAGCCACCGTCGCCGCGCGCTTCGGCCTGCCTTGCGTGATCTACATGGGCGCCACCGACATCGAGCGTCAGCAGGCCAACGTGTTCCGCATGAAGCTGCTGGGCGCCGAGATCGTCCCGGTGACCGCCGGCACCGGCACGCTCAAGGACGCCATGAACGAGGCCCTGCGTGACTGGGTCACCAACGTCGACGACACCTTCTACCTGATCGGCACCGTGGCAGGTCCCCACCCGTACCCGGCGATGGTCCGCGACTTCCAGTCGATCATCGGCAAGGAAACCCGCGCCCAGTTGCAGGAGAAGGAAGGGCGCCTGCCCGACAGCCTGATCGCCTGCGTCGGCGGCGGCTCCAACGCCATGGGCCTGTTCCACGACTTCCTCGATGATGCCAGCGTGCAGATCATCGGCGTCGAAGCCGGCGGCCACGGCGTGCACACCGACAAGCACGCGGCCAGCCTGAACGGCGGCGTGCCGGGCGTGCTGCACGGCAACCGCACCTACCTGCTGCAGGACGACGACGGCCAGATTACCGACGCCCACTCGATCTCGGCAGGCCTGGACTACCCCGGCATCGGCCCGGAGCACGCCTACCTGCACGAAGTGAAGCGCGTGGAGTACGTCAGTATCACCGACGACGAGGCTCTCGACGCCTTCCACGCCACCTGCCGCCTGGAGGGCATCATCCCGGCGCTGGAAAGCTCCCACGCCCTGGCCGAGGCGATCAAGCGCGCGCCGAAGCTGCCCAAGGACCACCTGATGGTGATCTGCCTGTCCGGTCGTGGTGACAAGGACATGCAAACCGTGATGAACCACATGGCCGCCCAGGAGAAACAGGCATGAGCCGTCTCGAACAACGCTTCGCCGAACTGAAGGCCGAAGGCCGCTCGGCACTGGTCACCTTCGTCACTGCCGGCGACCCGGGCTACGACGCTTCGCTGGAGATCCTCAAGGGCCTGCCAGCGGCCGGTGCCGACGTGATCGAACTGGGGATGCCGTTCACTGACCCCATGGCCGACGGCGTGGCCATCCAGCTCGCCACCCTGCGCGCCCTGGAGGCCGGCCAGACCCTGGCCAAGACCCTGCAGATGGTTCGCGAATTCCGTGTGGATAACCAGACCACGCCCATCGTGTTGATGGGTTACTACAACCCGATCCACCGTTTCGGCGTGGCGCAGTTCGTCGCCGAGGCGAAGGAAGCCGGCGTCGATGGCCTGATCATCGTCGACCTGCCACCGGAGCACGACGCCGAGCTGGCCACTCCGGCCCAGGCCGCGGGTATCGACTTCATCCGCCTGACCACCCCGACCACCGACGATGCGCGCCTGCCGCGCGTGCTGGAGCGCAGCTCCGGGTTCGTCTACTACGTGTCGGTGGCCGGTGTGACCGGTGCCGGTTCGGCAACCACCGAGCATGTGACCGAGGCCATTGCGCGCCTGCGTCGGCATACCGATCTGCCGATCAGTGTTGGCTTTGGTATCCGCACGCCTGAGCAGGCCGCCGCCATTGCCCGTTTGGCCGATGGCGTGGTGGTGGGTTCGGCGCTGGTCGACAAGATCGCCCAGGCCAAGGATGCCGGCCAGGCAGTGAAGGATGTGCTGAGCCTGTGCTCGGCGCTGGCCGAAGGCGTGCGCGCCGCCCGGGCCTGATCCGCGTCGCCTGCTTCGCGGGTAAACCCGCTCCCACAGTAATGGTGTGATCCTGATAGTTTCACCTGACCTGTGGGAGCGGGTTTACCCGCGAAGAGGCCCGCACAGGCAACAACGATCTACTCTTTGAAAATCGACAGATCCAACGGCCTGATCGCCCCCATCCAGATCGCATGATCGCGATGATCCGCCAGCTCATCCCCGGTTTCCGGGTGCAGGAACACCACCAGCCCCTTGCGATACAGCGCCAGCCACGGCAGCACCACCCCCACCACTTCCGGCCCGAAGGCCAGCTGGCAGCTCCAGTCCGGGTGCGGCCCGACCGGCTTCTGGTGCATGCGCCCCATGGTCACGGGAAACACCCGCGTCGCCTCCTCGCACAGCTCGCGGGCCTGTTCCATGGTCGATGCGTCGTAGTACACGTGGGCGTGATAGCCCTTGATCCTTTGCACGGTGGCTCCTGATTACAGTAATACGAACATCTGGAAGTCTACGCCATCCCTGTAGGAGCGGCCTTGTGCCGCGAAAGGGGCGCGAAGCGGCCCCAGATTATGGCAATCCCGCAACACTACCGGGGCTGCTTTGCAGCCCTTTCGCGACACAAGGCCGCTCCTACATGCGCTCCAGCTCCAGCCAATCTACGAACCGCTGGATCAGCGCCCCGCGTCGTTTGCGCGGCGGCAGCACTACGTAATACCCGCGCTCCGACCGCAGACTGCCTTCCATAGGCCGACACAACAACCCTTGCTCGACCAGCCCATCAACCAGATGTGCCCAACCGATGGCCACCCCTTGCCCGGCAATCGCGGCCTGAATCAGCAGCGTGTAGTTATCAAACCGTAGCTGCCCGGACGGAGGCGGGCTGTCCACACCAAGACCACGAAACACCCCCGCCCAATCGAACCAGCGACTGGCCTGCTCGCCCTTCAGATGCAGCAAGGGCAATCGTTGCAAAGCCACGGCTGACAAGGGTTTGCCATGAGCCAGCCGCGGACTGCAGACCGGGAAGACCTCCTCGTCGAACAACCAGCGGCTCTCACCCTGGTGAAAGCGCCCATCGCCAAACAGCACCGCCACATCGATGTCCGGGCGCAACATCCCCTGGCTGCGCTCGCCGGTGACCAGGCTCACATCCACCTGTGGATTGGCCTCGTGAAAGCGTTGCAAGCGCGGCATCAGCCAGAACGCCGCGAAGGCGAAGTCGGTGGCCACCTGCAACACCTCGCGCTGCCCGCGGCCACTGGCCTGGGCAACACCCTCGTCCATGGCCTGCAACCCTTGATGCACCTGTTCGAACAGCAACTGGCCCGCTTCGGTCAGCTCGATGCCCCGGTAGATGCGATCGAACAATCGCGTCCCCAGCCGCGCCTCCAGGCGCTTCACCTGCTGGCTCACCGCCGGCTGCGTGGTGCCCAGCTCCAGGGCAGCGGCAGTAAAGCCACGCAGACGTGCGGCGGCCTCGAATACACGCAGGGCATCGAGGGACAGTTCCGCAAGGTGCTCAAACATAAGCTTGGCTAATCCCAGTCATTGCCCGACGTGGGCTTTACCCACGTTATCCACAGCACCATGCTGGATTGCAAGCGTTCTCCATAACCCTCGACGATGGAAGTCACCATGAAGCAACCCAACATACTGTTCATCATGGCCGACCAGATGGCCGCGCCGCTGCTGCCGATCTACACCCCGTCGCCGATCAGGATGCCCAACCTGGCGCGCCTCGCCGAGCAGGCCGTGGTGTTCGATTCCGCCTACTGCAACAGCCCGCTGTGCGCCCCCTCGCGCTTCACCCTGGTCAGCGGCCAGTTGCCCAGCCGCATCGGCGCCTATGACAACGCCGCCGATTTCCCCGCCGATATACCGACTTACGCCCACTACCTGCGCCGCCTCGGCTACCGCACCGCGCTGTCGGGCAAGATGCATTTCTGCGGCCCGGACCAGTTGCATGGCTATGAGCAAAGACTGACCAGCGACATCTACCCGGCCGATTACGGCTGGGCGGTGAACTGGGACGCCCCCGACGAGCGCCCTAGCTGGTACCACAACATGTCCTCGGTGTTGCAGGCCGGACCCTGCGTGCGTACCAACCAGCTGGATTTCGACGAAGAGGTGGTGTTCAAGGCACGCCAGTACCTCTACGACCACGTGCGCGAAGACGATGGCCGGCCCTTCTGCCTGACCGTGTCGATGACCCACCCGCATGACCCGTACACCATCCCCAAACGCTACTGGAATCTCTACGAGGCGGTGGATATCCCGCAGCCCCGCGACATGATCGCCCAGAGCCAGCAAGACCCGCACTCGCAACGCCTGCTCAAGGTCTACGACCTGTGGGACAAGCCGCTGCCCGTGGACAAGATCCGCGATGCCCGCCGCGCCTACTTCGGCGCCTGCAGCTACATCGACGACAATATCGGCCTGCTTGTGCAGACGCTGGAAGACTGCGGCCTGGCCGACGACACCCTGATCGTCTTCTCCGGCGACCACGGCGACATGCTTGGCGAGCGCGGGCTCTGGTACAAGATGCACTGGTTCGAGATGTCGGCGCGGGTGCCGTTGCTGATCCACGCGCCCAAACGCTTCGCACCAGCGCGGGTCAGCGCCAGCGTATCCACCTGCGATCTGCTGCCGACCCTGGTCGAGTTGGCCGGCGGCGCTGTGGATAACACCCTTCATCTGGACGGCCGCTCGCTGCTCGGCCACCTGCAAGGGCAGGGGGGCCATGACGAGGTGATCGGCGAGTACATGGCCGAAGGCACCGTCGGCCCGCTGATGATGATCCGCCGCGGCGCATACAAGTTCGTGTACAGCGAGGACGACCCCTGTTTACTCTACGACCTGAGCCGCGACCCGCACGAGCGGGAGAACCTCACCGGCAGCCCGGAGCACCAGGCGCTGCTGCAGGCATTTGTCGATGAAGCACGCCAGCGCTGGGATATCCCCAGCCTGCGCCAGCAGGTGCTGGCCAGCCAGCGCCGCCGCCGCCTGGTGGCCGAGGCGCTGGCCATCGGCACGCTGAAAAGCTGGGACCACCAACCCCTGGTGGACGCCAGCCAACAGTACATGCGCAACCACATCGATCTCGACGACCTCGAGCGCAAGGCACGTTATCCACAGCCCGCACCCCTGGATTGAGAAGAGAGGCCGCCATGCAGAAGTTCTCCACCGCCGTGCTCGCCCTGGCCCTGAGCCTGGGCACGGCCCACGCCGCCGACGGCGACGCGCAATGCAGCACCGTGAAGCTGGCCGACCCCGGCTGGAGCGATATTGCCAGCACCAACGCTGTCGCCCGCCTGCTCCTGGAAAGCCTGGGTTACCAGGTGAAGATTGACAGCCTGGCCGTGCCGATCATCTACGGCGGCCTCAAGGATGGCCGGGTGGATGCCTTCCTCGGCAACTGGATGCCGGCGCAGCAGGGTTTTCATGACAAGTTCATCGCCAATGGCGACGTGCAGCAGTTGGCGCGCAACCTGGAGGGCACCGAGTTCACCCTGGCGGTGCCCGATTATGTGTGGGAGGCCGGCGTGAAGGACTTCGCCGACCTGCACAAGTACGCCGACAAGTTCGACAAGAAGCTCTATGGCATCGGCTCCGGCGCGCCGGCCAACCTGTCGCTGAAGGAGATCATCGACAAGAACGACTTCGAGCTCGGCCAGTGGAAGCTGGTCGAGTCCAGCGAGCAGGCGATGTTGGCCCAGGTGGATCGGGCAGTGAAGAAGCAGCAGTTCATCACCTTCCTGGGTTGGACCCCGCACCCGATGAACGTGAAGTTGAAGATGCATTACCTCACGGGTGGCGAAAAATGGTTTGGCAGCAAAGGTGATGTGTACACGCTGACCCGCAAGGGATATCCACAGGTGTGCCCGAATGCGGCGAAGTTGCTGGGCAACCTGACGTTCACGCTGGATATGGAGAACAGCATCATGGCCGAGGTTGTGGATAAGAAGGTGAGCTTTGATGAGGCAGCCAGGGGTTGGGTGAAGGCCCATCCACAGGTGCTTAATGCCTGGCTCGCGGGGGTGACCACCAAAGCTGGCGGGGATGCAGCAGAAACGGTCAAAGCCAAACTCTGATTTTTGTCTGTTAGGCTGCCGGGGCCGCTTTGCGGCCCTTTCGCGGCACAAGGCCGCTCCTACAGGCGAGCGCGAATCCCTGTAGGAGCGGCCTTGTGCCGCGAAACGAGGGCAAAGCCCTCGCCAGCGATACTGAACAGGAATGACGCATGTCTCGTCTTACCCACCTGCTGCCCTTCCTCACCTGGCTCCCCCGCCAATCGGGCCGCAGCCTGCGCCAGGACATGCTGGTGGGCCTGAGCGGCGCCATCCTCGCCCTGCCGCAATCTATCGCCTACGCCCTGATCGCCGGCCTGCCCGCCGAGTACGGCCTGTACGCCGCCATCGTGCCGGTGCTGGTCGCCTGCCTATGGGGCTCTTCCTGGCACCTGATCTGCGGCCCCACCGCCGCTATCTCCATCGTCCTGTACGCCAGCATCAGCCCACTGGCCGTGGTCGGCAGCGCCGACTACGTGACCCTGGTGCTGCTGCTGACCTTTCTCGGCGGCATCTTCCAACTCTTGCTGGGGCTGCTGCGCTTCGGCGCGCTGGTCAACTTCGTCTCCCATTCGGTGGTGCTGGGCTTCACCCTCGGTGCCGCCGTTGTCATCGCCCTGGGCCAATTGCCCAACCTGCTGGGCCTGGACCTATCTAGCCAGGCCACGGCTCTGAAGACCGTGCAGGAATTGGCCGGTCATATTGGCGAGGTGGACATGCCATCGCTGGTACTCGGACTGAGCACCCTGGCGATTGGTGTTGTATTGAAGCTGTGGCGTCCACGCTGGCCTAGCCTGTTGATAAGTCTGCTGCTGGTCAGCCTGGCGGCTTGGCTGTTGCCCGGCGTGTTCGGCCATGTGCCACGCGTGCCTGCTTTCATCGGCCAGTTGCCACCGCTCAGCCCACTGCCGCTACTCGATGTGGAACTGATGCTGCGCCTGCTGCCCAGCGCCGTGGCCATCGGCATGCTTGGGCTGGTCACCAGCCTGTCCATCGCCCGCTCCCTGTCCGCGCGCTCCGAGCAACTGATCGACGCCAACCAGGAGATCCGCGCCCAGGGCCTGTCGAACATCATGGGGGCATTGTTCTCCGGCTACCTGTCCTCCGGCTCCTTTACCCGCTCCGGGCTCAGCTACGACGCAGGCGCCCGCTCACCGTTGGCCGGGGTGTTCTCGGCGCTGTGGGTGGCGCTGTTCGCGGTCGCTGGTGCCGGGCTGATCGCCCATCTGCCGATCCCGGCAATGGCAGGCAGCATCCTGCTGATCTGCTGGGGGCTGGTGGACCATCGCGGCATCCGCGCGCTGTTCCGGGTCAGCCGCTCGGAGTTCCTGGTGATGGCGCTGACCGCCGCCGCGACCCTGCTGCTGGAGCTGCAAACGGCGATCTACGCCGGGGTGCTGGCATCGCTGTTCTTCTACCTCAAGCGCACCTCGAGGCCGCGAGTGCAGCAGAGCCGGGAAGGGGAGGCGGACGTGTTGCGGGTGGGCGGGTCGATCTTCTTCGGCGCGGCGCATTACCTGCAGGTGCGCTTGCAGCGCTGCCAGGGGCCGCATGTGGTGATCGATGCGCGACAGGTGAACTTCATCGACTATTCGGGTGTGGATATGTTGCACCGCGAGGCGCGGCGGTTGATGCGCAATGGCGGTAGCCTGACGTTGCAGCGGGCACGGCCGCAGGTGATAGAGGAACTGCAAAAGCTGGAAGGGATGGCGAGTTGCCCGATTCGCTTCGAGGACTGATGGTCAACTGGCATTTCTGTCAGTTGCCAACAGCGTGCAGGCGATGAAAGAGTGAATAACGCCCATTCACTGCGGAGCACGCCATGAGTAGTTGCGTTCATCTCGCACTGGCACTCGTGCCATTACTAGCCGCTCCAGGCAGCGGCGCTGTGGATAACTGCTGGAGCGTTGCCGATGCTCAGGTACGGATTGCCCGACTGGAAAGCGACATGACCGCTCGCGATCCCTACACTGGCGAAACGCAATCCACAGCAAAACTCGCTCACTACCAGCAGCAGATCTACCTGGAACGCCAATTCATCCAGCAGCGCCCCGAAGTCAACTGCGCGCCAGTTGACGACGCAGCTCATCCAGCACAGGCGCCGTGTCCGGACGCACCCCCCGCCAGATAAAGAACGCCTCAGCCGCCTGCTCGGCCAGCATCCCCAGCCCATCCAGCACCTTGGCCGCGCCAAGCTTGGTGGCCCACTGGCAGAACGGCGTCGGCTCCTTGCCATACATCATGTCATAGCAGACCGTGCGCCCCGCCTCGACCAGGCTGTCGGCAATCGGCGGCAGCTCGCCGGACAGGCTCGCCGAAGTGGCGTTGATGATCACGTCCACCGGCTCCTGCAACCAGCCGAAACCACTGGCCACCACCGGCCCAAGCTCATCGAATTCGCGCGCCAGTTGCTCGGCCTTTTCCACGGTGCGGTTGGCGATAACCAGCGATTGCGGGTTGTGCGCCAGGATAGGCTCCAGCACACCTCGAACAGCACCGCCGGCGCCAAGGATAAGGATGCGCTTGCCAGTCAAGACCACCCCGGCGTTCACCGTCAGGTCACGCACCAGCCCCGCACCGTCGGTGTTGTCACCCTGCAAGGTGCCGTCAGCCAGCTTGGTCAGGGTGTTCACCGCACCGGCACGCTGTGCACGCGGGGTGAGGCTGTCGCACAGGCGATAGGCCTCTTCCTTGAACGGCACGGTGACGTTGGCGCCGCTGCCTTGCTTGAAGAAGCCTGTGGCGCAGTCGCTGAACTCATCCAGCGGCGCCAGCAGGGTGCCGTACTCCAGGTCCTGGCCGGTCTGGTCGGCGAACAGGCGGTGGATCAGCGGCGACTTGCTGTGGCCGATGGGGTTGCCGAATACGACGTATTGGTCCATGAGGGCTCCTCGGTTATCCACTGGCTTACTGGGCGAGCCAGTCGCGGTCCTGCAGGAAGTAGTCGGTCAGGAGCGCTTCCTCGCTGCCAGGCTCCGCTTTCCAATCGTAACCCCAGCGTACCTGCGGCGGCAGCGACATCAGGATCGACTCGGTGCGACCGCCTGACTGCAAACCGAACAGGGTGCCGCGGTCGTAGACCAGGTTGAACTCGACGTAGCGGCCACGGCGGTATTCCTGGAATTCACGCTGCTTGGCAGTGTACGGCGTGTCTTTGCGGCGCTGGATGATCGGCAGATAGGCATCGACGTAGGCGTCGCCGATGGCGCGCATGAAGGCGAAGCAGGTGTCGAAGTCCCACTCGTTCAGGTCGTCGAAGAACAGGCCGCCAATGCCACGCGGCTCGCCACGGTGCTTGAGGTGGAAATAGCGGTCGCACCAGGCCTTGTAGTGTGGGTAGACATCGGCGCCGAACGGCGCGCAGGCCTGCTCGGCGACGCGGTGCCAGTGCACGCAGTCTTCTTCATTGCCGTAGTACGGGGTCAGGTCGAAGCCACCGCCGAACCACCATACCGCCTCTTCGCCTTCTTTTTCGGCGATGAAGAAGCGCACGTTGGCGTGGGAAGTCGGCACATGCGGGTTGTGCGGGTGGATCACCAGCGACACGCCCAGGGCCTCGAAACCACGGCCCGCCAGCTCCGGCCGGTGGGCACTGGCCGACGGCGGCAGGCCGGCGCCGAACACGTGGGAAAAATTCACCCCACCTTTCTCGATCACCTTGCCCTCGCCGATCACCCGTGTGCGACCGCCGCCGCCGGCATCGCGCACCCAGGCATCCTCGACGAAGCGGGCGCCGCCGTCTTCGGTTTCGAGGGCAGAGCAGATGCGGTCTTGCAGGTCGAGCAGGTAGGCTTTTACGGCCTCGGTGCGGCTGGTCATCGGGTCACCTGGAAGGAGCGGGAAAATTCGCCGCGTAGCATACCACCGGCCGACGCCGCGTCGCAGTTGACGGCGGTCAAGCAAAGGCGTCCGATAGAAGGCCTTTGCGACCCTCGACAACAGGAGTGTGTGATGGCCAAGCGTATCCAGTTCAGCCAGCATGGCGGCCCGGAAGTCCTGCAACTGGTGGAGTTCGACCCGGCACCGCCCGGCCCGCAGCAAGTGCGGGTGCGTAACCATGCGATCGGCTTGAATTTCATCGACACCTATTTCCGCAGCGGGCTGTATGCGCCGCCTGCGCTGCCGTCTGGCCTGGGCACCGAAGCGGCCGGCGTGGTCGAGGCGGTGGGCGAGGGCGTCAGCCGGATCAAGGTCGGCGACCGCGTGGCCTATGCCGGTGGGCCGCTGGGGGCCTACAGCGAGGTGCATACGCTGCCGGAGGCCAACCTGGTGAAGCTGCCGGAGGCGATCAGCTTCGAACAGGCGGCAGCGGTGATGCTCAAGGGGCTGACCACGCAGTATTTGCTCAAGCAGACCCATGCCGTGCAGCCGGGGGACTTCGTGCTGTTCCACGCCGCCGCCGGCGGTGTGGGGTCGCTGGCATGCCAGTGGGCCAAGGCACTGGGGGCGAAGCTGATCGGTACCGTCAGCTCTGCTGAGAAAGCCGAACGGGCCAAGGCCCTCGGCGCCTGGGCGACCATCGACTACAGCCATGAAGACGTGGCCAAGCGCGTGCTGGAGCTGACCGACGGTCAAAAGTGCGCGGTGGTGTATGACGGCGTGGGCGCCGATACCTGGCTGACCTCGCTGGATTGCCTGAGGCCACGGGGGTTGATGGTGAGTTTCGGCAATGCGTCCGGGGCGGTAACCGGGGTCAACTTGGGGATCCTGTCGCAGAAGGGGTCGTTGTATGTCACCCGGCCGACGCTGGGGAGCTACGCCAACAATGCCGAGAACACCCAGGCAATGGCTGACGACCTGTTCGCGATGATCGCCAGTGGCAAGCTCGCTGTGGATATCCAGCAGCGGTATCCATTGAGCGAGGCGGCCAAGGCGCAGACGGAGTTGTCGGCGCGGCGGACTGTTGGCTCGACTGTGCTTCTACCTTGAGGGCCCTATCGCGGGGCAAGTCGCAGCGGCGCACCGCCGCTCCCACGCCATAATCAGAGACCGGTGTGGGAGCGGCGGTTCGCCGCTGCGACTTGTCCCGCGATGCTATTGCTCAGTCGTAGTGGAACCGGCATTGCAGTACCGTCAACCGGCCACCTTCATAGAAGTAGACCAGACGGTGCTCTCGGGTGATGCGACGAGACCAGAACCCGGAAAGATCGCCCTTGAGCGGCTCAGGTTTGCCCGTCCCTTTGAAGGGTGTGCGGCAGCACTCGCGAATAAGCACATTGACTGCCTCGAAGATCACCGAATCAGCTTCGCGCCAGTGGTGATAGTCCTCCCACCCCTCGACAGTGAACGCAACACTCACGGAATTCCGAGCCTCAGTCTTGTTGCGTTGCTTTGACTTCATGTTCATCGATGATCAGCTCTTGGGTAACTGGCTGACCCGACCGCAGCTGCTCGACTGATGAACGCAAGCGCCTTGCGTTGGCAGATGACCCTAGCAAGTAAAGGGTCTCCTGCATGCCGTTGTAATCCTCCAGGGACAGCATGACCACCGGCTCACCACGTTGGCGCGTGATGATGGCCGGCTCATGGTCACGGCATACGTCATCCATCGTTTGCTTCAGGTCGGCGCGAGCTTGGCTAAAAGTCAGTACATGCATTTGTCCAATCCTTCCCGGATTACAAAGGAGAGCTGAGCGAACATTGTACAAAGCTGTGTACAAATCTCAACGACCCGCCGTCGGCGTCTTCATCACTCGGGATGGAGTGCTGCGCAAAGCAAAGGGAGATTACCGGCCCAAACCTTCAGCGAGAACGTGATTGGATCGGTGTGACACGTAGGGTATTTCCCAGTTTCTATTTCATCGCGGGGCAAGTCGCAGCGGCGAACCGCCGCTCCCACGTCATGACCAGAGATCGGCGTGGGAGCGGGCCCCGCGATTGCGTCAGTTCAGCCGGCGGGTTTCTTCAACGCTGGAGCCGACTCGAGGCCATCGAGCATCGCCTCCACCAACCCCTCCGCCATTTCCAGCGAATGCAGGCTGGACCAGTACATGCCTCGCCCCTCATCGCGCAGGTGATCGAGGGCCTTGATGCCGGTGTCGTAGGCACAGCGCAGGTAGAGCGCGACGTGTACCAGGGCGTTGTGGGCTTCGATGTTGGGGTTTACGGTGAAGAGTGGAGGGTGGCCGGCGTCGCAGCGGCCGAAAGGGTGGGTTGTGGTGTTTGGGAGTGGTGGATCGGGAACAATCTTCTTGTTCATGGCAACCTCTACCAGAGTAGGGCTGACACCTCGTCCGTTACCACACGAATGGGTGGCAGCTGTACACGGGGTGGTAAACCGGGGAGGTACCAGACCCGGCAGGCTCGAAAGCCTCCCGCGCACAGCCGCCATAGACGACTCTGATACCTTCCTGTTACCGGGTTACCACACCCGATCGCCAAGTTATTCGGCGACGGTTTGGAGCCTAAAGGCAGGCGTTCCCACTGAGAAGGTAATGGCAGTCGACAGACTGCGTAGGATATTTCTCTGAATTCAGAATGGGCAGCCATCTGGGTGCAAATCAGAAAAATCGGCGGGGATTCTGGGGCCGCTTTGCGGCCCTTTCGCGGCACAAGGCCGCTCCTACAGGGGATCGCGATTGCCTGTAGGAGCGGCCTTGTGCCGCGAAACGAGGGCGAAGCCCTCGCCAGCGGTATCAACCCGGGCGCACAACCTCGCCGGTCGCCAGGTCGCGAATCAGGCTCGGGTTCTTCCGCCCACCCAACGCCCCACCCAGCACCATATCCAGCTCGTTGTGGAAATACTGCTCCACCCGCAACCGACTCTTGGCCGCCGGCCGCCCGGCCGGGTTGCAGGAGGTGGAGATCAGCGGCCCGACCAGCGCGCACAACTCCCGCACCTGTGGATGATCGCTGACCCGCAGCGCCACGGTGTCGTGCTGCCCGGTCACCCACTCGGGCAGCAGGCCCTGGTGCGGCACCAGCCAGGTGTTAGGCCCAGGCCAAGTGGCGCTCATGCGGTCGATCCAGTCCTGGGGGAAATCCTCGAACAGAAAGTCGAACTGGCGGATGTTGTCGGCGACCAGGATCAGCCCTTTATCCACAGGGCGCGACTTGAGCGCCAGCAGGCGATACACCGCGTCCTCGTTCCATGGGTCGCAGCCCAGGCCCCAGACCGCTTCCGTCGGATAGGCAATCACCGCACCCGCCTTCACCTCGCGCGCGGCTTGTTGCACACGCCAACTGCTCACCATTTTCCGTCTCTCCGCATAAACGCCGTGCGCGCAGTGTACTTAGCCGGCACGGGCAAACCAACGCCCGGCTTCGTTGCTCACCCGGCCTTCGAGCTCCAGCTCGGTGAGACTGGCAAGCACCTGGGCCAACGGCAGGCCGCTGCTGTGGGCCAGGCCCTCGCTGGTGTGGGGGGCAGCGTGGAGCAGGGCGAGCAGGGGATGGGCGGGTTTATCCACAACTGCGGGCGGCAGGTTCTGCCAACCGCGCAGGCTGTCGAGGATCTGCTCCACGCTTTCCACCAGCAGGGCGCCATCGCGGATCAGCTGGTGGCAGCCCTTGGCGCCAGGGTGATGAATGGACCCAGGAATCGCGTACACCTCCCGCCCCTGTTCGGCGGCGAGCCGTGCGGTGATCAACGAGCCACTGGCGAGGCTGGCCTCGACCACCAGCACACCCAGCGACAAGCCGCTGATGATCCGGTTACGGCGCGGAAAGTTGCCGGCCAGTGGCCCAGCGTCCAGCGGATACTCGGAAACCAGCGCGCTACCGCTGTCGATCATCGCCCTGGCCAGGTCACGGTGGCGCTGTGGATAAAGTTTTTGCAACCCCGTGCCGAGCACCCCGATGGTGTACCCGCCAGCCTTCAACGCGGCCCGATGAGCGGCACCGTCGACGCCCAGTGCCAGCCCGCTGGTGATGGTGAAACCCGCCTGGGAAAGGCATCGGGAAAACGCGCCCGCGGTATCCAGCGCCGGGGGTGAAGCACGCCTGCTGCCCACGATCGCCAGTTGCGGTTGCTCGAGCAAAGCGGGCTCGCCCGCGACGAACAACAGCGGCGGCGGATCGTCTATCTCGGCCAGCAACGCCGGGTAGCCAGGCCTGTCCCACATCAGTAAATGCTGGCCCGGACGCTCTATCCAGCGCATTGCAGCCAATGCGCCGTCGCGCACTTGCGGGCTGCGGCGGGCGTCTATACTGGCATCCTTCAGCCCCAACGCCTGCCAGGCGCTGGCCGGCGCGCTGAGTGCCGACGAGGCACTGCCGAACGCGTCGATGAGGGTATGGAAACGACGCAAGCCAATATCCGGAAGGCTATGAAGACGCAGTCGCGCCTCCAGTTCCGCAGGCGGACAAGGCGACGAACGGGATGGGTTCATGGTGGATCGTCCTTGATCGACAGGGGGCCAGATACGTGGCACAACCTGTGGATATCTTTGTGAATAACACTTTGAAAAGCTGTCCATGAAATGGCAGCTATCAAGCCCATAGAGACCCTAGCCAAGCTTCACAGGTGCCGAACGCCCCATTTCCCTTTATTATGTGTGCTCAGTTTTCAACCGACCGCACAGTGACTGCCTGACCACCATGGCCATTTTGAACATTCTCGAATTCCCCGATCCGCGCCTGCGCACCATCGCCAAACCGGTGACGGAGTTTGACGACGCCTTGAGCCAGCTGATCGACGACATGTTCGAGACCATGTACGAGGCGCCTGGCATCGGCCTGGCCGCCACCCAGGTCAACGTGCACAAGCAGGTCGTGGTGATGGACCTGAGCGAAGACCGTAGCGAGCCGCGCGTCTTCATCAACCCCACGGTCGAGGAACTGACCCACGACATGGGCCAGTACCAGGAAGGCTGCCTGTCGGTGCCCGGCTTCTACGAGAACGTCGACCGCCCGCTGCGCGTGCGGGTCAAGGCCCAGGACCGCGACGGCAAGCCCTACGAACTGGAATGCGAAGGCCTGCTGGCGGTGTGTGTGCAGCACGAGTTCGATCACCTCAACGGCAAGTTGTTCGTCGACTACCTGTCCCAGCTCAAACGCGACCGGATCAAGAAGAAGCTGGAAAAGCAGCACCGCCAGCAAGCCTGATCCCCACCTTCCAGAAGGCTTGCTCCGGCAAGCCTTTTTCTTTTTGAAGAAGCGAGAACTCCATGCGCATCGTCTTCGCAGGCACTCCAGAGTTTGCCGCCGAACACCTCAAGGCCCTGCTCGACAGCCCGTACGAGATCGTGGCCGTCTACACCCAGCCCGACCGCCCGGCCGGCCGTGGCCAGAAGCTCATGCCGAGCGCGGTCAAGGCGCTGGCCGTGGCCCATGATATCCCGGTGTACCAGCCGCAGACCCTGCGCAATGCCGATGCACAAGCCGAACTCGCCGCACTGAAGCCAGACCTGATGGTGGTGGTCGCCTACGGCCTGATCCTGCCGCAAGTGGTGCTGGATATCCCGCGCCTGGGTTGCATCAACAGCCACGCCTCCCTGCTGCCACGCTGGCGCGGCGCGGCGCCGATCCAGCGCGCCGTGGAAGCCGGCGACGCCGAGAGCGGCGTGACCGTGATGCGCATGGAAGCCGGCCTGGACACCGGCCCGATGCTGCTCAAAGTGGTTACCCCTATCGGCGCCGACGACACCGGCGGCACCCTGCACGACCGCCTCGCCGAAATGGGCCCACCTGCTGTAGTCCAGGCAATTGCCGGCTTGGCCGACGGTTCGCTGCAAGGTGAAGTCCAGGACGATGCCCTGGCCACCTACGCCCACAAGCTGAACAAGGACGAAGCACGCATCGACTGGAGCCGCCCGGCCGTGGAGCTGGAGCGCCTGATCCGTGCCTTCAACCCCTGGCCGGTGTGCCACAGCACCCTCGACGGCGAAAGCGTGAAGGTGCTGGCCGCCAACTTGTCCACAGGCCAGGGCGCCCCCGGTGAAATCCTCTCCGCCAGCAAGGACGGCCTGGTCGTCGCCTGCGGTGACGGCGCCCTGAGCCTGACCCGCCTGCAACTGCCCGGCGGCAAGGCCCTGGCCTTCAGCGACCTGTTCAACAGCCGCCGCGAGAAGTTCGCCAGCGGCAAGGTGCTTGGCCAATGAACCCACGCCTGGCCGCCGCCCGCGCCCTTGCCGCCGTGCTCAGCGGCAAGGCCTCGCTGAACAGCTCGTTGCCGGCGCAACTGGACAAGGTCGAAGAGCGCGACCGTGGCCTGACCCAGGACCTGGCCTTCGGTACCGCCCGCTGGCAGCCGCGCCTGGACCTGCTGGCCGCGCAACTGCTGCAGAAGCCGTTCAAGGCCGCCGACGCCGATGTACAGGCGCTGCTGCTGGTCGGCCTGTACCAGCTGTTCTACACGCGCATCCCGGCCCACGCCGCCATCGGCGAGACCGTGGGTTGCGCCGACAAGCTCAAGAAGCCGTGGGCCAAGGGCCTGCTCAATGCCGTGCTGCGCCGCGCCCAGCGTGAAGGCGAGGAGCTGCTCGCCGGCATGGAACGCGACCCCGTGGTACGCACCGCACACCCGCGCTGGCTGCAGAAGGCGCTGAAAACGTTCTGGCCGGAGCAATGGGAAGCCATCTGCGCCGCCAACAACGCCCACCCGCCGATGATCCTGCGGATCAACCGCCGCCACCACAGCCGCGACGCCTACCTGGTGCTGCTGGCCGAGGCTGGCATCCAGGCCAGCGCCTGCCAGTTCAGCCGCGACGGTATCGTCCTGGCCGAAGCCTGCGACGTACGTGGTTTGCCGGGCTTCGCCGACGGCTGGGTGAGCGTGCAGGACGAAGCCGCGCAACTGTCCGCCGACCTGCTCGAACTGGCCCCCGGCCAGCGCGTGCTCGACGCCTGCTGCGCCCCGGGCGGCAAGACCTGCCACCTGCTGGAAGCCGAACCTGGCCTGGCCCACATGGTCGCCATCGACCTGGAAGCCAAACGCCTGGCCCGCGTGCGCGAGAACCTCGACCGCCTCAAGCTCGACGCCGAGCTGATCGCCTGCGACGCCCGCGACACCACCAGTTGGTGGGACGGCAAGCCATTCCAGCGCATCCTGCTCGATGCGCCCTGCTCGGCCACCGGCGTGATCCGCCGCCACCCGGACATCAAGCTGACCCGCCAGGCCGAGGACATCCCGGCCCTGGCAACGCTGCAAGGCGAGCTGCTCGATGCCTTGTGGCCGACCCTGGAAGTGGGCGGCATGCTGCTTTACGCGACCTGCTCGAGCCTGCCAACCGAGAACACCGAAGTGATCGACGCCTTCCTCGCCCGCACCCCCGGCGCCCGCGAGCTGGACCTGGCCCTTGAGGCCGGCCTGCGCCAGCCCCACGGCCGCCAGCTGCTGGCCCAGGAAGGCGGCCACGACGGGTTCTACTATGCCAAGCTGATCAAGATTGCCGCCTCGCGCGGGTAAAGAACAAAAAGGGTAGGGAGTAGCGGATGAAGATCATCATCCTCGGCGCAGGCCAGGTAGGCGGTACGCTGGCAGAGCACCTGGCCAGCGAAGCCAACGACATCACCGTGGTCGACACCGACAGCGAGCGCCTGCGCGACCTGGGCGATCGCCTGGACATCCGCACCGTGCAGGGCCGCGCCTCGCTGCCGACGGTGCTGCGCCAGGCCGGCGCCGACGACGCCGACATGCTGGTGGCGGTGACCAACAGCGACGAGACCAACATGGTCGCCTGCCAGGTCGCCTATTCGTTGTTCCACACCCCGACCAAGATCGCCCGGGTGCGCGAGTCAGCCTACCTGACCCGCGAAGAGCTGTTCGACAACGACCACATCCCGGTGGACGTGCTGATCAGCCCCGAACAGGTGGTGACCAACTACATCAAGCGACTGATCGAACACCCGGGCTCGCTGCAGGTGATCGACTTCGCCGAAGGCAAGGCCCAACTGGTGGCGGTCAGGGCCTACTACGGCGGCCCGCTGGTGGGCCAGCAACTGCGCCAGATCCGCGCCCACATGCCCAACGTCGACACCCGCGTGGCGGCGATCTTCCGCCGCGACCGGCCGATCACGCCCCAGGGCGACACGGTGATCGAGGCCGACGACGAGGTGTTCTTCATCGCCGCGAAGAAGGACATCCGCGCGGTGATGGGCGAGCTGCGGCGTATCGACGAGACCAACAAGCGCGTGGTCATCGCCGGCGGCGGGCAGATCGGCGAACGCCTGGCCGAGGCCATCGAGAGCCGCTACCAGGTGAAGATCATCGAGATGAACCCGGCGCGCTGCCGCTACCTCTCCGACACCCTCGAAAGCACCGTGGTGCTGCAGGGCAGCGCCTCCGACCGCGACCTGATGCTCGAAGAGAACATCGCCGACGCCGACATCTTCCTGGCCCTGACCAATGACGACGAGGCCAACATCATGTCGTCGCTGCTGGCCAAGCGCCTGGGTTCGCGCAAGGTGATGACCATCATCAACAACCCGGCCTACGTCGACCTGGTGCAGGGCGGCGAGATCGACATCGCCATCAGCCCGCAGCTGGCCACCATCGGCACCTTGCTGGCCCACGTGCGCCGCGGCGATATCGTCAGCGTGCACTCGCTGCGCCGCGGCGCGGCCGAGGCCATCGAGGCGGTGGCCCATGGCGATTCGAAGTCGAGCAAGGTAGTGGGCAAGGCCATCGAGGACATCTCGCTGCCGCCGGGCACCACCATCGGCGCGATCATCCGCGACGAGGAAGTGCTGATCGCCCACGACGACACGGTGATCGAGTCGGGCGACCATGTGATCCTGTTCGTTGTGGATAAAAAGCATATTCGGGACGTGGAGAAGCTGTTCCACGTGGGCCTGAGTTTCTTCTAGAAGAGAAAGCCAACCCCTGTGGGAGCGGGTTTACCCGCGAATACGATTGCCGATTCAGCGACGCATTCGCGGGTGAACCCGCTCCCACAGGCGCCCGCAACATCATGGATTCGGGAGAGAAACCTATGCGCGAATCGCTGGAGAAGATGCTGGCCAAGGGTGTGGATAACCCGCTGCTGAGGTTCGGGCTGGGCAAGGCCTGGCTGGACGAGGGCAATGGGGCTGAAGCAGCGGTGCACCTGGCGGCTTGTGTGAAGCAGGATCCAAAGTACTCGGCGGCGTGGAAACTGCTGGGGAAGGCGTATCAGTTGAGCGGGGATCTGGACGGCGCGCGCAAGGCCTGGGAAGAGGGGATCGTCGCGGCGCAGGCCCATGGCGACAAGCAGGCTGAGAAAGAGATGACCGTGTTCCTGAAGAAATTGAACAAGATCTGAGATCGCCGGGGCTGCTTTGCAGCCCTTTCGCGGCACAAGGCCGCTCCTACAGGGGATCGCGGTCACCTTGTAGGAGCGGCCTTGTGCCGCGAAGCGCCCCCAGCAATCTCAATACCAGCGCGGCTCGCCCGCCGGACGCTTCTTGAAGCGCTTCATGCTCCACATGTACTGGCTCGGGTACTCGCGCACATAACGCTCGACCACCTTGCTCATGGCCGCCGCCGATTCAGTCACATCGGTGCTGTACATCGCTTCCGGCGCCGCTTCCAGGAACACCTTGAAGCCCGAGCCATCCGGCAACCGCAGGGCATGCAGGAAAACACCCACCGCCTTGCCGCCAGCCAGCATGTTCGGCACGAACTTGCTGGTCAGCGCCTGGGTGCCGAGGAACGGCACGAACACGCCCGCCGACTCCGCCGGCTCCGGGTCGGCCGGAATCCCCACCTGGCCACCCCGACGCACTTCCTTGATCACGCTGAGGATGCCTTCCTTGGTCGAAGGCGCCACGCGGTTGCCCATCTGTACGCGCTGTTCACGCAGCAAGTCATCCACAGCCTTCAATTTGGGCGGGCGGTAGAAGATGATCGGTTTGCACTGGTTGCAGTAGAAGTGGTTGAGCACCTCCCAGTTGCCCAGGTGGCTGGTGATGCCGACCACGCCCTTACCCGAGGCCAGGGCCTGCTCCAGCACTTCCAGGCCGTGCACCTCCTTGACCAGCTCCAGCGAGCGCTGCGGCGGCCAGATCCAGGCGCAGGCGCTCTCGACGAACGACTTGCCGATATCCTTCAACGCGCGGCCAACCAGCTGCTCGCGCTCGACCGGGTCCATCTCCGGGAAACACTTGGCCAGGTTGATCCGCACGACATTGCGCGAGCCATTGGGGACTTTCCACATCAGCCAGCCGATACCGGCGCCGACGCGCTGCACAGCGCCCCAGGGCAGCTTGGCAAACAGGCGCAGCACCCCGACCATCAGGGCGCCCTTGAACTTTTCCACAGGCGAATTCCTTATTTCAGCAAGGCGCGCATTGTACCCCGTCAGCGCACCAGCGCGGCGTAGCGATCGCAGTCGGTGGTGTGGTCCATGACCATGCCGGTGGCCTGCATGAAGGCGTAGCAGATGGTCGGCCCGACAAAGGTGAAGCCGGCCTTCTGCAGGGCCTTGCTCATGGCCTTGGCCTCATCGGTGACCGCCGGCACGTCGCCGCGCCCCTGGAACTGGTTGATCTTCGGCGCACCGCCGACGAACGACCACAGCCATTCGGCGGGGTTATCCACAGCCAGCCAGGCCTGGGCATTGCGGCGCACGGCCTTGAGCTTGAGGCGGTTGCGAATGATGCCGGGATCAAGCATCAGCTCCTCGATGCGCTCGTCGCTCAGGCGCGCCAGTTTCACCGGATCGAAGCCATCCAGCACCTGGCGATAGCGCTCGCGTTTCTTCAGTACCGTGATCCACGACAACCCCGCCTGGAACCCTTCGAGCAAAAGCATCTCGAAGAGCAACGCCGGATCGCGCTGCGGCGTTCCCCACTCATGGTCGTGATAGGCCTGGTACAACGGATCGTCGGAACACCAAAAGCAGCGTGGCATAAGGCTCCAATAACGTAGAGGGCGAGGCGAATCGGGTATACTCCCGCTCTTTACATCCGCATCCCCAGATACAGGTGAATTTCGTGAGCCAGCCTACGCCAGCCGTGCGTACCTTCCAAGACCTGATCCTCGCCCTGCAGAACTACTGGGCCGAGCAAGGTTGTGTGGTGCTTCAGCCCTACGATATGGAAGTAGGCGCCGGCACTTTCCACACCGCTACCTTCCTGCGCGCCGTAGGCCCGGAGACCTGGAACGCCGCCTACGTGCAGCCCAGCCGTCGCCCCGCCGACGGGCGGTATGGCGAAAACCCCAACCGCCTGCAGCACTACTACCAGTTCCAGGTGGTACTCAAGCCGAACCCGGCCAACTTCCAGGAGCTGTACCTCGGCTCGCTGAAAGCCATCGGCCTGGATCCACTGGTTCACGACATCCGCTTCGTCGAAGACAACTGGGAATCGCCGACCCTCGGCGCCTGGGGCCTGGGTTGGGAAATCTGGCTGAACGGCATGGAAGTGACCCAGTTCACCTACTTCCAGCAGGTCGGTGGCATCGAGTGCTACCCGGTCACCGGTGAGATCACCTACGGCCTGGAGCGCCTGGCCATGTACCTGCAGGGTGTGGACTCGGTCTACGACCTGGTATGGGCCGACGGTCCGTTCGGCAAGGTCACCTACGGCGACGTGTTCCACCAGAACGAAGTGGAACAGTCGACCTACAACTTCGAGCACGCCAACGTCGAGAAGCTGTTCGAACTGTTCGACTTCTACGAAAGCGAAGCGAACCGTCTGATCAAGCTGGACCTGCCACTGCCGACCTACGAAATGGTCCTGAAGGCCTCGCACACCTTCAACCTGCTGGACGCCCGTCGCGCCATCTCGGTGACCGAGCGCCAGCGCTACATCCTGCGCGTGCGTACCCTGGCCCGGGACGTGGCGCAAAGCTATCTGCAAGCCCGCGCACGCCTGGGCTTCCCGATGGCCTCTCCCGAACTGCGTGACGAAGTGTTGGCTAAGCTGGAGGCTGCACAATGAGTGCTCAAGATTTCCTGGTTGAACTGGGCACCGAAGAGCTGCCACCGAAGGCCCTCGCCACCCTGGGCGACGCGTTCCTCGCCGGCATCGAGAAAGGCCTGCAGGCCGCCGGCCTGAACTACACCGGCAAGCAGGTCTACGCCGCGCCGCGCCGCCTGGCCGTGCTGATCCGCCAGCTGGACGTGCAGCAGCCGGACCGCAGCATCAACATCGACGGCCCGCCCGTGCAGGCCGCGTTCAATGCCGAAGGCCAGCCGACCCAGGCCGCCCTGGGCTTCGCCAAGAAATGCGGCGTGGAGCTGTCGGACATCGACCAGAGCGGCCCCAAGCTGCGCTTCTCCCAGCACATTCCGGGCAAGGCCACCGCCAGCCTGCTGCCGACCATCGTCGAAGATTCGCTCAACGACCTGCCGATCCCCAAGCGCATGCACTGGGGCGCCAGCCGTGAAGAGTTCGTGCGCCCGACCCAGTGGCTGGTGATGCTGCTCGGCGACCAGGTGGTCGACTGCACCATCCTGGCCCAGAAGGCCGGCCGTGAATCCCGTGGCCACCGCTTCCACCACCCGGAAAACGTGCTCATTACCACCCCGGCCAACTACGTCGAGGACCTGCGCAAGGCCCACGTGCTGGCCGACTTCGCCGAGCGTCGCGAGCTGATCAGCAAGCGCACCGCCGAGCTTGCCATGCAGCAGGAAGGCACGGCCATCGTGCCGCCGGCGCTGCTGGACGAAGTGACCGCCCTGGTCGAGTGGCCAGTGCCGCTGGTGTGCTCGTTCGAGGAGCGTTTCCTCGAGGTGCCGCAGGAAGCCCTGATCACCACCATGCAGGACAACCAGAAGTACTTCTGCCTGCTGGACAGCGAAGGCAAGCTGCTGCCGCGCTTCATCACCGTGGCCAACGTCGAGAGCCGCGATCCGAAGCAGATCGTCGAAGGTAACGAGAAAGTCGTGCGCCCACGCCTGACCGACGCCGAGTTCTTCTTCAAGCAGGACAAGAAGCAGCCGCTGGAAAGCTTCAACGAGCGCCTGAAGAACGTGGTGTTCCAGGCTCAGCTGGGTACCGTGTTCGACAAGGCCGAGCGCGTTTCCAAGCTGGCCGCCTTCATTGCCCCGTACATCGGCGGCAGCGCCGCCAATGCCGGCCGTGCCGGCCTGCTGTCCAAATGTGACCTGGCCTCGGAAATGGTCGGTGAATTCCCTGAAATGCAGGGCATCGCCGGCTACTACTACGCCCTCAACGATGGCGAGCCGCAAGACGTCGCCCTGGCACTGAACGAGCAGTACATGCCGCGCGGCGCCGGCGCCGAGCTGCCGCAGACCCTCACCGGTGCCGCCGTGGCCATCGCCGATAAGCTCGACACCCTGGTCGGCATCTTCGGCATCGGCATGCTGCCCACCGGCAGCAAGGACCCGTACGCCCTGCGTCGTGCCGCCCTGGGCGTGCTGCGCATCCTGATCGAGAAGCAGCTGGACCTGGACCTGGCCGTCGCGGTCGAGTTCGCGGTCAAGCAGTTCGGTGCCAAGGTCAAGGCCGCCGGCCTGTCCGAGCAGGTGCTGGAGTTCGTCTTCGACCGCCTGCGCGCGCGCTACGAGGACGAAGGCATCGACGTCTCCACCTACCTGTCGGTGCGTGCCCTGAAGCCGGGCTCGGCGCTGGACTTCGACCAGCGCGTACAGGCCGTGCAGGCCTTCCGCAAGCTGCCGGAAGCCGAAGCCCTGGCCGCGGCGAACAAGCGCGTATCCAACCTGCTGGGCAAGGCCGAAGGCGCCATCGCCGACCAGGTCGAGCCGAAGTACTTCGACAACGCCAACGAGTTCTCCCTGTACTCGGCCATCCAGCAGGCCGACCAGGCCGTGCAACCGATGGCGGCCGCGCGTCAGTACAGCGAGGCCCTGGCCCGCCTGGCGGCCCTGCGTGACCCGGTCGATGCCTTCTTCGAGGCGGTGATGGTCAACGCCGAGGACGCCAAGGTACGCGCCAACCGTTATGCCCTGCTCAGCCGCCTGCGCGGTCTGTTCCTGGGCGTGGCCGATATCTCGCTGCTGGGGTGAGTCGTTGAAACTGCTGATTCTTGATCGAGACGGAGTGATCAACCACGACTCCGACGCCTACATCAAGTCGCTGGAGGAGTGGATCCCCATTCCCGGCTCGATCGAGGCTATCGCGCAGTTGAGCAAGGCGGGCTGGACGGTGGCGGTTGCCACCAACCAGTCCGGCATTGCCCGCGGCTACTACCCGCTGGAAACCCTCGAGGCCATGCATGCACGCCTGCGCGCGCTGGTGGCCGAGCAGGGCGGCGAAGTTGGCCTGATCGTGCATTGTCCGCACGGCCCGGACGAGGGCTGCGACTGCCGCAAGCCCAAGCCTGGCATGCTGCGGACCATTGCCGAGCACTACCAGGTACCGCTGGCCGGCGTATGGTTCGTCGGTGACAGCAAAGGTGACCTGGAGGCGGCCCTGGCCGTCGATGCACAACCCGTGTTGGTGAAAACCGGCAAGGGTGAAAGGACCCTGGAAAAAGGTGTCCCGCAAACTACACTGATTTTCGACGATCTGGCAGCCATCGCCAGAGAACTTATTTAAATGAGTGCGCCAGGAACGGCGCACTTTTCATTAGGCGGGCACGCCCCGCAACGGTACATGCCACTATGTCGATCCTGCAGGCGATCAGAATCTTTCTTTTTTACCTGCTGTTGGGCACCAGTTCGCTGCTGTGGTGCTCGCTGAGCTTCTTTGTCGCGCCTTTCCTGCCGTTCCCCAAGCGCTACCGGTTCATCAACGTCTACTGGTGCCGCTGCGCGCTGTTCCTGGTACGGACGATCCTGCGGATCGACTACAAGATCACCGGCGCCGAGAACGTGCCTGAGGTACCTTGCGTGATCCTGTCCAACCACCAGAGCACCTGGGAGACGTTCTTCCTGTCGGCGTATTTCTCGCCGCTGAGCCAGGTGCTCAAGCGCGAGCTGCTGTATGTGCCGTTCTTCGGCTGGGCCATGGCCATGCTGCGACCGATCGCCATCGACCGGAAGAACCCGAAGGAGGCCCTGCGCCAGGTTGCCAGCCAGGGCGACGAGCTGCTCAAGCAGGGCACCTGGGTGCTGATCTTCCCCGAAGGCACCCGCGTGCCGCATGGGCAGATCGGCAAGTTCTCCCGTGGTGGTACCGCATTGGCGGTGAACGCCGGCCTGCCGGTACTGCCGATTGCCCACAACGCCGGCAAGTTCTGGCCGCGTGAAGGCTGGGGCAAGCGCCCGGGCACCATCGAGGTGGTGATTGGCGAGCCGATGTACCCGGAGGGCACTGGCCCACGTGCCATCGCCGAGCTCAACGACCGTGCCCAGGCATGGAACGAGGCGGCCCAACGCGCCATGGGTTCGCTGCCGCCCGCGGCGGAAAAACCCGAGCAGCAGCCTGCCTGACGATCTGTGGATAACGTGTTAGCAATTTTTGGATTAAGCGTCTCCAAACATAGCTAAGTTATTGAATTAGATATTTATTTCCATGTATGACGTTTTTTCGAAAATCGTGCATAAGTTTTTTCCCGCGATAAAAAAACCGGCTTTTACGCCGGTTTTTTTGTGCTCGTTTGATGGTGGCATAGCGAGTACGTGGGAGCGGGCTTGCCCCGCGATGGATGGCACCGGCTGCGCCGGTATCGCGGGGCAAGCCCGCTCCCACGTCGTGTCATCTGTACTGCCTAAACCTTGTCGATATCCACATCCCGAGTCTCTTTCAGGCAGAAGATCCCCACCACCAGGCTCACCCCGGTGATCAGCACCGGGTACCACAGCCCATAGAAGATATCCCCGGTGTACACCACCAACGCGAACGACACCGTCGGCAGGAAACCACCGAACCAGCCGTTGCCGATGTGGTAGGGCAGGGACATCGAGGTGTAGCGGATACGCGTCGGGAACAGTTCGACCATCACCGCCGCCAACGGCCCGTAGGTCATGGTGGCGATCAGGATCATGGCGACGATCAGCACGACCACCATCACCTGGTTCACGTGCGCGGGATCAGCCTTGGCCGGGTAGCCAGCGCTATCGATGGCGCTACGCATGGCCGTCTCGTCGAAACCATTGATGGTCTTGTCGCCGACGCTGACGATCACCTCGCTGCCCGTGACACTCACCGAGCTGTAGGGCAGGCCCTGCTTGACCAGGAACGTCTTGACCTTGTCGCACGGGCTGTCGAAGCGTGCCTTGCCCACCGGGTCGAACTGGAAGGTGCAGCCCTTGGGATCGGCGGTGACGACGATCGGCGCCTGGCGGCTTGCGGCGTCGATCTGCGGATTGGCGTAATGGCTCAGGGCCTTGAACAGCGGGAAGTACAACACCGTCGCCAGCAAAAGGCCAAGCATCAGGATCGGCTTGCGCCCGACCCGGTCCGACAGCCAGCCGAAGAACACGAAGAACGGCGCACCGATCACCACGCTGATGATCAGCAGGGTGTTGGCCTGGGCCGGGTCCACCTTGAGCATCTGGGTCATGAAGAACAGTACGTAGAACTGCGCGGTGTAGAAGGTCACCGCCTGCCCGGCATTGATACTGAACAGCGCCGTGAGCACCACCTTCAGGTTCGGCCACGAAGTGAACGACTCACGGATCGGCGACTTGCTCACCTTGCCCTGGGCCTTCATTTTCACGAAGGCCGGCGACTCGTGCATGCTCATGCGGATCCAGGTGGAAATCGCCAGCAGCACGATCGACAGCAGGAACGGCAGGCGCCAGCCCCAGGTTTCGAACTGGTCGCCACTGATGTAGCGGCTGGCCAGGACGACGGTCAGCGACAACAGCAGGCCCAGTGTGGCAGTGGATTGGATGAAGCCGGTATGGAAGCCACGTTTGCCATGAGGCGCGTGCTCGGCGACATAGGTGGCCGCACCACCGTACTCACCGCCCAGCGCCAGCCCCTGAAGCATGCGCAGCACCACCAGGATGATCGGTGCAGCGATGCCGATGCTGGCATAGGTCGGTAGCAGGCCGACCGCGAAAGTGGACAGGCCCATCAGCACGATGGTCACCAGGAAGGTGTACTTGCGCCCGATCATGTCGCCCAGCCGGCCGAACACCAGCGCGCCGAACGGGCGCACCAGAAAGCCGGCGGCGAAGGCCATCAGGGCGAAGATGAAGGCGGTGGTGTCGTTGACCCCCGCGAAGAACTGCTTGCTGATGACCGCAGCCAGCGCGCCATAGAGAAAAAAGTCATACCACTCGAACACCGTCCCGAGGGATGACGCGAAAATGATCTTGCGCTCTTCACGACGGCTTGGGCTGCTCGCCGCCGCCCCCTGTTCCTGGATGTAATCCGACATCGTTGCTGTCCTCGGCCCGCAGGCCACAGTGATTATTCTTGTTGTTCCACTGCCGGCGACTTGCGACCACAAGCCGCCGCTGTTGCAAACACCCGGGTCAGGGCGTCGGTATCGCGCTGGCGTCGCTGAGGTCGGTCTGGGTATTGGCCCCCTTGAGGATCAGTTGTGCCGCCTTTTCGGCAATCATCAACGTGGGTGAACAGGTATTGCCGGAGACGATCTGCGGCATGATCGAGGCGTCGGCCACGCGCAAGCCTGGGATGCCATGCACGCGCAGCTGGTTATCCACAACGTCGAGCGTGCCGCTGCCCATGCGGCAGGTGCCCACCGGGTGGAAGATGGTGGTGCCGATCTGAGCGGCGGCCTGGTGCAGATCTTCGTCGCTCTGCAGGGCAGGGCCTGGCAAGTACTCGCGAGGATCGAACGCCGCCAGGGCAGGGGCCTGGACGATGCGCCGGGTGAGGCGGATGGCCTCGGCGGCCACGCGCAGGTCCTCGGGGTCACTGAGGTAGTTGGGGTCGATCACCGGCGCGGCATTCATGTCCGCCGAGCGGATGTCGATGCGCCCACGGCTCGCCGGGCGCAGGTTGCACACCGAGGCAGTGAAGGCCGGGAAGCGGTGCAGCGGTTCGCCGAAACGGTCCAGCGACAACGGCTGCACGTGGTATTGCAGGTTGGCGGTTGCCTGCTCGGGGCCTGAACGGGCGAAGGCGCCCAGCTGGCTCGGCGCCATGGCCAACGGGCCGCTACGGTCGTAGGCGTAGCGCAGGCCCATGCCCAGCTTGCCCCACAGGCTGTTGGCCATCTGGTTGAGGGTGCGGGTGTTGCGAACTTGGTAAATCAGGCGCAATTGCAGGTGATCCTGCAGGTTGCCGCCAACCCCGGGCATCTCATGGCGAACTCCGATACCCAAGCCTTCGAGCAGCTTGCGCGGGCCGATGCCGGAGCGTTGCAGAATGCCGGGCGAGCCCACGGAGCCCGCGCACAGGACGATCTCGCGGCGAGCGGCGAACTCATGCCAAGCGCCTTGCCACAAGGCCTTCACCGCCCGGGCGCGGGTGTTGTCGAGCAGCACCTGGTCGACCTGTACGTCCGTCAACACTGTCAGGTTGGGGCGCTTGAGGATGGGCCTGAGAAACGCCTTGGCCGAGTTCCAGCGCACACCGCTGCGCTGATTGACCTGAAAGTATCCACAGCCGGCGTTGTCACCCGTATTGAAGTCGCCGACCTTGGCAATGCCACTCTGCTCGGCGGCATCGCGGAAGGCATCGAGGATCGGCCAGCTGTAGCGCTGCTGCTCGACCCGCCATTCCCCCTCGACGCCGTGGCTGTCGCTGGAGCCGGCGAAGTGGTTCTCGCTGGCCTTGAACAAGGGCAACACATCCTTCCACGCCCACCCGTCATTGCCTTGCTCGGCCCAGCGGTCGTAGTCGGCGGCCTGGCCACGCATGTAGATCATGCCGTTGATCGACGAGCAGCCGCCCAGCACCTTGCCCCGTGGATAACCCAGGCTGCGACCGTTCAGGCCGGGCTGGGCCTCGGTCTTCAGGCACCAGTCGGTGCGTGGGTTGCCGATGCAGTAGAGGTAACCGACGGGGATGTGAATCCAGGGATAGTTGTCGCGGCCACCCGCCTCGAGCAGCAATACGCGGCACGAAGGGTCGGCGGACAAGCGGTTGGCCAGCAGGCAACCGGCGGGACCGGCACCCACGACCACATAGTCGTAGACAGGATCGGCTGATGGCATGTGCAACCTCGCGCCTGATTATTATTCTTGTCCCGATCCATCTTATTGATTAATTTCGCCGAGGAAACACGAGATTTCGCGCAGCCGTTGTGCGTTTTAGCACAGCGCCATACCTGAGCCGGCCCCTTCGCGGGTAAACCCGCTCCCACAGGGTTATCGCTGAATTCAGGGTCGGCGGTGAGCCTGTGGGAGCGGGTTTACCCGCGAAAGGGCCAGCGCGAACAGCCAAAGGGACAAGCATGTTCGACTGGAACGATCTGCGGTTTTTCCTCGAGTTGCAGCGCAGCGGCCGCCTGCTAACCGCCGCCAAGCGCCTCAACACCACCCACAGCACCGTGGCCCGGCATATCGAGAGCATCGAAAAGCACCTGGGCACCGCACTGTTCGTCCAGCACGCCCAGGGCTACGAACTCACGCCCTCCGGCCAGGCCCTGCTCAAGCACGCCGAAGCCATGGAGAACGTCGCCCTGCTGGCGCAGGAAGAAATCACCCAGGCCATCACGCCGCTGGGCAAGATCCGCCTGGGGGTGACCGAAGGCATCGGCATCATGTTCTTCACCCCGCGCATGAAAGCCTTGTTCCAGCGCTACCCGGGGCTTGAAGTGGAGCTGGTGGCCGTGCCGCGTTTCGTCAGCATCCTCAACCGCGAAGCCGAGATCAGCATTCACCTGGAACGCCCCAACGCCGACCTGCTGATCACCCGCAAGCTCACCGACTACCGCCTGGCCCTTTACGCCAGCCAGGATTATCTGGACCGCGCACCGCCGCTGCACAGCCGCGAAGACCTGGCCCGGCACAGCTGGATCGGCTATGTCGACGACCTGCTGTTCAGCCAGGAGCTGCTGTTCCTCAACAGTTTCTGCCGGGCGCCCAACGTGGTGTTCCGCAGCACCAGCGTGATCGCCCAGCAGCAAGCCGCGCAGGCTGGGCTGGGTATTGCCGTGCTACCCAACTACATGGCTCGCCACGACTCCAAGCTGGTGCGTGTGCTGCCCAGCGAGACCATCCAGCGCAGCTACTGGATCTGCACCCGCCGCGAGCTGCACAAGTCGGTACGCCTGCGGGTGGTGTGGGACTACCTGCTGGCGCTGTGCACTGCCGAACAGGACGAGTTGCTAGCCGAGTAGCGCCTTGCCGGCCAGCAGTACCGCAGCGCTACAGCCCACCACGGCGAACAGCTGCTGCAGACGAGGGCCGGCCAGCTTGCTCGCCAATGGCCGCGCCAGCAAGAGACCCAGCACCGCCCCCACGGCGAACGGCGCCCCGACCCTCCAGTGCATCACCCCCGCCACGCTGGCGCTGACCACGCTGCCGGTGGACACCAGGGCGATCACCGCCAGCGAGGTGGCGACGATGCTTTTCATGTTCAGGTTGGTATAGCGGTTCAGTGCCGGGATGATCACGAAGCCACCACCGACACCCAGCAGGCCTGACAGCAACCCCGACAGCATCCCGGTGAATGCCAGCGCCCGGGCGCAGGGCAGGGTCCAGCGCAAGCGCCCCTGCAGCGGGTTAAGCACACAGGGCATGATCTCCCGCTCACCACAGGGTGACTCGCCACGCAGCTCACGCGCCGCCTTGCGCCAGATCCGCAGGCAGGCGTACACCAGCACCCCGGCGAACACCAAGGCCAACGGCGTATTGGGGACTCGGTGAGCGAGCATAAGCCCGAAGGGCGCACAGGCAATCCCGATCACCGCGATAAACAGGGCCGCCCGGTAGCGCACCAGCCCCTGGCGCAGGCCGAGCACCGCACCGACCGCAGCTGCCAGCCCCACCGCCAGCAGGCCGATCGGCGCCGCCTCGACCATGCTCAGCCCCAGGCCGAACACCAGTAGCGGCACCGCGAGGATGCCGCCGCCTGCGCCGGTCAGGGCCAGCACCGCGCCAATGATCGCGCCGAGCCCGGCGCCCAGCAGTTGCTGTTCGATCACTGCTGCGCCTCGACCACCAGAGGTTGCGGCCGGGCCAGCCACTCGCGGCCCTTGAGCATGGCCTTCCAGTACAGCGGCGGCAGGATCTGCGCCTTAAGCAACCAGGCCAGGCGGGTTGGCTTGCGGCCATCGAGCAGCCAGCGCGGGAAACTCGGCGCGACCTTGCCGCCATAGGTGAACTCGGCCAGGACGATCTTGCCGCGCTCGACCGTCAACGGGCAGGAGCCGTAGCCGTCGTACTGGGCCAGGGTCGACAGACGACCGAGTGCCACCAGCACATTGTTGGCCACCACCGGCGCCTGCTTGCGGGCGGCGGCGGCGGTCTTGGCGTTGCTGGTATTGGCCACGTCACCCAGCGCGTGGACATTGCCGAACTGGCGATGACGCAAGGTATGCGGGTCGACATCCACCCAGCCCGCCGCATCGGCCAGCGGGCTCTGGCGGATGAAGTCAGGCGCCACCTGGGGCGGCACCACATGCAGCATGTCAAAGGCCTCGACCCGGGTCTCGGTGCTGCCGTCGGGGAGGGTACGGATGAACGTGGCGCGCTTGTTCGGACCATCCACCGCCGTCAGGCGATGCTGATAGTTCAGGTCCACGCCGTACTTGTCGATGTAGCTCATCAGCGCCGGCACATAGTCCGGTACACCGAACAGCACCGCCCCGGCATTGAAGAAGCTGGCCCTGACATTGCCCAGGTGCCCATTGCGCAACCAGTGATCGCAGGACAGGTACAGCGCCTTCTGCGGCGCACCGGCGCATTTGATCGGCATCGGCGGCTGGGTGAAGAGGGCGCGCCCCTGCTTGAGGTTCTGCACCAGTTGCCAGGTGTAGGGTGCCAGGTCGTAGCGGTAGTTGGAGGTGACGCCGTTGCGTCCGAGGGTCTCGCTCAAACCCTCGATAGCGTTCCAGTCGAGTTTCAATCCCGGGCAGACCACCAGTTGCTCATAGCTGACCGCACGCCCGTCCTCGAGCACCACCAGCTGCCCCTGAGGGTCGAAGCCCTCCACCCGTGCCTTGATCCAGCGCACGCCACGGGGCAGGGTGGCCGCCATGGTCTGGGCGGTACTCGGCGCCTTGAACACACCGGCGCCGACCATGGTCCAGCCGGGCTGGTAATAGTGCACGTCGGCGGGGTCGATCAGGGCAATATCCAGCGACGGATCACGGGCGATCAGGCTGGAGGCGGTGGCGATACCGGCGGCACCGGCGCCGACGATCACCACCTTGTGGTGGTCGGCACGGGAGGAATCGGCAGGGGACAGGGCAGGCATGGCGGTGTTCCTTGGAAATCTCGTTATGGGTACGGCGTGGCTTACAGCTTGTTCAGCGGGATCTTCAGGTAGCTCACGCCGTTGGCTTCAGGTTCGGGGAATTGCCCGCTGCGCATGTTGATCTGCACCGACGGCAGGATCAGCACGGGCATGTCGAGGGTCTTGTCACGGGCTTCGCGCATCTCGACGAAGCTCTCTTCACTGACACCTTCGTGGATATGAATGTTGTCGGCGCGTTGCTCGGCCACGGTGGTGACGTAACACAACTCACGACCACCGGGCAGGTAGTCATGGCACATGAACAGCCGGGTCTGGTCGGGGAAGGCGAGCAGGCGACGGATCGACCGGTACAGGGTTCGCGCGCTGGCGCCCGGAAAATCGCAACGGGCGGTGCCGTAGTCGGGGGTGAACAAGGTGTCGCCGACGAACACGGCCTTCTCACCTGCGTCCTCGACTATATAGCTCATGCACGCCGGGGTATGCCCTGGGGTGTGCAGGGCACGGGCATGCAGGTTGCCGATGCGAAATCCTTCTTCATCTTCGAACAGGACGTCGAACTGGCTGCCGTCACGGGCAAAACCCGGCTCGGCGTTGAACAGGGTGCCGAAGACTTTCTGCACCTGGGTGATCTGCGCACCGATCGCGATGCTGCCGCCAAGCCGCTCCTTGAGGTAGGCCGCGGCGGACAGATGGTCTGCGTGCACGTGGGTATCCAGGATCCATTGCACCTTGGCATCCAGCGCCTCGACGCGAGCAATCAGCTTGTCCGCCGAATCGGTGCAGGTGCGCCCGGACTTGGGGTCATAGTCCAGCACGCTGTCGATCAGCGCGCATTGGCGCGTCTCGCTATCCATGACCAGGTAGCTGATGGTCCAGGTCGCCTTGTCGAAGAATGCTTCGACGTGAAGGTTGTTGCCGATGATCATTGCACTCTCCAGTTATCCCAGGCCTCCTAGAAGGCATAGGCAGTGGAGGGTGCTTTATCAAGATACATGCCAGCCTTTCAGATAGGACGCCGCCCCCTTGTAGGAGCGGCCTTGTGCCGCGATGGGCTGCGCAGCAGCCCCATTCCAACCAACCAAAGGTGACAGTTCCTGGCAGTCGACTGTCAGCCAATGGCAGTGTTTGGCAGTCCTTGCTACCCTCGCCAGGTCCTTCATCTGGTGCTGTCATGCTAGCCGCTTCCCATCCCGCGATCCTCGCGCTGGTGTCCTACCTCGAACACGATGTCCTGCCCAGTATCGTGTTGGACACCGACTACAACATCCTGGCTGCCAACGCGGCGTACCGTCGCCAGTTCGGCAACGAGGAGCACGCGCCGATCGGCGAAAAATGCCACCGGGTCTCGCACCACTATGCCGTGCCCTGCGACCAGGCCGGGGAACATTGCCCGCTGCGCAAGTCGCTGGACAGCAAGGTGCCGGAGCGCGTGCTGCACATCCATCACACCCCGCGAGGGCCGGAACATGTGGATGTAGAGTTGCGCCCGATCCTCGATCACGAGGGCAGGGTCGTGGCCTTCGTCGAACGCCTGACCAGCGTCACCCTGGCATCGGCACAACCTCAACAACAAGGACTGGTTGGCCGGGCGCCAGCTTTCAAGACCGCCGTGGCCAGTTTGCAACGTGCAGCCCCTGCGCAGATTCCGGTACTGCTCCAGGGCGAGTCGGGCACGGGCAAGGAGCTGTTCGCCCGCGCCTTGCACCTGGGCAGCCCCCGAGCCAATGGTCCCCTGGTGGTGGTGGACTGTACCGGGCTGACCGAGTCGTTGTTCGAGAGTGAACTGTTCGGCTATGAGAAGGGCGCCTTCACCGGTGCGACCCAACGCAAGATCGGCCTGGCCGAAGCCGCTCACGGTGGCACCCTGTTCCTCGATGAGATCGGTGAAGTACCGCTGGCGATGCAGGTGAAGCTGCTGCGCCTGATCGAGTCCGGCAGCTTCCGCCCGGTCGGCAGCACGCGCACGGTCCATTCGGACTTTCGCCTGGTCTCGGCCACGCACAAGCCATTGAAAGAGATGGCCGCCGAAGGGACGTTCCGCGAAGACCTGTATTACCGCATCAGCGGATTCCCGATTCGCCTGCCATCACTGCGTGAGCGGGTCGAGGATTTGCCGTTGCTCTGTGAGAGTCTGCTGCAACGCATGGCCGGCAAGCACTCGCCCAAGGTTACCGCCGAAACACTCTCGTGCCTCAACCTGCATACCTTCCCAGGCAACATTCGTGAGCTCAGGAACATCCTGGAACGGGCCAGGCTGTTTGCCGATGACGGTTTCATTCGTCCGGAACATCTGCCCGAAGACATCCATCCGATGTCAGATCAGGGCCACTTGCGCAGTCGGGGGCGCAAAGAAATGGCCGACCTGGCGCACGCCCTGGAAACCTTCAAAGGATCACGCAACGAACTGGCAGCACATCTGGGCATGAGTGAACGCACGCTGTATCGGCGACTCAAAACCCTCGGGCTGTAAATGTTCCACGTGAAACATCCCGAGGATTTGAGTCGTTACCTGCTGTCAGCGGGTCGCGGCGCCCTCGGCTTCGAGTAGCAAACGCGCATAGTGCTGCAGGTCGACGTTACCGCCGGTGAGGATGACCCCGACTCGCTTGCCCCGCAGCCGTTCGCGCAGCTTCACTACCGCTGCTGCCGCCAGGCAGCCGGTGGGCTCGACCAACAGGTTCATGCGCTCAGCCAGAAAACCCATGGCCTGCAGCAACTCCGCGTCCGATACCGTGACCATGTCGCTCACCAGCTGCTGGATCAATGGAAAGGTGATCGTCCCCAGCGACTGCGACTGCGCGCCGTCGGCCAGGGTCGCTGGCGTGTCGATGCTCACCAGTTTGCCGGTGCGGAAGGACTGCTGACCGTCGTTGCCGGCCTCGGGTTCGACCCCGATCACTTCGCAGTCGGGGCTGCGTAAATGCGCCGCCAGGGCACAGCCGGAAATCAGCCCACCGCCGCCCACCGGTACCAGCAATACGTCCAGCGGGCCAGTCTCCTCGAACAGCTCGAGCGCCGCGGTGCCTTGCCCGGCGATCACATCCGGGTGATCGAACGGAGGGATCAGCGTGTAACCGTGATCCAACTGCAACTGACGGGCGATGGCGAGACGGTCTTCGCGGTAGCGGTCATAGGCGACCACAGTGGCACCGTAGCCTTCGGTGGCTGCCCGTTTTGCCGCAGGGGCGTCGGCGGGCATCACGATCACCGCCGGCATACCCAGCTCCCGGGCGGCGAGGGCGACGCCCTGGGCGTGGTTGCCAGACGAATAAGCGACCACTCCGCGCTGCCGGCTGGCCGGATCGAGCCGCATCAGCGCATTGAGCGCGCCACGAATCTTGAAGGCGCCCATGCGCTGAAACTGTTCGCACTTGAAGAAGACCTGCGCATCAACCCGGGCGTCGAGGGTGGAGGAGGTGAACACAGGAGTACGGTGGACATGGCCTTGCAGGCGATCGGCTGCGGCTTGCACGTCCTGGACTGTAGGTAGCGATTGTTCGGTCATGGCGATTCCTTGGCACGAAGACACGCACGGCAGCCAGATTAGCTGCCGTGCGCGTGTTTTACGAGAGGCTGTGCCTCGCGTCTCGCTGATCAGTGGGTCGAAGCCGCCACCAACTGGTTGAGGTGACTGACACCGCCCATCAGGGTGCCGCCCCGGGTTTCAAAACCGACCATCCCTTTCCAGCCGGTGTACTGCATCGCGTCGACCAATGCCGGGAAATTGAGGGTGCCGCGGCCCAGCGCGCTGGCGAGTTTCGACCCGGGCGCGGCAGCCTGATCGACACGCTGCTCGACGCAGGTCATCTGGTCTCGTTCAGCTGCCGGGAAGGGGTGTGCGGCTCCTGCGAAACCAGTGTGCTGGAAGGCACGCCCGACCACCGCGACTTCGTGCTCAGCCCTCACGAGCAGGAAGCAGGGAAGACGATGATGATCTGCGTGTCGGGTTGCAAGTCGCCTCGCCTGGTGCTGGACCTGTAAAGACCGCCGGTAATCGCAAGCGGTGCCGGCCATTCATGAGCAGGGCAACTATCTGTTACAGTCCGTCGAATCTATGTGGTGTTCCCCAGGAGATGTACAAGGATGTCGCTTCACGAATGGTTCGGTTTTGTCGTCGTCGCCATGCTGGTTACCCTGACCCCAGGTCCCGGGGTCATCATGGCGCTGTCCAACTCGGTGGCCTACGGACCGCGACGGGCGATGCTCGGCTCGATCGGCAACGCCTTCGGCTTGCTGGCAATCTCGGCCGCCACCAGTGCCGGGTTGGGGGTGGTGCTACAGGCGTCCGCCACCGCCTTACTGCTACTCAAGGTGCTCGGCGCGAGCTACCTGATCTACCTGGGCGTCAAGCAGTGGAGGAGCCGCACCAGCGCCTTCGACAAACTCGACCAGCCGGCCGGGCGCGCCTCCACCAATAACAGGCTGATGCTCAACGGCGTGACGGTGGCGCTGACCAACCCCAAGGCGATCCTGTTCTTCGCAGCGTTCCTGCCGCAGTTCATCCGTCCGGGCAGTGATTCGACCGTGCAGTTGGGCATTCTCGTGCTGACCTTCGCGGCCTGCTCGATCGTCTCCCACGCCTTCTATGTGACCCTGGCCCAGGTGCTGCGTCGCAAGCTCGCCTCGCCGAACCGTGCGAGGTTGATGAACCGGCTGTTCGGCGCCTCGTTCGTGGCGCTGGGAGCGAGCCTGTTCACCGTTCAGGCGAAAGTTGCCTGAATATCAGTCATACCTGCTGATTCAAAAAAAAGCCAATACTCGCGTATTGGCTTTTTTCTTTTGCGTGTCCGACCGAAAGATCAGAAGTCCAGGTTGGACACCGACAGCGCGTTGCTTTCAATGAAGTCGCGACGCGGTTCGACCGCATCACCCATCAGGGTGTTGAACAGCTGATCGGCGGCGATGGCGTCCTCGATGGTCACCTTGAGCATGCGGCGCACGGTCGGATCCATGGTGGTTTCCCACAGCTGGTCCGGGTTCATCTCACCCAGCCCTTTGTATCGCTGGATGGTATGGCGCTTGGTGCTTTCGTTCATCAGCCAGTCGAGGGCTTCCTTGAACTCGGTAACTGCCTTGCGACGTTCGCCACGCTGAACATAGGCGCCGTCGCCCAGCAAGGTACCCAGCTTTTCACCCAGGGCAACGACAGTCTTGTAGTCATTGCTGCCGAAGAAGTCACGGTTGAAGGTGACATAGCTGGCCAAACCATGGGATGTCGTTTCAACGACAGGCAGCCAAAGGTTGCGCTCCTTGTCCTCATGCA
Source organism: Pseudomonas sp. NMI760_13 (assembly GCF_021283245.1). Taxonomy (NCBI): domain Bacteria; kingdom Pseudomonadati; phylum Pseudomonadota; class Gammaproteobacteria; order Pseudomonadales; family Pseudomonadaceae; genus Pseudomonas; species Pseudomonas sp. NMI760_13. Next base: position 151,494 of record NZ_JAJSRC010000006.1, on the reverse strand, counting down.
AGTCGGCTTTATAAACCAGACCGGAGCGCTGGCTGTTATCCAGGCGCTGCTGGAACGCCTTCAGCCAATCGTCCATCTGCGCCTTGTTGGCCAGTTGCTCGAGAGAAACCTTATTCAGGTAGATGAAGTGCTCGGTCAGCTCTTCCGGGTACAGACGCGACAGACGCTTCAACGTCTTCATCACACCGCGGAATTCATTTACCAGGGCTTGCAGCTGAACACCGGAGACGGCTGGCGCAGCTTCGTCCAGATGCAGGCTGGCATCCTCAAGGGCCGACTGGGTCATGTATTCTTCCATGGCCTCGTCGTCCTTGATGTACTGCTCCTGCTTGCCTTTCTTCACCTTGTACAGCGGTGGCTGGGCGATATAGATGTAGCCACGCTCGACCAGCTCCGGCAATTGACGGAAGAAGAAGGTCAGCAGCAGGGTACGGATGTGCGAACCGTCGACGTCAGCATCGGTCATGATGATGATGTTGTGATAACGCAGCTTGTCGATGTTGTACTCTTCGCGGCCGATGCCACAACCCAGTGCGGTGATCAGCGTGCCGACCTCCTGGGAAGAGATCATCTTGTCGAAGCGCGCTTTCTCGACGTTGAGGATCTTGCCCTTGAGCGGCAGGATCGCCTGGGTGCGACGGTTACGGCCTTGCTTGGCCGAACCACCTGCGGAGTCACCCTCCACCAGGTACAGTTCGGAAAGGGCAGGGTCCTTCTCCTGGCAGTCGGCCAGTTTGCCCGGCAGGCCAGCGATGTCCAGCGCGCCTTTGCGGCGAGTCATCTCACGGGCCTTACGCGCCGCTTCACGGGCACGGGCAGCGTCGATCATCTTGCCGACCACCGCCTTGGCTTCGTTGGGGTTCTCCAACAGGAAGTCGGCGAAGTACTTGTTCATCTCCTGTTCCACGGCGGTCTTCACCTCCGAGGAAACCAGCTTGTCCTTGGTCTGCGAGCTGAACTTCGGATCCGGCACCTTGACCGAGATGATCGCGGTCAGACCTTCACGGGCGTCGTCACCGGTGGTGGCGACCTTGTTCTTCTTCGCCAGACCTTCCTGCTCGATGTAGCTGTTCAGGCTACGGGTCAGCGAGGAACGGAAACCGACCAGGTGGGTACCACCATCGCGCTGGGGAATGTTGTTGGTGAAGCACAGCAGGTTTTCGTTGAAGCTGTCGTTCCACTGCAGGGCGACTTCGACACCCACGCCATCGTCACGCTGGACGTTGAAGTGGAAGACCTGGGAATTGACCGGGGTCTTGTTGGTGTTCAGGTATTCAACGAATGCGCGCAGGCCGCCTTCGTACTTGAAGAACTCTTCCTTGCCGCTGCGCTCGTCCTTCAGCAGGATGCCAACACCCGAGTTCAGGAACGACAGCTCGCGGATACGCTTGGCGAGAATGTCCCAGCTGAAGTGGATGTTCTTGAAGGTTTCAGCCGAGGGCTTGAAGTGGATGTGGGTACCGGTGGTTTCGCTTTCACCGACGACCGCCATGGGTGCCTGTGGCACACCATGGACGTAGGTCTGTTCCCAGATCTTGCCGCTACGACGAACGGTGAGCACCAGTTGCTCGGACAGGGCGTTCACCACCGAAACACCTACGCCGTGCAGACCGCCGGATACCTTGTAGGAGTTGTCGTCGAACTTACCGCCGGCGTGCAGGACGGTCATGATGACCTCGGCTGCGGAAACGCCTTCTTCTTTATGCACGTCGACTGGAATGCCACGGCCGTTGTCACGGACGCTGATGGATTCGTCCGGGTGAATGATGACGGTGATGTCATCGCAGTGACCGGCCAGGGCTTCGTCGATCGAGTTGTCGACCACCTCGAACACCATGTGGTGCAGGCCGCTGCCGTCATCGGTGTCGCCAATGTACATGCCGGGACGCTTGCGTACGGCATCCAGCCCTTTCAGCACCTTGATGCTGGAGGAGTCGTACGTTTGATTTTCGCTCATGCCTTCACTCCCGATGGTCGTGGGTCTGGGTGATACGGCCTTGTTCCACGTGGAACAAGGCGACTGGCGTTTCCGTCTGCCAGCCTTCCCTCAGAAATTCGTGGTCTACACAGGTGATGAACACCTGGCAGTTCAATTCTTCAAGCAAGCGGCACAGGGCGCGGCGGTGCTGCTCGTCCAACTCGGACGGCAGGTCATCCACCAGATAAATACACTGACCGCGACGAACCTGGCTGACCAGATGTCCCTGGGCAATGCGCAGGGCACAGACCACCAGCTTCTGCTGCCCGCGCGAGAGGATGTCGGCCGCGTTGTTCGCGCCCAATCGCAGGCGCAGATCAGCACGCTGTGGCCCGGCCTGGGTATGGCCCATCTGCTGATCGCGAAGGAGAGAGGTTGCGAGGACTTCGTTGAGTTCCCGGTCCTTGTCCCAGCCTCGGTAGTAGCTCAGGGTCAGCCCGTCCAGTTCGACCAGCTCGCTCAGGGTACGCTCGAAGACAGGCTTCAAGGCCTTGATGTAGTTGCGACGGTATTCATCTATTTCCGCACTGGCGAGACATAACTCCCGATCCCAGGCGGCTTGCGAAACGGCATCAAGTGTACCATGCCGCAGCCATGAGTTCCGCTGCCGCAAGGCCTTCTGCAGGCGTTGCCAGGTCGCCATGAAGCGAGGTTCCACGTGGAACACGCCCCAGTCGAGAAACTGCCGGCGCACCTTGGGCGCACCTTCAAGCAGGCGGAAACTGTCCGGGTTGATCAGTTGCAGGGGCAACATCTCGGCCAGTTGCGCGGCACTGCGCGCATTCTGGCCGTCGATACGGATGGTGAAATCACCCTGCCGCTCCCGTGAAACACCCAGGTTGCTGGTACCACCTTCGGCCAGTTCGACCTGACCGAATACGGTACAGGTCGGCTGCTCGTACTGAATCACCGGGTTCAACCGGGTGCTGCGGAACGAGCGGGCGAGCCCCAGCAGGTGCACGGCTTCGAGCACGCTGGTCTTGCCACTGCCGTTGGCGCCGTAAAGGATGTTGATGCGGGGGGAGGGTGAGAGGGTCACCGGGTGCAGGTTGCGCACCGCGGTGACCGAGAGACGTCGAAGGGACATGTCGCCTGCTATGGGTTACAGACGCATCGGCATGACAACGTAGGACGAGTCGTCATTGCCGGCTTCCTGCAGCAAGGCGCTGCTGTTGGAGTCGGACAGAATCAGGCGAACCTGTTCAGTGGTCATGACACCCAGCACGTCCAGCAGGTAGCTGACGTTGAAACCGATCTCCAACGAGCTGCCGTTATAGTCGACGCTGATCTCTTCTTCCGCTTCTTCCTGCTCCGGGTTGTTGGCCTGGATCTTCAGCTGGCCGGCGGCCAGTTGCAGACGGATGCCGCGGTACTTCTCGTTGGACAGGATCGCGGTACGGCTGAACGCCTCGCGCAGCGCCTGGCGGTCACCGATCACCAGCTTGTCGCCGCCCTTGGGCAGGACGCGCTCATAGTCCGGGAACTTGCCGTCAACCAACTTGGAGGTGAAGGTGAACTCACCAGTGGTGGCACGGATGTGATGCTGGCCCAGGACGATGCTGACCATGCCTTCCGGATCGGTGAGCAGGCGCGCCAGCTCGAGGATACCCTTGCGTGGCACGATAACCTGGTGGCGCTCAGCCTGGCCGATCGGTGCCTGCATGGCGCACAGCGCCAGACGGTGGCCATCGGTGGCGACGGCGCGCAGGGTGTCGGTGGACACTTCCAGCAGCATGCCGTTGAGGTAGTAGCGCACATCCTGCTGGGCCATGGCGAAGCTGGTGCGCTCGATCAGGCGGCGCAGCTTGCTCTGTTCCAGGTTGCAGGTCAGCGAACCCGGGCCTTCTTCCACGGTCGGGAAGTCATTGGCCGGCAGGGTGGACAGGGTGAAACGGCTGCGACCAGCCTTGACCAGCAGCTTCTGCTCGTCGACCTTGATGTCGATCAGCACATCGCTGGGCAGGCTCTTGCAGATGTCCATCAGCTTGCGCGCCGGAACAGTGATCTCGCCCGGCTCCGCAGGCTCTTCCAGCTGGACGCGGCCAACCAGTTCGACTTCCAGGTCGGTACCGGTCAACGACAGCTGCTGGCCTTGCACGACCAGCAGGACGTTGGACAGGACCGGCAAGGTCTGGCGGCGCTCGACGACGCCTGCGACCAGTTGCAGGGGTTTCAACAGGGCTTCGCGTTGAATGGTGAAATGCATGGTCTAGTCCCTTGCCTTCAATTAGCTGCGCAGACGGCCATCAGGTCGTCAGCGTGCGCAGCAGGTTCTTGTAGTCCTCGCGGATGTCCGCGTCGGATTCCTTCAATTCGTTGATCTTGCGGCAGGCGTGCAGCACGGTGGTGTGGTCGCGGCCGCCAAACATGTCGCCGATCTCCGGCAGACTGTGGTTGGTCAGCTCTTTCGACAACGCCATGGCCACCTGGCGAGGACGCGCCACGGAGCGCGACCGCCGCTTGGACAGCAGATCGGAGATCTTGATCTTGTAGTACTCGGCGACGGTGCGCTGGATGTTATCCACACTGACCAGCTTGTCCTGCAGCGCCAAAAGATCCTTGAGCGATTCACGGATCAGCTCGATGGTGATGTCGCGGCCCATGAAGTGCGAGTGGGCAATCACCCGCTTCAGGGCGCCTTCGAGCTCACGCACGTTGGAGCGGATACGCTGGGCGATGAAGAACGCGGCATCGTGCGGCAGCTCGACCTTGGCCTGGTCGGCCTTCTTCATCAGGATCGCCACGCGGGTTTCCAGCTCCGGCGGCTCGACGGCCACCGTCAGGCCCCAGCCGAAGCGGGACTTCAGGCGCTCTTCCAGGCCTTCGATCTCCTTCGGGTAGCGGTCGCTGGTGAGGATCACCTGCTGGCCGCCCTCGAGCAGGGCGTTGAAGGTGTGGAAAAACTCTTCCTGGGAACGCTCCTTGCGGGCGAAGAACTGGATGTCATCGATGAGCAACGCATCGACCGAACGGTAGAAGCGTTTGAATTCGTTGATCGCGTTCAGCTGCAGCGCCTTGACCATGTCGGCGACGAAACGCTCCGAATGCAGGTAGACCACCTTGGCGTTCGGGTTCTTCTTCAGCAGGTGGTTACCCACAGCGTGCATCAAGTGCGTCTTACCCAGGCCGACGCCACCATAAAGGAACAGTGGGTTGTAGCCGTGCTTGGGGTTGTCGGCAACCTGCCAGGCTGCGGCCCGGGCCAGCTGGTTCGACTTGCCTTCGACGAAGGTTTCGAAAGTGAACGTGCGGTTCAGGTAGCTGGTGTGCTTCAGGGCACCCTCGACCTGCACCGTACGCTGCTCGGTACGCCCACTGGCAACCGGAGCGGTCGCGATCTCGGCCATGCTGTCGAAGCTGTCGCGCGAAGAAGGTTCTTCGACTTCGGCAACCTGCGTCGGCTCCACCACAGGTGCACTGACAGGCTCGAGCACCGGCGCTGCCTGCTGCACCTGCGCCTGTTGCGCAAGGGTTGCCGCGACGGCGGCACTGACAGGGGCGTTGGGAGCGGCACGGGCTGCGGAGCTGCGACGGCTGCCTATTAATAAGGAAAGGGCGGGAGCGATACCGCTGCCCTGTTCACCCAGCAGTTCGAGCAGGCGGCCAAGGTACTTTTCATTGACCCAGTCGAGCACGAAGCGGTTGGGCGCATAGACGCGCAACTCGTCGCCTTCGGCTTCGACCTGTAGCGGGCGGATCCAGGTGTTGAATTGCTGGGCAGGCAGCTCATCGCGCAGAAGCTCCACGCACTGCTGCCAAAGTTCCACTGACACGGATATCCCCTGAGTTGAAAGCCGGATGAGGCAAAAACAAACCGCCATTGTACCGGGCGGGCGGTCAGTTATCCACACGTGACGCCACCCACTATCAGGGTAAATCCGCCAAAAAACGACTCGAACACCACTCATGCACTGTTGATAAGCCCTGTGGATAACAGCACCTGTGGGCTATGCACAACCCTGGGTTCTGATCTGTGGATAAATCGGCTGTGGATAAACACCCTTTTCCCCCACAGGTTTTCCTCACCCCAGGCACAGACAGAACACCCCTTACCGACAAGGTTATGGTTTTCTGTACAGCCCGCAGTTAAAGGGCTCAAATAGGTTATCCACAGAAGGTTATCCACCTAAGATCTATAAGTTCTTCAGAAAAGCTTTTTATATGCCTCTTCTGTTTTTTTGATTTGCCCGCTTTCAGGTCAGCCAGGTCGAGGTAGCACCCATCGACCTGCCTCGACCTTCCATAAGGAAAGGCTGGTTGGAAATTGACCTATCGCCTTGCTTTCTCTAGAATCGCCGATCTCTTAAAAAGGGGGCCCTTCCGGCCCGTTGTCGACCAACCCAGGTAACACGCCATGAAACGTACTTTCCAACCAAGCACCATCAAGCGCGCCCGCACCCACGGTTTCCGTGCCCGTATGGCTACCAAGAACGGCCGTGCCGTTCTGTCGCGTCGCCGTGCCAAAGGCCGTAAGCGTCTGGCCATTTGATTTTTCGGTACAGGTGGTGAGTCAGGACTTCAGTCGGGACAAGCGACTGCTTACACCCCGGCACTTCAAAGCGGTCTTCGACTCCCCAACCGGCAAGGTTCCAGGGAAAAACCTGCTTATCCTTGCCCGCGAGAACGGCCTCGATCATCCACGCCTCGGCCTGGTGATCGGCAAGAAGAGCGTCAAGCTCGCCGTTCAACGCAATCGCCTGAAACGCCTGATGCGCGATTCGTTCCGCCTGAACCAGCAAATGCTGGCTGGGCTGGATATCGTGATCGTTGCACGCAAGGGGTTGGGCGAAGTGGAAAACCCAGAATTGCACCAACACTTTGGCAAGCTCTGGAAGCGACTGGTCCGCAGTCGGCCCTCTCCAGCGGTCGCCGATGCCGCAGGGGTAGACAGTCACGATGCGTAAACTGGCCCTCGTTCCGATCCAGTTCTACCGTTATGCCATCAGTCCACTGATGGCCAGTCACTGTCGTTTCTATCCCAGCTGTTCCTGTTACGCCTATGAAGCCATCGAAAACCATGGCCTCTTGCGTGGTGGGTGGCTGGCCGTTCGTCGCCTGGGGCGTTGTCATCCGTGGAACGACGGCGGTTTCGATCCCGTTCCACCTGCTCCTTCCTCCCGAACTTCTTCGATAGCCGAGTAATCATGGATATTAAACGCACGATCCTGATCGTCGCCCTGGCAATCGTGTCCTATGTCATGGTCCTCAAGTGGAACCAGGACTATGGCCAGGCTGCCCTGCCGACTCAGAATGCTGCTGCCAGCAATGCTGCCCCGGCCCTGCCGGACACCGTGCCGGCCGGCAACTCCGGTGCAAGCGCCGATGTGCCGAGCGCCAATGCTGAATCCAGCCCTGCTGAACTGGCGCCGGTCGCGGTCAGCAAGGACCTGATCCGGATCAAGACCGATGTCCTGGACCTGGCTATCGACCCGGTCGGTGGTGACATCGTCCAGCTGAACCTGCCGAAGTACCCACGTCGCCAGGACCATCCGGACATTCCGTTCCAGCTGTTCGACAACGGCAGCGAGCGCGTGTACCTGGCCCAGAGCGGCCTGACCGGCACCAACGGCCCGGACGCCCGCTCCATTGGTCGCCCGCTGTACGCCGCCGAACAGAAGAGCTTCCAGCTTGCCGACGGTCAGGACCAACTGTCCGTCGACCTGAAGTTCAGCGAGAACGGCGTCAACTACATCAAGCGCTTCAGCTTCAAGCGCGGTGAGTACGACCTGACCGTCAGCTACCTGATCGACAACCAGAGCGGCCAGGCCTGGAGCGGCAACATGTTTGCCCAGCTCAAGCGCGACGCCAGCTCCGATCCGTCGTCGAGCACTGCCACCGGTACGGCCACCTACCTGGGCGCCGCCCTGTGGACAGCTTCCGAGCCGTACAAGAAAGTGTCGATGAAAGACATCGACAAGGGCAATTTGAAAGAAAATGTGACCGGCGGCTGGGTCGCCTGGCTGCAGCACTACTTCGTGACCGCCTGGATCCCGAGCAAGTCGGACAACAACGCCGTCCAGACCCGCAAGGACAGCCAGGGCAACTACATCATCGGCTTCACCGGCCCTGCGCTTGACGTCCCTGCCGGCGGCAAGGTCGAAACCAGCGCGATGCTGTATGCCGGTCCCAAGATCCAGTCCAAGCTCAAGGAACTTTCCCCAGGCCTGGAACTGACCGTCGACTACGGCTTCCTGTGGTTCATCGCCCAGCCGATCTTCTGGCTGCTGCAACATATCCACAGCCTGCTCGGCAACTGGGGCTGGTCGATCATTGTCCTGACCATGCTGATCAAAGGCCTGTTCTTCCCGCTGTCGGCCGCCAGCTACCGCTCGATGGCGCGCATGCGTGCCGTGGCGCCGAAACTGGCCCAGCTCAAGGAACGCTTCGGTGACGATCGCCAGAAGATGTCCCAGGCGATGATGGAGCTGTACAAGAAAGAGAAGATCAACCCGCTGGGCGGCTGCCTGCCGATCCTGGTACAGATGCCGGTGTTCCTGGCCCTGTACTGGGTACTGCTGGAAAGCGTAGAGATGCGCCAGGCACCGTGGATGCTGTGGATCACCGACCTGTCGATCAAGGATCCGTTCTTCATCCTGCCGATCATCATGGGCGCCACCATGTTCATCCAGCAGCGTCTGAACCCGACCCCGCCGGATCCGATGCAGGCCAAGGTGATGAAAATGATGCCGATCATCTTCACCTTCTTCTTCCTGTGGTTCCCGGCCGGTCTGGTGCTGTACTGGGTTGTGAACAACTGCCTGTCGATCGCACAGCAGTGGTACATCACCCGCAGCATCGAGGCAGCGACCAAGAAAGCTGCCGCTTGACGGGCAAGCCTGTTTGCCTGTGAATAAAAACGCCCCCTAGTGGGGCGTTTTTGCTATCTGACGAATTCGTTGTAGAGGCTTTCGAGCATGAACACTGTGCGTGAAACCATTGCCGCCATCGCTACCGCCCAGGGCCGCGGTGGGGTCGGCATCGTCCGCTTGTCCGGGCCGCTGGCCAGCCAGGCCGGGCAGGCCATCACCGGCCGCACGCTGACCCCGCGCCATGCCCACTACGGCCCGTTCCGCGATGCCGATGGCCTGGTCCTGGACGAAGGCATCGCGCTGTTCTTCCCCGGGCCGAACTCGTTCACTGGCGAAGACGTGCTGGAGCTGCAGGGCCACGGGGGGCCGGTGGTCATGGACATGCTGCTGCAGCGTTGCCTGCAACTGGGCTGCCGGTTGGCACGCCCGGGCGAGTTCAGCGAGCGTGCGTTCCTCAACGACAAGCTCGACCTGGCCCAGGCCGAAGCCATCGCTGACCTGATCGAAGCCAGCTCCACGCAAGCTGCCCGTAATGCCCTGCGTTCGTTGCAAGGAGCGTTCTCCAAGCGCGTGCATGGGCTGACCGAAGCGCTGATTGCCTTGCGCATCTACGTCGAGGCCGCAATTGACTTCCCTGAGGAAGAAATCGACTTCCTCGCTGACGGCCATGTGTTGCGCATGCTCGATGACGTGCGCAGCGAGTTGTCCACAGTGCAGCGTGAGGCCGGGCAGGGTGCCCTGTTGCGTGACGGCATGACGGTGGTCATCGCCGGTCGGCCGAACGCCGGCAAATCGAGCCTGCTCAACCAGCTCGCCGGACGCGAGGCGGCGATCGTCACCGATATCGCCGGCACCACCCGGGACATCCTGCGCGAACATATCCACATCGATGGCATGCCGTTGCATGTGGTCGACACCGCCGGTCTGCGCGATACCGATGACCATGTGGAAAAGATCGGGGTGGAAAGGGCGCTCAAGGCCATCGGCGAGGCTGATCGGGTGCTGCTGGTCGTCGACTCGACCGCACCGGAAGCCAGTGATCCCTTTGCGCTGTGGCCGGAATTCCTGGATCAACGACCAGATGTGGCAAAGGTCACGCTCATCCGTAACAAGGCCGACTTGAGTGGTGAACGTGTCGGCATGGAGCAGAGTGACGATGGGCATGTAACCATTACCCTGAGTGCCCGCGAAGACGACATGGGGCTGGACCTGCTACGTGACCACCTCAAGGCCTGCATGGGGTATGAACAGACCGCGGAGAGCAGCTTCAGCGCCCGTCGCCGGCACCTGGAAGCGCTGCGCCAGGCCAGTGAGCACCTGGAGCATGGTCGTGCGCAGCTGACCCTGGCTGGCGCCGGAGAGCTGTTGGCGGAGGATCTGCGCCAGGCACAGCAGGCGCTGGGTGAAATCACCGGGGCGTTCAGTTCGGACGACCTGCTTGGCAGGATTTTCTCGAGCTTCTGCATCGGCAAATAGTCCACAGCCCTTCGATAACAAGGCCGCTCCAGTCTGGAGCGGCTTTTTTTTGCCTGTGATTCAGGTTTGTGGGAGCGGGCTTGACCCACGAACACCGGTGCAGCCGTTGCCAAATCTGTAAGCCTGCTTCGCGAGGCAAGCTCGCTCCCACGACGTCATCCACAGATTAAAGTCCTGACTCGGGAGCTCTGTGGAAAACTCGGCCTCAGCTCCGTTGATAACCGGGCTTTTTTTCTGAGGACAAACCGCCCTGTGGGTAACAGGCACATTCATCCACAGGTTAAACAGCGCTATCCAGAGCCCACAGGCCCGTTTCGACACAGGGTTTTGATTCTCTGTACATGCCGTATTCTGTGGCCTTGAAAGACTTATGCACAGACAGGATGGGCCCTAAACATAAACATAAAAACAAAGCTTTTTTAAATTTTTCCTCTTTGTTTTCTTTTGCCTGCCACTCATCCACAGCCTGCTCATTTTTTGCTCAGAAGGTTTCTTTGAAGGGCGGTAAGTCCCTATACTTGTCCGCTTACCTTCTCTATTCGCAAAAACAGGCACGAGGTGCGTGGTGGATTTCCCTTCCCGTTTTGAAGTGATCGTCATCGGCGGCGGCCATGCCGGTACCGAGGCTGCGCTTGCGTCCGCACGCATGGGTGTGAAAACCCTGCTGCTGACCCACAACGTGGAAACCCTCGGTCACATGAGTTGCAACCCGGCCATCGGCGGCATCGGCAAGAGCCACCTGGTCAAGGAAATCGATGCGCTCGGCGGCGCCATGGCGCTGGCCACCGACAAGAGCGGCATCCAGTTCCGCATCCTGAACAACCGCAAGGGCCCGGCCGTACGCGCCACCCGTGCGCAGGCCGACCGCGCCATCTACAAGGCGGTGGTGCGCGAAATCCTGGAAAACCAGCCGAACCTGTGGATATTCCAGCAGTCCTGCGATGACCTGATCGTCGAGCAGGACCAGGTCAAGGGCGTGGTCACGCAAATGGGCCTGCGCTTCTTCGCCGACTCCGTGGTCCTGACCAGCGGCACCTTCCTCGGCGGACTTATCCACATTGGTCTGCAGAACTACTCCGGTGGTCGCGCCGGCGATCCACCCGCCAACGCCCTGGCCCAGCGCATGCGTGAACTGCCGCTGCGCGTCGGCCGGCTGAAGACCGGCACGCCGCCGCGCATCGATGGCCGTTCCGTGGACTTTTCGGTGATGACAGAACAACCGGGCGACACGCCGATCCCGGTGATGTCGTTCATGGGCAATGCCGAAATGCATCCGCGCCAGGTGAGCTGCTGGATTACCCACACCAACGCCCGCACCCACGAGATCATCGCCTCGAACCTCGACCGTTCGCCGATGTACTCCGGCGTGATCGAAGGCATCGGCCCGCGCTACTGCCCGTCGATCGAGGACAAGATCCATCGCTTCGCCGACAAGGAAAGCCACCAGGTGTTCATCGAGCCGGAAGGCCTGACCACCCACGAGCTGTACCCCAACGGTATTTCCACTTCGCTGCCGTTCGACGTGCAGCTGGAGATCGTCCGCTCGATCCGCGGCATGGAAAACGCCCACATCGTCCGTCCGGGCTATGCCATCGAGTACGACTACTTCGACCCGCGCGACCTGAAGTACAGCCTCGAGACCAAGGTCATCGGCGGCCTGTTCTTCGCCGGCCAGATCAACGGCACCACCGGTTACGAAGAGGCCGGCGCCCAGGGCCTGCTGGCCGGGACCAATGCCGCGCTGCGTGCCCAGGGCCGTGAAAGCTGGTGCCCGCGCCGCGACGAGGCCTACATCGGCGTGCTGGTCGACGACCTGATCACCCTGGGGACCCAGGAGCCGTACCGCATGTTCACGTCACGTGCCGAGTACCGGTTGATCCTGCGCGAAGACAACGCCGACCTGCGCCTGACCGAGAAAGGCCGCGAACTGGGTCTGGTCGACGACCAGCGCTGGGCTGCGTTCTGCGCCAAGCGCGAAGGCATCGAGCGTGAAGAACAGCGCCTGAAGAGCACCTGGGTTCGTCCGGGTACGCCGCAGGGCCAAGCTGTTGTGGATAAGTTCGGCACGCCGCTGGCCCATGAATACAGCCTGCTCAACCTGCTCGCCCGTCCGGAAGTCGACTACGCTGGCTTGATCGAGGCGACCGGCGGTGAAGTGATCGATCCACAGGTTGCCGAGCAGGTCGAGATCAAGACCAAGTACGCCGGCTACATCGACCGCCAACAGGACGAGATCGCCCGACTGCGCGCCAGCGAAGACACGCGCCTGCCTGTGGATATCGACTACACCACGATTTCCGGCCTGTCCAAGGAGATCCAGGGCAAGCTCGGGCAGACCCGCCCGGAGACCCTGGGCCAGGCTTCGCGCATTCCGGGTGTCACCCCGGCGGCGATTTCCCTGTTGCTGATTCACTTGAAAAAGCGCGGCGCAGGCCGCGAATTGGAGCAAAGCGCTTGAGTTCCCCGGTCACCCCGCAACACGCCGAAGAGTTGTCCACAGGTGCGCGCCAGCTTGGTGTCGAGCTGAGCGCGCAGCAGCATGAGTTGCTGCTGGGCTACCTGGCCCTGTTGATCAAATGGAACAAGGCCTACAACCTGACCGCGGTGCGCGACCCGGACGAGATGGTCTCGCGCCACCTGCTCGACAGCCTGAGTGTCATGCCGTTTATCCACAATGACACCCAGCGCTGGCTGGATGTCGGCAGCGGCGGCGGCATGCCGGGTATTCCGCTGGCCATCCTGCATCCGCACAAACAGGTGACGGTGCTGGACAGCAACGGCAAGAAGACCCGTTTCCTCACCCAGGTGAAGATGGAACTGAAACTGGACAACCTCACGGTTATCCACAGCCGGGTGGAAGAGGTCCAGCCCGAGCAGCCGTTCTGCGGGATCGTTTCCCGAGCGTTCAGCAGCATGGAGAATTTCACCAACTGGACCCGCCACCTGGGTGACGCCCGCACGCAATGGCTTGCAATGAAGGGGCTGCATCCTGCCGACGAACTGGTAGCATTGCCCGCAGACTTCACAGTGGAAAGCGAGCAGGCCCTGACCGTTCCAGGTTGCCAGGGCCAGCGCCATCTGCTGATACTGCGCCGCAAGGCATGACTGGGAACACACGCAACAATGGCTAAGGTATTCGCAATCGCGAACCAGAAGGGTGGTGTGGGCAAGACCACCACCTGCATCAATCTCGCCGCATCGCTGGCCGCGACCAAGCGTCGCGTGCTGCTGATCGACCTCGATCCACAGGGCAACGCCACCATGGGCAGCGGTGTGGATAAACACGAGCTCGAGCACTCGGTGTACGACCTGCTGATCGGGGAATGCGACCTGGCCCAGGCCATGCACTACTCCGAGCACGGCGGTTACCAGCTGTTGCCGGCCAACCGCGACCTGACCGCCGCCGAGGTGGTCCTGCTGGAAATGCAGATGAAGGAGAGCCGCCTGCGCAACGCGCTGGCGCCGATCCGCGAGAACTACGACTACATCCTCATCGACTGCCCACCGTCGCTGTCGATGCTGACGCTCAACGCCCTGGTCGCCTCCGATGGCGTGATCATCCCCATGCAGTGCGAGTACTACGCGCTGGAAGGTCTCAGCGACCTTGTGGATAACATCAAGCGCATCGCTGCCCGGTTGAACCCGGAGCTGAAGATCGAAGGCCTGCTGCGGACCATGTACGACCCGCGCCTGAGCCTGAACAACGATGTATCGGCGCAGCTCAAGGAGCACTTCGGCGACCAGTTGTACGACACGGTGATCCCGCGCAACATCCGCCTGGCCGAGGCGCCGAGCTTCGGCATGCCGGCCCTGGCCTACGACAAGCAATCCCGCGGCGCGCTCGCTTATCTGGCGCTGGCCGGGGAACTGGTTCGCCGTCAGCGCCGTCCATCACGCATTGCACAGACAACTTAAGGAATCCGCATGGCCATCAAGAAACGCGGTCTCGGACGTGGGTTGGATGCACTGCTCAGTGGTCCTTCCGTCAGCGCGCTCGAGGCGCAGGCTGTCAAGATCGACCAGAAGGAACTGCAACACCTGCCGGTCGAGCTGATCCAGCGCGGCAAGTACCAGCCGCGCCGCGACATGGATCCCGAGGCGCTGGAAGAACTGGCGCACTCGATCCGCACCCATGGCGTGATGCAACCGATCGTGGTGCGCCCGATCGGCGACAACCGCTACGAGATCATCGCCGGTGAGCGGCGCTGGCGCGCCACCCAGCAGGCCGGCCTGGACACCGTTCCGGCCATGGTCCGCGAAGTGCCCGACGAAGCCGCCATCGCCATGGCGCTGATCGAGAACATCCAGCGCGAGGACCTCAACCCGCTGGAAGAGGCGCTCGCCCTGCAGCGCCTGCAGCAGGAGTTCGAGCTGACCCAGCAGCAGGTGGCGGACGCCGTCGGCAAGTCGCGGGTAACCGTGGCCAACCTGCTGCGCCTGATCTCGCTGCCGGAGGCGATCAAGACCATGCTCGCCCACGGCGACCTGGAGATGGGCCATGCCCGCGCCTTGCTCGGCCTCGAGGAAGATCGCCAGGAAGAAGGGGCGCGTCATGTTGTCGCACGCGGGCTCACCGTGCGCCAGACCGAGGCACTGGTGCGCCAGTGGCTCAATGGCAAACCTGAGCCGGTCGAGGCGAGCAAACCTGATCCGGACATTGCCCGTCTCGAACAGCGTCTGGCAGAGCGCCTGGGCTCGGCGGTACAAATTCGCCATGGCAACAAGGGCAAAGGTCAGTTGGTTATTCGCTATAACTCCCTTGACGAGTTGCAGGGCGTGCTTGCTCACATCCGCTGAAACAATTCCTGTTGTAGCGCGCAGTCGGAAATCACTACCGAAGAGTTGAATAGGGGTTAATCCACCCCTATACTCTGCGCGCATTTTGTCGGCACAAATTATGCCAAGTCATTGCTGACTAGGCGGTCGACTTTAGAGGAGCAGTTGTGATGGAAATCCGCACGCCAAACCGCCTGCCTTTCCATCGCTGGGCGGTTTTTCCGGTACTGCTGGCTCAATTTGTCGTCCTGCTGCTGGCAACGCTGGTGTTGTGGCAGTGGAAAGGGGCGGTCAGTGGATATTCAGGCCTCTGCGGAGGGTTGATTGCCTGGCTGCCCAATGTGTATTTCGCCTGGAAGGCTTTTCGCTTCAGCGGAGCCCGGGCGGCGCAGGCCATCGTCAAGTCGTTCTACGCGGGCGAGGCAGGCAAGATGATTTTGACGGCAGTGCTGTTTGCACTGACCTTCGCAGGAGTGAAGCCATTGGCGCCGTTGGCAGTATTCGGCGTCTTCGTGCTGACCCTTTTGGTCAGCTGGTTCGCGCCCCTGCTGATGAATAAAAGACTTTCGAGACCTTAGGGCGTTTGAGGCAACCATGGCAGAAGAAACCGCTTCGGGTTATATCCAGCACCACTTGCAGAACCTGACCTACGGTCAACTACCAGACGGCAGCTGGGGCTTCGCCCATTCGGCTGCAGAAGCCAAGGCAATGGGCTTCTGGGCGTTCCACGTGGACACCCTGGGCTGGTCCGTCGCGCTGGGTCTGATCTTCCTGTTCATCTTCCGCATGGCGGCCAAGAAGGCGACTTCCGGCCAACCTGGCGGTCTGCAGAACTTCGTTGAAGTGCTGGTCGACTTCGTCAACGGCAGCGTGAAGGACTCCTTCCACGGCCGTAGCCCGGTGATCGCCCCGCTGGCACTGACCATTTTCGTCTGGGTGTTCATGATGAACGCCATCGACCTGGTTCCGGTCGACTGGATTCCGAAAGCGGCGGCCTGGATCTCCGGTGATCCGCATCTCGTCTTCCGTGCGGTACCAACCACCGACCCGAACGCGACCCTGGCCATGGCCTTCTGCGTGTTCGCCCTGATCATCTTCTACAGCATCAAGGTCAAGGGCCTGGGTGGCTTCCTCGGCGAGCTGACCCTGCACCCGTTCGGCAGCAAGAACATCTTCGTGCAGATCCTGCTGATTCCGGTCAACTTCCTGCTCGAGTTCGTCACCCTGATCGCCAAGCCGATCTCGCTGGCCCTGCGTCTGTTCGGCAACATGTACGCCGGTGAGCTGGTATTCATCCTGATCGCCGTGATGTTCGGCTCCGGCCTGCTGTGGCTCAGCGGCCTGGGTGTGGTGCTGCAGTGGGCGTGGGCCGTGTTCCACATCCTGATCATCACCCTGCAAGCTTTCATCTTCATGATGCTGACCATCGTTTACCTGTCGATGGCTCACGAAGATAACCATTAAGACCGCCTGGCGTGTCTGATAGCCTTCCCTGCCCGTTTGGGGGGAGGGCTTAAAAAGTCCGCAAGGGCATGCTGTACCAAACGATTTGTTTTACCGCTTCAAACTAAAAACCTAACCAATACGACGTAAAAGTCGGGAGGAAAGATGGAAACTGTAGTTGGTCTGACCGCTATCGCTGTTGCTCTGCTGATCGGCCTGGGTGCTCTGGGTACCGCCATTGGTTTCGGCCTGCTGGGCGGCAAGTTCCTGGAAGGCGCTGCTCGCCAGCCAGAAATGGTTCCGATGCTGCAGGTCAAAATGTTCATCGTTGCCGGTCTGCTCGACGCCGTAACCATGATCGGTGTTGGTATCGCTCTGTTCTTCACCTTCGCGAACCCCTTCGTTGGTCAGATCGCCGGCTAATCACTCGTTCCTACGAGTTGATTGGTGTGATGGACAAAGACCGAGCGAGGTGTTGGCGTGAACATTAATGCAACCCTGATTGGCCAATCCGTTGCTTTTCTGATTTTTGTACTCTTCTGCATGAAGTACGTATGGCCTCCGGTCATCACTGCCCTGCAAGAGCGCCAAAAGAAGATTGCCGACGGCTTGGACGCTGCCAACCGCGCAGCTCGCGACCTGGAGCTGGCCCAAGAGAAAGCGGGTCAGCAACTGCGTGAAGCGAAGGCACAGGCAGCCGAAATCATTGAGCAAAGCAAGAAACGCGCTGCTCAGCTTGTCGAGGAAGCCCGTGAACAGGCTCGCGTCGAAGCTGACCGTGTGAAGGCTCAGGCTCAAGCCGAGATCGAACAGGAACTGAACAGCGTCAAAGACGCCCTGCGTGCCCAAGTGGGTGCCCTGGCCGTTGGCGGTGCTGAAAAGATCCTTGGCGCCACAATCGATCAAAACGCGCATGCGGAGCTGGTTAACAAACTGGCCGCTGAAATTTAAGCGAGGGCGATCATGGCAGAACTGACCACGTTGGCCCGACCTTACGCTAAGGCTGCCTTCGAGCATGCCCAGGCCCATCAGCAACTGGCCAATTGGTCAGCCATGCTCGGCCTGGCTGCTGCGGTGTCGCAAGACGACACCATGCAGCGCCTGCTCAAGGCCCCGCAACTGACTAGCGCAGAAAAGGCCGCCGCATTCATTGAAGTGTGCGGTGACAAGTTTGACGCCAAGGCACAGAATTTCATTCATGTTGCCGCGGAAAACGAACGTCTCCTGCTTCTGCCGGAGATTTCGACTCTGTTCGACCTGTACAAGGCCGAGCAAGAGAAGTCCGTGGACGTGGAAGTCACCAGTGCTTTTGCGTTGAACCAAGAACAGCAAGACAAACTCGCCAAGGTTCTCAGTGCACGGTTAGGCCAGGAAGTGCGCCTGCACGCGTCGGAGGATGCCAGCCTGATCGGCGGCGTCGTCATCCGCGCTGGCGACCTGGTAATCGACGGTTCGGTTCGCGGCAAGATCGCGAAACTGGCCGAAGCCTTGAAATCTTGAGTTTGAAGGGGCAGCAGAGCAATGCAGCAACTCAATCCTTCCGAAATTAGTGAAATCATCAAGGGCCGCATCGACAACCTCGATGTCGGCTCCCAAGCCCGTAACGAAGGTACCGTCGTTTCGGTTTCCGACGGCATCGTGCGGATCCACGGTCTGGCCGACGTCATGTACGGCGAAATGATCGAGTTCCCTGGCAGCGTATTCGGCATGGCCCTGAACCTGGAGCAAGACTCCGTAGGTGCAGTGATCCTGGGTGCCTATGACACCCTCGCCGAAGGCATGAGCGCCAAGTGCACCGGCCGTATCCTGGAAGTTCCGGTTGGTAAGGAACTGCTGGGTCGCGTCGTCGACGCACTGGGTAACCCGATCGACGGCAAAGGTCCTCTGGGCAACACCCAGACCGACGCGGTCGAGAAAGTAGCTCCAGGCGTGATCTGGCGTAAGTCGGTAGACCAGCCTGTACAGACTGGCTACAAGTCCGTCGACGCCATGATCCCTGTCGGCCGTGGCCAGCGCGAGCTGATCATCGGTGACCGTCAGATCGGCAAGACCGCCATGGCCATCGACGCCATCATCAACCAGAAAGACTCCGGTATTTTCTGTGTTTATGTTGCAGTCGGCCAGAAGCGTTCCACCGTTGCCAACATCGTTCGCAAGCTGGAAGAAGCTGGCGCCC
Source organism: Pseudomonas sp. NMI760_13 (assembly GCF_021283245.1). Taxonomy (NCBI): domain Bacteria; kingdom Pseudomonadati; phylum Pseudomonadota; class Gammaproteobacteria; order Pseudomonadales; family Pseudomonadaceae; genus Pseudomonas; species Pseudomonas sp. NMI760_13. Next base: position 132,836 of record NZ_JAJSRC010000006.1, on the reverse strand, counting down.
TGGCCAACACCATCGTGGTCGTTGCCAGCGCCTCGGAATCCGCCGCACTGCAGTTCCTGGCCCCGTACGCCGGCTGCACCATGGGCGAGTTCTTCCGTGACCGCGGTGAAGACGCCCTGATCGTTTACGATGACCTGTCCAAGCAGGCCGTTGCCTACCGTCAGATCTCCCTGCTGCTGCGCCGTCCACCAGGACGTGAAGCGTACCCAGGCGACGTGTTCTATCTCCACTCCCGTCTGCTGGAGCGTGCATCGCGCGTTTCCGAAGAGTATGTCGAGAAGTTCACCAACGGTGCCGTAACCGGCAAGACTGGCTCGCTGACCGCTCTGCCGATCATCGAAACCCAGGCTGGCGACGTTTCCGCGTTCGTTCCGACCAACGTGATCTCGATCACCGACGGTCAGATCTTCCTGGAATCGGCCATGTTCAACGCAGGCATCCGTCCTGCCGTTAACGCCGGTGTGTCGGTATCCCGTGTTGGTGGTGCCGCCCAGACCAAGATCATCAAGAAGCTGTCCGGTGGTATCCGTACCGCCCTGGCCCAGTACCGTGAACTGGCGGCATTCGCCCAGTTCGCTTCGGACCTGGACGAGGCTACCCGCAAGCAGCTGGAGCATGGTCAGCGCGTTACCGAGCTGATGAAGCAGAAGCAGTACGCGCCAATGTCGATCGCCGACATGGCCCTGTCGCTGTACGCCGCTGAGCGTGGTTTCCTGACCGACGTAGAAGTCGCCAAGGTCGGTAGCTTCGAACAAGCTCTGATCGCCTACTTCAACCGTGATCACGCCGAACTGATGGCGAAGATCAACGTGAAGGGTGACTTCAACGACGAAATCGACGCTGGCATGAAAGCCGGCATCGAGAAGTTCAAGGCCACCCAGACCTGGTAAGCCGCAGCGGGGGCTCCGGCCCCCGCTTGCTAACCTGATAGGTGATACATGGCAGGCGCAAAAGAGATTCGCAGTAAGATTGCGAGCATCAAAAGCACGCAAAAAATTACCAGCGCCATGGAGAAAGTGGCGGTCAGCAAGATGCGCAAGGCACAAATGCGCATGGCTGCTAGCCGTCCTTACGCGGAGCGTATCCGCCAGGTGATCGGTCATCTGGCCAACGCCAACCCGGAATACCGCCACCCGTTCATGATCGAGCGCCCTGTAAAGCGCGCTGGTTATATCGTGGTGAGCAGTGACCGTGGTCTGTGCGGTGGCTTGAACACCAACCTGTTCAAGGCCCTGGTCAAGGACATGAACGAAAACCGCGAACAGGGCGTTGAAATCGACCTGTGCGTGATCGGCAGCAAGGGTGCGACTTTCTTCCGCATCTTTGGCGGTAACGTCGTAGCCGCGATCAGCCATCTGGGCGAAGAGCCTTCGATCAATGATCTGATCGGCTCCGTCAAGGTGATGCTGGACGCCTACCTGGACGGCCGCATCGATCGCCTCTCGGTGGTTTCGAACAAGTTCATCAACACCATGACCCAAAAACCGACGGTCGAGCAATTGGTACCGTTGGTGGCAACCCCGGATCAGGAACTCAAGCACCACTGGGACTACCTGTACGAACCCGACGCAAAAGAGCTGCTGGACGGCTTGATGGTGCGTTACGTGGAGTCGCAGGTCTACCAGGCGGTGGTCGAGAACAACGCTGCTGAACAAGCGGCCCGGATGATCGCCATGAAAAACGCCACAGACAACGCCGGTGATTTGATCAAAGAGCTTCAGTTGATCTACAACAAGGCGCGTCAGGCTGCGATCACCCAGGAGATCTCGGAAATCGTCGGCGGCGCTGCCGCGGTTTAACGGTTCAAAAATTCAGAGGATCCAGCTATGAGTAGCGGACGTATCGTTCAAATCATCGGCGCCGTCATCGACGTGGAATTCCCACGTGATGCCGTGCCGAGTGTTTACAACGCGCTGAAAGTACAAGGCGCGGAAACCACCCTGGAAGTTCAGCAGCAGCTGGGCGACGGCGTGGTTCGTACCATTGCGATGGGCTCGACCGAAGGTCTGAAGCGCGGTCTGGATGTCGTCGACACCAAGGCTGCCATCTCGGTACCTGTCGGCAAGGCAACCCTGGGCCGTATCATGGACGTCCTGGGCAACCCGATCGACGAAGCCGGTCCAATCGGCGAAGAAGAGCGTCGCGGTATCCACCAGCCAGCGCCTTCGTTCTCCGACCAGGCGGGCGGCAACGACCTGCTGGAAACCGGCATCAAGGTTATCGACCTGGTCTGCCCGTTCGCCAAGGGTGGTAAGGTTGGTCTGTTCGGTGGTGCCGGCGTCGGCAAGACCGTGAACATGATGGAACTGATCCGTAACATCGCCATGGAACACAGCGGTTACTCCGTGTTCGCTGGTGTGGGTGAGCGTACTCGTGAGGGTAACGACTTCTACCACGAGATGAAGGACTCCAACGTTCTCGACAAGGTAGCGCTGGTCTACGGTCAGATGAACGAGCCACCAGGAAACCGTCTGCGCGTAGCGCTGACCGGCCTGACCATGGCTGAGAAGTTCCGTGACGAAGGTAACGACGTTCTGCTGTTCGTCGACAACATCTATCGTTACACCCTGGCCGGTACCGAAGTATCCGCACTGCTGGGCCGTATGCCTTCGGCAGTAGGTTACCAGCCGACCCTGGCCGAAGAGATGGGCGTTCTGCAAGAGCGTATCACTTCGACCAAAGAAGGTTCGATCACCTCCGTCCAGGCCGTATACGTACCTGCGGACGACCTGACCGACCCGTCGCCAGCGACCACCTTCGCCCACCTGGACGCCACCGTCGTTCTGTCCCGTGACATCGCTTCCCTGGGTATCTACCCAGCGGTCGACCCACTGGACTCGACTTCGCGCCAGCTGGACCCGAACGTGATCGGCACCGAGCACTACGAGACCGCTCGTGGCGTTCAGTATGTTCTGCAGCGTTACAAAGAGCTGAAGGACATCATCGCGATCCTGGGTATGGACGAGCTGTCCGAAGCCGACAAGCAACTGGTTGCCCGCGCTCGTAAGATCCAGCGCTTCCTGTCGCAGCCGTTCTTCGTGGCCGAAGTCTTCACCGGCTCGCCAGGCAAGTACGTTTCGCTCAAGGACACCATCGCTGGCTTCAGCGGCATCCTCAAAGGTGACTACGACCACCTGCCAGAACAAGCGTTCTACATGGTCGGCAGCATCGACGAAGCGATCGAGAAAGCCAAGAAACTGTAATCCCGGCGCCCCGCAAGGGGCGCTAATCAGGTTGAGGCAAGCAGATGGCTATGACAGTCCATTGCGATATCGTCAGCGCGGAAGGAGAGATCTTCTCCGGCCTGGTCGAGATGGTAGTCGCGCACGGTAACCTGGGTGATCTTGGTATCGCTCCGGGCCACGCGCCGCTGATCACCAATCTCAAGCCTGGTCCGATCACGCTGACCAAGCAAGGTGGCGATCGTGAGGTGTTCTACATCTCCGGTGGCTTCCTCGAAGTGCAGCCGAACATGGTCAAGGTTCTTGCCGACACCGTGCAGCGCGCTGCCGACCTGGACGAAGCTCAGGCTCAGGAAGCCCTCAAGGCTGCTGAGAACGCGCTGAACGCGAAAAGCTCGGACTTCGACTACGGTGCTGCTGCCGCACGTCTGGCCGAGGCTGCAGCTCAGCTGCGTACTGTCCAGCAATTGCGCAAAGGCAAGTAATCCGGCCTTGGCCGCTTACCGCCGTTGCGATTGAGTTAAAGGGTAGCCTCGGCTACCCTTTTTCTTTTTCAGAATTTCCCCTTCGGTCACGTCCCTGACCGCCCAGGATTGGTAGCCAGTCAATGTCCCTCGATATCGTCATTCTCGCCGCAGGCCAAGGCACCCGCATGCGCTCCGCGCTGCCGAAGGTACTGCACCCGGTCGCCGGCAATTCCATGCTTGGCCACGTTATCCACAGCGCGCGCCAGTTGCAGCCCGAAGGTATTCACGTGGTAATCGGCCATGGCGCCGAGCTGGTACGTGAGCGCCTGGCAGCCGACGATCTGAACTTCGTCATGCAGGACAAGCAACTGGGCACCGGCCATGCCGTGGCCCAGGCGTTGCCGGCCATCACCGCCGATACCGTGCTGGTGCTCTACGGCGATGTGCCGCTGATCGAGGTAGAGACCCTGCAGCGTCTGCTGGCCAAGGTCAGCGAGCAGCAGCTCGGTCTGCTCACCGTGACCTTGCAGGACCCGACCGGCTACGGCCGCATTGTCCGAGATGCAGCGGGCAACGTGACCGCGATTGTCGAGCACAAGGATGCCAGCGAAGCGCAGAAGGCAATCAAGGAAGGCAACACCGGCATCCTCGCCATGCCTGCCGCACGCCTGGCCGACTGGATGGGCCGGTTGTCCAACAACAATGCCCAGGGCGAGTACTACCTCACCGACGTGATCGCCATGGCCGTGGCCGATGGCCTGGTGGTCGCCACTGAGCAGCCCCACGACCCGATGGAAGTGCAGGGCGCCAACGACCGCCGCCAGCTGGCGGAGCTCGAGCGTCACTATCAACTGCGTGAAGGCCGCCGCTTGATGGCCCAGGGCGTCACGCTGCGTGATCCGGCGCGCTTCGATGTACGTGGCGAGGTGACGGTCGGCCGCGACGTGCTGATCGACATCAACGTCATTCTCGAAGGCAAGGTGGTGATCGAGGACGACGTGCAGATCGGCCCCAACTGCGTGATCAAGGACAGCACCCTGCGCAAGGGCGTGGTGGTCAAGGCCAACAGCCACCTTGAAGGCGCGGTGCTGGGCGAGGGCAGCGATGCCGGCCCGTTCGCCCGTCTGCGTCCAGGTAGCGTCCTGGAAGCTCGTGCCCATGTGGGTAACTTCGTTGAACTGAAGAACGCGCACCTGGGCGAGGGCGCCAAGGCCGGTCACCTGACCTACCTGGGTGATGCCGAGGTCGGTGCCCGTACCAATATCGGTGCTGGCACCATCACCTGCAACTACGACGGCGCCAACAAGTTCCGCACCGTGATGGGCGAGGACGTGTTTATCGGTTCCAACAACTCGCTGGTGGCACCTGTGGAAATCCAGGCGGGGGCCACTACCGCGGCGGGCTCGACCATCACCCAGACGGTTGAAGCCGGGCAGCTGGGCGTGGCCCGTGCGCGCCAGCGCAACATCGAAGGCTGGAAGCGGCCGGAGAAGATTAAGAAGAGCTGAGTTATCCACAGCGCTTTTGATCGAAAGCCGGCTTATGTGAATAAGCCGGCTTTTTATTGGGTGCCAAGGTGAATTCCATTGGGGCCGCTGCGCGCCCCATCGCGGCACAAGGCCGCTCCTACAGGGACCGTGCCGAAGCAGAGATAAACTTGACGAATCGTCCATCTTAGGTTTTGATTGCAACACTTATCTTTCGAATCGAAACTTAAAGCCGACATGTCGAAACGAAATACCCCTCAGCGCCGCCACAACATCCTGGCCTTGCTCAGCGAGCAGGGCGAGGTGAGCGTCGATGCCCTGGCCAAGCGTTTCGAAACTTCCGAAGTGACCATCCGCAAGGATCTCCACGCCCTGGAGGCCAACGGTCTGCTGTTGCGCCGCTACGGTGGCGCGGTGACCATGCCCCAGGAGCTGTTGGGCGATACGGTCCAGCCGGTGTCCCTCTACAAGCAGGCCATCGCCCGGGCAGCGGTCGATCGCATTCGCGAGCATGCACGCATCATCATCGACAGCGGCAGCACCACGGCAGCGATGATCCCACAGCTCGGGCGCCAGCCAGGCCTGGTGGTGATGACCAACTCGCTCCACGTGGCCCGCGCCATCAGCGAGCAGGAGCATGAGCCCGTGCTGCTGATGACCGGTGGCACCTGGGACCCGCACTCTGAGTCCTTCCAGGGCCAGGTGGCCGAGCAGGTACTACGCTCATACGACTTCGACCAGCTGTTCATCGGTGCCGACGGCATCGACCTGGAGCGTGGCACCACCACCTTCAACGAGCTGCTGGGGCTGAGTCGGGTCATGGCCGAGGTGGCGCGCGAGGTGATCGTCATGGTCGAGTCGGACAAGGTCGGTCGCAAGATCCCCAACCTCGAGCTGCCCTGGGGCAGCGTCAACACCCTGATTACTGATGATCGCCTGCCCGCCGAGGCGCGCGACCGGATTCAAGCCCGCGGCATCACCCTTATCTGCGCCGCTATCAGCTAGGAGCAACATCTTATGTGTGGAATCGTTGGTGCCGTTGCCGAGCGCAATATCACAGCCATCCTCATCGAAGGCCTCAAGCGCCTGGAATACCGTGGTTATGACAGCGCCGGCCTGGCCGTCCTGAACCAGCAAGGCGCGCTCGAGCGTCGTCGCCGTATTGGCAAGGTCAGCGAGCTGGAAGGCGCCGTGAGCGCCGATCCGCTGGCCGGCCAGCTGGGCATCGCCCATACCCGTTGGGCGACCCATGGCGCGCCGACCGAGACCAATGCCCACCCGCACTTCTCCGGGCACGACGTGGCGGTGGTGCACAACGGCATCATCGAGAACCACGAAGAGCTGCGTGAAGAGCTCAAGGGCCTGGGCTATGTCTTCGTCTCGCAGACCGACACCGAAGTGATCGTCCACCTGATCCACCACCTGCTCAAGGACATTCCCGACCTGACCGACGCGCTCAAGGCCGCGGTCAAGCGCCTGCACGGCGCCTATGGCCTGGCAGTGATCAGCGCCAGCCAGCCGGACCGCCTGGTCGCCGCCCGCAGCGGCAGCCCGCTGGTGATCGGCCTTGGCCTCGGCGAGAACTTCCTGGCCTCCGACCAATTGGCCTTGCGTCAGGTCACCGACCGCTTCATGTACCTGGAGGAAGGCGACATCGCCGAGATCCGCCGTGACCAGGTGCAGATCTGGGATCAGGCCGGCCATCCGGTCCAGCGCGAGACGGTGCAGTACCACGAAGGCGCCGAAGCGGCCGAGAAGGGCAACTACCGCCACTTCATGCTCAAGGAAATCCACGAGCAGCCCACCGTGGTGCAGCGCACCCTGGAAGGGCGCCTGGGCAAGGACCACGTGATGGTCCAGGCCTTCGGCCCACAGGCCGCCGAGCTGTTCGCCAAGGTCCGCAACGTGCAGATCGTCGCCTGCGGCACCAGCTATCACGCCGGCATGGTCGCCCGTTACTGGCTGGAAAGCCTGGCTGGCATCCCTTGCCAGGTGGAAGTGGCCAGCGAGTTCCGCTACCGCAAGGTGGTGGTGCAGCCGGACACCCTGTTCGTCTCCATTTCGCAGTCCGGCGAAACCGCCGACACCTTGGCGGCCCTGCGCAACGCCAAGGAGCTGGGCTTCCTCGGCAGCCTGGCGATCTGCAACAAGGGCATCAGCTCGCTGGTGCGTGAATCCGACCTGACCCTGCTGACCCTGGCCGGGCCGGAGATCGGCGTCGCCTCGACCAAGGCCTTCACCACCCAGCTGGTATCACTGATGCTGCTGACCCTGGCCCTCGGCCAGGTGCGCGGCACCCTCGAAGCCGGTGTCGAAGCCGAGCTGGTGGACGAGCTGCGTCGCCTGCCGGCCCGCCTGAGCGAAGCGCTGGCGATGGATGGCGTGGTCGAGAAGATCGCCGAGCTGTTCGCCGACAAGCACCACACCCTGTTCCTCGGCCGCGGTGCCCAGTACCCGGTGGCGATGGAAGGCGCGCTCAAGCTCAAGGAGATCTCCTACATCCACGCCGAAGCCTACCCGGCCGGCGAGCTCAAGCATGGCCCGCTGGCGCTGGTGGACAGCGACATGCCAGTGGTGACCGTGGCGCCGAACAACGAACTGCTGGAGAAGCTCAAGTCGAACCTGCAGGAAGTCCGCGCCCGTGGCGGCGAGCTGGTGGTGTTCGCCGACGAGCAGGCCGGCATGAGCAACGGCGAGGGCACCCATGTGATCAACGTGCCGCACATCAACGATGCGCTGGCGCCGATCCTCTACACCATTCCGCTGCAACTGCTGTCGTACTACGTCGCCGTGCTCAAGGGCACCGACGTCGACCAGCCGCGTAACCTGGCCAAGTCGGTGACCGTGGAGTAACCCCACGGCTGTCGAAGCAAGGCTACCGAACGCCCCTGGTCCGCCAGGGGCTTTTTTTTTCTGAGTGTCCGACAATGGATTTGTAGCGCTCTCGTCCTACGCGATTGTACGTCCGTCGCTGTAGGACATTTCTTAAACGTGCCTCTGGCATGGATCAATGTTTTCCCTCGTTGTTTGCCCTAACGTCGCCCGACCCATCAGTCATCAAGGACGACAGTAAATGCAGACGCTGCAACGAAAGCACGATATCCAGCCACTGGAAGGCGCTGAAATGACCTTGCTGGTCAATGGCCTGCCTGCAGTCGCCAGTGCCGGCGAAACCGTACTCAGCGTGCTCAACGCCGTTGGCCTGCGCCAGCTGGCACGCAACGATCATGGCCAGCTCAGCGGTGCCTACTGCGGCATGGGCGTCTGCCATTGCTGCCTGGTGCAGATCGATGGTCGTCCCAAGCGTCGCGCCTGCCAGACCATCGTCAAGCCAGGCATGAGCATCGAGACTGAGGTCAATCGCGTGCAAGAGGAGGCCCATCCATGAGCCTTCGTCCCGTGATCGTCGGTGGCGGTTCGGCCGGCATGGGCGCCGCCATCGAGCTGGCTGAACATGGCGTGGATTGCCTGCTGTTCGACGAGGCCTCGCGCCCTGGTGGCGTGGTCTATCGGGGCCCGCTGCGCGCGGGTGTCGACCTGGGCTACCTGGGGCCGCGCTACACCAAGGCCCTGACCAAGCTGCATGAAGATTTCGCCGCCTGCGCCGAGCGCATCGACCTGCGCCTGAACCATCGCGTGGTGGGTGGGGACGATCAACGGCTGATGGTCCTCGATGCTGATGAACAGCTGCACGAGATCGACTACTCGCACCTGCTGCTGGCCGCCGGATGCCACGAGCGCAACGTGCCGTTCCCCGGCTGGACCTTGCCCGGTGTGATCCTGCTCGGCGGCTTGCAGCTACAGATCAAGAGCGGCGTGGTCAAGCCACTGGGCAGCACGCTGATTGCCGGTACCGGGCCGTTGCTGCCGCTGGTCGCCTGCCAGCTGCACGCCGCCGGCGCCAAGGTAGCCGGCGTGTACGAAGCCTGCTCGTTCAACCGTATCGCCAAGGAAAGCCTGGCGTTGATGAACAAGCCGCAGCTGTTCCTCGATGGCCTGAGCATGCTGGCCTACATGAAGCTCAACGGCATCCCCATGCATTATGGCTGGGGCGTGGTGGGCGCCACGGGTGACGGCGAGTTGCAGGAGGTCCAGGTCGCGCCTTACACCCAGGACTGGCAGCCGGACATGACCCGCATCCAGCGCGAGCAGGTGCGCACCCTGGCGGTAGGCTACGGCTTCATTCCGCGGACCCAGCTCAGCCAGCAACTGGGCCTGGCCCATGGTTTCAGCGAGGACGGCTACCTGCGCGCCGAGTGCAACGTGTGGCAGCAGAGCAGCCAGCCGAACATTCACCTGGCCGGCGACATGGCCGGTATTCGTGGTGGTGAGGCAGCGATGCTCACCGGGCGTATCGCCGCGGTGTCGATGCTGCAGCAGATGGGCAAGCTCGATGCCGAGCAGGCGATCGAGCGCCGTGAGCGTTTCCTCGGCAAGCTGGCGGCGATCAAGCGCTTCCGCTCTGGGGTGGAACGCTACACCGCGCGCGGCGCGGCGCAGATCCAGCTGCCTCAGGCCGACACGGTGATCTGCCGTTGCGAAAACGTCACTCGCGATCAGATCGACCTGGCCCTGGAGCAGGGCGTGGAGGACATGGCCAGCCTGAAGATGCGTACCCGGGTAAGCATGGGCGACTGCCAGGGGCGCATGTGCGTCGGCTACTGCAGCGACCGCTTGCGCAGCGCCACTGGACGTCCGGACGTGGGCTGGCTGCGCCCGCGCTTCCCGGTGGACCCGATCCCGTTTTCCGCATTCGAACAACTCGGCACGGAGGCCTGAGCATGAACAAGCATTACGACATCATCATTGCCGGTGGCGGCGTGATCGGCGCGTCCTGTGCCTACCAGCTGTCCAAGCGGCACAACCTGAAGATCGCCCTGATCGACTGCAAGCGCCCGGGCAACGCCACCCGTGCCTCGGCCGGCGGCCTGTGGGCCATCGGCGAGTCGGTGGGACTGGGCTGCGGGGTGATCTTCTTTCGCATGATGTCCTCGCGCAACAAGCGTGAGGCCAACGGCGCGGCGGTGGTGGTTGACTCGAGCACGCCGCACATCCTGCCGGAGTGCTTCTTTGACTTCGCCCTGCAGTCCAACGCGCTTTATCCACAGCTGCACCAGGAGCTGATCGAGCGCCACGGAATGGACTTCAAGTTCGAACGCACCGGGCTCAAGTACATCATCCAGGATGAAGAAGACCAACTGTACGCCGAACACATCGTCAAACAGATCCCGCACCTGGCCGACCAGGTACGCTGGCTCGACCGCGACGCGCTGCGGGCCTCGGAGCCGGCGGTGACGCTCAAGGCCAATGGCGCGCTGGAGTTTCTCTGCGACCATCAGGTCAGCCCGTTCCGCCTGGGCGATGCCTACATGGAGGCGGCGCGGCAGAACGGCGTCGATTTGTACCCGAACGTGAACATCACCGGCGTGCTGCATGAAGGCTCGCGGATCAAGGGCGTGCGCACCGCCGAGGCCGGCGAGTTCCATTGCGCCACCTTGATCAATGCCGCTGGCGCCTGGGCCGCCGAGCTGAGCGAATGGGCGACCGGGGAGAGCATTCCGGTCAAGCCGGTGAAGGGCCAGATCGTGCTGACCGAACGCCTGCCCAAGCTGCTCGATGGTTGCATCACCACCAGCGATTGCTACATGGCGCAGAAGGACAATGGCGAGATCCTGATCGGCAGTACCACGGAAGAGAAGGGCTTCGATGTCAGCAACACTTTCCCGGAAATCAGCGGCCTGGTGCAGGGTGCGATTCGTTGCGTACCGCAGCTGGCGCAGGTGAACCTCAAGCGCACCTGGGCCGGCCTGCGCCCGGGGTCACCGGACGAGCTGCCGATTCTCGGGCCTGTGGATAATGTGCAGGGCTATTTCAATGCCTGTGGACATTTCCGTACAGGAATCCTCACGTCGGCGATTACCGGTGTGTTGCTGGACAAGGTTGTCCACAACGAGGCGTTACCGCTGGATATCACGCCATTCCTGGCGTCGCGCTTCCGTGAGGGTGTGGATAAACAACTGGCCCACGGCTAGGTCGAGCACTCGTGGGGCAAGGCCGCTCCTACAGGTTGGCGTAGTACCTGTGGGAGCGGCTTTAGCCGCGAACACCGGCGAAGCCGGTGCCATCCACCGAGTCGCTTGCTTCGCGGCTAAAGCCGCTCCCACACGGTTTAACGCAAGGCTTTGCGTCAGATCTGCATCGCTTTCCCATCCACATTCATCGCCGCCTGGCGCAGGGCCTCGGAGCGGGTCGGGTGTGGGTGGCAGGTGAGGGCGATGTCCTCGGCCGAGGCCGAGAATTCCATGGCCACGCAGAACTCGCCGATCATCTCGCTCACGCTCGGGCCAACCAGATGCACGCCCAGCACCTCGTCGGTGACGGCGTCGGCGATAACCTTGGCGAAGCCTTCGGTCTCATGGTTGATCTTGGCCCGGCTGTTGGCGGTGAAGGGGAACTTGCCGACCTTGTAGGCACGGCCTTCGGCCTTGAGCTGCTCCTCGGTCTTGCCGACACTGGCCAATTCCGGGCGGGTATAGATGACGCCGGGGATCAGGTTGTAGTTGACCTCGTGGGGCTTGCCGGCGATGCGCTCGATGCACGCCACCGCTTCGTCCTCGGCCTTGTGCGCCAGCATCGGGCCGGAGGTGACGTCGCCGATCACCCAGATGCCCGGGACCGTGCTGCGGTGATGGTCGTTGGCGAGCATGCCGCGCTTGTCGGTTTCCAGCCCCACGCTTTCCAGGTTAAGGCCCTTGGTATAAGGACGGCGACCGATGGCCACCAGCACGTAGTCGGCCTGCAGGGTTTCGGCGTTGCCACCGGCGGCGGGCTCCAGGGTCAGGCTGACGCCGTCGGCGCTGGATGTGGCCTGGGTCACCTTGCTGCCGAGCTTGAAGGTCATGCCTTGCTTGGCCAGGGCCTTCTGCAGGGTCTTGGCGGTTTCCTCATCGGTGCCCGGGCAGATGCGGTCCAGGTATTCGATCACCGTCACTTCGGCACCCAGGCGGCGCCACACCGAACCCAGCTCCAGGCCGATCACTCCGGCGCCGATCACGATCAGGTGCTTGGGTACCTGGGGCAGCGACAGGGCGCCGGTGGAATCGATGATGCGCTGGTTGTCGATGGTCACGCCGGGCAGCGGCGTGGGTTCGGAACCGGTGGCGATGATGATGTCCTTGGCCTGCAGGGTGGCTTCACTGCCGTCCTCGGCTTTGACCACCACCTTGCCGGCGCCGTCCAGGCGGCCCCAGCCCTTGACCCAGTCGACCTTGTTCTTGCGAAAGAGGTACTCGATGCCCTTGGTCAGGCCGGTCACGCTTTCGTCTTTCTGCTTCATCATCTGGCCCAGGTTGAGGGTCGGCTTGACCTCGATCCCCAGGTGGGCGAACTCCTCGCCGCTGGCCGCCTCGTACAGCTCGGACGCGTGAAGCAGCGCCTTGGAAGGCATGCAGCCGACGTTCAGGCAGGTGCCGCCCAGGGTCGGGCGACCCTCGACACAGGCCACGCTCAGGCCCAGCTGGCCGGCGCGGATCGCTGCGTTGTAGCCGCCGGGGCCGCCGCCAATGATCACCACGTCATAGGATTTCATGGGTTTCGTTACTCCGAGAGTGTGAGGAAGCGAAGAGGGGCACAAGGTTAGTCTGAGATATGCAAATTGTATACAATCTGTTGTGCGGCCCGGACCAGATAGTTCTAGACTATGGTCGCGATTAACGGAAACTTCGCACGAATGAACTACCCTGATCCGGTGACGTCCGACAGCTTGAGGCTTGGCGTCCCGTATCAATGAAAGGGAGGGTCATGAATGCTTGCGCAACTTCCACCCGCATTGCAGAGCCTGCACTTACCTTTGCGCGTCAAGTTGTGGGACGGCAACCAGTTCGATCTGGGGCCGAGCCCGCAGGTCACCATCCTGGTCAAGGAACCCCAGCTGATCGCCCAGCTCACCCATCCGAACCTGGAGGCGCTTGGCTCCGCCTTTGTCGAGGGCAAGCTGGAGCTGGAAGGCGATATCGGCGAAGTCATCCGGGTCTGCGACGAGCTCAGCGAAGCCTTGCTCAAGGATGAAGACGAGTTCTTGCCGGAGCGCACGTCCCATGACAAGCGCACCGATGCCGAAGCCATTTCCTACCATTACGACCTGTCCAACGATTTCTACCAACTGTGGCTCGACCCGGACATGGTCTACTCCTGCGCCTACTTCAAGGAGCCGGATAACACCCTGGCCCAGGCCCAGCAGGACAAGTTCGACCACCTGTGCCGCAAGCTGCGCCTGCAGGCCGGCGACTACCTGCTGGATGTCGGTTGCGGTTGGGGCGGGCTGGCGCGATTCGCCGCCCGCGAGTACGGCGCCAAGGTGTTTGGCATCACCCTGAGCAAGGAGCAGCTGAAGCTCGGTCGCCAACGGGTCAAGGAGGAGGGCCTGGCCGACAAGGTCGACCTGCGGATCCTCGACTACCGCGACCTGCCCCAGGATGGTCGCTTCGACAAGGCGGTCAGCGTCGGCATGTTCGAACACGTCGGGCATGCCAACCTCGAGCTGTATTGCCAGCGGCTGTTCGGCGCGGTGCGTGAAGGTGGCCTGGTGATGAACCATGGCATCACCGCCAAGCACGTCGATGGTCGTCCGGTTGGCCGTGGCGCGGGGGACTTCATCGACCGTTATGTGTTCCCCCACGGCGAGCTGCCGCATATCTCGATGATCACGGCGCGGATCTGCGAGGCGGGCCTGGAGGTGGTCGATATCGAGAGCCTGCGCCTGCATTACGCCAAGACCCTCAACCACTGGAGCGAGAACCTGGAGAACCAGCTGCACCGCGCCGCCGCGCTGGTGCCGGAGAAGACCTTGCGTATCTGGCGCCTGTACCTGGCCGGTTGCGCCTACGCCTTCACCAAGGGCTGGATCAACCTGCACCAGATTCTCGCGGTGAAGCCCTACGCCGACGGCCACCACGACCTGCCGTGGACCCGTGAGGACCTCTATCGCTGATCGGCTAGCCCGGCGTGCCGACAAGGCTCGCCGGGCTACAGGATCGGTGAAATCAGCCGTGCGATACGCATCCCCAGCTGTTGCAGGCGGTGGGTGTCGCGGCTGTCCTCCGCGGTGATCTCCCGGGCCTGCTCGAAGTCATTCTCCAGCATCCGTTCGACCTGGTCGGCGAAAGCGCGGTCCACGGTGAGCAGGGTGATCTCGAAGTTCAGCCGGAACGAGCGGTTGTCGAGGTTGGCGCTGCCGATGGCGCTGACCTCATCGTCAACCAGCACCACCTTCTGGTGCAGGAAGCCCGGCAGGTAGCGGAACATGCGCACCCCGGCGCGCACCGCCTCGAAGGCGAACAGGCTGGAGGCGGCGTAGACGATGCGGTGATCGGGGCGCGAGGGAATCAGGATGCGTACGTCGACACCCCGCAGCACTGCCAGGCGCAGGGCGGCGAAGATGGCTTCGTCGGGGATGAAATAGGGACTGGTGATCCAGACCCGTCGGGTGGCCGAGTGAATCGCCTCGAGGAAGAACAGCGCACAGGTTTCCTGTGGATCGGCCGGGCCGCTGGCCAAGGCCTGGCACAGCACGCCGTTCTCCGGGTAGACGTCGGGCAGGATCAGCGGCGGCAGCTGGCGCGTGGCCCAGTACCAATCCTCGGCGAAGGACTCCTGCAGGCAGGCCAGCACCGGACCGCCGATCTGCACATGGGTGTCGCGCCAGGGTGACAGCTTGGGGTGCGCCCCGAGGTACTCGTCCCCTACGTTATGGCCGCCGAGAAACCCGAGCAGGCCATCGACCACGACGATCTTGCGATGGTTGCGAAAGTTGACCTGGAAGCGGTTGAACCAGCCGCGCCGGGTGGCGAACGCTTCGATCTGTACGCCGCCGTCGCGCAGCACCTGGCTGTAGCTGGTTGGCAGGGCATGGCTGCCGACGCGGTCGTACAGCACGAACACCCGCACCCCCTCGGCGGCCTTGCGCAGCAGCAGTTGCTGCAACTCCCGGCCGAGGGCGTCGTCATGGATGATGAAGAACTGCACCAGCACGGTGTCGCGCGCGGTGCGGATGGCCGAGAAGATCGCCTCGAAGGTGGCGGCGCCATCGATCAGCAGCTTCACCTCGTTGTTGGCCAGGCACGGCATGCGCCCCAGCTTGGGCATGGCGCGCAGGGCGGCGTAGCTGTCGGACTCGCGGGCGGTCAACGCTTCCTCCACCCAGGGCCGCCAGTTCAGGTTGGCCATGGCCACGTGCATCTCCTGGTTGGCCTGGCGTCGGGCCTGGATGTAGGCGTAGAAGGAACGGGCGCCGAACACCAGGTAGGGGATGAGGGTGAGGTAGGGGATGAACAGCAGCGACATGGCCCAGGCGATCGCACCCTGGGCGGTGCGCACGGTGAACACCGCATGCAACGCGGCGATGAGACCGAGCAGATGAATCAGGCCGAGCAAGTAACCGAAGAAGTAGGGGCTGTGGAAATCCATACGCATCCTGCTTGCCGAGAGCACTGCTGCTAACAGACCACGTTCGAGGGTATGCCTGCAACACAAAGGCGATTTTGACGTCTAACGGCTCAGTCCGGCCGGAGCCGGTATTTCGAGGAGCTTTCATCCATGAAGATTCGTCTGCCACTGCTCGCCCTGGTACTGGGGCTGGGCAGCCCGCTGGTTCATGCGCAGATGCTGCAACCCGGCCTGTGGGAACTGACCACCAGCAACATGCAGGTCGATGGCAAGCCGTTGCCGGACATGGAGTTCATGCTCGGTCAGTTGAAGAACCTGCCGCCCGAGCAACGGGCGATGATGGAGGGGGCCCTGGCCAAGCAGGGCATCACGGTGGGAGGCAAGGGGGTGCGCTCGTGCCTGACTGCGGAGCAGGTCAAGACCAATGACATTCCGCTGCAGGATCCGCAGTCCGGGTGCACGCAGAAGATCACCGAGCGCAATGGCAATGTCTGGAAGTTCCAGTTCAGTTGCCCCAAGGCCCAGGGCAACGGCCAGGCCACCTTCCTCAGCGACCGGGAGTTCCTGACCAAGGTCAACGGCACCTTCAATGCCTCCGGGGTCCAGCAGCAGGGCAGCATGGACACCCGGGCGGTGTGGCTTGGGAATGACTGTGGAACCGTCAAGCCGCGTACCTGATCTGTCACCAGCGATAACGACTGACCGCCACTGCGTCGTGGGCATGCAGGCTCTCTGCATGTTCCACGCGCACGCTGAAGCCGCTCACGCCCGTTAGCGTTCGCAAGGCCGCATGCAGGCGGCGGGCGGCATCCTCGCAGAACATCAGGTTCTGTCCGTTGGCCAGGGCAAAGGCCTGCTCATCGGCGCGCTTTACTGCCGTCTGTACGGCCGTGCCCAAAGCTGCCTCCGCAGTCTCGATCAACTCGGTCAGTCTGAACTCGTCGCCGTCCAGGCGGACTTGCAGCTTGGCCAAGCTCCTCTGGCTGTGGGGTGTCGCAACGATGCCGTCGCTGCTGCCAAGCCACTGGCGAACACGTTCCCGCTCCAACGACTGGCCAGCGAAGTCCCGGTCGAACTGCGTCTGGATCAGCTGCCTGGCCAGCGCCGCCGAGCACGGGCAGGTCGAGGAATAGGGAATGTGCACCGATAGTTCCACGTGGAACATTTCATCTTTTAGCCGAGCTTCGATATTCACCGGGTAACGTTTCCAGCCTGCCAGCGGGCTGACCAGCGCTGGGCGCTTTAACAGGTGATCGAATGCCAGGCGCAGGTAGGCGGTGTTCGAAAGGCCTTCGTGGCTGGCGAGAAAATGCTCGAGCGTCCGGCGAATCAGCTGCGGGCTCAACGCTCGCTGTTCCAGCGCTTCCAGCGCCAGGTACAGCCGTGACATATGGATGCCCCGGGCTGCGCCGTCATCCAGGCTCACGCCGGCATCGGCGTGTGCGCCGAGGCTGCGTCCGTCGACCAGCAGTGGCAGGGCGATACCGTACATGCCGACCCAGTCCAGCGGAAGTGCCTGCTGGCTGCTCTGTGCGGCGATGTCGGGAAGGGCGAGGCTAGACATGAAAGGATCCTGAAGTGATGGCAGTCAACGGCAACCGCCGACAAGGCTGCAGTGCAGGTTGAAGCGTTGACCACTGGAGCTGGAGACACGGTTGAGGGTGGTCCAGCCGATGCGGCGGCTGTAACCCACCCAGGCTTCACCGTCGCTGGCCAGCCCGGTGAAGAAGGTCAGCGTGCCGTAGCGGCTGTTGGTCTGAGCCCACAGGCGTTTGCCTGCCACTTCGTAGCCACGCAGGTAGAAGGTGCTGCCTTCGGTACGAACGCTGTAGTAGTTGCCTTGGCCATCCTGGCAGGCGAGCAAGGTCGCGCTGCGGGTGCACAGAGCGAGGTCGGTGTGAGGCATGGCGAAGAGCTGCGTGGGTGTTGCGAGCAGCAGCAAGGCAGCGAGGCCGGATGATTTCATGACGCTCTCCAGACAACCGTTCGGTCGACACGGCTTGGCGAAATTGTATTGTTATAATATAACATTGTGCAATGCATCGATTCGAATGCGCCTGCCCGATGAGGTTAGTCATGCCCAACCGTCTCCCTGTCACCGTGCTGTCCGGCTTCCTCGGCGCCGGCAAGAGCACGCTGCTCAACCATGTGCTGCGCAACCGCGACAACCTGCGCGTCGCCGTGATCGTCAACGATATGAGCGAAATCAACATCGATGCCAGCGAGGTCCAGCGCAACGTCAGCCTGAACCGGGCCGAAGAAAAACTGGTGGAGATGAGCAACGGCTGCATCTGCTGCACCTTGCGCGAGGACCTGCTGGAAGAGGTGGCGCGGTTGGCGAGTGAGGGCCGCTTCGATTACCTGCTGATCGAGTCGACCGGAATATCCGAGCCGCTGCCGGTTGCCGAGACTTTCACCTTTCGCGACGAACAGGGGCGCAGCCTCTCCGACATGGCGCGCCTGGACACCATGGTCACCGTGGTCGACGGGCTGAACTTCCTGCGTGACTACCAGGCCGCCGAGAGTCTCGCCAGCCGTGGCGAGACCTTGGGTGAGCAGGACGAGCGCTCGATCAGTGACCTGTTGATCGAGCAGGTCGAATTCGCCGACGTGCTGTTGCTGAGCAAGATCGACCTGATCAGCCAGTCTGACCGCGAGGAGCTGGTGGCCATCCTGCGCAGCCTCAATGCCCGGGCGCAGATCGTGCCGATGGTGATGGGCCAGGTGGCGCTGTCGCGCATCCTCGATACCGGCCTGTTCGATTTCGACCAGGCAGCCCAGGCTCCGGGGTGGCTGCGCGAACTGCGGGGCGAGCATGTACCCGAAACCGAGGAATACGGCATCGCCGCCAGCACCTGGCAGGCTCGTCGGCCGTTCCACCCGCAGCGCTTCTTCGATTTTATCCACACGCCCTGGAGCAACGGCCGGTTGCTGCGTTCCAAGGGCTTCTTCTGGCTGGCCAGCAAGTATCAGGAGGCCGGGAGCTGGTCCCAGGCCGGTGGCATGATGCGTCACGGCCTGGCGGGGCGCTGGTGGCGCTTCGTGCCACGCGAGCAATGGCCGCAGGACGAAGAGAACACCGCGGCGATCCTCAAGCAGTGGTCGGTGGAAAGCGGCGATTGCCGCCAGGAACTGGTGTTCATCGGGCAGAACATCGACTTCCAGCGGTTATCCACAGAGTTGGAGGCCTGCCTGCTCACGGACGAGGAGATGGAAACTGGACCGATGGCCTGGCTGCGGCTACCCGATCCTTTCGGTGCCTGGCATGAGGACGCGGTGGCATGACTGTGGATATCCGCCAGGTGTTCGGTGAATCGCCCCAGGTGATGACCGACATTCTTCAGGATGGCGTCAACCTGGCGGTCTGGCAGCGCCGCCTGCCGGCCCAGGTGGAGGACTTCGCCAACCTGGTGCTCAGTCTTGGCCAGTCCCTGGCCGATGAGCGGGTGATCGAGGTGGATGAACGCCACCCGCCGGCCTTGCCCGGTTTGCTCAGGGAGGCCGCTGATCTGCACGGCTATGACGGTTTCGTCGCGGATGTGGCCTGGCTGGTGGCCGCCTATACCTGCCTGCTGGGAGCCCGTCGTCTCGGTGTACGCGTGCGGGTACTGGACGGGGCGATGTGTCCGCGCATGCATGTGGACCATGTGCCGGTGCGCCTGCTCAGCACCTATGCCGGCGCGGGCAGCGAATGGCTGGCGGAGGGAGCGATCGATCGCGCGCGCTTGCAGCAGTCGTCGCCGCCTGTGGATAAGGTTCGGCGCCTGGCGGCGGGAGAGGTGGCTTTGCTGAAGGGCGAGAAGTGGCTGGGCAACGAGGGCGCGGGATTGGTCCACCGGTCACCGCTGACGCCTGCCGGGGAGCGCCGATTGTTGTTGAGCCTGGATTGGTTGGCATGAGTCGGGGGCCCGGCGGTATAGACTGTCATCAATCCACCCCGATACCGAGCCATGCTGCAGAACATCCCCACCCATGTGATCGCCGGCCCCCTCGGCGCCGGCAAGACCAGCCTGATCCGCCACCTGCTGGACCAGCGTCCGGCAGGTGAGCGCTGGGCCGTGCTGGTTAACGAGTTCGGCCAGGTCGGCCTCGATGCCGCCTTGCTCAGCCGCGACGAGGCGGGCATCGCCATCGGAGAAGTGGCGGGAGGCTGCCTGTGCTGCGTCAATGGCGCGCCATTCCAGGTGGGGCTTGGCCGCTTGCTGCGCAAGGCTCGCCCGGACCGCCTGTTCATCGAACCGTCCGGCCTCGGTCACCCGGTCGAGTTGCTGGAGCAACTGGGGCGTGCGCCCTGGACTGGCGTGCTGTCGGTCCAGCCACTGCTGATGGTGCTGGATGCCGCGGCGCTGTCCCGGGGCGACGTCTTGCCCGAGGCCCAGCGCCAGGCACTGGCGAAGGCTGGGATACTGGTGTTCAACAAGGCGGGTGGTGTGGATGAAGCCGAACGCCTGTTGATAAGTGAATCACTACCCGCATTACCGGCGCGCTGGACGGATCACGGGGTACTGCCGCTTGCTGTATTGCCTGTTTCAACCCCCGTAGCAGTAGGCACTCTCGACCTTGGCAGCCTGCCTGTGGATAACGGTGCAGTGCCGTTGCCCACCCTGTGGACCGATCCACGACAGCCGATCTGCCAGTTTCAGCAGGGGGAGGGAGGTTGGAGCGTCGGCTGGCGCTGGCATCCCGACCAATGCTTCGACAATGCGGTGCTGCGCGGTGTTCTCGAGCAATGGGTGTGGCGCCGGGCGAAGGGTGTTATCCACAGCACGGAAGGCTGGCAGTCGTTCAACGGCCTGGAAGGCGGGACGCTGGAGTGGCGTTCCAGCGAATGGCGCAAGGACTCGCGTATCGAGCTGATCTTCGATCGACCGCAACCCTTGCAGGCCCTGCAAGCGGCCATCGGCGGCTGCCAGCTGATCCGTTGATCCGTTGATCAATTGCGCCAGCGGTTATGTTCCTGGCGCCACTGCTGCATCTCGATGACGTTGTCGGTACGCGGCGGGGTCTTGATCTCGAACGGATAGGGCGCGAGTTCAATCTGCATGGTGTGGGCGCCGAACTGGGTGACGGTGCCGGGGTGGCGTTGTTCACCGGTGACGGTGAACTCGAAGTTGTAGATGCGCGCCAGGCGCTTCCTGCCATTGGCGTCACGCACGAAGGCGATGCGTTTGAGCGCCACGGCGTCGTCGAGCAGTTCCAGGTCGAGCTTGGCGCAATGCTGCTTGACCCGTGCCAGGGCCTTTTCGCGCAGCCCGTGGTTGTGCCACAGCCAGGCGCCTGCGGTCGCCACCAGCATCAGGACGAAGAGGTTTTCCAGGGTCAGCATTTGCGTAAGCTCCAGATAGGTCGATCCAGCTTAACTGCGTCTCTGGCCTGTCGTACAGATGGCAATCGGGTTCATACTGCGGGCCGCACACTTATTCACACAGTTTCGGAATCGTCCCGCATGAAACGTACGCCGCACCTGCTCGCCATTCAGTCCCACGTGGTCTTTGGACACGCCGGAAACAGCGCCGCGGTGTTTCCCATGCAGCGGGTTGGGGTCAACGTCTGGCCGCTCAACACCGTACAGTTCTCCAACCATACTCAGTATGGACAGTGGGCTGGGGAAGTGCTTGCCCCAGCGCAAATTCCCGCGTTGGTGGAAGGCATTTCCAATATCGGTGAGCTGGGCCACTGCGATGCGGTGTTGTCGGGCTACCTGGGCAGTGCCGAGCAGGGGCGGGCGATCCTGGCCGGCGTCGAGCGGATCAAGGCGGTCAATCCCAAGGCCTTGTACCTGTGCGACCCGGTCATGGGGCATGCCGAGAAGGGCTGCATCGTACCGGCAGAGGTCAGCGAGTTCCTGCTCGAGGAGGCCGTCGCCAAGGCCGATATCCTGTGCCCGAACCAGCTCGAGCTGGATAGCTTCTGTGGCCGTCGCGCGCAGTCCCTGGACGATTGCGTGAGCATGGCGCGCGGGTTGCTGGAGCGCGGGCCGCAGGTGGTGCTGGTCAAGCACCTGAATTATCCACAGCGGGCGGACGACGCCTTCGAGATGCTGCTGGTGACCCGTGATGCCAGCTGGCACCTGCGCCGGCCCTTGCTGGCCTTCCCACGCCAGCCGGTGGGCGTGGGCGACCTGACCTCCGGGCTGTTCCTCGCCCGCGTGCTGCTGGGTGACGACTGGTTGCAGGCTTTCGAATTCACCGCCGCCGCGGTACATGAGGTGCTGCTGGAAACCCAGGCCTGTACCAGCTATGAACTGCAGCTGGTGCGGGCCCAGGATCGCATCGCCCATCCACGGGTGCGCTTCGAGGCGCAGCGCCTGATGTACTAGATCGAATCAGCCTTGAGGTTCTGGTAACGCTGTTCCAGCTCCTGGCGGATCTGGCGGCGTTGCTGGCCTTGCAGGAAGCGGCGCTTCTCCTCGCTGCTCTGCGGCTGGCGCGGCGGCACCTTCACCGGGCGACGGTCGTCGTCCACCGCGACCATGGTGAAGAAGCAGCTGTTGGAGTGGCGTACCGAGCGCTCGCGGATGTTCTCGGTGACCACCTTGATGCCCACCTCCATCGAGGTGTTGCCGGTGTAGTTGACCGAGGCGAGGAAGGTCACCAGCTCGCCGACATGCACCGGTTCGCGGAAAATCACCTGGTCCACCGACAGGGTCACCACATAAGTGCCGGCATAGCGGCTGGCGCAGGCATAGGCGACTTCGTCGAGGTACTTGAGCAGGGTGCCGCCGTGTACGTTGCCAGAGAAATTGGCCATGTCCGGTGTCATCAGGACGGTCATGGTCAGCTGGGCGTTTCCAGGTTCCATAGAGAGCTCACGGTGAATTTGCACGGATTCGGGGCGGGTATCTGCAGACACTTCTGTTTCCCCTCGTTGAGGTTTCCCATCCTGGTACGGGACGTCGGCTGACGCTCCATCGTCACGCCAATCTTGCCATCGGCGGTGTCGAATCGGCCGATCTGTTTCTGCATATTGCATCGGCAATTTGTGGCAAGGCGCGATGTTAACCTGACGACGCCCATGCAACGTGGGCTTTTGCGTCTATCACAAGAGTATGTGCCTGCTCCGCGCCGAAGGATCGTCCGGCAGAGGAGCGGTTCGCCCCGAGCACTGAAAACAAGGAGTATCACGCCATGCATGCCATCAGCTTCATCCAGGACCTGGCGGTGATCATGCTGGTTGCCGGGGTGGTCACCATCCTCTTTCATCGCCTCAAGCAGCCGGTGGTGCTGGGTTATATCGTCGCTGGTTTCATCATCGGCCCGCATACGCCGCCGTTCGGCCTGATCCACGACGAAGACACCATCAAGACCCTGGCCGAGCTGGGGGTGATCTTCCTGATGTTCTGCCTGGGCCTGGAGTTCAGCCTGCGCAAGCTGTTCAAGGTCGGCGCCACGGCCTTCATCGCGGCCTTCCTGGAAATCGTGCTGATGATCTGGATCGGTTTCGAGATCGGTCGCTGGTTCGGCTGGAACACCATGGATTCGCTGTTCCTCGGGGCGATCCTGGCGATCTCCTCGACCACCATCATCGTCAAGGCGCTCAACGACCTGAAGATGAAGAACGAGCGTTTCGCCCAGCTGATCTTCGGCGTGTTGATCGTCGAGGACATCCTCGGCATCGGTATCATCGCACTGCTGTCGGGCATCGCCGTCAGTGGCTCGGTGAGCTCCGGCGAAGTGTTCTCCACCGTGGGCAAGCTGTCGCTGTTCATGATCGTCGCGCTGGTCATCGGCATCCTGCTGGTGCCGCGGCTGCTGGCCTACGTGGCGAAATTCGAAAGCAACGAGATGCTGCTGATCACCGTGCTAGGCCTGTGTTTCGGCTTCTGCCTGCTGGTGGTCAAGCTCGAGTACAGCATGGTGCTCGGCGCCTTCCTGATCGGTGCGATCATGGCCGAGTCGCGCCAGCTGCTGAAGATCGAGCGCCTGATCGAGCCGGTTCGCGACCTGTTCAGCGCCATCTTCTTCGTCGCCATCGGCTTGATGATCGACCCGTCGATCCTGGTCGAGTACGCCTGGCCGATCGTGGTCATCACCCTGGCGGTGGTACTGGGCAAGATGCTCTCCTGCGGCTTGGGCGCGTTCATCGCCGGCAACGACGGGCGCACCTCGTTGCGCGTGGGGATGGGGCTTTCGCAGATCGGCGAGTTCTCCTTCATCATCGCCGCCCTGGGGGTGACCCTGCAGGTCACCAGTGACTTTCTCTATCCGGTCGCAGTGGCGGTGTCGGCCATCACCACCTTGCTGACACCGTACCTGATCCGTGCCGCCGATCCGTTGTCGATCAGGCTGGGCAAGGTGGTGCCGAGCCGCGTGGCACGGGTGCTGTCGTTGTACGGCGAGTGGTTGCGCAGCATCCAGCCGCAGGGCGAGGGGGCCATGCTGGCGGCGATGATCCGACGCATTCTGCTGCAAGTCGGGGTCAACCTGGCGCTGGTGATCGCGATCTTCTTCAGTGGCGGCTACTTCGCCGGGCGCATCGGCAGCTGGTTGAGCGAGTGGGTGGCGGACGCCGGCCAGCAGAAGGCGATGATCTGGGGCGCGGCATTGCTGTTGTCGCTGCCGTTCCTGATCGCGGCGTATCGCAAGCTCAAGGCGTTGTCGATGCTGCTGGCGGAGATGGGCGTCAAGCCCGAGATGGCCGGGCGGCATACCCAGCGGGTACGGCGGGTGATCGCCGAGGTGATTCCGCTGCTGTCACTGCTGGTGATCTTCCTGCTGCTGTCGGCCTTGTCGGCAAGCATCCTGCCGACCAGCGAACTGCTGCTGGTCATCGTGGTGGTGGCGGCGGTGGTGGTGGCGCTGCTGTGGCGCTGGTTGATCCGGGTGCATACGCGGATGCAGGTGGCGTTGCTGGAGACGCTGGAGAACAGCCGCGATCATTCGCACTGAGCGGGCGGTTAACGCTTTCTGCGCAAGATTTCACCGTCGTCCGAGGGGATGGAGCGGTAGCAGTGTCGCCAGGCGCAGAGAGCCTGGCGATTCTACGAGTGATTGGTAGCTATAAGCCATCACTTTATGCGGGTATTTCTCATTCAGCTTTCCAGCCAGACATCCCGTGCCCAGTGCCAGACCGATTCCCAGCTTTCCTCGGTGACGATTTCTTCTTCGCCGGACCACAGCACCACGGTGCCGTCCTCTTCGACGCAGTAGTAGTCGTCTCCGTCCTGGCAGATGGGAATGAGATCGCGGGGCACACCGGCGTCCCAGGCGTTGGCCGCCACTTCCGGCAGGTAGGTGTGGGATTGCGGATCGGTCACGGTCACCGGCTCGAGGCTACCGTACACCACGTCGCTGACGGTCAGCAGGTATTCCTTGAACACGAACGGGATGTTGATGAACAGCTCTTCCTCGATCTCGACCAGCTGATCCTCGTCCGGCAGCTCCAGCGGCACCGGTACCGGCTCGTTGGCTTCACGGAGTTGTTCGATCACTTCTTCCACGGTTCACATCCTCTGACCTTATGACAACGCTGCGCGTTATACCCTAGTAGGCCGCTCTGGCAAAAGCAAAAACCCCGGGACAGGCCCGGGGTTTTTTCTGCAACGTGCGACGGTTAACCGTTTTGGCGGATACCGGCCAGCAGCCAAGGCTGGTTTTCGCCATGGGCGCGAACCATGTGCCAGCTTTCGCTGAAGGCTTCGCCCTGGTCGAAGCGCGAGGTCTTCGACACGCCACGGAAGGTCAGGGTGGCGTCGGTCTGGTCGGCGCGCTCGTCGACGCCGTCCAGTTGCACATCGAGGTCGTCGATGTAGGTGGACTGGAAGCCTTCACCCTGCTCGGCGCGCTCGCGCTTGAGGAACTCGAGCATCTGCGGGGTGACGAACTCGGCGATTTTGTCCATCTCGTTGGCGTCCCAGTGCTGCTGCAGCGACTGGAAGTGCGAACGGGCGGCGGACAGGAAGCTGGCTTCGTTGAACCAGGCCGGGGCGTTGATCACAGGCGAGGCGGCCGGTGCGGCGGAGCCGCCGAAGATCGACTGCGGTGCGGCCTGCGGCTGTGCTTCGCGCTGGTACGGGGCGTGGCCGGCGGCAGCGTGTTGCGGCTGCTGCTGGCGACGGCGCGCGGCGATGAAGCGGAAGACCAGGAAGGCGATCAGGCCCATGATCAGGAAATCGAGGATCTGCATGCCGTCGAAGCCGTCGCCCATGAACATGGAGGCCAGCAGGCCACCGGCGGCGAGGCCGGCGAGTGGGCCCAGCCAGCGCGAGGCACCGCTGGCGGCAGCGGGTGCGCGGCCAGGAGCGGTCGGGGCGGCGGCAGGCGTGGTCGGGGTGGCCTGGCGGGTCTGGTGGATAGGCGCGGAGCCCGAGCTCTTGCCACCACCGAAGCGCTTGGCGTTGGCGTCGAGGCTCAGCGTCAGGCCGACGCAGAGCGCCAGAGCGATGCTAAGAAAACGTTGCATAAGATGGGGATTCCCGTTTGTGTGGATTGCACGCGCGTCATGGTGCACATGAACTGGCAGACATAGCCAGCGACAAGATGTTTCGAGCTTTTGCCTGATCGCCCGGATCTACGCGTTCACCTGTAGGAGCGGCCTTGCCGAGGCGTCGGACCGGCCGGAAAGGGCTGCGCAGCAGCCCCTGTTGCGGTGTGACGCTGAAATTGCCGGGGCCGCTTTGCGGCCCTTTCGCGGCACGAGGCCGCTCCTACAGGCGCGTGTCGTTCAGTCCAGTCAGATAGCTTCCAGCTTGGCGTAGCCCAGCATCAGCCATTTGCTGCCCTCGGAGAAGTTCACCTGCACCCGTGCCTGGGCCCCGGAGCCCTCGAAGTTGAGGATTACGCCCTCGCCGAACACCGCATGCTGCACCCGCTGGCCGAGGCTGAAGGCGGTCTGCGGGATGCTGGCGTTGGCGAACAGGCTGCTGGCCGGCGTCTTCGCGCCACCGAACGGACGGCTGACGGTGTTCGACAGGCGCACCTCCTGCACCAGTCCGGCGGGGATCTCCCGGACGAAGCGCGACACCTTGTTGTAGGTCTCGCTGCCATATAGTCGACGGGTCTCGGCGTAGGTCATGACCAGCTGGCGCATGGCCCGGGTAATCCCCACGTAGGCCAGGCGGCGCTCCTCTTCAAGACGACCGGGCTCTTCCAGGCTCATCTTGTGCGGGAACAGGCCTTCCTCCATGCCTACCAGGAACACGTACGGGAACTCCAGGCCCTTGGCACTGTGCAGGGTCATCAGCTGGATGCTGTCCTCGTGCTCGTCGGCCTGGGTGTCGCCAGCCTCCAGCGAAGCGTGGCCGAGGAACGCCGACAGCGGCGAGAGGTCGGCGTCTTCGTCACTGGTCTCGAAGTTGCGCGCCGCGCTGACCAGTTCCTCAAGGTTTTCCACCCGGGCCTGGCCTTTCTCGCCTTTTTCTTCCTGGTGATAGACGATCAGCCCGGACTGCTCGATGACCGTCTGGGTCATCAGGTGCAGCGGCATGTCCAGCACCTTGGCGGCGAGGTTCTCGAGCAGCTCGATGAACGCGCCCAGGGCGCTGGCGGCGCGGCCCTTGAGGGCCTTGGCGGCGAGCAGCTGGCACATGGCTTCCCACATCGACAGCTGGCTGTGGCGGGCGTGGTCGCGGATGGCCTCAACGGTCTTTTCGCCGATGCCCCGTGGCGGCACGTTGATCACCCGCTCTAGCGCCGCGTCGTTGCCGCGACCTTCGAGCAGGCGCAGGTAGGCCATGGCGTTCTTGATCTCGGCGCGCTCGAAGAAGCGCTGGCCGCCATAGATGCGGTACGGGATGCGTTCGCGCAGAAGGGCCTCTTCCAGCACCCGCGACTGGGCGTTGGAGCGGTACAGGATGGCCACTTCGTTACGCGCGTTGCCCTGCTTGATCAGGCTTTCGATGGTCTCGACCACGTAGCGCGCTTCGTCATGCTCGTTGTAGGCGGCGTAGAGCGTCAGCGGCTCGCCTTCGCCCATGTCGGTCCACAGTTCCTTGCCCAGGCGCCCGCTGTTGTTGGCGATCAGGGCGTTGGCGGCCTTGAGGATGCCGCCGGTGGAGCGGTAGTTCTGCTCCAGGCGGATCAGCTCGGCGTCCGGGAAGTCGGCGGTGTACTGGTGGATGTTCTCGATCTTGGCGCCACGCCAGCCGTAGATCGACTGGTCGTCGTCGCCCACCGCCATCAGGCTGTCGCCACCGGAGGCCAGCAGGCGCAACCAGGCGTACTGCACGGCGTTGGTGTCCTGGAACTCGTCCACCAGCAGGTGGCGGAAGCGGCGCTGGTAGTGCCTGAGCAGGTCCGGGTGGTCTCGCCACAGATCGAGGGCGCGCAGCAGCAGCTCGGAGAAGTCGATGACCCCGGCGCGGTCGCAGGCCTGCTCGTAGGCGACATAGATGTCGCGCATGGTGGCCAGGAACAGGTCGCCGCTGGCCTGGATATGGCGTGGGCGCAGGCCTTCGTCCTTCTGCCCGTTGATGAACCACTGGACCTGGCGCGCCGGCCATTTCTGCTCGTCCAGGCCCATCTCGCGGATCACCCGCTTGATCAGGCGCTGCTGGTCGTCGCTGTCGAGGATCTGGAAGTTCTGCGCCAGCCCCGCCTCCTGCCAGTGCGCCCGCAGCAGGCGGTGGGCCAGGCCGTGGAAGGTGCCGACCCACATGCCGGCCGGGTTGATGCCCAGCAGTTGCTCGATCCGCTGGCGCATTTCCGCCGCGGCCTTGTTGGTGAAGGTCACCGACAGGATCGAGTGCGGCGAGGCCTGCTCGACCTGGATCAGCCAGGCGATGCGGTGCACCAGCACGCGGGTCTTGCCCGAGCCGGCGCCGGCCAGAACCAGTTGGCGCCCCACCGAGGCCGCCACGGCCTGGCGTTGAGCGTCGTTGAGGGAGTTCAGCAGGAGGGAGAGGTCGTCATTATGCATCCGGGCATTCTATGGCCGCGCGAAGGCAGGGGCAAACGCCCCGGGTGCAAATCGCCGGGCGGACGCTCGACCGTTCATCGGTGGTCTTGCCCGGCACCCGTGGTTGAGCGGTCAGACCTGGACGCAGCAGACATTTTCGAAATCATGACGCAGAGCAGTTTGGTCCGACGCGGTGCTTGTGTATGCTCCCTGCACATTTGCGGTCAGCCATAACAAGAACACAAAAGAAACCAGCCAATATGACCCAGGATTGCGGGGCGATCGGAGCATCGCCGGAGACGACAAGGAGCGTTCGCAGGCAATTCGCCACCCAGCTGTCGATCGAGCGTACTCGCCTGCTGTACCAGGGCTCGTTGTTGCCCACCTTGTTCATGCTGCTCAACGGCCTGCTCTGCGCCTGGCTGCTGTGGAGCCCTGCGCGCTATCTGCTGGTCGGGGTGTGGCTGGCCTGGTTGCTGGCGCTGGTGGCGCTGCGGGTGATCCAGGTGGCGGCCTTCGACGCGGCGACGCCGGCGCGCCAGGCCAAGCCGACCTGGCGGCGCATGTTCCTGCTCGGCTCGGCGTTCAGCGGCCTGACCTTGGCCAGCGCGGTCATCGCCCTGGCGCCGGCGGACAACTTCGTGCAGCAGGCCTGGGTCTTCGGCCTGCTCGGCGCGGCGGCGTTGTCCGCCAGTGTCGCCTACGCGGTGAGCCTGCCGGCGTTTCTCAGCTTCGCCCTGCCGTGCCTGCTGCCGCCGATCGCGTTTCTGTTCGTCTATGACGCCGGGCACCAGCGCGGCTGGGGCTGGCTGGGGCTGATCCTGCTGGTGGCGCTGATGGTGGTGGCCTGGCAGGTCAATCGCCTGATCGAGCGCGGCCTGCTGCGCCGCTTCCAGAACCAGGCGCTGATCGAGCACCTGCAGAACGCCCAGCGCCATGGCGAGGGCCTCAACCGTCAGCTCAGCGCCGAGATCGCCCAACGACGCCGGGCCGAGGACGACCTGCGCAAGGCCCATGCCGGCCTCGAGCAGCGGGTGGCCCAACGCAGTCATGAGCTGGATCTGGCCAACCAGGCCCTGAGCAAGAGCGAGCAGCGCCTGGCCCTGGCCTTGCAGGCCAGTGAGCTCGGGCTGTGGGACTGGAACCTGGAAACCGACGAGGTCCATCACACCCAGTTGCATGCGCTGTTCGGTCTGGATCCGGAGCAAGTGCGCTCGGTGCGCGCCGACCTCAAGCCACGGCTGCATCCTGATGACCTGCCTGTGCTGCGGCGCACGCTGGTCGAGCACCTCAAGGGGCGCACCGAGGATTACCGGGTCGAGTACCGGGTACGCCACGCCCAGGGGCACTGGTGCTGGATCGAGGACCGTGGGCGGGCGGTGGAGTCCGATGACCAGGGCAAGGTCCTGCGCATGCTCGGCACCCGCCGCGACATCACCGCGCAGAAGGAGCAGGAAGAGCAGCAGCGCCTGGCCGCGACGGTGTTCGAGGCGGCCAGCGAAGGGATCGCCATTCTCGACGCGGACTTCCAGTTGCTGGCGGTGAACCAGGCCTTCTGCGATGTCACCGGCTACGGCCGGGCCGAGCTGATCGCCCGCAATGCCCTGGAACTGCCCTGCAGCCGCGATGCCCGGCGCCACAGCCAGGCTATCGACCAGGCGTTGGAGCAGCAGGGCCGCTGGCAGGGCGAGCTGGTCGAGGCGCGCAAGAACGGCGAGCTCTACCCGCAGTGGCTGCAACTGAACAGCGTGAATGACCCTCGGGGACGGATCGTCAACATCGTCGGCTTCTTCACCGACCTGTCCGCACGCCGCGAATCCGAGGAGCGCCTGCGCTACCTGGCGCATTACGACGACCTCACCGGGCTGGCCAATCGCGCGCTGTTCCGCCTGCGCCTGCACGAGGCGGCGCAGCGCATGCGCCTGAACGGCCGCAGCCTGGCGCTGCTGCATGTGGACCTGGATCGTTTCAAGCTGCTCAACGAGAGCCTGGGCCATGAACTGGCGGACCAGCTGCTCAAGAAGATGGCCCAGCGCCTGGCCAACGCGGTGCCGGAGGCCGACACCGTGGCGCGCCTGTCCGGCGACGAATTCGCCGTGCTGTTCGACGGCTACACCAACCTGTCGAGCCTGGTGCGCGTCACCACCCGGCTGCTCGACAAGCTGCGCGTACCCCAGCGCGTCGGTGGGCACGAGGTGGTGATCAGCGCCTCGGTAGGTATCAGCCTGTTGTCCGACGCCACCCAGGACCTCAATGCCCTGGTCAGCCAGGCCGACATGGCCAAGCAGCATGCCAAGCATCTGGGCGGCGACAGCTTCCAGTTCTACACCGAGAGCTTGCGCGCCAGCACCCTGGAGCGCCTGCAACTGGAGAACCAGCTGCGCAAGGCCATCGACGAGCGCCAGTTGCTGGTCTACTACCAGCCCAAGCTGTGCCTGCGCACCGGCCAGTTGCACGCGGCCGAGGCGCTTGTGCGCTGGCAGCACCCCGAGTGGGGCATGGTGCCGCCCAGTGAGTTCATCGGCCTGGCCGAAGAGACCGGGCTGATCGCGCCCATGGGTGAGTTCGTGCTGCGCCAGGCCTGCTGGCAGGCGTGCGAATGGTTGCGCCAGGGCCTGGAGGTACGCGTTTCGGTCAACCTGTCGGTGTACCAGCTGCGCCAAGGCAAGCTGGTCAGCCTGGTGCGCCAGGTCCTGCAGGAGTCAGGCCTGGCGCCGCACCTGCTGGAGTTGGAGCTGACCGAAAGCCAGTTGCTGGACAGCGTCGAGCACATCATCACCACCTTCGAACAGCTGCACGCGCTGGGGGTGAAGCTGGCCATCGACGATTTCGGCACCGGCTACTCGTCGCTGAGCTACCTCAAACGGTTCCCGGTCGACTACGTGAAGATTGACCAGGCGTTCATTCGCGGCCTGCTCGAAGGGACTCAGGACGCGGCCATCACCCGGGCGATCATCGCCATGGCCAAGAGCCTGCGACTGAAGGTAGTGGCCGAAGGGGTGGAAACCCGCGAGCAGTTGCAGTTCCTGCGCGAGCATGGCTGTGACGAGGTGCAGGGCTACCTGATCAGCCGGCCGGTGGATGCGACCTCGTTCCGCGCGCTGCTTGATCGCTCGACGGCCGACCTGTTGCGCTGAAGGTCGGCCTTTTCAAGGCGTTGATAATAGGCGCCCGGCTTGGAGTTGCCGGGGCTGCTTTGCAGCCGTTTCGCGGCACGAGGCCGCTCCTACAGGTGCCAGGCCTGGCCTTGGCGGGCCAACAGGCTGTTGGCCTGTTCCGGGCCATTGCTGCCGGCGGGGTAGGGACGTGGCGCCTGGAAGTGCTCCTCCCAGCCCTGCAGGATCGGGTCGATCCAGGCCCAGGCGGCCTCGACCTCGTCGCGGCGCATGAACAGTGTCGAGTCGCCTTCCAGCACATCCAGCAGCAGCCGCTCGTAGGCGTCCCAGCGGCGGGTCTGGGCGAAGGCCTGGGCGAGGTTCAGGTCCAGTTCGACCGGTGCCAGGCGCATGCCCTTGCCCGGGCTCTTGGTCATCATGCGCAGGCTGATGTGCTCGTCCGGCTGTAGCTGGATCAGCAACTGGTTGACCTGGCCGCCGCTGAACAGCTCGTGGGGCACCGGCTTGAACTGGATGACGATCTGCGACGAGCGCCGCGCCATGCGCTTGCCGGTGCGCAGGTAGAAGGGCACGCCGGCCCAGCGCCAGTTGTCGATGTGCGCCTGCACCGCGACGAAGGTCTCGGTGTCGCTGTCGTTGTCCACGTCCTTCTCGAAGTAGTAGGCCGGTACTTCCTGGCCGCCGATCTTGCCGGTGCCGTACTGGCCGCGCACGGTCTTGTCCTGCACGTCCTGGCCGGTGATGGGCTTGAGCGCGCGGAGGATCTTCACCTTTTCGTCGCGCACCGCCTCGGCCTCGAACTGCGCCGGCGGCTCCATGGCCACCAGGCAGAGCAATTGCAGCAGGTGGTTCTGCAGCATGTCGCGGGTGGCGCCGGCACGGTCGTAGTAGGCGCCGCGGTTTTCCACGCCAAGGGTCTCGCAGACGCTGATCTGCACATGGTCGACCTGGCCGTTGCGCCACACCGGCTCCAGCAGGGCATTGGCAAAGCGCAGCGCCATGAGGTTCTGCACGGTTTCCTTGCCCAGGTAGTGGTCGATGCGGAACACCTGCGGTTCGCTGAACACCGCACCGATGGCCTCGTTGATCGCGGTGGCCGACTCCAGCGAGTGACCGATGGGCTTCTCCAGCACGATGCGCGCCTCGCTGTCGGCAAGGCCGGCGATGCGCAGGTGGTTGGCGATGGGCACGAACAGCTTGGGCGCGGTGGCCAGGTAGAAGATCCGGGTCAACCCGCCAGGTTCGCCCAGGTAGCGGGCCAGGCGACCGAAGTCGGCGCTTTGCGCGGCGTCCATGGGGAAATAGTCCAGGCGTGCGCAGAAGCGCTGCCAGACGTCCTCGTCGAAGTCCTGGCGGGCGATCTGCGCCCGGCAGTGGCGTTCGGCGAGCTTGAGGTAGTCGTTGCGCGAAAGGTTGCGCCGGGCCAGGGCAATGATTCGCACGGCGTTGTGCAGGCGGGCCTCGCGATACAGGTGGTAGAGCGCCGGGAGCAGTTTGTGCAGGGCCAGGTCGCCCGTGCCGCCGAAGACCAGGATGTCGCAAGGAATCGTCAAACCACCACTCTCCACGTTCGTTTAGCTGGGCGGGTTGGCAAGCATGTAGTATAACTACAAGAAAGCTACATCCCGGCACGCCGATCATAACCGAGTCCAGCCCGTGAATCTGTTGCAACATATCGACCAATCGCGGCACCTGCTGCGTAAATCGGAACTCAAAGTGGCCGACCATGTGCTGCTCGATCCGGCTGCCGTCATGCACAGCTCGATGGCCGACCTGGCGCACAGCGTGGGGATCAGCGAGCCAACCATCGTGCGCTTTTGCCGGGCGATAGGCTGTTCGGGCTTCCAGGACCTCAAGCTCAAGCTGGCGCAGAGCCTGGCCGCCGGCGCCAGTTTCGGCCAGTTTGCCATCCATGAAGACGACTCGGTCGCCGACTACAGCCTGAAGATCTTCGACACCACCCTGCACACGCTGATGGAAGTGCGCGAGCACCTCGACCCGCAAGCGCTGCAGCAGGCGGTGACCGCCATGGCCCTGGCCCAGCGCGTGGAGTTCTACGGCTTTGGCGCTTCCGGCGCGGTCGCGGCCGATGCCCAGCACAAGTTCTTCCGCCTGCTGCTCAGCGCCGCGGCCTATTCCGACCCGCACATGCAGGCGATGTCAGCGGTCACCCTGAAGCCGGGCGATGTGGCGGTGTGCATTTCGCAGTCGGGGCGTTCCAAGGACCTGCTGATCACCGCCAACCTGGTGCGTGAAAGCGGCGCCAACCTGATCACCCTGTGCCCGAGCCAGACGCCGCTGGCCGAATTGTCGACGGTCAACCTGGCCATCGACGTGCATGAAGACACCGAGATCTACACCCCGCTGACCTCGCGTATCGCCCACCTGGTGGTGATCGACGTGCTGGCCATGGGCGTGGCCATGGCCCGTGGGCCAAGCCTGGTCAACCACCTCAAGAGCGTGAAGCGCAGCTTGCGCAGCCTGCGTTTGTCGCCGAAGTCGATCAAGGCCACCGACGACTGAGCAATGCAGAGGTTCCGTGGGAGCGGGCTTGCCCCGCGATTGCAATCGCGGGGCAAGCCCGCTCCCACGCAGATTTCATCATTTCGTCACCATTCCTCCGCCAAACCGTAAACCGCCAAGGCCAGTCTGAAACTCCCGCATCCTATCTGGGAGACAGGCAATGGCACATGATCACGCAGGTGTGTACCAACCCAACGCCAAGGCTCGCAAGCAACAGGAAAAGGACCAGCGCCGCATGGAGTTCCGTCGCGCGATCGAAAGCTACTGCGACCAGCGCCAGCTGCTGCGCGAACTGGCCGACTACCCCGACCTGCAGGACATCACGGTGTGGCAGGTATCGGCGGCAACTTCCCCGAGAAACGCTCAACAAGCCCACTGATTTGCGCACGTTCGCCGCGGATGAACGCCTGGAACGCCAAGGCGACCGGCGACTGGCGCTTGCTTTTGGATTGCACCAGGCACCAGCTGCGGTACAGCGGCAACTCCTCCACCGGCAGTTCCCTGAGCACGCCGGTGGCCAGCTCCAAATTGACTGCGTGGCGGGTCAGCAGGGCGATGCCCAGGCCGGCCACCACGCATTCGCGCTGGGCATCGGTTGAGGCTACCTCGAGGGTCTGGGTGAAGTGCACGCGCTTGTCCTTGAAGAACTCCTCGCAGGCCTTGCGCGTGCCCGAGCCCTGCTCGCGAACCAGCAGGGTATGAGGTTCGAGGTCCTGCAGGCGCAGTTGCTCCAGCTTGCACAGCGGGTGGTCCGGCGGTGCCACGGCGATGATCGGGTTGTTGAGGAAGGGCAGGAATTCCAGACCCATGTCCTGGGGCACCATGGACATGATGGTCAGGTCGTCGCGGTTGTCCGAAAGGCGCCGGATCGCCTGGGCCCGGTTGACCACCGTGAGGGTGAGGTTGACCTCCGGGTGGCGCTGCTTGAAGGCGGCGAACAGGTGTGGCACGAAGTACTTGGCGCTGGACTCGATCGCCAGTTTCAGCTGCCCCTGCAATGAGCCCTGCAGGTCCGACAGCTGCATGTCGAGGTTCTCCAGGCGCCCGAAGATATCCCGGCTGGCGCGTTGCAGCGCCTCGGCCGCCTCGGTCAGGTAGAGCTTCTTGCCGACGTACTCGAACAGCGGCTGGCCGACCAGCTCCTCGAGTTGGCGGATCTGTAGACTAACGGCGGGTTGCGTCAGCGCCATCTCCTCGGCCGCCCGGCTGTAGGAGCGCAGATCACACACCTCGTTGAACACCTGCAGTTGACGTAAAGTCATACGCATCAAGGACTTACGCATTTTTTCCGGGGCTCCGGCAAAACCTTGTTACCTCACTATAAGCTTTTGCTAATACTGCCCCTAACAAATATTGATTTTTGTTTATCGATCTTCAGCGCTAGGGTGAATATGCGACTGGCCAGCGACGTCTGGTCACGCGCCGACCGGTAAAACCGGATCGTCTGTTCCTACGGCTTTGGGAAGACTCCAGTGATAACAAAAATCCTGATCGCCAACCGGGGTGAGATCGCAGTTCGGATCGTGCGTGCCTGCGCCGAGATGGGCATTCGCTCCGTCGCGATCTATGCCGACGCCGACCGTCACGCCCTGCACGTCAAGCGCGCCGACGAGGCCTACAGCATCGGTGCCGAGCCCCTGGCCGGCTACCTGAACCCGCGCAAGCTGGTGAACCTTGCTGTCGAGACCGGCTGCGATGCCCTGCATCCAGGCTACGGTTTCCTGTCGGAAAACGCCGAACTGGCAGAAATCTGCGCCGAACGTGGAATCAAGTTCATCGGCCCGTCCGCTGATGTCATTCGCCGCATGGGCGACAAGACCGAAGCGCGCCGCACCATGATCGCGGCCGGTGTCCCGGTCACCCCCGGCACCGAAGGCAACGTCGCCGATATCCATGAAGCCCTGCGCGAGGGTGACCGCATCGGTTACCCGGTGATGCTCAAGGCCACCTCCGGTGGCGGCGGGCGTGGCATCCGCCGCTGCAACAGCCGTGAAGAGCTGGAGCAGAACTTCCCCCGTGTCATCTCCGAGGCCACCAAGGCCTTCGGCTCGGCGGAAGTGTTCCTGGAAAAATGCATCGTCAACCCCAAGCACATCGAGGCGCAGATCCTCGGTGACAGCTTCGGCAACGTGGTGCACCTGTTCGAGCGCGATTGCTCGATCCAGCGCCGCAACCAGAAGCTCATCGAGATTGCTCCGAGCCCGCAGCTCACCCCCGAGCAGCGCGCCTATATCGGCGACCTGGCGGTGCGCGCAGCCAAGGCGGTGGACTACGAGAACGCCGGTACCGTGGAGTTCCTGCTCGCCGATGGCGAGGTGTACTTCATGGAAATGAACACGCGGGTGCAGGTGGAACACACCATCACCGAGGAAATCACCGGCATCGACATCGTCCGCGAGCAGATTCGCATCGCCTCCGGCCTGCCGCTGTCGATCAAGCAGGAAGACATCCAGCACCGCGGCTTCGCGTTGCAGTTCCGCATCAACGCCGAAGATCCGAAGAACAACTTCCTGCCCAGCTTCGGCAAGATCACCCGCTACTACGCTCCCGGCGGCCCCGGCGTGCGCACTGACACGGCGATCTATACCGGCTACACCATCCCGCCGTTCTACGACTCCATGTGCCTGAAACTGGTGGTCTGGGCACTGACCTGGGAAGAAGCCATGGACCGCGGCCTGCGAGCCCTGGACGACATGCGCGTGCAGGGGGTGAAGACCACCGCCGCGTATTACCAGGAAATCCTGCGCAACCCGGAATTCCGCAGCGGGCAGTTCAACACCAGCTTCGTCGAAAGCCACCCTGAACTGACCAACTACTCGATCAAGCGCAAACCCGAAGAGCTGGCCCTGGCCATCGCCGCCGCCATCGCCGCGCACGCAGGCCTGTGAGGAACCGAACAATGTCCAAGAAAATCTTTGTTACCGACACGATCCTGCGCGACGCCCACCAGTCCCTGCTGGCTACCCGCATGCGCACCGAAGACATGCTGCCGATCTGCGACAAGCTCGACAAGGTCGGCTACTGGTCGCTGGAAGTCTGGGGCGGCGCCACCTTCGACGCCTGCGTGCGCTTCCTCAAGGAAGACCCGTGGGAGCGCCTGCGCAAGCTGCGCGCCGCATTGCCCAACACCCGCCTGCAGATGCTCCTGCGCGGCCAGAACCTGCTGGGCTACCGCCACTACAGCGACGACGTGGTCAAGGCCTTCGTCGCCAAGGCGGCGGTCAACGGCATCGACGTGTTCCGCATCTTCGACGCCATGAACGACGTGCGTAACCTGCGCGTGGCCATCGAGGCGGTGAAGGCCGCCGGCAAGCACGCCCAGGGCACCATCGCCTACACCACCAGCCCCGTGCACACCATCGATGCCTTCGTGCAGCAGGCCAAGCAGATGGAAGCCATGGGCTGCGACTCGGTGGCGATCAAGGACATGGCCGGCCTGCTGACCCCGTTCGCCACCGGCGAGCTGGTCAAGGCGCTGAAGGCCGAGCAGTCGCTGCCGGTGTTCATCCACTCCCACGACACCGCCGGCCTGGCCGCGATGTGCCAGCTCAAGGCGGTGGAAAACGGCGCCGACCATATCGACACCGCGATTTCCAGCTTCGCCTGGGGCACCAGCCACCCGGGTACCGAATCGATGGTCGCCGCGCTCAAGGGCAGCGAGTTCGACACCGGCCTGGACCTGGAGCTGCTGCAGGAGATCGGCCTGTATTTCTACGCCGTGCGCAAGAAGTACCACCAGTTCGAGAGCGAGTTCACCGCCGTGGACACCCGCGTGCAGGTCAACCAGGTGCCGGGCGGGATGATTTCCAACCTGGCCAACCAGCTCAAGGAGCAGGGCGCGCTCAACCGCATGAACGAAGTGCTGGCGGAGATCCCGCGGGTGCGTGAAGACCTCGGCTTCCCGCCGCTGGTGACCCCGACCTCGCAGATCGTCGGCACCCAGGCGTTCTTCAACGTGCTGGCCGGCGAGCGCTACAAGACCATTACCAACGAAGTGAAGCTGTACCTGCAGGGCGGTTACGGCAAGGCTCCGGGCGTGGTCAACGAGCAGCTGCGCCGCCAGGCCATCGGCAGCGAGGAAGTGATCGACGT
The DNA here is from genome assembly GCF_021283245.1 of Pseudomonas sp. NMI760_13. NCBI lineage: Bacteria > Pseudomonadati > Pseudomonadota > Gammaproteobacteria > Pseudomonadales > Pseudomonadaceae > Pseudomonas > Pseudomonas sp. NMI760_13. Next base: position 94,692 of record NZ_JAJSRC010000006.1, on the reverse strand, counting down.
GCGCCCGGCCGATCTGCTCAAGCCGGAGATGGCCAAGCTGCGTGCCGATATCGGCAGCCTGGCGCACTCCGAGGAAGACGTGCTGACTTTCGCCATGTTCCCCGACATTGGCCGCAAGTTCCTCGAGGAGCGCGAAGCCGGCACCCTCAAGCCCGAAGCCCTGCTGCCGATTCCGGAAGCCGGCGCGGTGGGCTCGGTGGGCGGTGAGGGCGTACCGACCGAGTTCGTCATCGACGTGCACGGCGAGACCTACCGCGTCGACATCACCGGCGTGGGCGTCAAGGCCGAAGGCAAGCGCCACTTCTACCTGTCCATCGACGGCATGCCGGAAGAAGTGGTGTTCGAGCCGCTCAACGACTTCGTCGGCGGTGGCGGCAGCAAGCGCAAGCAGGCCAGCGAACCGGGCCATGTCAGCACCACCATGCCGGGCAACATCGTCGATGTGCTGGTCAAGGAAGGCGATGTGGTCAAGGCCGGCCAGGCAGTGCTGATCACCGAGGCGATGAAGATGGAGACCGAAGTCCAGGCGGCCATCGCCGGCAAGGTCGTGGCCATCCACGTGGCCAAGGGCGACCGGGTAACCCCGGGCGAGATCCTGATCGAGATCGAAGGCTGACAGAAGCCTTCATCTGCAAGCGGTTAACCTCTGGGGAGCGAATGCTCCCCTTTTTTTGTCATTCCATCTGCACTATTTTGCAGAACAAGACATGGAGGCTTTAAAGCTTATGTATTTTGATGCAGATTATTTGTTGAACCTTTGTAAAAATCTGCACTATGCTGCATATCGAAGGAATGGTTGACCCCTTCACATGCAGTCAATCACAGGCGGCCCATGCACAGACTTACGCTCCAGCTCCATGACGACGGCAAGTGGCAGGACGCTCTGGCGATGGCCTTCGCACAGCCGGAGCACAGCCTCGCCAGCCCTTGCGAGTTTGGCTATCTGTCCGATTACGTCAGGGCGAATCCGGATGGCTATGACAGCCTGTTCTGCCGGGCGGCGAGTGCAATGCTGCCGGTGGATTTTGGCAACCATCGCCTGCCCCACGCCCCTGCATTCCTTTACGACATCGCGCCTGCTGGTGCCGCCAAGCGTTTCCTGCTCAAGCATATTGGCCGCGAGAAGCCGGCCGGCATGGGAGAGGACCTGTTTCTGCTTGGGCGCTCCACCCCTGCGCCGATCGGCAACCTGCGCATCAAGGAGTCCTTCGAGCAACTGGATCTGGCAAGCCCCATCGGTTTTACCCGCGAGGATGTCGTTTCCCGGGATCAGCGCTTTCTCGAGTACGCCTATGAGCAGGGAGCGGCCATTGGCGGTGCGACCGGTGCTGGCGGAGAAGCGCCGAAGCTGTTGATGACCGAGGACGAAAGCGGGCAGTTGTACCCGGATGCCGTGCTTGCCGACGAACACGCTCGCCGTCACTGGTTCATCAAATTTGCCAGAAACCAGGCACTGGTCGATGACCAGGAGATTCTGCGAGCCGAGCACCTCTACTACAAAGCCTTGCAGCGTTTAGGTATTGATACGGTCGCCAGTGAACATATGGCGTTGGAGGAGGGCCGCAAGCCCAGCCTCTGGATGGCGCGCTTCGATCGTAAGGTGTCCGCAGGGGGGGTGCAGCGCCTTGCGGTGGAGTCGGTCTACTCGTTGTGCGGCGTGACCGAGCCCGGCAGCCGTATGGGTCACCTGGAAGTGATCGATACCCTTGTCGCCCTATGGCATGAGGCTGGGCAGTCGGATCAGGTGCCTGGGCTGATTGCGGACTACCTGCGCCGCGACCTGATCAACAAGATCCTGGGCAACTCCGACAACCATGGACGCAATACCGCCATCATCCGCACCCGCGATACGGTGCGCCTGGCGCCAATCTATGACCTTGCGCCGATGGTGATGGATCAGGAGGGGGTAACCCGGACAACCAAATGGCCAGTGCCGATCGAGCGGGCTGGTGAAATCGACTGGATGGCGGTGTGCGACGCCCTGGCCTCGGTCATTGACCCGGAGCAGGCGTACCAGCGTTTGCGCGAGGATGCCCGCCAGTTGCTGGCATTGCCCGATATCCTGAGCGGACTGGGGTTGGCAAGCCGAGTCATGAATCACCCGGCGATTGCGCTGGGCAAGCTTGAGCGGCGGATGGCCGAGTGGGGGTTGGCATGACGGTATCCATCGATGCCCGCGGGTTGTTGATTGACGGTGTGCGTGAGGGAATCGCCGACGGCAGCCTGGAGCTGGGCGCAGCGGTCAGGCGCTTGCGTACGGAAGTGGCGAAGATGCAGCAGACCCAGTTTGCGCGGATGTGCAAGGTTTCGGTTCGCACGTTGATCCAGATCGAACAGGGGGAGGGCAACCCCACGCTCAAATCGCTGAATGCGGTCTTCAAGCCGTTCGGGCTGCAGATGGGCGTCGTCAGGCGTCATCGTCAGATCAGATGAGGACCTTGGGGGCAAGTCTGCTCCCACGCATTACCGTGGGAGATCGCCCAGCCCTTCAGGCTACGCTGTCGCGCAGGTAACAGAGTTCCAGCGTGGGAGCGGGCTTGCCCCGCGATAAGGTCAGCCCTGGCGACAGGCCTCCAGCGTCCTCGCCTGACCTTCAGGTTGCTGGTTATCCACACTCAACCATCGCTCGAACCCCGCCGCCACCGCCGGCCATTCGCCGTCGGTAATCGAATACCACGCCGTATCCCGGTTGCGGTCCTTGACCACCATGTGCTGACGGAACACACCTTCGAAGACGAAGCCGAAGCGCTCCGCCGCGCGTTTGGAGCGGGCATTGGCGTCGTTGCACTTCCATTCCAGACGGCGGTTGCCCAGCTCGAAGCCCAGCTTGCCCAGCAGGTACACCGCCTCGGTGCCTTTCGGCGTGCGTTGCATGGCGGCGCCGAAGGCGATGTGGCCGATCTCGAAGCGGCCCTGTTCCGGGACGATCGACATGTAGCTCAGGATGCCTTGAACCTGGCCGCTGGCGCGGTCGATCACGCTGTAGAACAGCGGATCGCGGCTGGCGGCGTTGCCTTGCAGCCAGTGGTCGAAGCCGGCGCGCTCGGCAAATGGGCCGTAGGGCAGGTAGTCCCACAGCACCGGGTCCGAACCCGGACCTTGCAGTACTTCCCAGAGGTCGTCGCCATGGCGGGCCGGATCGAGCTTTTCCAGGCGGATGAAACGGCCTTCCATAGGGTCGGCCTTGGGTGTGCCGGCGGGCTTCCAGTTCAATGCGTCGTTCATGTTCGGCCTACAGTGCTTTGCGAAATTGAATGAAGCCTGGCCGCTCGGCGACCTGTTCGTACAGGCTGATGGCGGTGGCGTTGGTCTCATGGGTCAGCCAGTGCACCTTCGTGCAGTCGGCGGCCTTGGCCGTCGCGTAGACATGCTCGATCAACTGGCGGCCAATACCCAGACCGCGTTGCTCGCTGTCCACGTAGAGGTCCTGCAGGTAGCAGGAATTCTGGATGCTCCAGTTGGTGCGATGGTAGATGAAGTTGACCAGGCCCACTGCCTTGCCGTCGACCCAGGCCAGGGTCGAATGGGTGGGCTCGTTGGGGTCGAGCAGGCGTTGCCAGGAGCTGACGTAGATCTCGTCGGCCAGTTCGGTCTGGTAGAAGCGCAGGTAGGCCTGCCACAGGGAGCGCCAGGCGGCGTGATCGTGGGCGCCGACCGGGCGCAGGGTAACGTGGCTCATGGGCTTTTCCTTCAGAGATCGCGCATGTGCGCGGCGAGTTGGTTGTCCAAGTGGTCATTGCTGGCGCCGAGGCCTTCGCACACGCCGGCAATGTCCTGCGCCGAGCGGTTCTGGCTCAGCTTGCGCGCACCTTGCAGGCGGCTGATGGGCAGGCGGATGCCGACGATGGCGCGGAGCATGCCGTCGAGGTAGTCGCTGGGGGCGTCAGACACTTTCCAGGGTTCGTTGCGGTGTTGTTCATGGCGTTCGGTGAGGCGGGTGACGATGCCCAGCAACGACTGGGCGTTGTGGATAACTTCGACCGGGCCGTAGGCGTGCACAGCCAGGTAGTTCCAGGTCGGCACCACCTTGGGGTTGTCCGCCTTGCTCGGGTAGTAGCTCGGGCTGACGTAGGCATCGGCACCGGGAAACACCAGCAGCGCCTCGCCCCCTTGCTCCAGGTCCTGCCACTGGCGGTTGGCCCGAGCGAGGTGGGCGTAGACCGTGCCGAACTCGCCTTCGCCGGTCTCGACCAGTACCGGCAGGTGGGTGGCCAGCAGGCCCTGTTCACCCTGGCTGACCAGCAGCGCCAGGCGGGTTTGCAGCATGTGCCGGTGCAGGCGGTCGAGGTCGTGTTCCTGGTGGGGCTTGTTGTTGTACATGCTGGATGTCCTTGTTGAATGGCTCCATGCTAGGCAGGCTATTGGCTCTGGGTAAGAGCCATTCACGGCTGTTTTCATAGGTCCAATGCCATGATCGAACGTTGCCATCCTCTGCCTTTCGACCCCACGGGTATCGTCCTGGACCGCCGCCGCGGGCTGAGCCAGCAGCTCTACCATGCCTTGCGCGCCAGGGTTTTGGATGGGCGTTTGGGCAGCGGCACGCGGTTGCCGGCCACCCGCGACCTGGCGGCGATGCTGACGCTGTCGCGAAACAGCGTGGTGCGGGCCTACGACCAGCTGTATGCCGAAGGCTTCATCGAGAGCCGGGTCGGCGATGGCACCTATGTGAGCCAGCTACCGAAACTATCCACACAATTATCAACAGGGTTATCCCTGGGTTTATCAACAGACTTATCCACATTTCGCACTGCGGATACTGAGGATTTATCCAGTCAGGCTGTCATCAGCGAGCCCCTGCAACGTCTGAAAAATCATCATTTGCCGCTGCCCAGGGGCGGGGCACCCAGGGCTTTTCGCGTGGGTGTGCCGGCGTTCGACCTGTTCCCGTTCGAGGTGTGGGCCAAGCTGCAAGCGGGTTTCTGGCGAAATCCCGACCCGGCGATGCTGGGTTATGGCGACCCGGCGGGTGAGTGGCAGCTGCGCGAGTTGATTGCCACCTACCTGCGACGCTCGCGGGGGCTTTACTGCGCGGCTGAACAAATTGTGATCACCAGTGGCGCGCAGGAGGCCATCAGCCTTTGTGCACAGCTGCTGTTGCAGCCTGGCGATGGCGTGGCTGTGGAAAACCCGGGGTACCGGGCTGCCGGGCATGCGTTCGCGATGGCTGGGGCGACGCTCAGGGGTGTGCCGGTGGATGCCGAGGGCATGGACTGCGCGAGACTGGCCGAGATGCCCGAGTGCCGGCTGGCCTACGTGACGCCTGCCCACCAGTACCCCACGGGTATCACCATGAGCCTGGCTCGTCGCCTGTCGTTGCTGGCCTGGGCCGAGCGCCAGGATGGCTGGATCCTCGAGGACGACTACGACGGCGAGTACCGTTACAGCGGTGCGCCGCTGGCGCCACTGGCCGCGCTGGACCGCCAAGGGCGCGTGCTGTACGTGGGGACCTTTGGCAAGATCGCCCTGCCGGCCCTGCGCCTGGGATACCTGGTGCTCCCTGGGCGTCTGGTGCAGGCGTTCAGTCAATGCCGGGCGCTGGCGGTGCGCCATTCGGAGGTTGGTACCCAGTGCGTGATGGCGCAGTTCATGGCCCAGGGGCATTTCCAGCGGCATGTCCGCCGCATGCGCCGGGCTGCGCTGGCGCGGCGCAATGTGCTCCAGGCTGGCTGGCCACAGGATGTGCCGGGGCTGGGGGCCATGCCGGTGGTGGCGGCGGGGCTTCATGTGAAGGTGGATGTGGATAACTTCGCGCAGGAACAGGACCTGGTGGCTCGGGCGGAAGCGGTGGGGGTGGAGGTCAATCCGCTGAGCAGCTACTGGCTGGAGGACAGCGAGGAGCCTGTGGATAAAAGGGCGGGGCTGGTGCTGGGGTTTGCCGCGGTGCCGGAGGGGGAGATTGCGCAGGCTTTGATGCGCCTGCGCAAGACCTGGCGCTAGCCATCGCGGGGCAAGCCCGCTCCCACGCAGCCAACACAATCGGCGTGGGAGCGGGCTTGCCCCGCGATGGTGTTCAGGTACCGGACTTGATCTTGGTCCAGGCCCGCGTCCGTGCCCGTTCGGCATCCCGCGGCAACGGCTTGAGGGTATACAGCTTGGCCATCGCCTCCGCCGTCGGGTACAGGTTCGGGTTGTTGCGGATCGCCGGGCTGACCTTGTCGGTCGCATCCTTGTTCGGGTTCGGGTAGCCGACGAAATCGCTGATCGGCGCGATCACCTCAGGCCGCAGCAGGTAGTTGATGAAGGCATGGGCATCCTCCGGGTTGGCGGCATTCTTCGGGATTGCCAGCATGTCGAACCAGATCGGTGCGCCTTCCCTGGGCAGGCGCATGTCCACCACTACGCCGTTCTTCGCCTCGTGGGCGCGGTTGGCGGCCTGGGAGAAGCTGCCCGAATAGCCCACCGCCACGCAGATGTCGCCGTTGGCAATGTCGGCCATGTACTTGGAGGAGTGGAAGTAGGTGACATGCGGGCGAATCTTCAGCAGCAGGTCCTGGGCCTTCTGGTAGTCGGCCGGCTTGCCGCTGTTGGGGTCCAGGCCCAGGTACGACAGGGCCAGCGGCAGGATCTCCGACGGCGAGTCGAGCAGTGCCACGCCGCATTGCTTGAGCTTGGCGATGTTCTCCGGCTTGAAGATCAGGTCCCAGCTGTCCACCGGAGCGTTGTCGCCGAGCACGGCCTTGACCTTGTCCGGGTTGAAGCCGATCAGCACGGTGCCGTACATGTAGGGCACGGCGAACTTGTTGCCGGGATCGTTGGCCTCGATCAGCTTCATCAGCGCCGGGTCCAGATGTTGCCAGTTGGGCAGCTTGGTGCGATCGAGCGGCTGGAACACGCCGGCCTCGATCTGCTTGGCGAGGAACACATTGGACGGCACCACCACGTCGTAGCCGGAGTTGCCGGTCAGCAGTTTGGCCTCCAGCGCCTCGTTGGTGTCGAAGATGTCGTAGACCAGTTTCACCCCGCTGTCCTTCTGGAAGTCGGTGAGGGTCTGCGGGGTGATGTAGTCGAACCAGTTGTAGACCCGCAGGGTGCGCTGGTCGGCGTGGGCCTGGAGCGCGCCGGCGAGCAGGCCGGCGGTGATGAGCGGGGCGAGCAGACGCTTGAGTCGGACCATGTTCAGGCTCCTGGCTGGGCGCGCTGGAAGCCTTCCAGCACATTGACCGCGTTGATGCCGATTTCCTCCACAGCGTAGCCGCCCTCCATCACGAACAAGGTCGGCTTGCCCAGCAGGGCGATGCGCTTGCCCATCTCCAGGTAGTCCGGGCTGTCGAGCTTGAACTGGGAGATCGGGTCGTCCTTGAAGGTGTCGACGCCGAGCGAGATCACTAGTACATCCGCATCGTAGGTGGCGATGCGCTGGCAGGCGGCTTCCAGTGCCGCGCTCCAGGCCGCCCAGTCACTGCCGGCGGGCAGTGGGTAATTGATGTTGCAGCCTTCACCCGCGCCTTCGCCGACCTCGTCGGCATAGCCCAGGAAGAACGGGAACTCGTCCTGCGGGTCGCCGTGGATTGAGGCGAAGAACACATCGTTGCGGGTGTAGAAGATGTCCTGGGTGCCGTTGCCGTGGTGGTAGTCGACATCGAGGATGGCCACCTTGCGCCGGCCCTGGTCGAGAAAGGCCTGGGCGGCGATGGCGGCGTTGTTCAGGTAGCAGTAGCCACCCATCACCTCGGCGGCGGCGTGGTGTCCCGGCGGGCGGCACAGGGCGAAGGCCGCGTAGGCGCCTTGCTGGATCGCGGCCTGGGCGGTCAGGGCCACTTGCGCTGCGCTGTAGGCGGCCTGCCAGGTACCGGCGGTGATCGGCGCGCCGGCATCGAAGCTGTAGTAGCCGAGTTCGCCGTGCAGGCCGGTGGGCTTGACCTGGCGCAGGGTGCGCGCCGGCCAGGTGAAGGGCAGCAGGTCGCCGTCGTGGCCCAGTGCGGCCCAGCGGGCCCAGGCGCCTTCGAAGAAGTTCAGGTAGTCGGTGCTGTGGATGCGTTGCAGCGGAGCGCGGCCGAAATCGGTGGGGCCTTGCACAGGGCCGAGGTTGCGCCTTTGCACCTGCTCCAGGACGTGGTCGGCGCGGGAGGGCATTTCAAAGCAGGGCATCAGCTGGCCGTCGATCAGCTCGCAGCGGCCATGGTGCAGGCGGTGGTCATCGGAATAGACCGTCAGCATTTGTTGTTCTCCGTTTATGACTGGCGTGAGGCCATTCTGCTGGGTGGGCCAGTGAGGAGAGAACGGTGCGGATGGCCAAAAGGGGATCGATGTGGCCAAGGCATGTGCTGGCCTCATCGCGGGGCAAGCCCGCTCCCACGCCAGATCTTCCGTGGGAGCGGGCTTGCCCCGCGATAGGGTCGGCTCAGATCAACCGCGGAAATGACTGGGCGCCACGCCGCTCCAACGCTGGAAGGCATGCCTGAAACTCGCCGTCTCGCTGAACCCCAGCGATTCGGCAATGCGATAGATCGGCATCTGGTCTTCGGCCAGCAGTTGCTTGGCCCGTTCGAAGCGCAACTCGTCGAGCAGCTGTTGATAACTGCTGCCCAGCGCCTGCAGGTGCCGGCGCAAGGTGCGCGACGAGCAGTTCATCTGCCGTGCCAGCCCCTCCAGCCCGGGAGCGGCATCCAGCTGTTGGACCAGCAACTGGCGAATGCGCCCGAGCCAGGCCTGGCGTCCGGTGAACTCCAGGTTCAGGCGCCGGCAGCGTTCGCCCATGGCCTTGTGGGTGATCGGGTCGGCCAGCGGCAGCGGCATGTCCAGCCAGCGGCGCTCGAAGGCGAAGGCGTTATCGCCGGCCTCGAAGCCGAGCGGGCACTGGAATGCACCGTCGTAGAGCGTGTGGTAGCCGGGGCGCGAGTGTTCGAAGCGCGCCGCCAGCAGCGGCAGCGGGCGGCCGAGCAGGTCATCGCAGATCACTTTCAGCGACACCAGGCAGAACTCGGCGTTGAAGGCGGCAAGGCCGGGGGCGTCGTAATGATCGCTGGCGCAGAGCCAGACCCGCTGGCCGTCGTCCACCAGGCGCAGCTGGAAGACTGTTCCCAGCAGTGCCGGGTAACTCAGCGCCAGGCGCAGGGCGTCACCCAAAGTGGCACTGGAGAGCAGGGCGTAACCCAGCATCCCGTAGCACGAAACATGCATCCGTCGGCCCAGTTCCAGGCCGATGTCCTCGCGTCTGGCCACGGCGTTGGCGCACACCTGCAGCTCCTGCTGGGTGGTGATGCGCGCATCGGCGTGGCCCAGGTCCGCCGGGCCTATGCCGCTGCCGGCGAGCAGCTGCCGCGAGTCGACGCCGGCCTCCTGGAACACCTGGAGGATCAGCGAAACCGCGTTGAGGGTGGTGAGGTGGCTGTGCAGCATGCTCGGCGTCCCATTGGGCTGAGCGGATAATGGAGCAAGTTGTGTGCCGCCCGAGACTGTAGGAGCGGCCTTGTGCCGCGAAAGGGCTGCATGGCAGCCCCGGGATTTCAGCATTGACGCAAAGATCGGCGGGGCCGCTTTGCGGCCCTTTCGCGGCACAAGGCCGCTCCTACAGGGGGCGCGCATGGCTTGAAGTGCAGGTACAAAAAAAGGGCCCGGAGCGTGCGCTCGGGCCCTTGAAAGGTTGAGAGGTGTCTAGTCCCTCGACCTGGTGAGACTGTTTGCAGCGGTCTGGGTTACGCCTTCAGCGGAACCAGACGGGGAGCGATCATGTTTTCCGGACGCAGGATGTCGTTGAGCATCTCTTCGTCCAGCAGCTTCTCTTCGCGCACCAGTTCCAGTACACCGCGGCCGGTTTCCAGGGCGACGCGGGCGATACGGGTGGCGTTTTCGTAGCCGATGTACGGGTTCAGGGCGGTGACCAGGCCGATCGAGTGCTCGACCAGTTCACGGCAGCGCTGTTCGTTGGCGGTGATGCCGACGATGCAGTGCTCGCGCAGCATGTCCATGGCGCGTTGCAGCAGGCGGATCGAGTCGAAGATCTTGTAGGCGATCAGCGGTTCCATCACGTTCAGCTGCAGCTGGCCACCTTCGGCGGCGACGGTCAGCGCCAGGTCGTTGCCCATGATGGCGAAGGCCACCTGGTTGACGGCTTCCGGGATCACCGGGTTGACCTTGCCTGGCATGATCGAGCTGCCTGGCTGGCGCGCCGGCAGGTTGATCTCGTTGATGCCGGTGCGTGGGCCGCTGGACAGCAGGCGCAGATCGTTGCAGATCTTCGACAGCTTGACTGCGGTGCGCTTGAGCATGCCGGAGAACAGCACGAAGGCGCCCATGTCGGAGGTGGCTTCGATCAGGTCGGCAGCCGGGACCAGCGGCTGGCCGCTGATGATCGCCAGGCGCTGAACGGCCAGCATCTGGTAGCCCGGGTCGGCGTTGATGCCGGTACCGATGGCGGTGCCGCCCAGGTTGATTTCGGTCAGCAGTTCCGGAGCCAGCGAGCGCAGGCGCTGCAGGTCTTCGGTCATGGTGGTGGCGAAGGCGCGGAATTCCTGGCCCAGGGTCATCGGCACGGCGTCCTGCAGCTGGGTGCGGCCCATCTTCAGTACGTGGTCGAACTCTTTACCCTTGGCGGCGAAGGCCTGGATCAGGCTGTCGAGGCTGGCCAGCAGGGCGTCGTGACCCAGCAGCAAGCCCAGACGGATCGCGGTCGGGTAGGCGTCGTTGGTCGACTGCGCCATGTTCACGTCGTTGTTCGGGTGCAGGTACTGGTACTCACCTTTCTGGTGGCCCATGTGCTCCAGCGCGACGTTGGCGATGACTTCGTTGGCGTTCATGTTGGTGGAGGTGCCAGCACCGCCCTGGATCATGTCCACGACGAACTGATCGTGGAAGTCACCCTTGATCAGTCGGGCGCAGGCTGCAGTGATGGCAGCGTGCTTGGCATCGCTCAGGTGCCCCAGCTCACGGTTGGCGTCAGCAGCAGCCTGCTTGACCATCGCCAGGCCGACTACCAGTTTCGGGTAGTGCGACAGCGGAACGCCGGAGAGGTGGAAGTTGTTGGCAGCGCGCAGAGTCTGGATGCCGTAGTAGGCATCGGCAGGGACTTCAAGGGTACCAAGCAGATCTTTTTCGACGCGGAACGATGCAGCGGAGGACATGATGGATATCATCTCGATTTTGACCCGGCACCTGCCGGAATGGCGCCAATGCTAGGGCTGCCCGGATTTTGCGGCCAATGCTGTTGCACGCTAACCTATGCACAAACGGCATACGGTTTGATGTGACGCCGATTGACAATCGAGCGTGTTCCATTTTGGTGCACGCGTTGCGGAGTAGTCGATGAACCTCGAAAGCAAATGGCTGGAAGACTTCAGTGCCTTGGCCTCCACCCGCAGTTTTTCCCAGGCGGCCGAGCGCCGTTTTGTCACCCAGCCGGCCTTCAGCCGACGTATACGCAGCCTGGAGGCGGCGCTGGGGCTGACCTTAGTGAATCGTTCCCGCACACCCATCGAACTGACCGAAGCCGGTCAGCTGTTTCTCGTCACTGCGCGTACCGTTGTCGACCAGTTGAGCGAAGTTCTCCGCCATTTGCATCACCTCGAAGGCGGGCAGGGCGAGGTGATCCAGGTGTCGGCGGCGCACTCCCTGGCGTCGGGCTTTTTCCCGCGCTGGGTGGCGCAGTTGCGCAACGATGGCTTGAACATCGCCACGCGCCTGGTGGCCACCAACGTCGGTGATGCCGTTCATGCATTGCGCGAAGGTGGCTGCGACCTGATGCTGGCTTTCTATGACCCGGACGCCGCCCTGCAGATGGACGCCGAGATATTCCCCTCATTGCACATGGGCACCACCGAAATGCTTCCGGTGTGCGCGGTGGGCCCGGACGGCAAGCCGCTGTTCGACCTGGAGGGCGAGGGTAGCGTGCCGCTGCTGGCCTATAGCGCCGGCGCCTTTCTCGGCCGTTCGGTCAATCTGCTGCTGCGCCAGCGCAACCTGCGCTATACCACTGTCTATGAAACCGCGATGGCCGACAGTCTCAAGAGCATGGCCCTCGAAGGCATGGGCATCGCCTGGGTGCCGAGGCTGTCGATGCGTGGTGAGCTGGAGCGCGGCGAACTGGTGATCTGTGGCGGCAGCCAGTGGCATGTGCCGCTGGAAATCCGCCTGTATCGCTGCGCGCTGGTGCGCAAGGCCAACGTGCGGTTGCTGTGGCGCAAGCTGGAGGGCGGCTCAGTTGACCCGAAAGTCAGCCAAACCCCCGAAAAATAAGGGCGACAGTTGGTCGCCGGGGGTGCCGTGATCGCCTCGCGTTACGCTATACTGCGCGGCCCCTCGACCGGATAGATCCGGTCATGATCAGCAAACAAGCCACGCCGGTCGTCCCGCGTGGCTTGTTGTTTTTTGACGCGCCTGCGGGCGCACAAGCGAAGAGGCTCGACGATGAGTGCACTGGTTGGCGTGATCATGGGCTCCAAGTCCGATTGGTCCACCCTTAGCCACACCGCCGATATGCTGGAAAAACTCGGCATCCCCTACGAGGTGAAGGTGGTTTCCGCCCACCGTACCCCGGACCTGCTGTTCCAGTACGCCGAGGAGGCCGAAGGCCGCGGCATCGAGGTGATCATCGCCGGTGCCGGCGGCGCCGCCCACCTGCCAGGCATGTGCGCCGCCAAGACCCACCTGCCGGTGCTGGGCGTGCCGGTGCAGTCGTCGATGCTGTCGGGTGTCGATTCGCTGCTGTCGATCGTGCAGATGCCGGCCGGCGTGCCGGTAGCCACCCTGGCCATCGGCAAGGCCGGCGCGATCAACGCCGCGCTGCTGTCGGCGAGCATCCTGGGCGCCAAGTACCCGCAGTTCCACGCGGCGCTCAAGCAGTTCCGCACCGAGCAGACCGACACCGTGCTGGACAATCCAGACCCGCGCCAGGCTTGAGGTTGACGCTATGAAGATCGGTGTAATCGGTGGCGGCCAACTGGGCCGCATGCTGGCCCTGGCGGGCACCCCGCTGGGCATGAACTTCGCCTTCCTCGACCCGGCCCCGGACGCCTGCGCCGCCCCGCTGGGCGAGCACCTGCGCGCCGACTACGGCGACCAGGACCACCTGCGCCAGCTGGCCGACGAAGTCGACCTGGTAACCTTCGAGTTCGAGAGCGTGCCGGCGGAAACCGTCGCCTTTCTCTCGCAGTTTGTGCCGGTCTACCCGAGTGCCGAGGCCCTGCGCATCGCCCGTGATCGTCTGTTCGAGAAGAGCATGTTCCGCGACCTGGGGATTCCGACCCCGGCTTTCGCCGACATCCTCTCGCAGGAAGACCTGGATGCGGCCGTCGCCAGCATCGGCCTGCCGGCCGTGCTCAAGACCCGCACCCTGGGGTATGACGGCAAGGGCCAGAAGGTCCTGCGCAAGCCTGAGGACGTGGTCGATACCTTCGCCGAGCTGGGTAGCGTGCCCTGCCTGCTGGAAGGTTTCGTGCCGTTCACCGGCGAAGTGTCGCTGGTGGCCGTGCGTGCCCGCGATGGCGAAACCCGCTTCTATCCGCTGGTGCACAACACCCACGACAGCGGCATCCTGAAACTGTCGGTGGCCAGCGACGCGCACCCGCTGCAGGCCCTGGCCGAAGACTACGTCGGTCGCGTGCTGCAGAAGCTGGACTATGTCGGCGTCATGGCCTTCGAGTTCTTCGAAGTCGACGGCGGCCTGAAGGCCAACGAGATCGCCCCGCGCGTGCACAACTCCGGGCACTGGACCATCGAAGGCAGCGAGTGCAGCCAGTTCGAGAACCACCTGCGCGCCGTCGCCGGCCTGCCGCTGGGTTCGACCGCCAAGGTCGGCGAGAGCGCCATGCTCAACTTCATCGGCGAAGTGCCGCCGGTGGACAAGGTCGTGGCCATCGACGATTGCCACCTGCACCACTACGGCAAGGCGTTCAAGGTCGGACGCAAGGTCGGCCATGCCACCCTGCGCTGCGCCGACATGGCCACCCTAAAGGCCAAGATCGCCGAAGTAGAGGCGTTGATCGCCGGCTGATCGAACTTCTGCCCGGCAATGCCGCTCTGAGATGGCAACATGCCAAAGCGCTGACTAGGCTTTGGCATGTTTCATGTTCATCACAGAGGGATTGCCATGGGCATCATTGGAACCATCTTCATCGGCCTGATCGTCGGCCTGCTGGCGCGTTTCCTGAAACCGGGTGACGACAGCATGGGCTGGATCATGACCATCCTCCTCGGCATCGCCGGCTCCCTGGCCGCCACCTATGGCGGGCAAGCCCTGGGCATCTACCAGGCCGGACAGGCCGCAGGCTTCTTCGGGGCCCTGGTCGGCGCCATCATCCTTCTGGTGATCTACGGCTTCATCAAGAAGAACTGAACACAGGCTAGAATGCCCGGCAATTCAATCCCGAGTTGTCGAGCATTCCCATGCGTGCGTTATTCCTCGTCCCCCTGCTGTTGGCCAGCGCCCTGGCCCATGCCGAACTGCCCGAGACCGACTGGCTTGAGCTGATGCCCAAGTCGGACCAGAAAGCCCTCGAGCAGATGCCCGAGATCGACCACGACTCCCCGGAAGCCCAGGGGACCTTTACTGCCAAGGGTGGCCTGAAGCAGAGCAAGGGCTTGCCTGCGGTGATGTACTCGACCAAGACCGTGGCAGCGATGAACGGCAAGCAGATCCGCCTGGGCGGGTATCCGGTGCCGCTGGAGAGCGATGCCAAGGGCAACAGCACGCTGTTCTTCCTGGTGCCGTACCCGGGCGCTTGCATCCACGTACCGCCGCCGCCGCCGAACCAGCTGGTGCTGGTGCGTTATCCGAAAGGTTTGAAGATCGACGACATCTACACGCCGTTGTGGGTGACCGGCACGCTGAAGGTGGAGACGGTCAGCAATGACCTGGCGGATGCGGCGTATGCATTGGAGGCGGGGCAGGTTAGGGTGGTGGAGGATGCCGACCTCTGATTTACCTGTGCCGGCCTCTTCGCGGGTAAACCCGCTCCCACAGGTATTTCACTGACCTTGAGAACAGTGGAGGGCCTGTGGGAGCGGGTTTACCCGCGAAAGGGGCGGCACTGACTCTGAAAATTACGGATCAGAGCACTTCGCTACCGATCGCCACGCTCATCGCATGGCTCGCCCCCGGCTTGAGCACCACCACGTCGTCCATCACATTCGCCGTCTCGATGCACAGCATGCGCTGCCAGCCATCGTCGGCCATGTCCGGCAGGTCGCGGGCGCGCTCGGTCCAGGGGTTCCAGATCACTGCGGTGCGTGAGCCGCCGGCCTGCAGGGTGATGCGGCGGTTCCAGTGTGGGTCGACGATGGCCAGGCGCTCAGGGGCGTTCAGGTAGATGCGATCGGTCTCGCCCGCGAAGCCCAGGTTGCCCTGCTGTTGGCGTTGCTCCCAGTTGGCCAGGGTTTCGATATAGGCCAACCCGTCCACACCTTGCACCTGTACCTGGCGCACGTCGCTTACCGCGAAGTAGCTGTGCAGGGCCTGGCTCAGGGTGACATCGGTATTGCCGAGGTTGTGGCTGGTCAGGGTCAGCTTCAGCTGGTCACCCAGTTCCACCAGCAGCTTGAGCTGGACCTTGTGGACCCAGCCCGGGAGGTTGCCCTGGGCTTCGGGCAGTTCGAATTCGATGTGCAGGCTTTCGCCGCGCTCCTCGGCCCCCAGCAACTGCCAGTCGCGCCCGCGCACCAGGCCGTGGGTCGGTGGCTGCTCGCCCTTGAACATGGCTTTGACCGAATCCGGGTTGCGCTCGAAGATGCCGAACCATGGCCAGCACACCGGTGCGCCGGCGCGCACCGACTTGCCCTTGCGCAAGATGGCCTGGTCGCTCAGCCACAGCAGCGGCGGTTCGCCGATCCGCTGGTAGCTGAGGACCTGCGCGCCCTGCTGGGCGATCAATAGTTCGGCATGCTCGCTGGTGATGCGCCAGCAATTGAGTTCGCCGTGAAGCTCGGTCTCGACCGTGAAGTTAGCCATTGCGCTCATCTCATTGATTGTCTGTCAGGCCGTTGGACCCGGTGACGTGCAATGAGTTTACCGCTCGCTCGGCTCAGCGACGAGGCACCGAGCGGGTGCGACCGCTGCCGTCGATGGCGACGAACACGAACACGGCTTCGGTGACCTTGCGCCATTCGCTGGACAGCGGGTCGTCGCTCCACACTTCGACCATCATCTGGATCGAGCTGCGGCCGATCTCCAGGGTCTGGGTATAGAAGGACAGCTGCGCGCCCACCGCCACCGGCACCAGGAAGGCCATGCGGTCGATGGCCACCGTGGCCACTCGGCCACCGGCGACGCGGCTGGCCATGGCGGTGCCGGCCAGGTCCATCTGGGCGACCAGCCAGCCGCCGAAGATATCGCCGAAACCATTGGTCTCGCGTGGCAGCGCGGTGATCTGCAAGGCCAGGTCGCCCTGCGGGATAGGATCTTCTTGTTCGAGCTCAATCATGCCGTGGGGCCTCTGACCCGTGAAGCTTCGTTGGTGGCGCAATGAAGGACGCCGTAAAAACGATTCAGCAACACGCATACTACGCTGATTTCGCTTCGCGAGGCGGCCAAAGGGAAACTCTGCGAAACAGTCTGACAACAATGACCGACGTTTTCGCACAACTTCCCACAATGGAAGCAACCTTTTCCTACGAGCGGGCAGTATATATACCTGCACAGCCAGCGACGACCGCACATTCATGAATATCTGTACGGATTTTGTACCGCTATGAGCGCGGCTCGGCAATTTGCTATCTTCGCTGCCTAGCCAATCCAGAAGCCGCATGCCAAGCGGTCCGCAGACCTACAAGAGAAAGAACAGCGATGACCTCCGTGCAGAGCAGTATCGAGCAGCCGTCCCGGCCGTTGTCCCGCAGTGACTACAAGACCCTCTCGCTGTCCGCCCTCGGCGGGGCCCTGGAGTTCTACGACTTCATCATCTTCGTGTTCTTCGCCACGGTGGTCGGCAAACTGTTCTTCCCGGCCGACATGCCCGAATGGCTGCGCCTGATGCAGACTTTCGGCATCTTCGCCGCCGGCTACCTGGCCCGCCCCCTGGGCGGCATCGTCATGGCCCACTTCGGCGACCTGCTCGGACGCAAGAAGATGTTCACCCTGAGCATCTTCCTGATGGCCGTGCCGACCCTGGTGATGGGCCTGCTGCCCACCTATGAGCAGATCGGCCTGTGGGCACCGATTCTGCTGTTGTTGATGCGGGTGATCCAGGGCGCGGCCATCGGCGGCGAGGTGCCGGGGGCCTGGGTGTTCGTCTCCGAGCACGTGCCGGCGCGCAACACCGGCTATGCCTGCGGCACCCTGACCGCGGGCCTGACCTCGGGCATCCTGCTTGGCTCGCTGGTGGCGACGCTGATCAACACGATCTATACCCCGTACGAAGTGGCGGACTTTGCCTGGCGTATCCCGTTCCTGCTCGGTGGGGTGTTCGGCTTCTTCGCGGTCTACCTGCGCCGCTGGCTGCATGAAACCCCGGTGTTCGCCGAGATGCAGGCGCGCAAGGCGCTGGCCGAGGAACTGCCGCTGCGCGCGGTGCTGCGCGACCACCGCGGCGCGATCATCCTGTCGATGCTGCTCACCTGGCTGCTGTCGGCAGGCATCGTGGTGATCATCCTGATGACCCCGGCCTTGCTGCAGAGCATCTATCACGTCAGCCCCACCGATTCGCTCAAGGCCAACAGCCTGGCCATCGTGCTGCTCAGCCTGGGCTGCATCGGGGCTGGCAGCCTTGCCGACCGTTTCGGCGCCGGGCGCGTGTTCATCGTCGGCAGCCTGGCGCTGCTGGCGTCGTCCTGGGCCTTCTACCACAGCCTGCCGACTCGACCGGACCTGCTGTTCCCGCTGTACGCCCTGACTGGCCTGTGCGTGGGTATCGTCGGCGCCGTGCCCTACGTGATGGTCAAGGCCTTCCCGCCAGTGGTGCGCTTCAGTGGCCTGTCGTTCTCCTACAACCTGGCCTACGCGATCTTTGGCGGGCTGACGCCGATGGTGGTGACCGCGCTGCTCAAGTTCAGCCCTATGGCACCGGCCTATTATGTGGCGTGCCTGTGTGCCGTTGGTCTGCTGGTTGGTACCTATCTGCTCGTCAACAAGCGCTGAGCCGAACAAAAATCGCGGACCTGTAGGAGCGGCCTCGTGCCGCGAAAGGGGCGCGCAGCGGCCCCAGGATCTCGGCCTCCTGCAAGAACGTCGGGGGCTGCTTTGCAGCCCTTTCGCGGCGCAAGGCCGCTCCTACAGGGGCGTGCTCCGACCCCCTCCAGAAACATCTTGAAAGGCCATCCCGGATAACCGGTGATGGCCTTTCATCCAATTGTCACATTCGAGTCATAGAGTGTTCATGCGGCCTGCAGATACTTGGGCCCGTTCCATCTCACAACCCACGATATTCCTGCTAGGAGCAAGGCATGAAACTGAAGCGTTTGATGGCGGCCCTGACCTTTGCCGCCGCTGGCGTCGCTGCCGCCAATGCGGTCGCCGCTGTCGATCCTGCAATCCCGACCTACACCAAGACCACCGGTGTATCGGGCAACCTCTCCAGCGTCGGTTCCGACACCCTCGCGAACCTGATGACCCTGTGGGCCGAGGCCTACAAGAAGGAATATCCGAACGTAAACATCCAGATCCAGGCCGCCGGCTCCTCGACCGCGCCACCCGCGCTGACCGAAGGCACCGCCAACCTGGGCCCGATGAGCCGCAAGATGAAGGACGTCGAGCTGCAGGCCTTCGAGCAGAAGTACGGCTACAAGCCGACCGCCATCCCGGTCGCCGTCGACGCCCTGGCCGTGTTCGTGCACAAGGACAACCCGATCAAGGGCCTGACCATGGCTCAGGTTGACGCCATCTTCTCCTCCACCCGCCTGTGCGGCGCCAAGGCTGACGTCAAGACCTGGGGCGACCTGGGCGTGACCGGCGACCTGGCCAACAAGCCAGTGCAGCTGTTCGGCCGCAACTCGGTATCGGGTACCTACGGCTACTTCAAGGAAGAAGCCCTGTGCAAAGGCGACTTCAAGCCTAACGTCAACGAACAGCCTGGCTCGGCCTCGGTCGTGCAGTCGATCAGCTCCTCGCTGAACGGCATCGGCTACTCGGGCATCGGCTACAAGACCGCCAGCGTCAAGACCGTGGCCCTGGCCAAGAAAGAAGGCGGCGCCTTCGTTGAAGACAACGAAGCCAACGCCCTGAACGGCACCTACCCGCTGTCGCGCTTCCTCTACGTCTACGTCAACAAGGCCCCGAACAAGCCTCTGGCCCCGCTGGAAGCCGAGTTCGTCAAGCTGGTGCTGTCGCAGGCCGGCCAGCAAGTTGTCGTGAAGGACGGCTACATCCCGCTGCCAGCCAAAGTGGTCGACAAGACCCTGGCCGACCTGGGCCTGTCCCACGCGGGTAACGTTGCAAAGAAGTAAGTAACTGAGGATGAGGCCGGTGCCAACTATGCCCGGCCTCCTCCACGAATTCCTTAGTCCGAAGCCAGGGCTCCTGAGCGGCGGGCTTTTTTGCGTCACTGCACTGTCATGTTTTTGTCATACGGGACCGCTAGGGTGTGCGCATGAATGATCTGGCCAACTCCACAATGACCCAAAATTCTCCTCCCGTGCGCATTGATTTCAATACGCCCGAGTTGCAACGCAAGCGCCGCATGCGCGCCCTCAAGGACCGTCTGACCCGCTGGTACGTCCTGGTGGGCGGCCTTGCCGTGCTGGCTGCGATCACGCTGATCTTCTTCTACCTGGCCTACGTGGTGCTGCCGCTGTTCCAGGGTGCCGAGTTGACCAGCAAGAAAGCCCTGGAGCCGACCTGGCTGCAACAGGACGCCGGCAAACCCCTGATGATCGCCCTCGAGGAGCAGAACCTCGTGGGCATGCGCGTGTCCGACAAGGGCCAGGCGCTGTTCTTCGATACCAAGACCGGCAATGAACTGAAGCGCGTCGACCTGCCACTGCCCGCCGGCGCCCAGGTCAGCTCGATCAGTACCGACCAGCCCGGCAGCCCGCTGGTGGTGCTGGGCCTGTCCAACGGCCAGGCGCTGGTGTTCCATCACACCTACAAGATCACCTATCCGGACAACAAGAAGACCATCGAGCCGGGTATCGACTACCCCTATGGTCAGGACCTGTTCACCCTGGATGACCAGGGCCGCGCGCTGGAACACGTGAGCGTCAACGTCAATGGCGACACCCTGTTGCTGGCCGGTTCCACCGGCGCGCACCTGCAGGTGCTCGAACTGTCGCGCACCGAGAACATGATGACCGACGAGGTCACCATCGAGCAGAACCGCATCGAGCTGCCGCAGATGACCGAGGTGGTGAAGAACATCTTCATCGACCCGCGCCAGCAGTGGCTGTACGTGGTCAACGGCCGCGCCACCGCCGATGTGTTCAGCCTGCGCGACAAGAGCCTCAATGGCCGCTACAAGCTGCTGGAAGACGGCAACGCCGAGATCACCGCGACCGCCCAGCTGGTCGGCGGCATCTCGCTGATCTTCGGTGACTCCAAGGGTGGCCTGAGCCAGTGGTTCATGGCTCGCGATCCGGATGGCGAGTCGCGCTTCAAGCTGATCCGCAGCTTCCAGCTGGGCAAGGCCCCGGTGGTGCAGATCGACGCCGAAGAGCGCCGCAAGGGCTTCATCGCCCTGGACAGCGAAGGCAAGCTGGGCGTGTTCCACAGCACCGCGCACCGCACCCTGCTGGTCGAGTCGGTCGCCGAAGGCGCGGGCGTGCTGGCCCTGTCGCCACGCGCCAACCGCATCATCATCGAGGAAGGCGGCAAGCTGCTGCCGCTGAGCCTGCGCAACCCGCACCCGGAGATCTCCTTCAGCGCGCTGTGGGGCAAGGTCTGGTACGAGAACTACGACGAGCCTAAATACGTCTGGCAGTCGACCGCCTCGAACACCGACTTCGAACCCAAGCTGAGCCTGTCGCCGCTGACCTTCGGTACGCTCAAGGCCGCGTTCTACGCGATGATCCTGGCTGCGCCGCTGGCCATCGCCGCCGCCATCTACACCGCCTACTTCATGGCCCCGGGCATGCGCCGCAAGGTCAAGCCGGTGATCGAGCTGATGGAAGCGATGCCGACGGTGATCCTCGGCTTCTTCGCCGGCCTGTTCCTCGCGCCGTACCTCGAAGGCCACCTGCCGGGCGTGTTCAGCCTGTTCGTGATCATGCCGATCGGCATCCTGCTCGCCGGCTTCAGCTGGAGCCGCCTGCCGGAGTCGATCCGCCTGCGTATCCCGGATGGCTGGGAAGCGGCGATCCTGATCCCGGTGATCCTGGTGATCGGTTGGTTCGCCCTGTACATGAGCCCGCTCCTCGAGAGCTGGTTCTTCAAGGGCGACATGCGCCTGTGGATCAGCAACGATCTTGGCATAACCTACGACCAGCGCAACGCCCTGGTGGTCGGTATCGCCATGGGCTTCGCGGTCATCCCGAACATCTATTCCATCGCCGAAGACGCCGTGTTCAGCGTGCCGCGCAGCCTGACCCTGGGTTCGCTGGCCCTGGGCGCCACGCCGTGGCAGACCCTGACCCGCGTGGTCATCCTCACCGCGAGCCCGGGTATCTTCTCGGCGCTGATGATCGGCATGGGCCGTGCGGTGGGCGAGACCATGATCGTGCTGATGGCCACCGGCAACACCCCGGTGATGGAGATGAACCTGTTCGAGGGCATGCGCACCCTGGCCGCCAACGTGGCCGTGGAAATGCCCGAATCGGAAGTCGGCGGCAGCCACTATCGTGTGCTGTTCCTCGCCGCCCTCGTGCTGCTGATGTTCACCTTCGTGATGAACACCCTGGCCGAGCTGATTCGCCAGCGCCTGCGCAAGAAATACTCGTCGCTTTGATAGAAAGGTAGAGATCCGTGAAAAAGGATTCCCTCAAAGGCTGGTTCAAGAGCGGCGCCCCCGGCGTCTGGATCAGTGGTGGCGCGGTCGCCATGGCGGTCATCATGACCGTCGGCCTGCTGGCCGTGATCGCCGTGCGCGGCCTGGGCCACTTCTGGCCGGCCGACTTGGTCCAGGCCACCTACAAGGTGCCGGGCCAGGCCGACCACGTGGTCGT
Source organism: Pseudomonas sp. NMI760_13 (assembly GCF_021283245.1). Classification (NCBI taxonomy): domain Bacteria; kingdom Pseudomonadati; phylum Pseudomonadota; class Gammaproteobacteria; order Pseudomonadales; family Pseudomonadaceae; genus Pseudomonas; species Pseudomonas sp. NMI760_13. The sequence goes on along the minus strand of NZ_JAJSRC010000006.1, from coordinate 72,735 downwards.
CGGTGAAGTGGTGCAGAAGGAAGAAGTACCGCGTGAACGCCTCAAGGGTGCCGGCCTGCCGGTGCCCGAGCAGGGCCCGGAGTTCATGACCCGCGAGCTGATCAAGGTCGGTAACCGCGACCTCAACGGCAGCGACTTCACCTGGGTCGTTGGCGAGTGGCTGGTGGACCAGCAAAAGCCGGTCGACCTGATCGCCCTGGAGCGTCGTGAGTGGGGCAACTTCTACGGCTACCTGGTCAGCGTCAAGGAAGAGGGCCGCGTGGTCGCCCAGGGCCCCGAGGCCTGGAACGAGCTGCAGGCCCGCCTCAAGCGCGCCAGCGAGTTCAACGACCAGTTGGTGAAGCTGGAGAAGAAGGATATCGGTGCCATCAACCATGGCCTCGAGCGCCTGCGCCTGCACAGCCGCAAGCTGGAACTGGACGGCAAGCTGGACGCTGCCGCCCAGGCCGACATGGACGCCGAGCGCGCCGAGCTGAACAACCGCTACAAGGCCATCGAAGAGCGCCTGACCGGCCTGCACCAGGCCTTCGCCCGCGACAGCCTGGTGGCCCGCGACGGCAACGGCCGCGAGGTGGAGATCAACCTGAGCAAGGTGGTCCACGCCATCCAGCCGAACGCCATGTCGGGCATGACCAAGATGGGCGCCTACTTTGCCAAGGTCTGGGAGTTCCTCAGCGACGACCCGCGTGAGGCCAACACCGAAGGCGGTATCTTCCCGGCCATCTTCGGCACCGTGATGATGACCCTGATCATGGCCGTGATCGTCACCCCGTTCGGCGTATTGGCGGCGGTCTACCTGCGCGAGTACGCCAAGCAGGGCCCGGTGACCCGCTTGATCCGCATCGCGGTGAACAACCTGGCCGGTGTTCCGGCGATCGTCTACGGCGTGTTCGGCCTGGGCTTCTTCGTCTACGTGCTGGGCGGCTCGATCGACCGATTGTTCTTCCCCGAGTCGCTGCCGGCGCCGACCCTCGGCACCCCCGGCCTGCTGTGGGCCTCGCTGACCCTGGCGCTGCTGGCGGTGCCAGTGGTGATCGTGGCCACCGAGGAAGGCCTGGCGCGGATTCCGCGCACGGTGCGCGAGGGCTCGCTGGCCCTGGGCGCGACCAAGGCCGAGACCCTGTGGAAGATCGTCCTGCCGATGGCCAGCCCGGCCATGATGACCGGCATGATCCTCGCCGTGGCCCGTGCCGCCGGCGAAGTGGCGCCGCTGATGCTGGTGGGTGTGGTGAAGCTGGCGCCGTCGCTGCCGGTGGATGGCAACTACCCGTACCTGCACCTGGACCAGAAGATCATGCACCTGGGCTTCCACATCTACGACGTCGGCTTCCAGAGCCCCAACGTCGAGGCCGCGCGGCCGCTGGTGTACGCCACGGCGCTGTTGCTGGTGCTGGTGATCGCCACCCTCAACCTCTCGGCGGTGTGGATCCGTAACCACCTGCGCGAGAAGTACAAGGCCCTCGACCACTGATCCTGATTGCAAGCGTGCCGCCCGAACGCCGGGCGGCCCTTTGAAACGAATTGATAGCGTATGGAGTTGACCATGCAGCATGAATCCCACGCCCACGGCATCGACATGTCGGCCCTGGGCCGCGACAAGCAGAGCCTGCGCCTGGCCGAAGAGACCGTGGCCATCGAAGTACCCGGGCTGTCCCTGTTCTACGGCGACAAGCAAGCGCTGTTCGACGTCAGCATGAACATCCCCAAGCAGCGCGTGACTGCCTTCATCGGCCCGTCCGGCTGCGGCAAGTCGACCCTGCTGCGGACCTTCAACCGCATGAACGACCTGGTCGATGGCTGCCGCGTGGAAGGCGCCATCAACCTGTACGGCAGCAACATCTACCGCAAGGGCGAGGACGTGGCCGAGCTGCGCCGCCGCGTGGGCATGGTGTTCCAGAAGCCCAACCCGTTCCCCAAGACCATCTACGAGAACGTGGTCTACGGCCTGCGCATCCAGGGCATCAACAAGAAGCGCGTGCTCGACGAAGCCGTCGAGTGGGCGCTGAAGGGCGCGGCGCTGTGGGATGAGGTCAAGGACCGCCTGCACGACTCGGCCCTGGGCCTGTCCGGTGGCCAGCAGCAGCGTCTGGTGATCGCCCGTACCATCGCCGTGGAGCCGGAAGTGCTGCTGCTCGACGAACCGTGTTCGGCGCTGGACCCGATCTCGACGCTGAAGGTCGAAGAGCTGATCTACGAACTGAAATCCAAGTACACCATCGTCATCGTCACCCACAACATGCAGCAGGCGGCCCGCGTTTCGGACTACACCGCGTTCATGTACATGGGCAAACTGGTCGAATTCGGTGACACCGACACCCTGTTCACCAACCCGGCGAAGAAGCAGACCGAAGACTACATTACTGGCCGTTACGGCTAGGTAGGCTCAGTGGGAGCGGGCTTGCCCCGCGATTGCGTCGGTGCTGCCGCCGGAAATCGCGGGTCAAGCCCGCTCCCACGCTGGATTTTCATTGCCAGGACGACACGAACGACTTGAAGCCTGCAGCTGCTTCGCGGAGCGAAACGATGATCAACAAAGAAAGCCTTACCCACCATATCTCCCAGCAGTTCAACGCCGAGCTCGAGGAGGTGCGCAGCCACCTGCTGGCCATGGGCGGGCTGGTCGAGAAACAGGTGAACGACGCCGTCACTGCACTGATCGAGGCCGACTCGGGCCTGGCCCAGCAAGTGCGCGAGGTCGATGAACAGATCAACCAGATGGAGCGCAACATCGACGAGGAGTGCGTGCGCATCCTCGCCCGTCGCCAGCCGGCGGCCTCCGACCTGCGCCTGATCATCAGCATTTCCAAGTCGGTGATCGACCTGGAGCGCATCGGCGACGAGTCGACCAAGATCGCCCGCCGCGCCATCCAGCTGTGCGAGGAAGGCGAGTCGCCGCGTGGCTACGTCGAGGTGCGCCACATCGGCGACCAGGTGCGCAACATGGTTCGCGACGCACTGGACGCTTTCGCCCGCTTCGACGCCGAGCTGGCGCTGTCGGTGGCCCAGTACGACAAGACCATCGACCGCGAGTACAAGACCGCGCTGCGCGAGCTGGTCACCTACATGATGGAAGACCCGCGCTCGATCTCCCGTGTGCTCAGCGTGATCTGGGCCCTGCGTTCGCTGGAACGCATCGGCGACCACGCGCGCAACATTTCGGAGCTGGTGATCTACCTGGTGCGTGGCACCGACGTGCGCCACATGGGCCTCAAGCGCATGAAAGCCGAGGTGCAGGGCGAAGCGTTCGATGAGGGCGAAATCGCTAATGTTCCGGCTGAACCGGACGATAAATAGGATTGCTCCCGAGCATGAACGCCCGGCAACCGCCGGGCGTTTTCGTTTGCGGTCGAGCACCAGCAGGCACCCGCGAACCGTGTGAGAAGTCCCGGCGTGACCAGTGGTTTGGCAAATGGCCATCAGTCGGCGGTATGCTAGCCGGGATTCAAGAGGAGTATCGATGAGTAAAGTGAATGTGCTGGTCGTGGACGATGCCCCGTTCATCCGCGACCTGGTAAAAAAGTGCCTGCGCAATGCCTTTCCCGGCGTGGTGATCGAGGACGCGGTCAACGGTCGCAAGGCCATGGCCATGCTGAGCAAGGAACGTTTCGACCTGGTCCTGTGCGACTGGGAGATGCCCGAGATGTCCGGCCTCGAGCTGCTGACCTGGTGCCGCCAGCAGGAAGAGATGAAGACCATGCAGTTCATCATGGTGACCAGCCGTGGTGACAAGGAAAACGTGATCCAGGCCATCCAGGCCGGTGTTTCCGATTTCGTCGGCAAGCCGTTCACCAACGAGCAGCTGCTGACCAAGGTGAAGAAGTCGCTGACCAAGATCGGCAAGCTCGATGCCCTGATGTCCAGCGCGCCGGCGCGGGTCAACTCGGCGTTCGCCAACGACTCGCTCAGCGCCCTGACCGGCGGTCGTCCGGAAGCGGCCAAGGTGACCGCGCCTGCCGCCGCACCCGTGGCAGCAGCGGCCAAGCCGCTGATCAACGCCCCCACGCCAAAGACTGCCGCCGCCGCGGCCCAGACTGGCCGTGGCCAAGGCCAACTGCGCCTGTCCAGCGGAACCCAGCCGTGCATGATCAAGGCCCTGAGCCTGAAAGAAGCCCTGCTGGTGGTGCGCCGCGGCGCCAACCTGCCGCAGGTGCTCGAAGGCGCGGTGCTGGACCTGGAGCAAGGCGAGAATGCCGAAACGGCGCGGCTGAACGGCTACCTGCACGCCATTGCGGCGCTGGAGCCCAAGCCCGAGAGCGACTGGCTGCAATTGACCTTCAAGTTCGTCGACCAGGATGCGCAGAAGCTCGACTACCTGTCGCGGCTGATCGCTCGCGGTACGGCGCAGAAGCACTTCACGCCCGGGGCCTGATGGCCTGGGTTGGATAGGTCGACGTGAACCCTGTGGGAGCATGTTTGCCCGCGAATACGATGGTGCTGTCGCCGACGCATTCGCGGGTGAACCCGCTCCCACAGAGATCAATGCTCTCTGCTTGATCCTCTGAAACTTCCGACCAGCTGTCACAACTTGTCTTTATTCGGGCTGCTAGGCTTCGACAGAACACAACTGTCAAAAAGCCACCATCATGCCGCCCGCCCGCCTGCTGCTGTTCTGTGCCTTGCTCACGGCCTCGGCGTCGAGCCTGGGCATGACCGTCTACAAGACCACCGACACCTTCGGCGTGGTCTCCTATTCAGACCGCCCGAGCCCGGGGGCGAAAGCCTTTGTGTTCCGTGAACCCATGGTCGAGCGCCTGGATGGCCAGGTTCGCCTCAAGACCGAGCCCTTTGCCGGTGGCGTGCGCTTTGTCGCCCGCAACGAACTGTTCGTGCCGATGGAGGTGGAACTGCGCGTGGAGCGCCTGGCCAATGCCCAGGGCGGCAACGCGCCGCGTATCGTCCGGCGCCTGGTGCCGCCGCGCTCGACCCAGGTGCTCAGTGTGGTCCAGGCCCGCCAGGGGGCCGGCCTCAGGTACGACACCAGGTTTCGCTATGCCATGGGTGACCCGGGGCAGCGCCCGCAGGGCTATCGCTATCCCTTCCCCTGGAAGGGCGGGCCGTTTCGCCTGAGCCAGGGGCCCAACGGCCGTTTCAGCCACTTCGGGCCCAAGGGTCGCTACGCCATGGACATCGCCATGCCCGAAGGTACACCGATTATCGCGGCGCGGGGTGGGGTGGTGGTGAAGATCGAGAACAACCAGAGCGGGCGGGGCAACAACCCGGCGGGCAACTTCGTCAGGATCCTGCACCCGGACGGCACCATGGGCGTGTACCTGCACCTGATGCGCGGTTCGGTGGTGGTGGGCGAGGGGCAGCGGGTGGCCCAGGGGCAGGCGCTGGCCAAGTCGGGCAACACCGGCAACAGCAGCGGGCCGCACCTGCATTTCGTGGTGCAGCGCAATGTGGGGTTGGCGCTGGAGTCGATACCGTATCAGTTCGACCGGCCGATTGGCGGGTTACCGGATTTTACTGCCGGCAACCCTTGAGGCTTTCGCGGCACAAGGCCGCTCCTACAGGGGAATGCGATCTACTGTAGGAGCGGCCTTGTGCCGCGATAGGGCTGCAAAGCAGCCCCAGGGATATCAATCGAGCTTGAGCACCTTGGCCAGCACGATCTTCGGTCCTTTCATCTTCTTGATGATGATGCGCAGGCCGTCGACCTCCAGCACTTCCTCTTCCTCGGGCACGCGCTTGAGGGTCTCGTAGACCAGGCCGGCCAGGGTTTCCGCCTCGATATGGTCGAGGTCGACGCCCAGCAGGCGCTCGACCTTGAACAGCGGCGTATCACCGCGTACCAGCAGCTTGCCCGGCTGGTAGGCGAGGATGCCGCGCTCGGTCTTGCGGTGTTCGTCCTGGATATCGCCGACCAGCACCTCCAGCACGTCTTCCATGGTCAGGTAGCCGATCACCTTGCCATCGGCTTCCTCCACCAGCACGAAGTGCGCGCCACCCTTGCGGAACTGCTCCAGCAGCTGGGACAACGGCATGTGCCGCGACACGCGCTCCAGCGGGCGGGCGAGGTCCTCGAGGTCGATGGTCTCGGGCAGGTGGTCCAGTTCGGCCAGCTCCAGCAGCAGGTCCTTGATGTGCAGCAGGCCGGTGAACTCCTCGCGCTCGGCGTCATACAGCGGGTAGCGGCTGAACTTGTGACGGCGCAGCAGGGCGAGGATTTCCTTCAGTGGCGCATGGGCGTCGATGCTGACCATGTCTTCGCGGGAGTTGGCCCAGTCGACCACTTCCAGCTCGCCCATCTCCACGGCCGAGGCCAGCACGCGCATGCCCTGGTCGCTCGGATCCTGGCCGCGGCTGGAGTGCAGGATCAGCTTGAGCTCCTCGCGGCTGTAGTGGTGCTCGTGGTGCGGCCCGGGCTCACCTTGGCCGGCGATGCGCAGGATGGTGTTGGCGCTGGCGTTGAGCAGGTAGATGGCCGGGTACATTGCCCAGTAGAACAGGTACAGCGGCACGGCAGTCCACAGCGACAGCAGCTCGGGCTTGCGGATCGCCCACGACTTCGGTGCCAGCTCGCCGACCACGATGTGCAGGTAGGAGATCACGAAGAAGGCGACGAAGAACGAGATCGCCTTGATCAGCTCGGGGCTGTCCACGCCCACGGCGGCCAGCAGCGGCTCGAGCAGGTGGGCGAACGCCGGCTCGCCGACCCAGCCCAGGCCCAGGGAGGCGAGGGTGATGCCCAGCTGGCAGGCCGACAGGTAGGCGTCGAGCTGGTTGTGCACCTTGCGCAGGATGCTGCCACGCCAGCCGTGCAGCTCGGCGATGGATTCGACTCGGGTGGAACGCAGCTTGACCATGGCGAACTCGGCGGCAACGAAGAAGCCGTTGAGCAGCACCAGGAACAAGGCGAAGAGAATCATGCCGAAATCGGCGAACAACGAGGTGAGGCTGATACCAGGGGAAGGGTCCATGATGGAGTTTTTACGGGGTCCGTCTTTGAATTGAAGAGAAAAAAAGTGCCAGCGATGGCTGGCACGGGGGATCCAATGTAGCGGCTGGAGCCGCAAAAGCAAAGGGGATGCGTCCCATCGCGGGGCAAGCCCGCTCCCACGATCGCTTAGGCAGTGCGTGGGAGCGGGCTTGCCCCGCGATGATTCAGGCTTTGCTTGACACCAATTGCGCCGGCGCGAAGTGGCAGGTAAAGGTGCTGCCATGCCCCGGCACGCTGCTGATTTCCAGGCGTGCGCGATGGCGCATCAGCACATGCTTGACGATCGCCAGCCCCAGCCCTGTGCCGCCGGTATTGGACGCACGGCTTGAGTCGACCCGGTAGAAGCGTTCGGTCAGGCGTGGCAGGTGCTTGGCTTCGATCCCCACCCCCGAGTCCTGCACGCTCAGGTGCGCGCCCTGTTCGTCGGCCCACCAGCGGATGCGGATATTGCCTTCGTCCTGGGTGTACTTGACCGCGTTGAACACCAGGTTGGAGAACGCGCTGCGCAGCTCCGACTCACTGCCCTTGAGACGAATGCCGGGCGTCGCCTCCAGGCTGATGCGCTGGTTGCGCGGGCCTGACAGGGCCTGGGCGTCGTTCTTGATGGCACCGAGCAGGGTGTCGACCAGCACCGGCTGGTTGTCCGAGGGGTAGTCGGTGGCCTCGAGCTTGGCCAGCAGCAGCAGGTCGTTGAGCAGGGTCTGCATGCGCGAGCCTTGCGCGCTCATCTGCTGCAGGGCGCGGCTCCAGCGTGGGTTCACGTCCTCGACATTGTCCAGCAGCGTCTCCAGGTAACCGGTGATCACCGTCAGCGGCGTGCGCAGCTCGTGGGAAACGTTGGCGACGAAGTCCTTGCGCATCTGTTCCAGCTGGTGGATGCGGGTCACGTCGCGCACCAGCATCAGGTGTTCGTTGTTGCCGTAGCGGGTCAGGTGCAGTTGCACGCGCAGGCGGTCGTTGATCGGCGAGGGGATCTCCAGCGGCTCGGCGTAGTTGTCCGACTCGAAATACTCCTTGAAGCGCGGGTGGCGCACCAGGTTGGTCACCGGCTGGCCGCCGTCCTGCGGCGTCTTGAAGCCCAGCAGGGTCTCGGCGGCGCGGTTCCACCACTCCAGGTTGCCTTCGCTGTCGAGCATGATCACCGCGTCGCGCAGGGCGGCGGTGGACTCCTGGACCCGGTCGATCACTGCTTGCAGGCGGCCGCGCACGCGCTGGTCGCGGCGTTGCAGGTGGTAGATGCTGTCGAACACCTCGCCCCACAGGCCGTAGCCATCGGGGGGCGCTTCGTCGGGCTGGTGGTTGCGCAGCCAGTCGTGCAGGCGCAGCAGCTGCTTCAGCGTCCAGCCCAGGTACAGGGCCAGGCCGATGGCCAGGCTCCAGCCGTAGTAGCCGCTGACCAGCCCGCCGATCAGGCAGACGGTGATCAGCAGGAGCATGTGGCGAATCAGGGTCGCGTGCCAGTTCTGGTTCAATTGACAGTCCTTGTACAGCGGGCGCTGGGGCTTCGATCAGCTCTTGGTCGAGAAGCGATAGCCGGTGCCGCGGACGGTTTGTACCAGATTTTCATAGGCTTCACCCAGCGCCTTGCGCAGGCGACGGATGTGCACGTCGACGGTGCGTTCCTCGACGTAGACGTTGCCGCCCCAGACCTGGTCGAGCAGTTGGCCACGGGTGTAGGCGCGCTCCTGGTGGGTCATGAAGAACTGCAGCAGGCGGTATTCGGTGGGCCCCATCTCGGCCGGCTTGCCGTCGATGGTCACGCGGTGGCTGATCGGGTCGAGCAGCAGGCCACCGACTTCGATCGGCGCCTCGCTGTCGCTCGGGCCGGTGCGGCGCAGCACGGCCTTCAGGCGCGCCACCAGCTCGCGGGGGGAGAACGGCTTGGTGATGTAGTCGTCGGCGCCGACTTCCAGGCCCTGGATCTTGTTGTCCTCTTCACCCTTGGCGGTGAGCATGATGATCGGGATGTCGCCGGTCAGTTCGTCGCGCTTGAGGCGGCGGGCCAGCTCGATGCCCGAGGTGCCCGGCAGCATCCAGTCGAGCAGGATCAGGTCCGGCTTGCGGTCGACGATGATGGCGTGGGCCTGTTGCGAGTTCTCGGCCTCGAGGCAGTCATAGCCGGCCATTTCCAATGCAACGGCGATCATCTCGCGGATAGGCGCTTCGTCGTCGACGATCAGAATGTTTCTGCCAACCATGCTCAATTACCTCTCCCAGGAACGGTGTCTTGGCCCGCATTAGATAACGGAATTATTGCAGCTGTGTGACAGGGTGTTGGCCATTCTGGCGACATTGCGTGACTGGGCTAGGCTTCAGGGGGCCGCGAAGGCGGCGCGGACATTCAATCCACCCCCGAAACAATGGTGATTCTAATGACACGACATACGCTGAGCTGGATGGCCCTTTGCGCTGCGCTGGCAGTGCCGGGGGTGGCGTCGGCTCATCACGCCACGGAAAAGGACGGCATGTGGGTCGATCACAACGGCATGACGCTGTACACCTTCGACAAGGATGCCGGCGGCAAGTCCATGTGCAACGGCGAGTGCGCCAAGAACTGGCCGCCGTTGATGGTCAGCGATGGTGAGAAGGCCGAAGGCAAGTGGACGCAGATCAAGCGTGACGACGGCAAGAAGCAGTGGGCCTACGACGGCAAGCCGCTGTACACCTTCGTCAAGGACAAGCAGGCCGGGGAGACCACCGGTGATGGCATGAAGGACGTCTGGCATATCGCCAAGCCCTGAAGGTTGATATTTGACCCTGTGGGAGCGGGTTTACCCGCGAATGCGATGGCGGCGGCACCGCAGCATTCGCGGGTAAACCCGCTCCCACAGAGACGGTGAGCCTCAGCGCAACGCGTAATCCAGCACCACCCCGCCAAAAATCAGCATCCCCGCCCAATGGTTGTGCAGAAACGCCTTGAAGCACGACTCCCGATCCAGCTTGCGCGTCGACCAGAACTCCCAGGCAAAGCACACCGCCGCCGCCAACAGCCCCAGGTGGAACCAGCCGCCCAGCTCGAAACGGTTGCCCGCCAGCAACAGGCAGCCCAGCGACAGCAACTGCAAGGTCAGGATGATCACCCGGTCGGCCTCGCCGAACAGGATGGCGGTGGATTTCACGCCGATCTTCAGGTCGTCGTCACGGTCAACCATGGCGTAGTAGGTGTCGTAGCCCACCGTCCATAGCAGGTTGGCGATGTACAGCAGCCAGGCGCTGGCCGGCAGCTCGCCGCCCGCGGCGGTGAAGGCCATGGGGATACCCCAGGAGTACGCCGCGCCCAGCACCACCTGCGGGTAGTAGGTGTAGCGCTTCATGAACGGGTAGCAGAACGCCAGGGCGACCGCGCCGAACGACAGCCATACCGTGGTAGCGTTGGTGCACAGCACCAGCAGGAAACTCAGCCCCACCAGCAGGGCGAACAGCGCCAGCGCTTCGCGGGGTTTCACCCGGCCGCTGGCCAGTGGCCGGTCAGCGGTGCGCTTGACGTGGCCGTCCACCTTGCGGTCGGCGAAGTCGTTGATGCAGCAGCCGGCGGCGCGCATCAGCACCACGCCCAAACCGAAGATCAGCACGTTGGCCAGGGTCGGCGAACCGTTGCCGGCGATCCACACCGCCACCAGCGTCGGCCACAGCAGCAGGTAGATGCCGATCGGGCGGTCCATGCGGCTCAGCTGGATGAAGTCCCAGGCCCGTGGGTGCAGGCGGTTGAGCGACTTGAGCAGTTGCAGGTACATCAGCGGTTCTCCTCCTTGGCCGCGTGCCACAGGGCGGGCAGGAACACCTCGGCCACCAGCAGGTCGAGGCCGTCGCGCTCGAAGCGCGAGCGCCGCCCCCACAATCCGGCGCCGGCGACCTCGGCGGGCAGCCAGCCCTGTGGATAACTGCACACTTCGATCGGGTGGCGGACGAACGCCTGGTCACAGAACAGCAGCTCGCCCAGCGAGCGGCTGCCCAGGGTCTCCAGGTCCAGCCCGCCGCGTTCCAGCGCCGTGCGACTGGCCACGCTGCGGGCGAACACCCACGGATGGCCGTGGCCGCGCAGGTAGACCTCGCGCACCCAGCCCTGCGCGCCAGGCGCCAGGCCCAAGGCGGCGCACTCGTCGTCGCGCAGGGGCTGCCAGCCTTCGAACAGGGGCGTGACGCTGAAGTGATCGTGGGAGAGACGGGTCAGGCGACGGGTCAGGGAGCCCTCGTCGAACAGCCAGCCCAGGGTCGGCAGGTCGAGGGTGGTCGCCAGCTGCGGATACGCCAGCCACGCGACAGCGGCTGCTTGCGGGGTTTCGTACGGCACGTCGGTATGCTTGATACAGGCCAGAGAGGCGGCGAGCTTAGCATGTTTGCCCGGACTGCTTGCATACTGCTGGCAGGGCCAGTACAAAGCCCCCACGAATTGCGCGGTAGCCCCTTCGCGGGTAAACCCGCTCCCACAGGTACAGTGCAGCCCTCGGGAACTGCGCGTCCCTTGTAGGAGCGGGCTTGCCCCGCGATGAGGCCGTCAGCTGCAACGCATCCTTAAGCCTGACCGAGGAACAGCAGTAAATGAAGAAGTGGCAATGTATTGTCTGCGGCCTGATCTACGACGAGGCCCAAGGTTGGCCGGACGACGGCATCGCCCCCGGCACCCGCTGGGAAGATGTACCGCAAGACTGGCTGTGCCCCGACTGCGGCGTGGGCAAGAGTGATTTCGAAATGATCGCCATCGGCTGATCGCAACCCTGGCTTGAAGAAGGAACGCACGACATGACGTCCCCCGTGGTGATCATCGGTACCGGCCTTGCCGGCTACAACCTGGCGCGAGAGTTTCGCAAGCTCGACGGCGATACGCCGCTGTTGCTGATCACCGCCGACGACGGTCGCTCCTACTCCAAGCCCATGCTGTCCACCGGCTTCGCCAAGCAGAAGGACGCCGACGGCCTGTGCATGGCCGAACCGGGTGCGATGGCCGAGCAGCTCAAGGCCGAGATTCGTACCCATACCCGTATCAGCGGCATCGACCCGGGCCACAAGCGCCTGTGGATTGGCGAGGAAGCGGTGGAGTACCGCGACCTGGTACTGGCCTGGGGCGCGCAGACGGTGCAGGTGCCTGTGGAAGGCGATGCCGGCGAGCTGGTCTTCCCGATCAACGACCTGGAGGACTACGCACGCTTTCGCGCTGCGGCCGCGGGCAAGCAGCGTGTGCTGATCCTCGGTGCCGGCCTGATCGGTTGCGAATTCGCCAACGACCTCAGCCTGGGCGGCCTGCACTGCGAGGTCGTCGCCCCCTGTGAGCAGGTGATGCCGACTCTGCTGCACCCAGCTGCCGCCGCAGCCGTGCAGGCGGGCCTGGAAGGACTGGGCGTGCGCTTTCACCTCGGCCCGGTGCTGACCCGCCTGCAGCGGGCAGGGGAGGCGCTCGAGGCGCACCTGTCCGATGGCAGCGTGATTCCCTGCGACCTGGTGGTGTCAGCCATCGGCCTGCGTCCGCGCACCGACCTGGCGGCGGCGGCGGGTTTGCAGGTCAACCGTGGGGTGGTGGTGGACCGCCAGCTGCGCACTTCACATGCCAATATCTTCGCCCTGGGCGACTGCGCCGAGGTCGACGGCATCAACCTGCTGTACGTCATGCCGCTGATGACCTGCGCCCGTGCCCTGGCCCAGACCCTGGCCGGCAACCCGACCGCGGTGGCCTACGGCCCGATGCCGGTCACCGTGAAGACCCCGGCCTGTCCACTGGTGGTATCCCCGGTGCCGCCCGGCCATGAGGGCACCTGGGTGGTCGAAGGCAGCGGCGCCGACCTGAAAGTGCTCTGCCACGGTGCCGATGGCCAGCTGCTGGGCTACGCCCTGACCGGCGGCGCGGTCATGGAGAAACTGGCGCTGAATCGCCAGTTACCGCCCTTGATGGCGTAAATAGCGGGCGTTCTGTCGGAATTATCCTGTTCTTGCCGCGACAATGGCCGCCCAGATACTGGCGCGGCCCCGGTCGGCGTGCCATCCTCACTGGCGTCTGCCGCAGCCTAGAGCCTGCGGTGCCTTGAACGCTGCTCCCTTCGGCAGCACGGCATAACAACAAGAAATCCCGTCAAAGAGGCTTCACTATGCGTAAACCAGAACTCGCCGCCGTCATCGCCGAAAAGGCCGATCTGACCAAGGAAAAGGCCAACCAGGTCCTCAACGCGATTCTCGACAGCATCACCGGCGCGCTCGACAAGGACACCGTCACCCTGGTCGGTTTCGGCACCTTCGAAAAACGCCACCGTGGCGCCCGCACCGGCAAGAACCCGCAGACCGGCCAGCCGGTGAAGATCAAGGCCAGCAATACCGTCGCTTTCAAACCAGGCAAGAACCTGCGTGACAGCGTCAACGTCCCGGCCAAACCTGCCAAGAAAAAGTGATCGAACAGTTTCACCCGACGGGCGCCTGGAGGCGCCCGTTGCGTTTCTGGTAAGCAAATGCAGCGAACTTGCATAATCAGGGCGAGAAACGGATAAACTGCGCGACTCAGTCACTTTTCATTCGAGGCGTGTTGATGAAGTTTCGCTTTCTTCTCTGGGCCATGGGTCTGCTGATGGCCAAGGCCAGCCGCAACAACCCGGCGTTCCAGCAGCAGTTGCAGGACAAGGACCTGGTCTTCCAGATGCAGACGCTCGATGGCAAGGTCGCCCGGCACTTCATCGTCAAGGACCTGCGCATCAGCAGCAAGGGCGGCCTGCACCCGCAGCCGGCCTTCGCCATCGCCTTCAAGGACGCCGCCTACGGCTTCGCCACGCTGCAGGCCGGCAACAAGCAGCTGGCGTTCATGCAGGGGATCCAGGAGAAGAACATCCAGATCAAGGGCAATCCGGCGCTGGTGATCTGGTTCCAGGGCTTGATGAAGTACCTGAAGCCGAAGAGGAAGGCCTGAGCCCCAGGCGCAGGGCTTCTCTGTAGGAGCGGCCTTGTGCCGCGAATGGGCTGCGTAGCAGCCCCAGCTGGTCTGCGCCATTATTGAAATTGCTGGGGCCGCTTCGCGCCCCTTTCGCGGCGCAAGGCCGCTCCTACAGAGTGATCTTAATGCGAGTGCGGCGCGTGGAACTGCGACGCCAGCTCGCGCAGCAGGGCCTCGGCCTCCAGCACCTTGTTCACCACCTCTTCGGCCTTGTCCCGGGTCAGCCCCAGGCGCTCGAGCAGGGCATCCGGGATCTCGTCCTTCGGCCCCGAGCCGATTCCCCGGGCGCGCAGCAGGCGCGTCGCCAGGCACACCAGGTTGGGGAACGCCGCATAATCGCCGGCGTACGCCGGATCGTGCTGGAAGCGCAGGGCCGTGGACAGCTCGTCGGGCATGTCCCACAGCTTCATCAGCCAGGCCCCGATCTGTTCACGGCTGATCCCCAGCAGGTGCTGTTCCACATAGCTGTGGCACAGGTGCGGGTTGACCTCCAGGTGACGACAGATCAGCGAGAAATGCGGCGGGAAGACGTGGGCCAGCAGCAGGTAACCGAAGTTGTGCAGCAGGCCGGCCAGGTAGGTCAGGCCCGCTTCCGGGCGCTCGGCGCGCGGCATGGCGCGGGTCAGGCCCTCGATCACCGCGGCGGTGTAGATCGACTGCTGCCAGTACGGCGTGGCCTGTTGCGGGTGGTCCTTGGGCAGGCTCAGGGTCTTGCCCAGCGCCAGGCCCAGGGCCAGGTTGATCACCAGGTCGAAGCCCAGCACGCGGACGATGGCGTCCTCCACCGAGCGAATCTTGCCGGGCGAGGCGTAGTACGGAGAGGCAGCCCAGCTGACCACCTGCGCGGCCAAGGCCGGGTCGGTCTCCACCACACCGGTGATGTCGTCGATGCTGGCATTGGGGTCGACGCGCAGCTTGATGATCTTCTGCGCGGTGTCGGCCAGCGGCGGAATCTCGATGGTCTGCTCCAGGCGTTGCTGGATGCGGCGGGCGGTGAAGGCCTGGACGGCGCGGATGACTTCCTTGGGAGGGCCGTCCAACTGATCGAAACTCAGGCGAATATCGCTGATCTGCTGTCCGAAGGTGCTGGCGCTGGCCTTGAACAGCATCTTCTTGAAGGCTGTCCTGCCGATTTCCAGGAGCAGGCCGGCTTCGCCGGACTGGATCAGCAGCGTCTCGTTGTCGAGCAGGCTCTTTTCGTACTGGCACGGCGAGCTGGTCAGGGCGGGAATGGCCGGCAGGGCCTTGAGGTGATGCTTGTCGAGCATCTGCTTCAGGCGCTCCAGCGGCACGGCCTTGAGCTTGCGGCCGGTCAGCTCTTCAAGGCGCTTGAGGTCCAGCAACTGGCTTTGCGGGAACAGCACCATCAAGGCACCGATCTCGTCATCGAGCAGCACGGCCTGCACCCGCGAGGCGGCCGGCAGCCCCGGGTGCTCGGGCACCTCGCGGAAGCTGACGCCGAGCTTGTCGAGCAACAGCCGGATGACAGACGGTGCGTGTAGGGTTGCGGTATCCAGGGCAACTTCAGTCATGGCCTGTATCCAATCATTCTGTAAACGCGAAGTATAACCAGCCTGTCCGACAAGCTGGATCCATTATGGGACGGGCGTCACACCTGGCCATATTGTTGACCGTGGCGCAGCCAGCGATCGAGCAACGGGCTGACGTGGTCGGGCCAGCGTGCCAGCAGGGCCTGGGCGGCGTCGCGTACGGCCGGCAGCAGGTCGGCGTCGCGCATCAGGTCGGCGACCTTGAACTGTAGCAGGCCGGTCTGGCGGGTCCCGAGCATCTCGCCGGGGCCACGCAACTCCAGGTCCTTCTCTGCTATGACGAATCCGTCGTTGGTTTCCCGCATGATGCCCAGGCGCTCGCGGCCGATCTGCGACAGCGGCGGGTGATAGAGCAGCACGCAGTGGCTCACCGCGCTGCCCCGGCCGACCCGGCCACGCAGCTGGTGCAGCTGGGCCAGGCCCAGGCGCTCGGGGTTCTCGATGATCATCAGGCTGGCATTGGGCACGTCGACGCCGACCTCGATCACCGTGGTGGCCACCAGCAGTTGCAGGTCGCCGGCCTTGAACTCGGCCATCACCGCGGCCTTTTCCGCAGGCTTCATGCGCCCGTGGATCAGGCCCACGCGCAGCTCGCCGAGGGCGCTGCCCAGCTCTTCGAAGGTGCTCTCGGCGGCCTGGCAGGTCAGCTCTTCGGACTCTTCAATCAGGGTGCACACCCAGTAGGCCTGGCGGCCTTCGGCACAGGCGGCGCGGACCCGCTCGACCACCTCGAAGCGGCGGCTGTCGGCGACCAGCACGGTGTTCACCGGGGTACGTCCGGGCGGCAGCTCGTCGAGGACCGAGGTGTCGAGGTCGGCATAGGCGCTCATGGCCAGGGTGCGCGGGATCGGCGTGGCGGTCATGATCAGTTGGTGCGGGCACAGCTGGCCCATGACGCCCTTCTTGCGCAGGGCCAGGCGCTGCTGCACGCCGAAGCGGTGCTGTTCGTCGATGATCGCCAGGGCCAGGTGCTTGAACTGCACCTCGTCCTGGAACAGCGCGTGGGTGCCGACCACCATGGGCGCGCCATTGGCGATCTGCTCCAGGGCGCTGGCGCGGGCCTTGCCCTTGAGCTTGCCGGCCAGCCAGGCGACCTCGATGCCCAGCGGTTCGAGCCAGCGCTTGAAGGTGATGTAGTGCTGTTCGGCGAGGATCTCGGTGGGCGCCATCAGGGCGACCTGGTAACCCGCTTCCAGAGCCTGCAGGGCGGCCAGCGCGGCGACCACTGTCTTGCCGGCGCCTACGTCGCCTTGCACCAGGCGCATCATCGGCTCGTGCTGGCTGAGATCGTAGGCAATTTCGTTGCCGACCCGCTGCTGGGCGCCGGTCGGGCTGAAACCGAGGTTGGCCAGGTACTGCGCCGGCAGGCGGCTGGCCTTGGGCAGCACCGGTGCCCGCAGGCTGCGCTGGCTCTCGCGCAGGCGTTGCTGCGAGAGCTGGTGGGTCAGCAGCTCCTCGAAGGCCAGGCGATGCTGGGCCCAGTGATGGCCCTCGGCGAGTTCCTCGAGGTCGGCGTCTGCCGGCGGGTTGTGCAGGTAGCGGATGGCGTCGCTGAGCGGCGCCAACTGGTAGTCGCGGGCCAGTTCGTCGGGCAGCCAGTCGGGCAGGCTGCGCGGGCCGAGCAGGCCGAGGCTCTGCTGGCACAGCAGGCGCAGGCGCTGCTGGGTCAGGCCTTCGGTGGTCGGGTAGATCGGCGTCAGCGTCTGTTCGACCGGCGGCGGTGCTTCGTCGCCGTTCAGCGCCCGGTATTCCGGGTGGTAGATCTCCAGCCCCGAGGCGCCGGGGCGGGCTTCACCATAGCAGCGCAGGTGGGTGCCACGCTTGAGGCCCTCCTTCTGCGCATTGCTGAAATGGTAGAAGCGCAGGCTCAGCGTGCCGCTGCCGTCGCCCAGGCGCACCACCAGGCTGCGGCGCTTGCCCATGGTCACGTCGGCCCCGCTGACCACGCCCTCGATCACCGCGTCCTGGCCTGGACGCAACTGGCCGATGGGCACCACGCGGGTGCGGTCCTGGTAGCGCAGCGGCAGGTGGAACAGCAGGTCCTGCAGGTTCTCCAGACCGACCTTGGCGAGTTTTTCCGCCATGGCGTCGCCTACGCCCTTGAGCGTGGTGACCGGGACGTTCGACAGCTCGGTCATGGGTTCAGGCCGGTTGTTCCACCGGCGGCTTGGCCACCGAGCAGAGGCGGATCGAGTCGGCGAGGATCTCGATGGCCTTCGGCCGCGGGAAGCTGGCGCGCCAGGCGATGGCCACGGTACGGAACGGTGCGGGCGCGGTCAGCGGACGGACTTCGATGACGCCCGGCGCGTAATGATGGCTGTGCACCGCCGACAGCGGCAGGATCGACACGCCCAGGCCCGAGGCGACCATGTGGCGGATGGTTTCCAGCGAGCTGGACTCGACCGTGGTGTGCTTGGAACCCTCGCCGCCCTTGTTCAGCGTCGGGCAGGCCTCGAGCACCTGGTCGCGGAAGCAGTGGCCCTCGCCGAGCAGCAACAGGCTCTTGTCGTTGAGCATGGCGGTGTCGATGGTGTCCTTGGCGGTCCACGGGTGGTCGGCTGGCATCAACGCGCAGAACGGCTCGTCGTACAGCGGCAGGGTCAGCACGTCGGCCTCGTTGAACGGCAGGGCGATGATCACCGCGTCCAGTTCGCCGTTGCGCAGCTTTTCGCGCAGCACGTGGGTGAAGTTCTCTTCGATGTACAACGGCATCTGCGGCGCCACGCGGTGCAGCTGCGGGATCAGGTGCGGGAACAGATAGGGGCCGACGGTGTAGATGGCGCCGACCTTGAGTGGCGCGGTCAGCTGGTTCTTGCCGGCCTGGGCCAGCTCGCGGATACCTTGGGCCTGCTCCAGTACCTTCTGCGCCTGGGCGACGATGCTCTCGCCGACCGGCGTGAGGCGCACCGCGCTCTTGCTGCGCTCGAAGATCAGCACGCCGAGTTCGTCCTCGAGCTTCTTCACGCCCACCGACAGGGTCGGCTGGCTGACGTGGCAACGCTCGGCCGCGTGGCCGAAGTGCTGCTCTTGCGCGAGGGTGACGATGTAGCGAAGTTCGGTGAGGGTCATAACGTGCGTCCATGAAGTTGCGGCCCCAGCATAGCGGCTGCAATCGATAGACGCACGTTATCAGACTTGCCGTTTTGTGACAGAAACAAAAACGTCAGCGTCGGTCCAGCGAGTAGACGAACGGCGCGACGACTTCGATCGTGCCATTGTTCAGCAACTCCGCCGGAGGCTTGGGCACCGTGCCGGCACGGCGGATCATCTCCAGCGTGGCCCGGTCCAGCGCCGCGCTGCCGGAACCGCCGGCCAGCGCGTACGAGACCACCTTGCCTTCGGCGTCGACCACGAAGCGCAGGCGGTTGATGCCCTGCAGTCCGCGACGGCGAGCGTCCTCGGGGTACTTCTTGTACTTGGCCAGGTGACGCAGCAGATCGCTCTGCCAGCTTGGCAGGGCATTGCTGTTGGATGCGATGCTCGGCTGTGGCGCCGCCGACTTCTGCGGTGGCGTGTTGCTCGGCGGCGTGTCCGCGACGTCGTCCTTGGCCGGTGGTTCGTCCTTCGGCGGCTCAAGCTTCTTCTCGGGCTTGGGCGGCTGTGGCTTGGCCTTGGGCTTGGGCGGCTTGGGAATGGCGATCTTCGGCTTCGGTGCCTCTGCCAGCTTCGGCAGTGGCGGTTCCTCGACCGGCGTCGGCGGTTTCGGGGCGGCCTTGGGCGGTGGCGGCGGCGCGGGCTCGGGCAGCGGTGCCAGCTCGACCATCATCGCTGCCGGCGGCAACTCGAGGGCCTGGGGCACCGACCAGTTGAGCGTCAGCAGCACGGCGACTGCGTGCACACCCAGCACGATCGCCAGGCTGCCACCGTAGCGCGCCATGTTTGAGCGCGTTTTCGTCATTTCTTGGCTGCCGTCTCGAGTCCGACCAGGCCGACCTTGAGGTAGCCGGCGGCGCGCATGGTGTTCATCACTTCCATCAGGTCGCCGTAGTCGACGCCCTTGTCAGCCTGGAAGAAGATGGTGGTTTCCTTGTCGCCCTTGGTCTTGGCGTCGAGCATGGCGCCAAGCTGGTCGCGCTGGGCCACCTCGTCGTCGCCGAGGTAGAGCTTCTTGTCGGCCTTGACGCTGACGAACACCGGCTTCTCGGGCCTCGGCGCGGGCTTCGCGGTCGAGGCGGGCAGGTCGACCTTGATGTCGACCGTGGCCAGGGGCGCCGCGACCATGAAGATGATCAGCAGCACCAGCATCACGTCGATGAACGGCGTGACGTTGATTTCGTGGTTCTCGGCGAGGTCATCGCCACCTTCGTTGAGATGCAGGCCCATGGCTTACCCCACTTTCACCATGTGCGGGGCGGCGCGCTCGCTGCCCTGGTGGTCCAGATCGCGGCTGACCAGCAGCAGGACCTGGGCGGAGGCGTCGGACACCTGTGCCTTGTAGCCGGCGATGGAGCGGGCGAAGACGTTGTAGATGACCACGGCCGGGATCGCGGCGACCAGGCCCAGGGCGGTGGCCAGCAGGGCTTCGGCGATGCCCGGGGCGACCACGGCGAGGTTGGTGGTCTGGGTCTTGGCGATGCCGATGAAGCTGTTCATGATGCCCCACACGGTGCCAAACAGGCCGACGAACGGCGCGGTAGAACCGATGGTGGCCAGCACGCCGGTGCCGCTGCTCATGGTCCGGCCGCTGGCGGCCACCAGGCGCTCCAGGCGGAAGCTGACGCGTTCCTTGATGCCTTCCTTTTCGCGGGCGTTGGCCGACAGGCGCATCTCTTCGAGGGCGTCATGCACCAGGGTGTGGGCCAGGGTGCCTTCCTTGTTCGACACCTCGCTGGCCTCTTTCAGGCTCACCGAGCGCTTCAGGGCGGCGATCTCGCCACGCAGGCGGCGCTTGGCGCCCATCAGCTCGAAGCCCTTGGCGATCCAGATGGTCCAGGTGATGATCGAGGCGATGGCCAGGCCGATCATCACGGCCTTCACCACCACGTCGGCGTTCTTGTACATGCCCCATGGTGACAGGTCGTGGGCCATGCCCAGCGAGGTGTCTTCGACCATCGCCTGCACGTTCTCGTCGGCTGGTGCCTGGCCTTCCACCGGAGCATTTGCGTCAGCAGGCGCGGCGATCGGCGCGGCAACCGGTGCCTGGCCTTCGGCAGCTGGCGTGGCCGGGGCGGTGGCAGCGGCGGCTGCCGGGGTAGCGGCGACAGGCTCATCGGCCATGGCTGCCGGGGCCAGTACCAGGCTGAACATCAGCGCGGCAATGGCGCGCCAGGCGCGCGACGGGGTTGGCGAAGCGGAAGGTTGAGTACGTGTCATGCTGGCCGGACCTGATGAAGAGAAATGGGTTGAGTTCTTCAAGGCCTCGAAGCAGGCCGAGAACAGACAGGGCCGCCATTATTGCAAGTAATTCTTGTTAACAAAAGTAATACTGTTGCTTTTTTTGACCTTGGTATAGCCGTTTATCGCGCTAACCCGATAGCCTGTGCCTTTCGCATTAGGAGGTTTGGTATGTCAGACGTTTCAGCTTTGATCGTGGGTTGCGGTGATGTGGGCAGCCGCCTGGCCCGCCAACTGCTTGCTCAAGGCTGGCAGGTCAGCGGCTTGCGCCGTGCGGTCGATCAGCTGCCCGAAGGGGTTCGGCCGATCGCCGCCGATCTGGCCGAGCCGCAGATACCGAGCGCCTGGCCTGAGCAGGGGCCTGATTACCTGGTGTATTGCGTGGCGGCCAGCCAGCACGATGAAGCCGGCTACCAGGCGGCCTATGTCGAAGGTCTGCGCCATGTGCTGGGATGGCTGGCGGCGAAAGGGCAGCGGCCGCGACGCCTGGTGTTCGTGTCCAGTAGCAGCGTGTATGCGCAGCAGGACGGTGAGTGGATTGCCGAAGCGGCAGCCACGCAGCCCGAGGGCTATTCCGGCAAGGTGATGCTCGAGGCCGAGCGGCTGGCGCTGGACAGCGGCATTCCCGCGACGATCGTGCGCCTGACCGGCATCTATGGGCCGGGGCGTGAGTGGTTGCTGAGCCAGGTGCGCCAGGGTTACCGCGTGGCCGAGGAGCCGCCGTTGTACGGCAACCGTATCCATGCCGAGGATGCCGCCGGCCTGATAGCGCACCTGCTGCGCGCCGATGCCCGGGGTGTTGCGCTGGACGACTGCTATATCGGTGTCGATGACGATCCGGCGCCGCTGGCCGAGGTGGTGGCCTGGCTGCGCGAGTACCTGGGCGTTACCCAGTGGTCGGATGAGCAGCGGGTGCGGCGTACCGGCAGCAAGCGCTGCAGCAATGCGCGGGCGCGGGCGTTGGGGTGGGTGCCGCAGTACCCGAGCTACAAAGAGGGGTATGCGGCCATTCTCGAGGGAAGAAACTAACCTTCAAGGCTTGATGCGCCCCCTTGTAGGAGCGGCCTTGTGCCGCGAAAGGGCTGCGAAGCAGCCCCAGCAATCCATGCGGCGCCTCTTGAATCCTGGGGCTGCTTCGCAGCCCTTTCGCGGCGCAAGGCCGCTCCTACAGAGGGCGTGCGCGCTTCAGTCCTTTTCCAGCACCCACTGCCGCGCACCGGCGGTCAGTTGCGGCATTTCATCCGGCTGGGCGCGGTTCACCGCCTGGAAGATCTCCAGGGTGTCGCCGTCGCGCTTGAAGATCCACGGCGCGCCGCGCTGGTTGCGCTCCAGCCACAGGCTGTCGTTGCCATCGCCCATGGTCGCGCAGTCGCCCGCCAGGCACAGGGCGAAGCGGTCGGGGCCGGGCAGGCCGGTGACGTTGCCGGTGTCGCTGAAGCGCACCACGGCGCCCTTGCCCTGGCCTTCGACGATCTTCCAGTCGCCGCCCAGGTATTGCTGGTACAGCGCCTTCTCGAAGCTGCCGCCCAGCGGCGTGTTCTGTGGGCCTTCGCTGCGCACGAAGGTTTGCTGGTGACCGGACGGGTCGATCGCCAGCAACTCGTCGCCGTCGAGCTTGAGCTGTTCGACCAGGCCACCTTCGAAGCTGACCTGCCAGTCTTTCTCGTTGGCGCTCAGACGCCCGTCGGCCGCCTCGAAGCCATTGCTGAAGCTGGCCTGCTGGTTCTTGACGTCGATCTTCCATTCGAACACCGGGCCCTGGGCGTCGAGGGCCTGGCGCAGGCTGGTGCCTTTGCGGGCGGCGTCGATGGCGGCCTGGTTGATCCAGGTGCCGTTGAAGTCTTCGGGTTTGTGGCTGGCGCAGCCGCCCAGGAGCAGGGCTGCCAGCGCGAGAGGCAATGCGTGGCGCATGGGGGAAACCTTGGGGCAGGAGAGGGTGGTGACGGGCGTGGCGCCCGTCACCGGGGGTATTACTCGAGGACCAGGATGGCGTCCATTTCGACCTGGGCACCCTTCGGCAGCGCGGCTACGCCGATGGCGGCGCGGGCTGGGTAAGGCTGTTCGAAGTAACGGCCCATGATTTCGTTGACCTTGGCGAAGTGGCTCAGGTCGGTGAGGAAGATGTTCAGCTTGACGATGTCCTTGAACGAGCCGCCAGCGGCTTCGGCCACCGACTTCAGGTTCTCGAACACCTGGACGGTCTGGGCTTCGAAGCCTTCGACCAGTTCCATGGTCTTTGGATCGAGCGGGATCTGGCCCGACATGTACACGGTGTTGCCAGCCTTGATCGCTTGCGAGTAGGTGCCGATGGCGGCAGGGGCCTTGTCGCTGGTGATGACGGTCTTGCTCATGATGACTCCTTGCGGTTGGCGGACTACGCACGCATCCGGGTGATGCGGACCACGCCGGTCAAGGTGCGCAGCTTCTTGATCACACGGGCCAGGTGCACGCGGTCGTGCACGCTGACCACCAGTTGGACCACGCTGATACGGCCGTCGCGTTCGTCCATGCTGATTTTCTCGATGTTGCCGTCGGCGGCGTTGACGCTGCTGGCCAGCAGCGCGATCAGGCCGCGCTGGTGCTCCAGCTCGACGCGCAGCTCGACGTTGAACTCGCCGGTGATGTCCTTGGCCCAGGAGAGCTGCAGGCACTTCTCCGGGTTGTGGCGGACTTCACTGATGTTGCGGCAGTCTTCCAGGTGCACGACCATGCCCTTGCCGGCCGACAGATGGCCGACGATAGGGTCGCCCGGGATCGGGGTGCAGCACTTGGCGTAGCTGAGCACCAGACCCTCGGTGCCGCGGATCGCCAGCGGGCCTTCCGGCGCCGGCAGCTGCTCGCCTTCGGCGGACAACAGGCGGCGGGCGACCACGTAGGCCATGCGGTTGCCCAGACCGATGTCCTCGAGCAGGTCCTCGAGCAGTTCCAGGCGGTACTCGGCGAGGATCGACTGGATGCGTTCCTGGGGGATCTTCTCCAGGCTGCTGTCGAAGCCGGTCAGCACCTTGTTCAGCAGGCGCTCGCCAAGGCTGATGGACTCGGAGCGACGCTGCTGCTTGAGGGCGTGGCGGATGTGCGTGCGTGCCTTGCCGGTGACCACGAAGTTGAGCCAGGCCGGGTTTGGCCGGGCGCCCGGTGCGCTGACGATCTCGACGGTGGAGCCGCTCTGCAGTGGCTCGGACAGCGGCGCCAGGCGGCGGTTGATACGGCAGGCGATGCAGCTGTTGCCAACGTCGGTGTGCACCGCGTAGGCGAAGTCGACGGCGGTGGAGCCCTTGGGCAGCTCCATGATCCGGCCTTTGGGGGTGAAGACGTAGACCTCGTCCGGGAACAGGTCGATCTTCACGCTCTCGATGAATTCCAGCGAGTTGCCGGCACGCTGCTGCAGCTCGAGGATGCCCTTGACCCACTGACGGGCGCGGGCGTGGCTGCCCTTGGGCTGCTCTTCCTCGTTGGACTTGTACAGCCAGTGCGCGGCGATGCCGTTGTTGGCCATCTCTTCCATTTCGCGGGTGCGGATCTGGATCTCGATGGGCACGCCGTGCATGCCGAACAGCGTGGTGTGCAACGACTGGTAGCCGTTGGCCTTGGGGATCGCGATGTAGTCCTTGAACCGACCCGGCAGCGGCTTGTACAGGTTGTGCACGGCGCCGAGCACGCGGTAGCAGGTGTCGACCTTGTCGACGATGATGCGGAAGGCGTACACGTCCATGATCTCGGTGAAGGCGCGGCGCTTGCCGCGCATCTTCTTGTAGATGCCATAGAGGTGTTTCTGCCGGCCGCTGACCTCGCCCTGGATGCCGTCGGCGGCCAGGCAGTTGGCCAGCGAGGTCTCGATCTTGGCGACGATTTCCTTGCGGTTGCCTCGCGCGCTCTTGACCGCCCGGTGGATCAGCGACGAACGCATCGGGTGCATGGCCTTGAAGCCGAGGTCCTCGAACTCGACGCGCACGGTGTGCATCCCCAGGCGGTTGGCGATGGGGGCGTAGATTTCGAGGGTTTCCTTGGCGATGCGCCGGCGTTTTTCGCCGGACAGTACTTCCAGGGTGCGCATGTTGTGCAGGCGGTCGGCCAGCTTGACCAGGATCACGCGGATATCGCGGGCCATGGCCATGGCCATCTTCTGGAAGTTCTCGGCCTGCGCCTCGGCCTTGGTCTCGAAGTTCATCTGGGTCAGCTTGCTGACCCCGTCGACCAGCTCGGCGACGGTCTCGCCGAATTGCTGGCTCAAGGCTTCCTTGGCGATGCCGGTGTCTTCGATCACGTCGTGCAGCATGGCCGCCATCAGGCTCTGATGGTCCATGTGCATGTCGGCGAGGATGCTGGCGACCGCCAGCGGGTGGGTCACGTAGGGCTCGCCGCTGCGGCGGCGCTGGCCATCGTGGGCCTGCTCGGCGTAGAAGTAGGCCCGGCGAACCAGGTTGACCTGTTCGGGGCCCAGGTAAGTCGACAGCCGTTCGGCGAGGGCTTCTATACCCGGCATGGTTTCACCTCTTGCTGAAGAAGAGGGCCTTGCGCCGCACGGTGTCGACTGGGCATCAATCAGACGGCCTCGTTGTTCTCGTCCTCGAACGCGGCGAATACCGGATCCTCGGTGACGATCTCTTCGGCGGCGATGAACTCTGGCGTGACGATGCCTTCGGCGATTTCACGCAGGGCGACGACGGTCGGCTTGTCGTTTTCCCACGCAACGCGTGGCTCTTTGCCGCCGGTAGCCAGCTGGCGGGCGCGCTTGGTCGAGAGCATGACCAGCTCAAAGCGGTTATCCACGTGTTCCAGGCAGTCTTCAACAGTTACGCGGGCCATGGTCTTCCTCAGTAGCAAATGCGGTAGGCGTGCGCCCAGAATGGGCAGGCGGACTCGATAGTTTAAAAAATCACCAGCCAATAGGGAAGGGCTGTTTTGTCGGGTGTGCCTGTGGCGCTTCTATCGCGGGGCAAGCCCGCTCCCACGTTGCCCGTTTCGGGAACACATTCGTGGGAGCGGGCTTGCCCCGCGATAGGGCCGATCCAGACAACTGGAGCCAACCGCCGATGCCCGACAATAGCGTGCCGTCCATCGCCGACACAACCGCCCCTGACGCGTTAACGCAACATTGCGTCGCGCAGGCGCGGAGTCAGCTCCTCGAACAGCGTCTGCACCGAGCGCAGGGCGCGGCAATCGGGTCGGGTCAGCAGCCACAACTGGGTGTCGCAGCCGGGCAGCGGGCCGCTCAGCGCCTCGACGCCGGGCAGGTCGTGGACCATGTAGTCGGGCAGTGCCGCCACGCCCAGGCCGGTGGTCACCAGTTGGGCGATGGTCGACATGCCGCTGCACTGGTAGCGCGGGATCAGCCCCGGGTGATGCTGGTTACGCCAGACCACCGTGGCGTGGTCCTGCATGGAATCGTCGGGGGCGATCCATGGCACGTTGGCGGCGGACTCCTGCAGGCGCTCGCGCAGCACCGGCAGGCCGCAGACCACGTAGGAGGTCGAGCCCAGGCAGCGGCCCACCAGGTGTTCCGGCGGCGTGTTGGTCAGGCGCAGGGCGATGTCGGCATCGCGGCGACTGAGGTTGGCGAAGGTGTTGGAGGTGCCCATTTCCAGCGACAGCGCCGGGTAGTTGGGCATGAACTCGGCCAGCGCCGGCAGCAGCAGGCTGTGCAGCACCGCCTCGGTGCAGGTCAGGCGCACGGTGCCGCTGACCACCTGCTCACCGCTGGTCAGGGCGATGCGCGCCGCGTCCAGCGCCTGTTCGGCGCGCTCGGCCTGCTCGGCCAGGGCCTGGGCGGTATCGGTGGGCAGGTAGCCCTTGCGGCTCTTGACGAACAGCGCGGTACCCAGCGCCGATTCCAGCCGGCGGATCGAGCGGAAGACCGTGGAAACGTCGACCTTGAGCAGTTCGGCGGCCTTGGCCAGGGAGCGGCCGCGCTCCAGCGCCAGGACCAGTGATAGGTCTGCATGGTTGATCTGATATTGCATCGGTGCACGCTCTGCTTGCCAAAATGCCAATGTCTGTTGCGTTGAGGCCATTTTATAGTGGAACGGCCCCCGGGAATCAATGCAGCCGGTCGGCAACAAGCCCCCCACGATGGGCCAGTTAAAAGAACAACAGCAGCACCATCGTCGCCTGCCAAGGCGTCATCCGCAGTTCCCCACATCGCCGCTCCAAATCGAAGGATGTACAGCCATGACGTCGGTCTCCCCGTGCGCCAGTTCTTCCCGCGAGATGAATGAGTTCCTGGATGCCCATCCGGATACCCAGTACGTCGACCTGCTGATCTCCGACATGAACGGGGTGGTGCGCGGCAAGCGCATCGAGCGCGCCAGCCTGCACAAGGTGTACGAGAAGGGCATCAACCTGCCAGCCTCGCTCTTCGCCCTGGACATCAACGGCTCGACCGTCGAAAGCACGGGCCTGGGCCTGGACATCGGTGACGCCGACCGTATCTGTTTCCCGATTCCCGGCACGCTCTGCGACGAGCCATGGCAGAAGCGCCCGACCGCGCAGTTGCTGATGACCATGCACGAACTGGACGGCGCGCCGTTCTTCGCCGACCCGCGCGAGGTGCTGCGCCAGGTGGTGAGCAAGTTCGACGACCTGGGCCTGGATATCTGCGCCGCGTTCGAGCTGGAGTTCTACCTGATCGACCAGGACAACCTCAACGGCCGTCCGCAGCCGCCGCGCTCGCCGATCTCGGGCAAGCGCCCGCAGTCGACCCAGGTGTACCTGATCGACGACCTCGACGAATACGCCGACTGCCTGCAGGACATGCTCGAAGCCGCCAAGGAGCAAGGCCTGCCTGCCGACGCCATCGTCAAGGAAAGCGCCCCGGCGCAGTTCGAGGTCAACCTGCACCACGTCGCCGACCCGATGAAGGCCTGCGACTACGCGATCCTGCTCAAGCGCCTGATCAAGAACGTCGCCTACGACCATGAGATGGACTCCACCTTCATGGCCAAGCCCTATCCGGGCCAGGCGGGCAACGGCCTGCATGTGCACATCTCGCTGCTGGACAAGAAGACCGGCAAGAACATCTTTGCCAACGACGACCCGCTGCAGAGCGACACCCTGCGCCACGCCATCGGCGGCGTATTGGAGACCATGCCGGCGTCGATGGCCTTCCTGTGCCCGAACATCAACTCCTACCGCCGCTTCGGCGCCCAGTTCTACGTGCCCAACGCACCGAGCTGGGGCCTGGACAACCGCACCGTGGCGGTCCGCGTGCCGACCGACAGCAGCGAGAACGTGCGCATCGAGCACCGCGTGGCCGGCGCCGACGCCAACCCGTACCTGATGCTCGCGGCGATCCTCGCTGGCATCCATCACGGCTTGACCAACAAGGTCGAGCCGGACGCGCCAATCGAGGGCAACTCGTACGAACAGCTGGAACAGAGCCTGCCGAACAACCTGCGCGACGCCCTGCGCGCGCTGGACGACAGTGAAGTCCTCAACCAATACATCAGCCCGGACTACATCGACATCTTCGTGGCCTGCAAGGAGAGCGAGCTGGCCGAATTCGAAGTGTCGATCTCCGACCTCGAGTACAACTGGTACCTGCACACGGTGTAAGCCCATGAGCGCAATTGCGGTCCCCTTGATCGGTGTCAGCGCCTGCCGCCAGCAGGTGGGGAAGAACTCGTCGCACACGGTGGGCGACAAGTATGTCGAGGCCGCAGGCTTTGCCGGGCTGCCGCTGATCCTGCCGGCGCGTGATGGCGGCAGCGACACCCAGGCGCTGCTGGCCCGGCTCGATGGCATTCTTTTTACCGGTTCGCCTTCAAATGTCGAGCCGCATCATTACAATGGCGCCCCCAGCGCGGAAGGTACCCGGCACGATCTTGCACGTGACCGCCTGACCTTGCCGCTGCTGCAGGCGGCCATTGCCGCCGGTGTGCCGGTGTTGTGCATCTGCCGTGGCTTCCAGGAACTGAACGTGGCCCTTGGCGGCAGCCTGCACCAGCGGGTGCAGGAATTGCCCGGCTACCTGGACCACCGTGAACCTGAGGACGCACCCCTGGAGGTGCAATACGGCCCTCGTCACCCTGTCGGCATCGAGCCGGGTGGGGTGTTCGAGCGCCTGGGCCTGGCTGCGCGGTTCGAGGTCAACTCGCTGCACAGTCAGGGCATCGACCGTCTGGCCCCGGGCCTGCGTGTCGAAGCACGGGCCCCGGATGGCCTGATCGAAGCGGTGTCGATGCCTGATGCGCCGGGCTTTGTTGTCGGCGTGCAGTGGCACCCTGAATGGCGTTTCGCCGAAAACCCGGTTTCGCTGCGCCTGTTCGAGGCGTTCCGCGAGGCCTGCATTGCCCATGCTGCACGGGAGGGTGCGCGCCAGGAGCGATTCTGACGTCACCCGAAAGTCTCGGATGACTCACCCCCAAAGCGAGCTTTCAATGAGTGGAAGCGGGCCCTCTACGGCGGGTCTGTGACAACAATTCCAATAGTTACGGCAAATACTCATGAGCGATTACACAGAAGCCGGACGCCCACCCGACGTGGCGTCCGACTCGGGCAACACCCAGCGCGGCAAGGGCCTGGCCAAGGGCCGCCTCGGCCTGCTGGCCAGCGTCGTGCTGGGCATTTCCACCATCGCCCCGGTCTACACCCTGACCGGCGCGCTCGGCCCGACCGTGCGCGAAGTCGGCGCCCACCTGCCGGCGGTGTTCATCGTCGGCTTCCTGCCGATGCTGCTGGTGGCCCTGGGTTACCGCGAGCTGAACTCGGCAGAGCCCGACAGCGGCACCTCCTTCACCTGGTCGGCCCGGGCTTTTGGCCCGATGATCGGCTGGATCGGCGGCTGGGGGCTGGTGGTCGCCACCACCATCGTGCTGTCCAACCTGGCGGGCGTGGCGGTGGACTTCTTCTACCTGTTCCTGGCCCAGATCACCGGCAACCAGGAGCTGGCGGCACTGGCGGACAACCTGTTGGTCAACGTCACCACCTGTTGCGTGTTCATTGCCCTGGCGGTGTGGATCTGCTGTCGCGGCATGGCCACCACCATGACCGTGCAGTACGGCCTGGTGGCCTTGCAACTGCTGGTGCTGATCGGCTTCGCCTTCGCCGCCTTCGGCGAGACCACCGCGCCGCCGCCGCTGGCATTCGATCTTGCCTGGTTCAACCCGTTCGGCGTCGAGTCGTTCTCGGCGTTCGCTGCGGGCCTGTCGTTGTCGATCTTCATCTTCTGGGGTTGGGACGTGTGCCTGACCGTCAGCGAAGAGTCGGTCGGCAGTGAAGAAGTGCCCGGCAAGGCCGCCACCTGGACCGTGCTGCTGATTCTCGGCCTGTACCTGCTCACCGCCATCGCCACCCTGCAGTTCGCCGGGATCAGCGAGGATGGCCTGGGCCTGGGCAATCCGCGCATCCAGGAGAACGTGTTCGCCCACCTGGCCGGCCCGGTCATGGGGCCGCTGGCGATCCTGATGTCCATCGCCGTGCTGGCCAGCACCGCCGCCTCGCTGCAGTCGACCTTCGTCTCGCCGGCGCGCACCTTGCTCGCCATGGGTTACTACGGCGCCGTGCCGCAGCGCTTCGCCACGGTCTGCCCGCGTTCGCAGACGCCACGTTACGCAACCATCTGCGCCGGTATTGCCGCGGGCCTGTTCTACGTGACCATGCGTACCCTGAGCGAGAACGTGCTGGCCGACACCATCACCGCGCTGGGCATGATGATCTGTTTCTACTACTCGCTGACCGCGTTCGCCTGCGTGTGGTACTTCCGCCGCAGCCTGTTCGACAGCGTGCGCCACTTCTTCATGCGCGGCGTCTGCCCGCTGGTGGGTGGGGTGATCCTGTCGGTGATCTTCATGCGCACGGCGATCGACAGCGCTTCGCCGGACTTCGGCAGCGGCTCGCATGTGGGCGGGCTGGGGCTGGTGTTCGTGATTGCGGCGATCATCTCGGCACTGGGGATCGTGCTGATGATGCTGTCGCGGCTGCGGGCGCCGGCGTATTTCCTGGGGGCTACCCTGCGTCAGCAGGCGACCATTCAGTTGCAGGAATGAAGCTGGGGGCGCTCTGCGCCCCTTTCGCGGCACAAGGCCGCTCCTACAAGGGATCGCGTCAATATGGACTGATGCGATCGCCTGTAGGAGCGGCCTTGTGCCGCGAAAGGGCCGCAGAGCGGCCCCTCGGTCTATCAGTTCAGCAGTTCTTTTAGCAGGCCACCATGGCGCTGTTGCTGTTTCTTCAGCAGCAGGCGGTTGGCCTTGAACACAGCCTTCAACTCGTCCAGCGCCACGTCAAAGTCATCGTTGATGATGACGTAGTCGTACTCGTCGTAGTGCACCATCTCGCTGACCGCTTCCTTCATACGCCCGGCGATGATCTCCTCGCTGTCCTGCCCACGGCCATCCAACCGTTGACGCAAGGCCTCCTGGCTTGGCGGCAGGATGAAGATCGAACGCGCCTCGGGCATCAGCTTGCGCACCTGCTTGGCGCCTTGCCAGTCGATTTCCAGGATCAGGTCGAAGCCCTGGTCGAGAGTTTCCTGCAACGCGCTGCGCGACGTGCCGTAGAAGTTGCCGAACACTTCGGCGTGCTCGAGGAAGTCGCCCTGGGCGATCAATGCCTTGAACTCCTCGTGGACGACGAAGTGGTAGTTCACCCCGTGCTCCTCGCCCGGACGCATGGCGCGGGTGGTGTGGGAGACCGAGACGCGCACGTTGGTGTCGTCCTTGATCAGGGCCGTGACCAGGCTGGTCTTGCCGGCGCCGGACGGGGCCGAAACGATGTAGAGGGTGCCGCTGCTGTGGTTCATGGTGGGGGTGGCCTTACTCGATATTCTGTACTTGTTCACGCATCTGTTCGATCAGCACCTTCAGGTTGACCGCCGCCTGCGTGCTGCGCGGGTCGAAGGCCTTGGAACCGAGGGTGTTGGCTTCGCGGTTGAGCTCCTGCATCAGGAAGTCCAGGCGCCGGCCGGCGGCGCCGCCGGACTTGAGCACCCGGCGCACCTCGGTGACGTGGGTGCTGAGGCGGTCCAGCTCCTCGGCGACATCGCTCTTCTGCGCCAGCAGGACCATTTCCTGCTCCAGGCGCTGCGGATCGAGCTCGGCCTTCATGTCGCCGAAGCGATCAAGGACCTTCTGCCGTTGCGCGGCCAGCATCTGCGGCACCAGGGTGCGCAGGGTGGCGACTTCGCCGGCCATGCTGTCCAGGCGTTCGTTGATCAGCCGGGCCAGCTCGGCGCCTTCGCGCTCACGGCCCGCCTTGAGTTCGGCCAGCGCCTCGTCGAACAGGGCGATGGCTTCGGCATTGAGCGCCTGCGGGTCGCTGGCGTCGGCCACCAGCACGCCTGGCCAGGCCAGCACTTCCAGCGGGTTGAGCGGCGCTGGCTGCTTGATCAGGCCGGCGACGGTCTCGGCGGCGGCCACCAGCTGCGCGGCGCGCTCGCGGTCGACCTGCAACGGCTTGCCGGCGTTGTCCTCGCTCAGGCGCAAGGTGCACTCGACCTTGCCGCGGGACAGGCCCTGGCGCAGGCCCTCGCGTACCGCGCCTTCGAGGTCGCGCAGCGCTTCGGGCAGGCGCAGGTGGGGTTCGAGATAGCGGTGGTTGACCGAGCGCAGCTCCCAGACCAGGGTGCCTTGGCTGCCAGCGCGCTCGACACGAGCAAAAGCGGTCATGCTATGCACCATGGGGAGTACCTCGCGTATTCAGGTGAACGGGGAGCCTGTCGGCTGCAAGGCGCAGGATTGTAGCGCAGTGCGGCCCGGGCGCCCAATCCACCCATGCTACCGACCCTCTTCTGGCCTGTCGGAAAAGGCGACAGGCTGCGCGGGTACGACGACAGGCGTGCCTTCGGCGGGCGGCGGGCTCTATAATGCTCGGCAGATTCAAAGTCCCGGTACAGGTATCCCAGATGAAACGTCCAAGTGGTCGCGCCGCCGATCAGCTCCGCTCGATCCGCATTACCCGCAACTACACCAAGCACGCCGAGGGATCGGTACTGGTCGAGTTCGGTGACACCAAGGTCATCTGCACGGTCAGCGTCGAGAATGGTGTTCCCCGCTTCCTCAAAGGTCAGGGCCAAGGCTGGCTCACCGCCGAATACGGCATGCTGCCGCGTTCGACCGGCGAGCGTAACCAGCGTGAGGCCAGCCGCGGCAAGCAAGGTGGCCGCACCCTCGAAATCCAGCGCCTGATCGGCCGCTCCCTGCGCGCCGCGCTGGACATGAGCAAGCTCGGCGACATCACCCTGTACGTCGACTGCGACGTGATCCAGGCCGACGGCGGTACCCGTACCGCCTCGATCACCGGCGCCATGGTCGCCCTGTGCGACGCCCTGGCGGTGATCAAGAAGCGTGGCGGCCTCAAGGGCGGCAACCCGCTCAAGCACATGATCGCCGCAGTGTCGGTGGGCATGTACCAGGGCGAGGCCGTGCTCGACCTCGACTACCTCGAGGACTCCGCCGCCGAGACCGACCTGAACGTGGTCATGACCAGCGCCGGTGGCTTCATCGAAGTGCAGGGCACCGCCGAAGGCGCGCCGTTCCAGCCTGAAGACTTCAACGCCATGCTGGCGCTGGCGCAGAAGGGCATGACCGAGATCTTCGAACTGCAGCAGGCCGCATTGGCTGACTGACTGTTCCTGTAGACACGAAAAAGCCGACATCAATGTCGGCTTTTTCGTGTCTGGACAGCACTCAGATGGTCAGCGTCCAGTCGTAGTCCACGATCAGCGGCGCATGCTGGGAGAAGCGCGGCTGGCGCGGCAGACGGGCGTTGCGCACGAAGCGGCGCAGGCCTGGGGTGAGGATCTGGTAGTCGAACCGGTAACCCAGGTTGAGCATCTCGGCCTGCTCGTTGTCCGGCCACCAGCTGTACTGGTCGCCTTCACGGCTGACTTCGCGCAGGGCGTCGACATAGCCCATGTCGCCGACGATGGCGTCCATCCAGGCGCGTTCCGGCGGCAGGAAGCCGACCGACTGCTGGCTGTCGCGCCAGTTCTTGATGTCGAGCTTCTGCTGCGCCACGTAGAACGAGCCGCAGTAGATGTATTCGCGACGCTTGCGACGCTGCTTGTCCAGGTACTTGGCGAAGTCGTCCATCAACTTGAACTTCTGGTTCAAGTCTTCGTCGCCGTTCATGCCCGAAGGCAGCAGCAGGCTGGCAATACTGACTTTGTCGAAATCTGCTTGCAGATAACGCCCGTAGCGGTCGGCTGTCTCGAAGCCCAGGCCGGTGATGACTGCCTTGGGCTGCATGCGCGAGTACAGTGCCACGCCACCTTGGGTGGGCACCTCCGCGTCGCAGGCGTAAAGGAAATAGCCATCGAGCTGGAAAGCTGGGTCGTCGAGTTCAAAGGCCGAGGCGCGGGTATCCTGAAGGCAGATGACGTCGGCATTCTGGGCTTGCAGCCAGCTGAGCAATCCACGCTCGGCCGCAGCCTGAATGCCATTTACGTTCACACTGATGATCCGCATAAATGGCCCCAAAAATCTCGTGCGTGTATGATACCCGAGCTCAACACATTTAGCTAAATCCGTGGTGTCCGGGACCTTTCATGCAGCCGTATCAGCGCGACTTCATCCGTTTTGCCATCGATCGCGGCGTTCTGCGC
This sequence comes from Pseudomonas sp. NMI760_13, assembly GCF_021283245.1. Taxonomy (NCBI): domain Bacteria; kingdom Pseudomonadati; phylum Pseudomonadota; class Gammaproteobacteria; order Pseudomonadales; family Pseudomonadaceae; genus Pseudomonas; species Pseudomonas sp. NMI760_13. Next base: position 38,464 of record NZ_JAJSRC010000006.1, on the reverse strand, counting down.
TTCGGTGAGTTCACTCTGAAATCGGGGCGTACCAGCCCGTACTTCTTCAATGCCGGCCTGTTCAACACAGGTTCCGCGCTGGCCCAGCTGGGGCGTTGCTACGCGGCGGCCATCGTCGACAGCAAGATCCCCTTCGACGTGCTGTTCGGCCCGGCCTACAAGGGCATTCCCCTGGCGGCGGCCACTTCCGTGGCCCTGGCCGAACAGCACCAGCTCGACGTGCCGTGGTGCTTCAACCGCAAAGAGGCCAAGGATCACGGCGAGGGCGGCAGCCTGGTCGGCGCCCCGCTGGCCGGTGACGTGCTGATCATCGACGACGTGATCACTGCCGGTACCGCCATCCGCGAGGTCATGCAGATCATCAACGCCCAGCAGGCCAAGGCCGCCGGCGTGCTGATCGCGCTGAACCGCGAAGAGCGTGGCAATGGCGAGCTGTCGGCGATCCAGGAAGTGGAACGCGACTTCGGTATCCCGGTGGTCAGCATCGTTTCGCTGACCCAGGTGCTGGAGTTCCTGGCTGACGATCCGCAGCTCAAGCAGCACCTGCCGGCTGTAGAGGCGTATCGGGCGCAGTACGGGATCTGATCCTGGCCTGGAAATGAAAAAGGCGACCTTCTTGTGAAGGTCGCCTTTTTTGTGTCGCCTGTTCCGGCCCTTTCGCGGGTGAACCCGCTCCCACAGGATCGCCATAGCCCTCAAAGGCGGTGCTATCCCTGTGGGAGCGGGTTTACCCGCGAAGAGGCCAGAACAGGCTAACCGATCACTCAGCGTGGCTTGCGGTTGGTGATCAGGGTGCCCACGCCGCTGTCGGTGAAGATCTCCAGCAGCACCGCATTCGGCACGCGGCCGTCGATGATGTGCGAGCTGTTGACGCCGCCCTGGACGGCGTCCAGCGCGCATTTGATCTTCGGCAGCATGCCGCCGTAGATGGTGCCGTCGGCGATCAGTTCGTTGACCTGCTCGGTGGTCAGGCCGGTGAGGACCTCGCCCTGCTTATCCATCAGGCCGGCGATGTTGGTCAGCAGCATCAGCTTCTCGGCTTTCAGCGCCTCGGCCACCTTGCCGGCCACCAGGTCGGCGTTGATGTTGTACGACTCGCCGTTGGCGCCCACGCCGATCGGTGCGATCACTGGAATGAAGTCGCCTTTGACCAGCATGTTCAGCAGGTCGGTGTTGACGCTCACGACCTCGCCGACATGGCCGATGTCGATGATTTCCGGGGTGGTCATCTCCGGGGTCTGACGGGTGACGGTCAGCTTCTTGGCGCGGATCAGCTCCGCGTCCTTGCCGGTCAGGCCGATAGCGCTGCCGCCGTGGCGGTTGATCAGGTTGACGATGTCCTTGTTCACCTGGCCGCCCAGGACCATTTCCACCACGTCCATGGTCGCCGCGTCGGTGACGCGCATGCCGTCGATGAAGTGGCTGTCGATCGACAGGCGCTTGAGCAGGTCGCCGATTTGCGGCCCGCCGCCGTGCACCACCACCGGGTTGATGCCCACGGCCTTCATCAGCACGATGTCACGGGCGAAGCCGGTCTTGAGCTCCTCGCTCTCCATCGCGTTGCCGCCGTACTTGATCACCAGGGTCTTGCCGACGAAGCGGCGGATGTAAGGCAGTGCTTCGGACAAAACCTCGGCTACATGGGAAGCGGCATCGCGATCGAGGGTCATGCAGGGCTCCAGGTAAGGAACGTATAGTCGTCAGAACGGCAGTTGCAGGCCGGGTTGGACCCGCAGCAACTGCGTGCGGAATACAGCCTTGATTCGGTCGAGCTCTGCCGCGCTGTCGGCCTCGAAGCGCAGCACCAGCACCGGCGTGGTGTTGGAGGCGCGGACCAGGCCCCAGCCGTGGGGATAGTCGACCCGCACACCGTCAATGGTGGTCAGGTTGGCTTCGCCCCAGTCGGCGTCGCGTTGCAGTGCATCAATGATGCTGAATTTACCCTCGTCGGTCACATCAATGTTGATTTCCGGCGTGGAAATATCATTGGGGAACGCGGCGAACAGGCTTTCGGCGTCTTGCCCGGCCTTGCTGAGGATCTCCAGCAGGCGCGCGGCGCTGTAAATGCCGTCGTCGAAACCGTACCAGCGTTCCTTGATGAAGATGTGTCCGCTCATCTCGCCGGCCAGCAGCGAGCCGGTCTGTTTCATCTTCTTCTTGATCAGCGAGTGGCCGGTCTTCCACATCAACGCACGGCCACCGTGCTGCTCGATCAGCGGGGTCAGGCGGCGGGTGCACTTGACGTCGAAGATGATCTCGGCACCCGGGTTGCGCGACAGCACGTCCTGGGCGAACAGCATCAGCAGGCGGTCGGGATAGACGATGCTACCGGTGTTGGTCACCACGCCGACGCGGTCGCCGTCGCCGTCGAAGGCCAGGCCGATGTCGGCACCGGTCTCTTTCACCTTGGCGATCAGGTCTTCCAGGTTCTCGGGCTTGCCCGGGTCCGGGTGATGGTTGGGGAAGTTACCGTCGACCTCGCAGAACAGCGGGATGACGTCGCAGCCCAGGGCCTCGATCAGTTGCGGGGCGACCACGCCGGCGGCGCCGTTGCCGCAGTCGACCACCACCTTCAGGCGCTTGGCCAGCTTCACGTCGGCGGTGATCTGCTGGAAGTAGCGGTCGAGGATCTCGACTTTTTCCACACGGCCTTCGCCGCGGGTCAGGTCGTTGGTCTTCAGGCGCGTCAGCAGGGCCTGAATCTGCTCGTTGGCCAGGGTGTCGCCGGCGATGACGATCTTGAAACCGTTGTAGTCCGACGGGTTGTGACTGCCGGTGAGCATCACCCCCGACTTGCCGGCCAGCACGTTGGCGGCGTAGTACAGCGCCGGAGTGGGTACCAGGCCGACATCGCTGACCTGGCAACCGGCGTCGGCCAGGCCCTTGATCAGTTGCTCGACCAGCATCGGGCCGGACAGGCGGCCATCACGGCCGACCGAAATCTGTGGCTCGCTCTGGGCGAGGGTCTGGGCGCCGATGGCGCGACCGATCCAGTAGGCGGTCTCGGCATGCAAGGTCTTGCCAACCACACCACGGATGTCATAGGCGCGGAAGATGCTGTCGGGCAGTGCGGGGACCAGCTGGGCCATGTCGTTCATCTCTGGGGACTCCATAAGTCAAAGGCTTCTGGGCAAGCGCAAACTGAACGCTTGGACGGCGGTTTCGCCAGAGAGTTCGCCATCCATGGCCCGAGCGGTCTGCTGTCGGCTCAGCGGGTGCCGGAGTGCCCGAAGCCGCCGGCACCGCGCTGGGTCTCGTCGAACTGCTCGACGATGTCGAAGTGCGCCTGCACCACCGGCACCAGGATCAGCTGGGCGATGCGCTCGCCGACGGTGATGGTGAACGGCGTATTGCCGCGGTTCCAGCAGGAGACCATCAGCTCGCCCTGGTAGTCCGAGTCGATCAGGCCGACCAGGTTGCCCAGCACGATGCCGTGCTTATGGCCCAGGCCCGAGCGCGGCAGGATCATGGCCGCCAGGCCCGGGTCGCCGATGTACACCGACAGGCCGGTGGGAATCAGCAGGGTCTGGCCCGGCTCGAGGACGGTGTCCTCCTTGAGCAGGGCGCGCAGGTCCAGGCCGGCGGAGCCGGGGGTGGCGTACTGCGGAAGGGGGAATTCGGTGCCCAGGCGTGGGTCGAGGATCTTGGCTTGAAGAGCGTGCATGTAACTTATTGAACCTGGTTGAGCCGTTCGGCGATGAAGGCAACCAGCTGGCGGGCGATCTTGCCCTTGCTGGTCTGCGCGAAGAGGGTCTGGTGCTGCTGGCGGTCGATCACGGTCAGGGCGTTCTCCTCGCTGTTGAAGCCGATGCTGGGGTTGGCCACATCATTGGCGACGATCAGGTCGAGGTTCTTGTCCTTGAGCTTGCGCGTGGCGTAGTCGAGCAGGTGCTCGGTCTCGGCGGCGAAGCCCACGCTGAACGGGCGATCAGGCCGACCGGCAATGGTCGCAAGGATATCGGGATTGCGCACCATCTGCAGCAGCATGCCGTCGCCTGTGGTGGGATCCTTCTTGAGCTTCTGTGGGGCGACGACTTCCGGGCGGTAGTCTGCGACCGCGGCCGAGGCGATGAACAGGTCGCAGGGCATGGCCGCCTCGCAGGCCGCGAGCATGTCCCGCGCGCTGACCACGTCGATGCGGTTGACCCGGTCGGGCGTCTGCAGGTGCACCGGGCCGGTGACGAGGGTCACCCGGGCCCCGGCTTCGGCGGCGGCCTCGGCCAGGGCGAAGCCCATTTTCCCTGAGCTATGGTTGGTGATGTAGCGCACCGGGTCGATGTTCTCTTGCGTCGGCCCGGCGGTGATCAGCACGTGCTTGCCGGTCAGGGCCTGGCGCTTGAAGCTCTCGGCGGCGCACCAGGCCAGGTCCGTGGCTTCGAGCATGCGGCCCAGGCCGACGTCGCCACAGGCCTGGCTGCCAGAGGCCGGGCCGAACACCTGGATGCCGCGACTTTTGAGCAGCTCGAGGTTGGCCTGGGTGGCCGGGTCGCGCCACATGGCCTGGTTCATCGCCGGGGCGACGGCCACGGTGGCGTCGGTGGCCAGCACCAGGGTGGTCAGCAGGTCGTCGGCCATGCCTTGGGCCATGCGCGCCATCAGGTCGGCGGTGGCCGGGGCGATCAGCACCAGGTCGGCCCACTTGGCCAGCTCGATATGGCCCATGGCCGCTTCGGCGGCGGGGTCGAGCAGGTCCATGTGTACCGGGTGGCCGGACAGCGCCTGCAGCGTGAGCGGGGTGATGAACTCGGCGCCACCACGGGTCATGACCACGCGCACCTGCGCGCCGTGTTCCAGGAGTCGGCGAATCAGCTCGGCGCTCTTGTAGGCGGCGATGCCGCCACCCACGCCGAGAACGATGCGCTTGCGATACAACCGCTGCATAGGCCTTGCCTTATTCCAGTGAAAGCGGGTGGCGACGATAGCTGCCTGCGGCAGATCGTCGCATTTTCGAAGCGAACTAGATTAACACAGCGCCCAAATGGGCCGTAGTGGCAGGCGAGGAGGGGAAATGAACATCAGGGAGTGGCCGGCTGAGGAGCGGCCGAGGGAAAAGCTGTTGCAGCGCGGGGCGTCGATTCTTTCGGACGCGGAATTGCTGGCCGTGCTGCTGGGCTCGGGGTTGCCGGGCGCAATGTGCTCGATCTCGCCCGTGGCCTGCTGGCGAAGTTCGGCGGGCTTCGGCAGTTTCTCGAGGCGGACCGGACCAAGGTGCTGCGCGAGCCAGGCCTTGGGCCGGTGCGGTATGCGCAGTTGCAGGCATTGCTGGAGATCGGCAGGCGCTATCTGGACGAACACATCGAGCGTGCCTCGGTCCTGGAGAGCCCGGCCTCGGTGAGGCGTTATCTCAAGTCCATGCTGCGGCACGAGTCCAGCGAGGTGTTCGGCTGCCTGTTCCTGGATACCAAGCATCGACCGTTGGCGTTCGAAATACTGTTCCGCGGCACCATCGACCGCGCGAGCATCTACCCACGCGAGGTCGTGCGCCGGTCATTGCTGCACAACGCGGCGGCACTGATCCTCTGCCATAACCATCCGTCGGGCAATTGCGAGCCGAGCCAGGATGACGTGCATCTGACGCTGATGCTCAAGCGCTCGCTGGCGCTGATCGATGTGCGGGTGATGGACCATGTCATCGTCGGTGATGGCGAGCCGCTGTCGATGCTCGAGCATGGGTGGTTGGCGGGTTAGTCGTGGGCAAGCTGCACCGGCCTCTCGCGGGTAAACCCGCTCCCACAGGATTTGCGCGTAACCTGTGGGAGCGGGTTTACCCGCGAAAAGGCCTCAACGGCTGACGGAGACCTTGCTGAAGTCCTGCCGCCCGAACGGGCTCACCTGATAACCCTCGACCCCTTTGTGCAGCAGCGCCGCCGCCGTCGGATGCGCCAGCGGCAGCCACAGCGCCTGCTGCTGGATCAGCGTCTGCGCCTGCTGGTACAGGCGACTGCGCACGCTCTGGTCGTTGGTGGTGCGTCCGGCATTGATCAGTTGGTCCAGGCGGCTGTCGCAGAAGCGCGCGAAGTTGGTCCCGGACTTGACCGCCGCGCAGGCAAACTGCGGGCTGAGGAAGTTGTCCGGGTCGCCATTATCACCGGCCCAGCCCATGAACAGCAGGTCGTGCTCGCCGGCCTTGGCGCGGCGGATCAACTCGCCCCATTCGATGGTGCGGATCTCGGCCTTGATACCGACCTTGGCCAGGTCCGCCTGGAGCATCTGCGCGCCGAGGCTGGGGTTGGGGTTGAGCAGGCTGCCCGCCGGGCGGGTCCAGATCGTGGTCTCGAAGCCCTTGGCCAGGCCGGCCTTGGCCAGCAGCGCGTTGGCCTTCTTCTGGTCCAGGACGTAGCCGGGCAAGTCCTTGGCGTAGCTCCAGGTGTTCGGCGGATAAGGGCCGTTGGCGGCGGTGGCGGTGTCTTCGAACACCGCCTTCAGGTAGGCGGCCTTGTCGAAGGCCAGGTTGATCGCCTGGCGCACCTCGGGCTTGTCCAGCGGCGGATGCTGGCTGTTGATGGCGACGAAGGCAGTCATGAACGCTGGCGTGGTGACCACCTTGAGGTTGCCGTCCTTGCCGGCTTCGGCGATGTCCAGCGGCTTGGGCGACAGGGCCACCTGGCACTCGCCGCGCTTGAGCTTCTGCAGGCGTACGTTGGCGTCCGGGGTGATGGCGTAGATCAGCGGGTCGACGGACGGTTTGCCGGCGAAGTAGTCGGGGTTGGCGCGGTAGCGCACCACGGCGTCCTTCTGGAAGCGCTGGAAGACGAACGGCCCGGTACCCACCGGCTGGCTGTTGAGCTTGTCCGGGGTGCCGGCCTTGAGCAGCTTGTCGGCGTACTCGGCGGAGTAGATCGAGGCGAAGCCCATGCTCAGGGTGGCCAGGAAGGTGGCGTCGGCGTGGGTCAGGGTGAAGCGCACGGTGTGCGGATCAGGGGCGTCGATCGCCTTGATCAGGCTGCCCAGTTGCAGCGACTGGGCGTGCGGGTAGCCGCCCGGGGCGGTCTTGTGCCAGGCGTGGGCGGGGTAGAGCATGCGCTGGAAGCTGAACAGCACGTCGTCGGCGTCCAGCTCGCGGCTCGGCTTGAAGTACGCCGTGGTGTGGAACTGCACGCCCTGGCGCAGCTTGAAGTCGTAGATCAGGCCATCGGGCGATACCGACCAGCCTTCGGCCAGGCTCGGCACCACCTTGCCGAGGCCGGCGTCGAACTCGACCAGGCGGTTCATCAGTACATCAGCCGAAGCATTGGTGGTGGTCAGCGAGTTGTACTGCACCACGTCGAAGCCCTCCGGGCTGGCTTCGGTGCACACCGACAGTGGTGCGGCCTGGGCCAGACCGGCGGCGCACAGGGCAGTGAAAAACAAGGAAAGGGCGGCGGCACGCATGGTGACTCCTTGGCTGGTCGGTGGCCCATCTGCCGGTGCAGTCTGGAAATGGCCCTACCCTAGTGTGCGCTACAAGAAATGACCACCCTCTTTTTCAGGTGCTTGGCGACGAGCGGTCGACAGTGTGGCGGGCGAGTCGTTATGCTGCTCCCCCGCAATTTGCAGCAGGTGGATGCTCACTTTCTGTTGTTGCGGCGTAGTCTTTCTGGTATAAAGCAGCGCTCTTTTCTAGGGGCTCGGCCTGTCGCATCAGCGAATCCGGTCGATAAGACCTCCAGAATCACGGCGCCTGGCGCCAAAGACTGAGAGATTAAGCGGCCAACCCATGCCGGGTTGGGCATGTGGTTTTAGAGGGCTGAGTCATGTCGAGAGTCTGTCAAGTTACTGGTAAGGGTCCAGTAACCGGGAACAACATTTCCCACGCAAACAACAAAACCCGTCGTCGTTTCCTGCCGAACCTGCAGCACCACCGTTTCTGGGTTGAGTCCGAGAAGCGTTTCGTGCGTCTGCGCGTATCCGCCAAAGGCATGCGCGTCATTGACAAGCGTGGTATCGACGTAGTGCTGGCCGAGCTGCGCGCTCGCGGCGAAAAGTTCTAAGGAGAACGTCATGCGTGAATTGATCCGTCTGGTTTCGAGTGCCGGCACCGGCCACTTCTACACCACCGACAAGAACAAGCGCACCACCCCGGACAAGATCGAGATCAAGAAATACGATCCGGTCGTCCGTAAGCACGTGGTGTACAAGGAAGCCAAGATCAAGTAATTGATCGGCGACCTGAGAAAACCCGCTACCGCAAGGTGGCGGGTTTTTTTATGCCTGCGAATCGGCAATCGCGGGGCAAGCCCGCTCCCACAAGGTTACTTCTGCTCGAACAGCACATAGATCTTGCGGCAGGGCTCCAGCACTTCCCAGGTGCCCTTGAAGCCGGCCGGGATGACGAACCGATCACCGGCACGCAGGGTCTTGGCGTTGCCTTCCTGGTCGCGCAGCACCGACACGCCCTGGACGATCTCGCAGTACTCGTGTTCGGTATAGCTCACCGTCCACTGGCCCACCTCGCCCTCCCAGACGCCGGCGGCGAATTGGCCGCAAGGGCTGGAATAGTGGTTGTAGACAGCCTGGTCAGGCTCGCCCTTGAGGATTTTCTCCGCCGCCGGGCGGTAGCGTTCGGCCTCGGTGAGAACCTGGGCAAAGTCGACGATACTGGCGATGCTCATGGTGATTACCCTGTTGTTGTTTAATAAAATGCACATCAGTAGGCGTTTAGGCCATTCGTGTCAAATATATTGATAGTTTGTCCGCCCTGGTTTAGGGTGTCGGATGCCGGTGTGCGTTCGTCGCCCGGCCAGAATTTCTGACAGCGCCCGTGAGTCCTCAGTGCGGCGTTGCACCTTAACAAGAGAGGAGTTTCCTATGACCACCCTGACTCGTGCGGACTGGGAACAGCGTGCCCAGCAACTGAAGATCGAAGGCCGCGCCTTCATCAACGGCGAATACACCGATGCCGCATCCGGTGAAACCTTCGACTGCCTGAGCCCGGTGGACGGACGCTTCCTGGCCAAGGTCGCCAGCTGCGACCTGGCCGACGCCAACCGCGCCGTCGACAACGCCCGCGCCGTGTTCGAATCCGGCGTCTGGTCGCGCCTGGCCCCGGCCAAGCGCAAGGCCAAGCTGATCCGCTTCGCCGACCTGCTGCGCAAGCACGTCGAGGAACTGGCCCTGCTCGAAACCCTCGACATGGGCAAGCCGATCGGTGACTCCTCCTCCATCGACATTCCGGGCGCGGCCCAGGCCATCCACTGGACTGCCGAAGCCATCGACAAAGTCTACGACGAAGTCGCCCCGACCCCGCACGATCAGTTGGGTCTGGTGACCCGTGAGCCAGTAGGCGTGGTCGGTGCCATCGTACCGTGGAACTTCCCGCTGCTGATGGCCTGCTGGAAGCTGGGCCCGGCCCTGGCCACCGGTAACTCCATCGTCCTGAAACCGTCGGAAAAATCGCCGCTGACCGCCATCCGCATCGCCCAACTGGCCATCGAGGCCGGTATCCCGGCAGGCGTGCTGAACGTGCTGCCAGGCTACGGCCACACCGTGGGCAAGGCCCTGGCCCTGCACATGGATGTCGACACCCTGGTGTTCACCGGTTCCACCAAGATCGCCAAGCAGCTGATGGTCTACGCGGGCGAGTCGAACATGAAGCGCGTCTGGCTGGAAGCTGGCGGCAAGAGCCCGAACATCGTCTTCGCCGATGCGCCTGACCTGCAGGCCGCCGCCGAGGCCGCCGCCAGCGCCATCGCCTTCAACCAGGGCGAGGTCTGCACCGCGGGTTCGCGCCTGCTGGTCGAGCGCTCGATCAAGGACAAGTTCCTGCCCATGGTGGTCGAGGCCCTCAAGGCCTGGAAACCGGGCAACCCGCTGGATCCGGCGACCACCGTCGGTGCGCTGGTCGACACCCAGCAGATGAACACCGTGCTGTCGTACATCGACGCCGGTCACCAGGACGGCGCCAAGCTGCTGGCCGGTGGCAAGCGCATCCTCGAAGAGACCGGTGGCACCTATGTCGAGCCGACCATCTTCGACGGCGTGACCAACGCCATGAAGATCGCCAAGGAAGAGATCTTCGGCCCGGTGCTGTCGGTGATCACCTTCGACACCGCCGAGGAAGCCATCGCCATCGCCAACGACACGCCGTATGGCCTGGCCGCCGGCATCTGGACCGCTGACATCTCCAAGGCCCACAAGACCGCCCGTGCCGTACGCGCCGGCAGCGTCTGGGTCAACCAGTACGACGGCGGCGACATGACCGCGCCGTTCGGTGGCTTCAAGCAGTCGGGCAACGGCCGTGACAAGTCGCTGCATGCGCTGGATAAGTACACCGAGCTGAAGGCGACCTGGATCAAGCTGTAATCAGGTAGCGTCTTTTCGCGGGGCAAGCCCGCTCCCACGTCAGTCGTGGGAGCGGGCTTGCCCCGCGATGCTTTTTGCCAGATTTTTTCCGGAGGCCGCTATGCGTTGGGGAACCTACTTTGCCGTCCTGGCGTCGGTGCTCAGTGTCGGGCTCGCGCTCGGTGTGAGCATGCCGCTGGTGTCCCTGCGCCTGGAGGGCTGGGGCTACGGCGGGTTCGCCATCGGCGTGATGGCGGCGATGCCGGCGCTGGGCGTGCTGGTGGGGGCTGCGGTAGCCAGTCGGCTGGCCGGTTGGGTCGGCGTGCCTGCGGCCATGCGTCTGTGCTTGTGGGGCGGTGCGGTCTCTATCGCCCTGGTGGCGCTGCTGCCCAGCTACCCCTTGTGGCTGCTGCTGCGCCTGATGATCGGCATGTCACTGACCGTGGTGTTCATCCTCGGCGAAAGCTGGATCAACCAGTTGGTGGTCGAGCAGTGGCGTGGCCGATTGGTGGCGCTGTACGGCAGCAGCTATGCCCTGAGCCAGCTGGCCGGCCCGCTGGTGCTGGGCTTTCTCGGTTCGGACGACGACTTTGGTTTCTGGGCGGCGACCGGGCTGTTGCTGGTTGCGCCGTTGATCCTGTTGGGCCGAGGTGGGGCACCGAGTACCGAGGCCTGTAGCGTTACTTTCCGCGACCTGTTCGGGTTCTGTCGGCGCTTGCCAGTGATCGCATGGGCCATTGCGCTGTTCGCGGCGTTCGAAGCGATGATCCTCACCCTGCTGCCGGTGTATTGCCTGCAACAGGGGTTCACCACGGAGGTGGCGCTGTTCATGGTCAGTACCGTGGTGGTGGGCGATGCGGTACTGCAATTGCCGATTGGCGCGCTGGCCGACCGTATGTCGCGACGCACGCTGTTCAGTGGTTGCGCGCTGACCTTGCTGGTTTCCAGCCTGGCGATTCCGTTGCTGTTGCACACACCGGTGATCTGGCCGCTGTGGGTGCTGTTCGGTGCCAGTGCGGGTGGCTTGTTCACCTTGTCGCTGGTACTGATCGGCGAGCGCTACCGGGACGACGAGCTGGTGCGGGCCAATGCCCATGTGGCGCAGCTGTGGGGCATCGGTTGCCTGCTTGGGCCGTTGCTGGCCGGGGCGGGGAGCCAGTGGATCAGCGGGCACGCGCTGCCGTTGCTGATGGCGGTGGGGGCGGCGGGGTTGGTGGTGCTGACCCGGCGGCGGGATGCCTTCGAGCCGGCGTCGGCCTGAGCCATCCTGGGGCTGCTGCGCAGCCCATCGCGGCACAAGGCCGCTCCTACAGAAGATCGCGGTCCCCTGTAGGAGCGGCCTTGTGCCGCGAAAGGGGCGCAAAGCGCCCCCGGAAATCCCAGCTACAACATCTTCTCCAGCCCGACCGCCTTGCTGATCCAGGCATTGAAGCGTCGCCATATCCCCCCCGGCTCGGTCAGCAGCATATGCCGCTGGCCATTGTCCTCGGTCGCCCAGGCCAGTTTCCCGTCCACCAGCTTCACCTCGTAGCTCAGCGCCGGCGCCATGCCCTGCACGGCCAGGTCGCGGGTGTATTCGGCCAGCTCCGGGCTGTCCACCAGCACCCCGACCTCGGTATTCCACAGCACCGAGCGCGGGTCGAAGTTGAACGAACCGATGAAGGTCTTGCGCCGGTCGAACACCATGGCCTTGCTGTGCAGGCTCGAATCGGAGCTGCCATGCAAGCCCAGGCGTGGCCGAGGGGCGCCGGGCTGGCGACGCAGCTCGTACAGTTGCACGCCATGCTCGAGCAGGGCACGGCGGTAGGGCGCGTAGCCACCGTGCACGGCCGGTACGTCGGTGGCTTCGAGGGCGTTGGTCAGCAGCTTGACCGAGGTGCCGGCGTCGGCGCGGCTGGTCAGGTACAGCAGCCCCGGTTCGCCTGGAACAAAGTAGGCCGAGACCAGGATCAATTCCTTGTGAACACCGTTCAGCTCCGGGGCCAATTGCCGACTCATCAGCAATCGTGGATCCGGCTCGTCGTCCGCCAGCACCTTGCTTGGCGCATCCCACAAGGCTTGGCTGTGGGCCCAGATCAGCTCGTTGCGCCATACGTCCAGGCGCGGCAGCGACTGGTAGGCCATCAGGCGGTCGTACAGCGCCTTGCGCTCGACCCGCGCCTCGGCCAGCGACACCTCCAGGCGCTGGCGGCTGGCGAACAGGTCGTCGGCATCGGGCTGGCGCCAGAGGAAATCGCCGATGGGGCGGCTCAGGGCGCTGTTCCAGTACTGGTCGAAACTGTGGCCGAGCTGCTCGGCTACCGGGCCCACGCCCAGCAGGTCGATGTCGGTGAAGTTGAGGTTGGGCTCGGCGTCGAAGTACTCGTCGCCCAGGTTGCGACCGCCGACGATGGCCATGCTGTTGTCCACCAGGAACAGCTTGTTGTGCATGCGCCGGTGCTGGCGCGACAGGTTGAACAGTCGCCCTACCGCGCGGGTGACGCCGGTGCTGCGCCCCAGGTGCAGCGGGTTGAACACGCGGATGTGGATGTTCGGGTGGGCGGCGAGGGTGCCCATCAGGCTGTCCAGGCCGTCGCTGGTGGTGTCGTCGAGCAGGATGCGCACACGCACGCCGCGGTCGGCGGCGCGCAGCAGTTCGTGGACCAGGGCGCGGGTACTGAGGCCGTCGTGGACGATGTAGTACTGCAGGTCGATGCTTGTCCGGGCGTTGCGGATCAGCTCGGCGCGGGCGCGGAACGCCTCGTTGCTGTTGGGCAGCAGACGGAAGCCCGAGCGCCCCTCGTAAGGCGCGGCCTGGCGCTGCACCGAGCGACCGAACGCCGAGTCGGCTGCCGGTAATGCCTGGCTGACTTCACGCGGTGTACCGACGCTGGCGCAGCCAAACAGGCCGAGCGCCAGCAGCAGAGGCAGGGCTCGCTGGAGTCTCAAGGGTGGATCGTCCTGTGCAGCAAGGGCTTATGGGGTTGGACCGTGGAAGGCGGCGCAAAGTTACCCGCCGCCGTGCTCGGCCTCCAGTAGACGAAGGGCGGTTTCACCGACCTTGCGCACGGCGGCTTCGATCTGCGCCGTGGGCCGGGCGGCGAAGTTCATGCGCAGGCAGTTGCGGTACTTGCCCGAGGCCGAGAAGATGCTGCCCACGGCAATCTGCACGCCTTGCTCCAGTAAAGCGCGGTTCAGGCGCAGCGTATCGAAACTTTCCGGCAATTCAACCCACAGCATGAAGCCCCCTTGGGGCCTGCTGGCGCGGGTGCCCGGCGGGAAGTGGCGGGTCACCCAGTCGCACATCTGGTCGCGGCCGCGCTGGTACTGGCTGCGCATGCGCCGCAGGTGCGGCTGGTAATGGCCTTCGGCGATGAAGTCGGCGATCGCCAGCTGCGGTTGGCAGGCGGTGCTACCGGTGCTGATGTACTTCATGTGCAGCACCCGCTCCAGGTAGCGCCCCGGGGCTACCCAGCCGACCCGCAGGCCAGGGGCCAGGGTCTTGGAGAATGAACTGCAGAGCAGCACGCGGCCATCGTCGTCGAACGACTTGATGGTGCGCGGACGTGGATAGGTGTAGGCCAGGTCGCCATACACATCGTCTTCGAGGATCGCCACGTCGTAGCGCTGGGCGAGGGTCAGCAGGGCCTTCTTGCGCGCCTCAGGCATGATGTAGCCCATCGGGTTGTTGCAGCTGGGGGTGATCTGGATGAGCTTGATCGGCCACTGTTCCAGGGCCAGCTCCAGGGCCTCCAGGCTGATGCCGGTGATCGGGTCGGTGGGGATCTCCAGGGCTTTCATGCCCAGGCCCTTCAGCGTCTGCATGGCGCCGTGGAAGCTGGGCGAATCGACCGCGACGATGTCGCCGGGCTGGCACACCGCGCGAATGCTGCACGACAGCGCTTCGTGGCAGCCGGTGGTTACCACCAGGTCGGCTGGGCCCAGGCGGCAGCCGGAGTCGAGCATCAGTCGGGCGATCTGCTCGCGCAACTGTGCGTTGCCGTGGATGTTGTCGTAGTACAGGCCAGGCATGTCCATGCGCCGGCTGATCTGCGCCAGGCTGCGCAGCAGAGGTTTGAGGGTGGGGCTGTCGACGTCGGGCATGCCGCGACCGAGCTGGATCACATCCGGGCGCGGGGTGGCGCGGACCAGCTCCAGCACCTGTTCCCACTGGGAGATATCCACAGGCCGCTGGGCCGGGCGACTGATGTCGGGCAGGGCCGGGAGCTGGCGATCCTCGGCGACGAAATAGCCGGACTTGGGCCGTGGCGATACCAGGCCGTTGTCCTCCAGCAGGCGGTAGGCCTGCTGTACGGTGCTCAGGCTGACGCCGTGCTCGACGCTCAGGGCGCGCACCGAGGGCAGGCGCTGGCCGGGGCGGTAGAGGCCTTGCTCGATACGCGAGCCGAGCAGTTCGGCGAGGTTGAGGTAGAGCGTCACGGCATACTCCTGCGCGTTTTGCGGGTCGATGACCGATACAGATGGCTGGAAAATACTTCATTCAGCCGACTTTTCGCCAATTCTGTATGGGAATAATAAGTCATTGTTGGGTCTGTATTGTCGAAGGTGCGAGCGCGCATGCTTTCTCCACGGTATCAACTGATGGGAGAACGCAGTGATGGGTGGCTTGAGCGATGTGCGCTTGCAACTGTTGCCTGGTGAACTCGAGGCTGGTCAGCGGCCCAGGGTATTCAATGCGCCGGCTGGCTTGAGTCGTTGGGGCCTGATGCTGCATCGCTGGCGGACCCGCAGGGCGCTGCTGCAACTGGATGATCGGCAGTTGCGCGATATCGGGCTGACTTGGGAACAGGCGCGACAGGAAGGGCGCAAACCCTTCTGGAAGGATTGAGCCGATCTCCTGTAGGAGCGGCCTTGTGCCGCGAAAGGGCTGCACAGCAGCCCCGGCCATCTTCAGTCTGATTCGAGACCCTGGGGCCGCGCTGCGGCCCTTTCGCGGCACAAGGCCGCTCCTACAGGGGCGTGCTGAATTCGACTCAAACCAGTTCTTTGAGCCGGTACCAAAGCATCCCCAGCGCCAGCAGCGGCGAGCGCAGCAGCTTGCCGCCGGGGAAGGTGGTGTGCGGCACCTTGGCGAACAGGTCGAAACGACCACCCTGTTGGCCGCTGATGGCCTCGCCGAGCAGGCGCCCGGCCAGGTGGGTGGCGTTGAGCCCATGGCCGGAATAGGCCTGGGCGTAGTAGACGTTTGGCTGGCTGGCCAGGCGGCCGATCTGTGGCAGGCGGTTGGCGCCGATGCCGATCATGCCGCCCCACTGGTAGTCGATGCGCACATCGGCCAGTTGCGGGAACACCTGGAGCATCTTCGGTCGCATGTAGGCGGCGATGTCCTGCGGATCCCGGCCTGAGTAGTGGCAGGCGCCGCCGAACAGCAATCGGTGGTCGGCGGACAGCCGGTAGTAGTCCAGCGCCACGCGCTGGTCGCACACCGCCATGTTCTGCGGCAGCAACTGGCGGGCGCGCTCTTCGCCCAGGGGCTCGGTGGCGATGATGTAGCTGCCGGCGGGCAGCACCTTGCCGCCCAGCTCGCGGTTGAGGTCGTTGTGGTAGGCGTTGCAGCACAGCACCAGGGTCTTGGCGCGCACCCGGCCCTGGGCGGTGTGCACCTTCACCTCGGAGCCGTACTCGATGCGGGTTACTTCAGACTGCTCGTACAGGCCAACGCCCAGGCGGCTGGCCACGGCGGCTTCGCCGAGTGCCAGGTTGAGCGGGTGCAGGTGGCCCGAACCCATGTCGACCAGGCCACCAACATAGCGGTCGGAGCCCACCACCGAGTGCATGTCGCCGGGCTGCACCAGGCGCAGTTCGTGGCGATAGCCCAGACTGCGCAGTTCCTCGGCGTCCTCGGCGAAGCCTTGCAGTTCGGCGGGTTTGTTGGCCAGGTCGCAGTAGCCCCAGGTCAGGTCGCAGTCGATGCCATGGCGCTCGACGCGGTCGCGGACGATCTCCACGGCCTCCAGGCCCATGAGCTTCAGGCTGCGAACACCGTCTTCACCGAGCACCGGGAGAAACTGCTCCAGGCCGTGGCCGACGCCGCGGATAAGCTGGCCGCCGTTGCGGCCGCTGGCGCCCCAGCCGAGCTTGCGGGCTTCCAGAAGGATCACCGAGAAACCGCGCTCGGCCAGTTCGATGGCGGTGTTCAGGCCCGAGTAGCCGCCGCCGACGATGCATACGTCGGCGCTGTGCTCGCCTTGCAGAAACGGATGGTCTGGGTGTGGCGCGCTGCTGGCGGCGTAGTAAGAGGCGGCGTGCTGCGCGCTGTGGACCATGGGGTGATTCCTGGGTTGGGACGAAAGGGGGAAGGATAGGCAACTGCCCAATCGCGGGGCAAGTCGCATCGGCGCACCGCCGCTCCCACGCTTACGTACTGGCGTGGGAGCCGGCTTGCCCCGCGATTGGGCTTATAATTCAACCTCATTCATCGCACTGTCCTCGGTCATGTCCTGCAACCGCCACAAGATCCACTTCCTGCGCGAACTCATTCCCTCGTTCGAGTGCGAGCCCGGCTGCCACGATTGCTGCGGCCCGGTCACCACGTCCGCCGAGGAGATGGCCCGCCTGCCGCGCAAGACCCAGGCCGAGCAGGACGCCGCCCTGGAGCGCCTGGACTGCGTGCACCTGGGGCCGAACGGCTGCACGGTCTATGAAGAGCGCCCGATGATCTGCCGACTGTTCGGCACCACCCCGCGCCTGGCCTGCCCCCGTGGCCGAGGGCCGGCGCAGCCTATCGAGCCTGCGGCCGAGCAACTGGTCCACCAGTTCATCGCCACGACCCGTCAGGTGCTGGTCTGAGGGGTCAGTCCGGGATCGGCAGGCACAGGCTCTCTTTCACTTCTTCCATCACGATGTAGCTCTTCGATTCGCGCACATGGGGCAGCTTGAGCAGGATGTCGCCGAGCAGCTTGCGGTACGAGGCCATCTCCGAGATCCGCGCCTTCACCAGGTAGTCGAAGTCGCCCGACACCAGGTGGCATTCCAGCACATGGGGCAGCTTGAGCACGGCGCGGCGGAATTCCTCGAAGGTGTCGCCGGACTTGTAGTCCAGGCTGATCTCGACGAACACCAGCAGGCTGCCCTTCAGGTGCTGCGGATTGAGTCGGGCGTTGTAGCCCATGATGATCCCCTCGCGCTCCAGGCGCCGTACGCGCTCGGTGCAAGGGGTGGTGGACAGCCCGACCTTCTCGCCCAGTTCGGTGAAGGAAATACGCCCGTCATTCTGCAGGATCCGCAGGATGTTGCGGTCGATCTTGTCCAGTTCACGTTTGCTCTGGTGCTGGGTTCTCATAGGGGATGCCCCTCCGTGAAAGGCGATTTTGCCGAGAATTCTCGCCAAATATAGCTGCTTATATAGTGAATAGCACTGGCTTGAGATTCATATACTGCGCGCATCCATGCCATTTCAACAAAAGACTGCGGCGAGCCGCGTGCGAGGGATACAACGATGCGAGTTCTGGTACTTGGTAGCGGTGTGATCGGTACCGCCAGTGCCTACTATCTGGCCCGGCAAGGTTTCGAGGTCACGGTGGTCGATCGCCAGCCGGCGGTGGCCATGGAAACCAGCTTCGCCAACGCAGGCCAGATCTCGCCCGGCTATGCCTCGCCCTGGGCCGCCCCGGGCGTGCCGCTCAAGGCCATCAAGTGGCTGCTGGAGCGCCACGCGCCCCTGGCCATCAAGCTGACCGGCGACGTCGACCAGTACCTGTGGATGGCGCAGATGCTGCGCAACTGCACCGCCAGCCGTTATGCGGTGAACAAGGAGCGCATGGTGCGCCTGTCCGAGTACAGCCGCGACTGCCTCGACGAGCTGCGCGCCGAAACCGGCATTGCCTACGAAAACCGCAGCCTGGGCACTACCCAGCTGTTCCGCACCCAGGCCCAGGTCGACGCCGCGGCCAAGGACATCGCCGTGTTGGAACAATCCGGCGTGCCATACGAGCTGCTCGACCGCGACGGCATCGCCCGCGTCGAACCGGCCCTGGCCGGGGTGAAGGACATCCTCGCCGGTGCCCTGCGCCTGCCCAACGACCAGACCGGCGACTGCCAGCTGTTCACCACCAAGCTCGCCGAGATGGCCATCAAGCTGGGCGTCGAGTTCCGCTTCGGCCAGGACATCCAGCGCCTGGACGTCGCCGGCGACCGCATCAACGGCGTGTGGATCGACGGCAAGCTGGAAACCGCCGACCGCTACGTGCTGGCCCTGGGCAGCTACTCGCCGCAGCTGCTCAAGCCGCTGGGCATCAAGGCCCCGGTCTACCCGCTCAAGGGCTACTCACTGACCGTGCCGATCACCAACGGCGACATGGCGCCGACCTCGACCATCCTGGACGAGACCTACAAGGTCGCCATCACCCGTTTCGACGACCGCATCCGTGTCGGCGGCATGGCCGAGATCGCCGGTTTTGACCTGTCGCTGAACCCGCGTCGGCGCGAAACACTGGAGATGATCGTCAACGACCTTTATCCTCGCGGCGGCGACCTGAGCCAGGCGAGCTTCTGGACCGGCCTGCGCCCGGCCACCCCGGACGGCACCCCGATCGTCGGGGCGACCAAGTTCCGTAACCTGTTCCTCAACACCGGTCACGGCACCCTGGGCTGGACCATGGCCTGCGGTTCCGGTCGCCTGCTGGCGGACCTGATCGCGCGCAAGAAGCCGCAGATCAGTGCCGAAGGCCTGGACATCTCGCGTTATGGCAACAGCCGCGAGATCGCCAAGCATGGCCAGCCGGCGCCTGCGCACCAGTAAGCGGGCGTCTGCGCCGGCCCTTTCGCGGGTAAACCCGCTCCCACAGGTTTGTGCTGCCCCCTGTGGGAGCGGGTTTACCCGCGAAGAAGTTCACACCGATTGACCTGTTCCCTCACCCCGGCGCGGTGGGTACCTACCCCCATCTGCCGCGCCGGGGCTTTATCGATAACCAGAACTGCCAGAAGGCTGCCGCCATGCGTCCCGCCCGTGCCCTGATCGACCTCCAAGCCCTCCGTCACAACTACCGTCTGGCCCGTGAGCTGACCGGCGCCAAGGCCCTGGCCGTGGTCAAGGCCGACGCCTACGGCCATGGCGCGGTGCGTTGCGCCCTGGCGCTCGAGCCCGAGGCCGACGGTTTTGCCGTGGCCTGCATCGAGGAAGCCCTGGAGCTGCGCGCGGCGGGCATCAAGGCACCGCTGCTGCTGCTCGAAGGTTTCTTCGAGGCCAGCGAGCTGGCGCTGATCGCCGAGCACGACCTGTGGTGCGTGGTGCATTCGCTGTGGCAGCTGGAAGCGCTCGAGCAGACCTCGGTGCGCAAGCCGCTGACCATCTGGCTGAAGATGGATACCGGCATGCACCGCGTCGGTGTGCACCCCAAGGACTACCACGACGCCTACCAGCGCCTGCTGGCCAGCGGCAAGGTGTCGCGCATCGTGCTTATGAGTCACTTCGCCCGCGCCGACGAGCTCGATGCCGCCGCCACCGAGCAGCAGGTCGCCGTGTTCGAGGCCGCACGCCAGGGCCTGGCTGCCGAGTGCAGCCTGCGCAACTCACCGGCCGTGCTGGGCTGGCCGAGCATCAAGAGCGACTGGGTGCGCCCGGGCATCATGCTCTACGGCGCCACGCCGTTCGAGGTGGCGCAGGCCGAAGCGGCCCGCCTGCAACCGGTGATGACCCTGCAATCGCGGATCATTAGCGTGCGCGAGCTGCCGGCCGGCGAACCGGTGGGCTACGGCGCCAAGTTCCTCAGTCCGCGCCCGACCCGCGTGGGCGTTGTCGCCATGGGCTATGCCGACGGCTACCCACGCCAGGCGCCCACCGGCACCCCGGTGGTGGTGGCCGGCAAGCGCACCCAGCTGATCGGCAGGGTGTCGATGGACATGCTCTGCGTCGACCTCACCGAGGTGCCCGAGGCCACCGTCGGCAGCCCGGTGGAGCTGTGGGGCAAGCAAGTCCTGGCCAGCGACGTGGCGATGCAGGCCGGGACCATTCCGTACCAGATTTTCTGCAATCTCAAACGCGTGCCACTGGACTATATCGGCGAATAAGGCGCTGAAGCGGACAGGCTGCGGGGCTGTGTGTTGTAAATACTGAACGGCATTGCCATCATATCGTTCACACTACCCCCATCTCGACCGATTCAGGAGGCTCCAGCTTTGGACGTCGGTGAACGACTGCAAGCCATCCGCAAGCTCAAGGGCCTGTCCCAGCGTGAACTCGCCAAGCGCGCGGGGGTGACCAACAGCACCATCTCGATGATCGAGAAGAACAGCGTGAGCCCGTCAATCAGCTCCCTGCGCAAGGTGCTCAGCGGTATCCCCATGTCCATGGTCGAGTTCTTCTCGGTGGAGCTGGCGCCGGAAAGCCCGACCCAGATCGTCTACAAGGCCCACGAGCTGATCGACATCTCCGACGGCGCGGTGACCATGAAACTGGTCGGCAAGTCGCATCCCAACCGGGCCATCGCCTTCCTCACCGAGGTCTACCCGCCGGGTGCCGACACTGGCGCGGAAATGCTCACCCACGACGGCGAAGAGACCGGCATCCTGCTCGAAGGCCGCCTGGAGCTGGTGGTCGGTACCGAGATCTTCATTCTCGAAGCCGGCGACAGCTATTACTTCGAAAGCACCCGTCCACACCGCTTTCGCAACCCGTTCGAGGAGCCGGCACGTTTGATCAGCGCGGCGACCCCGTCGAACTTTTGATCCAGCGCAGTGCATTGATTCGCCAATACCCTTTCCCTGAGTGTGGTCGTTTCACGCCTTCCGGGTTCCCGCTATACTTTTCAACGCTCGCAATTCCGTGGCCGCGGGCGTGATTAGCCACCATGAGGGTGTTCGCGTGAACCAAATCAAGAAGATGCTGGCCATACCAGCAGCCGTATTCGCCCTTTGGGCAATGAGCGCAACCGCTGCAACCAACGACGACATCGCCAAGCGCCTCGAGCCGGTTGGCCAGGTGTGCGTCCAGGGCCAGGAATGCAAGGGCATGGAAGTGGCCGCCACTGCCGGCGGCGGCGGTGCCAAGACCCCGGACGAGATCATCGCCAAGCACTGCAACGCCTGCCATGGCACCGGCCTGCTGAACGCGCCGAAGATCGGCGACACCGCGGCGTGGAAAGAGCGTGCCGATCACCAGGGCGGCCTTGACGGCATCCTGGCCAAGGCTATCACCGGGATCAACGCCATGCCGCCGAAGGGCACCTGCGCCGATTGCTCGGATGAAGACCTGAAGGGTGCGATCAAGAAGATGTCCGGGCTGTAAGCCATAGATGGAATACACAAGGCCCGCCTATCCTGGCGGGCTTTGTTTTTGCACCTGGAGTCCTATAGGCCGATTCCTGGTATTTTTACCAGTACTCTGCTCCAAGTGTGGTCATGATAATAATGCACCCAGCCGTGGCAGAGGGTGCATCATGATGGTCGACAAAAGAGTTAGTACATTATTGGCCGTGGCTCAGCAGCGTTCGACGCTGACTAGAGTCAACCCCTGCTGTTCGCTGCAGAGCGTTGCCTATTCACCTTACGGCTACCATCCTGAGCTGACGATTACCCTCGGTTTTAATGGGGAGCGATTAGAACCGATAACCGGGTATTATCTTTTGGGTAATGGCTATCGTGCATTTAATCCAATACTGATGCGATTCAATAGTTCAGATTCTATGAGCCCATTCGATTTAGGGGGGGAGAACGCATATGCTTACTGTCAGGGAAATCCAGTCACTCGTTGCGACCCAAGTGGCCATGGTCTATTTGAGTTCGTTTTCAGCATGGCTCGACCGTATTTCTCTAGGGTTTTGTCTGGTACATCTAGACTACCTCTAGGTGGTGCGGTTCAAACCAAGCAGGTCGCAGTGCCCAGTGGGCCTGACAAGATGTCGAGCACTTTAACATTTCTTGGCTTTCACGCCAGTGAAGAAATCCATAGGGGCTCATTGGAACGCGGATTGAGTCTGAATTATTCATTCAGAGCCTCTCAAGGGCGTGGATTCTATTATGCAACGACTACTGGGCACGCCAATGAGTACTCCGCTCAGATTGACAAGGCCGGAGGAAAAGGCCATATCTACTTCGTCTTTGCGGATATCAGAAAATGGACTTACGGGGTCGAGTATAAGAAAGATGCCTTTGGTACTCCCATGATCAAGCCTGAAGGGTTCAAGGATGTTGTGGTGCTGTTTGAGATCCAAGAAGGGCAAAAACCCTATATTCTAAGATCTGAGTAAACTCAAGGCCTTAGAGAGTTTCCGCAGCGCTCCGAGCGGACAGAGTAAAACCCACGCTTGTTTGGGAAGGAACCTAGCCAAGCAACCAAACCGTTTGTATTCATGTCCAACCCCTGAGCCCGCGGACAATTCAGGAGGCCCAGATGCACCGTTGTTCAATCGAGCAGGCCGTCGAGCACGTCCTGGCTAGCTTGCCGAGCCATATCCATGTGGGCCTGCCGCTTGGCCTGGGCAAACCCAATGCCTTCGTCAACGCGCTGTACGCGCGGGTTCGCGATCTCCCCGAGCGTCGGCTGACGATCTACACCGCCCTGTCCCTTGGCCGCCCCGCGCTGGGCGACGGTCTGCAGCGTCGTTTCCTCGAACCCTTCATCGAGCGTGTATTCGCCGACTACGAAGAGCTCACCTACCTGGCCGACCTGCGTGCCAACCGACTCCCGCCTAACATCCGTGTCGAGCAGTTCTTCATGCAGCCCGGCAGTCTGCTGCACAGCGAGGCGGCGCAGCAGGACTACGTCAGCAGCAACTACAGCCACGCTGCCCGCGACATCAACGCCAAGGGCCTGAACCTGGTTGCGCAACTGGTGGCGGCTACGCCCGAGCGGCCCGACCACCTGAGCCTGGCCTGCAATCCCGACATCACCCTTGACCTGCTGCCGATGGTCGCCCGGCGCCGAGCCGCCGGCGAGACCATCCTGGTACTCGGCCAGGTCCACGACGAACTGCCCTACATGCCTGGGGACTCGGAGCTGGGCCTGGAGCAGTTCGACCTGCTGATCGACCAGCCCGAACAACGTCGGCTGTTCTCCACGCCGAACATGCCGGTGAACACCCAGGACCACTGCATCGGCCTGCATGCCAGCGCCCTGGTGCGTGACGGCGGCACCCTGCAGATCGGCATCGGTGCCATGGGTGATGCGATCACGGCGGCACTGCTGGCGCGCCAGGGCGACAACGAGGGCTATCGTGCGCTGCTCGATGAGCTGGATATCGGCCCATGGCAGGCGCTGATCGAGCGGGAAGGGGGTCTGGATACCTTCGCCCAGGGGCTGTACGGCTGCAGCGAGATGTTCGTCAATGGCCTGCTGGCACTGGCCGACGCCGGGGTGGTGCGCCGCCCTGCCGACGAGCAGGGGGTGCTGATCCATGGCGGGTTCTTCCTCGGGCCACGGGCGTTCTACCAGCGCCTGCGCGAGATGCCGTTGGAGCAGCGCGCACGGTTCGCCATGAGCGCCATCAGCTTCATCAACGAGCTCTATGGCCAGGAGGAGCGCAAGCGTCGCCAGCGGCGGGATGCGCGCTTCATCAACACAGTATTCGGCATGACCCTGCTGGGTGCGGGGGTTGCCGACCAGCTCGAGGATGGCCGGGTACTCAGCGGCGTGGGCGGGCAATACAACTTCGTCGCCCAGGGACATGCGCTGGAAGGCGGTCGCTCGATCCTGTTGCTGCGCAGCTGGCGCGAGGCCGGTGGCGAGGTCACCTCCAACCTCTACTGGACCTACGGCCACTGCACCATTCCCCGGCACCTGCGGGACATCGTGATCACCGAGTACGGCATCGCCGACTTGCGTGGGCAGACCGACAGCGAGGTGATCGCACGGTTGCTGGCGATCAGTGACTCACGTTTTCAGCGCGAGCTGATGGAGCAGGCCAAGGCGGCGGGCAAGCTGGCCAAGGACTTCGAGCTGGATGCGCGGTTCATGGACAACACGCCTGAGCGGCTCGAGGCTATTCGGGCACGGCATGCGCGGCTGTTCCCTGAGTATCCGCTGGGCACTGACTTCACGGCAGAGGAGCGGGATCTGTTGCGGGCGCTGAACTGGTTGAAGAGCAAGTTCAAGCTGAGCGAGGTTCTGGAGTTGGGCAAGGCGGCATTGGATGCGCCGGGGCCCGAGGGGTATGGGGCAGCGTTGGCGAGGATGGGGCTGGGTGAGCCACAGGGGTTGAAGGAGGAGTTGTATCAGCGGTTGCTGTTGGCGGCGCTTCAGGCCACGCGGCAATGACGGGCATTCCTGGCCCCCTGTAGGAGCGGCCTTGTGCCGCGAAAGGGCCGCAAAGCGGCCCCGGCGATCTGTGCATGAACGCTGAAATGCTGGGGCCGCTGCGCGCCCCTTTCGCGGCACAAGGCCGCTCCTACAGGGTACGCGCAAGGCTTTACTCGATGAAGGTGACCACGCCGCCTTCAAGCGACTTGACCCGGGCCAGCGATTCGACGCGGTAACCCTGGCTGTCCAGCTCGGCACGGCCGCCCTGGAACGACTTCTCGATGACGATGCCCAGGCCGGCCACGGTGGCGCCGGCCTGCTTGATGATCGAGATCAGCGCCTGGGACGCCTTGCCGTTGGCCAGGAAGTCGTCGATCACCAGCACGCGGTCGCTGCTGTTGAGATGGCGCGGCGAGATGGCCACGGTGTTCTCGGTCTGCTTGGTGAAGGAGTACACCGAGGCAGTCAGCAGGTTCTCGGTCAGGGTCAGCGACTGGTGCTTGCGGGCGAAGATCACCGGCACGCCGAGCTTCAGGCCGGTCATTACCGCCGGGGCGATGCCGGAGGCTTCGATGGTGACGATCTTGGTCACGCCCGAATCGGCGAACAGGCGGGCGAACTCGTCACCGATCAGCTGCATCAGCGCCGGGTCGATCTGGTGGTTGAGAAACGCGTCGACTTTGAGAACCTGGTCGGAAAGCACGATGCCTTCTTCGCGAATCTTCTGCTGCAGTGCTTCCACTGTTTTTTCCTCGATGTAGATAGTGGCCTGTATGGCCGATTTGTAAGCCCAACTTCGGCGCCAGCCTTCGTCACACTGCGTTGCCGCTCCTCGCCGTAGCTGGGCTACGACTCGTCGCGGCGCCTTGTGTGCCGAACCCTGGCACTCGAATTTGAGCTCACAAATCGGCCATACAAGCCACCGTGGCCGCAAGAAGCGGCAAAGTTTAAGAGTAATGGTTGATCAGCGTTTGAGCATCGCCCGGATATCGGCCAGGGCGTTGTTGCCGCGCGCGGCTTTCACTTCCACGGGCGCATCGTCCAGGCCTTCCCAGGCCAGGTCGTCCGGCGGCAGTTCGTCGAGGAACCGGCTCGGGGTGCAGTCGATGATCTCGCCGTACTGCTTGCGCTTGGCGGCGAAGGTGAAGGCCAGGGTCTGGCGCGCGCGGGTGATGCCCACGTAGGCCAGGCGGCGTTCCTCTTCGATGGTGTCGGCCTCGATGCTCGAGCGGTGGGGGAGGATCTCCTCCTCCATGCCCATGATGAACACGTAGGGGAACTCCAGGCCCTTGGAGGCGTGCAGGGTCATCATCTGCACCCCTTCGGCGTTCTCTTCCTCTTCCTGCTGGCGCTCGAGCATGTCGCGCAGCACCAGCTTGCCGATGGCATCCTCGATGGTCATGTCACCCTCTTCATCCTTCTCGAGGGTGTTCTTCAGCGCTTCGACCAGGAACCAGACGTTGCTGATGCGGAACTCCGCGGCCTTGTCGCTGGCGGTCTGCTGGCGGATCCAGTTCTCGTAGTCGATGTCGCGGATCATCTCGTGCAGCGCGGCGATCGGATCTTCCAGGGCGACCTTGTGGCGCACCCCGTCGAGCCAGTGCTTGAAGCGCTGCAGGCGCTCGGTGTAGCGGGCATCCAGGTGCTCGCCCAGGCCCAGCTCCTCGCTGGCGGCGTACATCGAGATGCCGCGCTCGGTGGAATAGTTGCCGAGCTTCTCGAGGGTGGTCGAGCCGATTTCGCGGCGCGGCACGTTGATCACCCGCAGGTAGGCGTTGTCGTCGTCCGGATTCACCAGCAGGCGCAGGTAGGCCATCAGGTCCTTGACCTCCTGGCGGCCGAAGAAGCTGTTGCCGCCGGAGAGGCGGTACGGCACCTGGTGGTGCTGCAGCTTCAGTTCGATCAGCTTGGCTTGGTAGTTGCCCCGGTAAAGGATGGCGAAGTCACTGTACGGGCGGTTGGTGCGCAGGTGCAGGGTGAGGATTTCCATGGCCACGCGCTCGGCCTCGGCTTCCTCGTTCTTGCAGCGGATCACGCGGATCTCGTCGCCGACGCCCATCTCGCTCCACAGCTCCTTCTCGAAGGCGTGGGGATTGTTGGCGATCAGCACGTTGGCGCAGCGCAGGATGCGGCTGGTGGAGCGGTAGTTCTGCTCGAGCATGACGATCTTCAGGGAGGGATAGTCCTCCTTGAGCAGCATCAGGTTCTCGGGGCGGGCGCCGCGCCAGGCGTAGATCGACTGGTCATCGTCGCCGACCACGGTGAACTGGTTGCGCATGCCGATCAGCATCTTCACCAGCAGGTATTGGCTGGCGTTGGTGTCCTGGTATTCGTCCACCAGCAGGTAGCGTACGCGGTTCTGCCAGCGTTCGAGCACGTCGGGGTGTTCCTGGAACAGCTTGACCGGCTGCAGGATCAGGTCATCGAAGTCCACCGCGTTGAACGCCTTGAGCGTGCGCTGGTAGTGGGTGTAGACGATGGCCGCGGTCTGCTCGCGCGGGTTGCGTGCCTTTTCCAGGGCCTCGGGCGGCAGGATCAGGTCGTTCTTCCAGGCACCGATCATGTTCTTGATCTCGTCGATGCCGTCGTCGCCGGAGTATTCCTTCTGCATGATGTCCGACAGCAACGCCTTGATGTCGGATTCATCGAAGATCGAGAAGCCCGGCTTGTAGCCCAGGCGCTCGTGTTCCTTGCGGATGATGTTCAGGCCCAGGTTGTGGAAGGTGCACACCGTCAGGCCCCGGCCTTCCCCCGGGCGCAGCAGGGTGCCGACCCGCTCCTTCATCTCGCGCGCGGCCTTGTTGGTGAAGGTCATCGCCACGATGTACTGGGCACGGATGCCGCAGTTCTGGATCAGGTGGGCAATCTTGCGCGTGATCACGCTGGTCTTGCCGGAGCCTGCACCGGCGAGCACCAAAAGAGGGCCGCCGACGTAGTCTCGGGCTTCCTGTTGCCGGGGATTGAGTCGGGACATGCTAGAAACCGGGGGTAACCAGAAAATAGCCGCGCATTCTAGCAGGCATGGGGCTGTTAATGCGCGACCGTCTGACGTTGTGATGCAGGGCGCGAATCGGATTTGCCGCATCTGCTACTTTCGCGCAGGATGCACGTCAGATTGCGTCGGGATGGCGGCCAGGGAAGGGCAACGACTAAAAGTGAAAATCATTTCCAATTAATCGGGTAGGATTGCCCGCGCTCGCCGTTCCACCGCCCATGTCTAAGGAGCCCGCTTGTCCACGCCTGTCGAACCCCTGCGTTTGCTGCTGTTGGCTGATGAGCCGGAGTGGGCCGTGCACCTGCGCGAGTGCCTGCAGCCGATGGACGGTAGCGTCGTGCTGCTGACCGCGCCCAACTGGGCAGCGGTTGACAGCTTGTTCGCCAATGACCGCCAGGCCGTGGTGCTGGCCACCCCCGAGCTGCAGCCGGCGCCGGGGCGTTGCGAGCTGCCGACCATCCTGCTGCTGGAGCAGGAGCCGGCCAGCGCGCCGCTGGGCGTCAGCGACTGGCTGGTGCTGGCGCAGCTGACCACCGACACCCTGCGTCGCTCGCTGCGTCATGTGCGCGAGCGCGGCGTGCTGGTGGCCACCCTGCAGCGCCTGGCCGAACAGGATCCGCTGACCGGTATCGCCAACCGCCAGGGCTTCCAGGCCCTGCTGACCGCGCGCCTGGCGGAGAACGAAGGCCGCGGCCTGGCGCTCGGCCACCTCGACCTGGACAACTTCCGCCACGTCAACGACGCCCTCGGCCACCAGGGTGGCGACCGGCTGATCCTGCAGGTGGTCGGTCGGTTGAAACACCAGTTGGAAGCGAGCGACCAGCTGGCACGCCTGGGCAGCGACGAGTTTGCCCTGTTGATCGACACCCGGCGCGACCCCAATCGCGCCGAGTGGATGGCCGAGCGCATCACCGAAGCGCTCACCGAGCCCTACTGGATCGACGGCGAGAGCCTGCTGCTCGGTTGCAGCCTGGGGATCGCCCATGCCCGCGCCCAGGCCGGCGCCGACCCGCTGATGTGGCACGCGCACATCGCCATGCGCCAGGCCAAGAGCAGCCAGGGCTGCACCTTCCATGTGTTCAACGAGCGAATCAACCGCAACGCCCGCAGCCTGGCTGACCTTGAGAGCGAGCTGCGCCGCGCCCTGCGCCGCGACGAGCTGGAGCTGCACTATCAACCGCGGCTCAACCTCGCCGACGGTCGCATCGTCGGGCTCGAGGCGCTGGTGCGCTGGAACCATCCCGAGCGCGGCCTGCTCGCGCCCAGCGAATTCGTGCCGTTGGCCGAGCAGAGCGGGTTGATCGTGCCGCTGGGCTACTGGGTGATCTCCCGGGCGCTGAGCGACATGCAGGCCCTGCGCGAGCGCGGCCTGGCGCCGCTGCACATGGCGGTAAACCTGAGCTTTCGCCAGTTCCAGGACAGCCAGCTGCTGGCCACCCTGAGCCGGCTGATCGTCGAGCACGGCGTCGATGCCCGCTGGCTGGAGTTCGAACTGACCGAGACCGCGGTGATGCGGCGCAACGAGCTGGTGCGCCAGACCATGGACGCCCTGGGGCGCCTGGGGGTGCGTTTCTCGCTGGATGACTTCGGGACCGGCTTCTCGTCGTTCGTGCACCTGAACAGCCTGCCGATCACCTTGCTCAAGGTCGATCGCAGTTTCGTCGGCGGCATGGAGCAGCGCGAGGAGAACGCCAAGCTGGTGCACGCGATGATCAACCTGGCGCACAACCTCAACCTGGAGGTGGTGGCCGAAGGGGTGGAGAGCGAGGAGCAGCTGGCGCTGCTGCGGGCGTTCGGTTGCGACCAGGTGCAGGGGTTCCTGGTAAGCCGGCCGTTACCGGTGGAGGCGTTGATCGAGTACCTGTTGCAGGTGCCGAGTCCTGGGCTGGTGCAGACCTTGTAGATCTCATGCAGCCTTTTCGCGGCACAAGGCCGCTCCTACAGGGGATCGTGGTCTTCTGTAGGAGCGGCCTTGTGCCGCGAAAAGGGGCGCAAAGCGCCCCCGGCAATTTCAAACCGTGAAGATGATCAACCGACCAGCATCCGCCCGGTCTCTTCCAGGTTCTCATGCCAGCTCAAGGCTTCGCGCAGGATATGCGGGGTATGCCCGCCACGCTGGCAGGCGCGCTCGAAGTAATCGTTCAGCGCTGCGCGGTAGTCCGGGTGCACGCAGTTGTCGATGATCACCCGGGCGCGCTCGCGCGGAGCCAGGCCACGCAGGTCGGCCAGGCCCACCTCGGTCACCAGGATGTCCACGTCGTGCTCGGTGTGGTCGACGTGGCTGACCATCGGCACCACGCTGGAAATCGCGCCGCCCTTGGCGATCGACTTGGTGACGAAGATCGCCAGGTGCGCGTTGCGGGCGAAGTCGCCCGAGCCACCGATGCCGTTCATCATCTTGGTGCCGCAGACGTGGGTGGAGTTGACGTTGCCGTAGATGTCGAACTCCAGCGCCGTGTTGATGCCGATGATCCCCAGGCGACGCACCACTTCAGGGTGGTTGGAGATCTCCTGCGGACGCAGCACCAGCTTGTCCTTGTAGCGCTCCAGGTTGCCGAACACGTCGGCGTTGCGGCGGCTCGACAGGGTGATCGAGCTGCCCGAGGCGAAGCTCAGCTTGCCGGCGTCGATCAGGTCGAAGGTCGAGTCCTGCAGCACTTCGGAGTACATGGTCAGGTTTTCGAACGGCGACTCGATCAGGCCGCACATCACCGCGTTGGCGATGCTGCCGATGCCGGCCTGCAGCGGGCCGAGGTTGTTGCTCATGCGCCCGGCGTCCACCTCGCCCTTGAGGAAGGCGATCAGGTGGTCGGCAATGCCCTGGGTCTCGTGGTCAGGTGGCAGCACGGTGGACGGCGAGTCCGGCTGATCACTGATGACGATGCCGACGATCTTGGCCGGGTCGATCGGGATCGCGGTGCTGCCGATGCGGTCGTCGACCTTCACCAGCGGGATCGGCGTGCGGGTCGGGCGGTAGGTCGGGATGTAGATGTCGTGCAGGCCTTCGAGGTTGGCATGGTGCGACAGGTTGATCTCGACGATGACCTGCTTGGCGAAGATCGCGAAACTGGCCGAGTTGCCGACGGAGGTGGTCGGCACGATATGGCCTTGCTCGGTGATCGCCACCGCTTCGATGACCGCGATGTCCGGCAGGGTGAGCTGTTTGTTGCGCAGCTGCTCGACGGTTTCCGACAGGTGCTGGTCGATGAACATCACCTTGCCGTCGTTGATGGCCTTGCGCAGGGTGCTGTCGACCTGGAACGGCATGCGCCGGGCCAGCACGCCGGCCTCGGTCAGTTGCTTGTCCAGGTCGTTGCCCAGGCTGGCGCCGGTCATCAGGCTGATCTTCAGCGGCGACTGTTTTGCACGTTCGGCCAGTGCGTGGGGCACGGCCTTGGCTTCGCCGGCGCGGGTGAAACCGCTCATGCCGACGGTCATGCCGTCCTGGATCAGGCCAGCGGCGTCAGCCGCACTCATAACCTTGCTGTGCAGGGAGGACAAGCGGATACGATCACGGTACATGGATTGTTATCTCAGGCTACTGAAGCTACTGGAAGCGCAGTCTAGAGATTTCACCCGGAACCGTCCCGCGACCATGGTCGTAGGCGAAGGCCGGAAGTAGAGCCGTTGATCTGGATCAGGTAAATACGACAAACCCCGGGAATGACTTCCCGGGGTTTGTTCGACAGCAGCGGTTTCGTGGGAGTGGGCTTGCCCCGCGATGGCGATGCTGCATTCAAGCCATCATCGCGGGGCAAGCCCGCTCCCACAAAGCATCGCTCCTGCTATTACTCCACCGCCTTGACCATGTCCTCGATGACTTTCTTGGCGTCACCGAACACCATCATGGTCTTGTCCAGATAGAACAGTTCGTTGTCCAGACCCGCATAGCCACTGGCCATGGAGCGTTTGTTGACGATGATGGTCTTGGCCTTGAAGGCTTCGAGGATCGGCATGCCGGCGATCGGCGACTTCGGATCGTTCTTCGCCGCCGGGTTGACCACGTCGTTGGCGCCCAGCACCAGCACCACGTCGGCCTGGCCGAACTCGGCGTTGATGTCCTCCATCTCGAACACCTGGTCGTACGGCACCTCGGCCTCGGCCAGCAGCACGTTCATGTGCCCAGGCATGCGCCCCGCCACCGGGTGGATCGCGTACTTCACGGTCACCCCGTTGTGGGTCAGCTTCTCGGTCAGCTCCTTGAGTGCGTGCTGGGCGCGGGCCACCGCCAGGCCATAGCCGGGGACGATGATCACGCTGTCGGCGTTGCTCAGGAGGAAGGTGGCGTCGTCGGCCGAGCCGGACTTCACCGGGCGCTGCTCCTTCGAACCCTGCGCCGCGCCGACATCGGTATCGCCGCCGAAGCCGCCGAGGATGACGTTGAAGAACGAACGGTTCATCGCCTTGCACATGATGTACGAGAGGATCGCACCGCTGGAGCCCACCAGGGAACCTGCGATGATCAGCATCGAGTTGTTCAGCGAGAAGCCGATACCCGCCGCCGCCCAGCCCGAGTAGCTGTTGAGCATCGACACCACCACCGGCATGTCGGCCCCGCCGATCGGGATGATGATCAGCACGCCCATGACGAAGGCCAGGGCCAGCATGAGGGTAAAGGCGCTGTAGTGGCCGGTGAAGGTGAACAGCAGCCCCAGGGCGATGGTCGCCAGGCCCAGGATCAGGTTCAGCTTGTGCTGGCCGGCGAACTGTACCGGTGCGCCCTGGAACAGGCGGAACTTGTACTTGCCCGACAGCTTGCCGAAGGCGATCACCGAGCCCGAGAAGGTGACGGCACCGATGGCCGCGCCAAGGAACAGCTCCAGGCGATTGCCGGTGGGGATCGGGTCGCTGATGGCGGCGACGATACCCAGCGATTGCGGCTCCAGCACGGCAGCGATGGCGATGAACACCGCGGCCAGGCCGATCATGCTGTGCATGAAGGCGACCAGCTCGGGCATCTTGGTCATCTCGACGCGCTTGGCCATGATCGAGCCGGCGCTGCCGCCGACCAGCAGGCCGACGATGACGTAGCCGATGCCGGCGGTCGCAAGCTCCGCGCCAAGCTTGTAGATCAGGCCGACCGTGGTGAGGATGGCGATACCCATGCCGATCATGCCGAACAGGTTGCCGCGGCGTGAGGTAGTCGGATGCGAGAGTCCCTTGAGCGCCTGGATGAAGCAGACCGAGGCGACCAGGTACAGAAGCGTTACCAGATTCATGCTCATGCTTACTTCTGCCCCTCGCTCTTGGTTTTCTTCTTGAACATTTCCAGCATGCGGCGGGTGACCAGGAAGCCACCGAACACGTTGACCGCGGCAAGCGCCACGGCCAGGGTGCCCATGACCTTGCCGGCCGGGGTGACCGTCAGCGCCGCGGCCAGCATGGCGCCGACGATGACGATCGCGGAAATGGCGTTGGTGACCGCCATCAGCGGCGTGTGCAGGGCCGGGGTGACGTTCCACACCACGTGGTAGCCCACGTAGATGGCCAGCACGAAGATGATCAGGTTGTAGATGCCGTGGGAAATCAGCATGTCTTCCATTGTCGTGCTCCTCAGCCGTTCTTGCGCACGACCTGGCCGTCGCGGCACATCAGGCACGCGGCGACGATGTCGTCTTCGAGGTTGATGACCAGGTTGCCGTCCTTGTCGAACAGCAGCTTCATGAAGTCCAGCAGGTTGCGCGCGTACAGCGCCGAGGCATCGGCGCCGACCTGGGCCGGCAGGTTGGTCGGGCCGACGAGGGTCACGCCGTTGTGCATGACGACCTGATCGGCCACGGTCAGCGGGCAGTTGCCGCCCTGGGCCGCGGCAAGGTCGATGACCACCGAGCCGGGCTTCATCTGCGCCACGGTCTCGGCGCTGAGCAGGGTCGGCGCCTTGCGCCCGGGAATCAGCGCAGTGGTGATGACGATATCGGCCTGCCTGGCGCGCTCGTGCACGGCCTGGGCCTGACGCTGCATCCAGCTGGCCGGCATCGGCCGGGCATAGCCGCCGACGCCTTCGGCGCATTCGCGTTCTTCATCGGTCTCGTAGGGCACGTCGATGAACTTGGCCCCCAGCGATT
Organism: Pseudomonas sp. NMI760_13; assembly: GCF_021283245.1. NCBI lineage: Bacteria > Pseudomonadati > Pseudomonadota > Gammaproteobacteria > Pseudomonadales > Pseudomonadaceae > Pseudomonas > Pseudomonas sp. NMI760_13. The sequence continues at coordinate 4,971 of NZ_JAJSRC010000006.1, read as the reverse complement.
CGATCTGCTCCTTCACCGCCGGGCGCACGTCCGACGCTTCGATCACCGCACCCAGGCGCTTGGCCGTGGCGATGGCCTGCAGGCCGGCGACGCCGGCGCCGAGGATCAGCACGCGGGCGGCTTTCACCGTGCCTGCGGCGGTCATCAGCATGGGCATGAAGCGTGGGTAGTGGTGGGCCGCCAGCAGCACGGCCTTGTAGCCGGCGATGTTGGCCTGGGACGACAGCACGTCGAGGCTCTGGGCCCGCGAGGTGCGTGGCGCGGCTTCCAGGGCGAAGGCGGTGATGCCGCGTTCGGCCATCTTGCCGATCAGTTCGTTGTTGAAGGGGTTGAGCATGCCCGCCAACAGGCTGGTGCTGTTGATCAGCGCCAGTTCCTGATCATCGGGCGCGACCACCTTGAGTACCAGCTGCGCGCCGAAGGCGTCGGTGGCTTCACCCAGGGTGGCGCCCACGGCTTCATAGGCACTGTCCGGAATGCTGGCTTTGAGCCCTGCCCCCCGTTGCACGGTGACCTGATGGCCCTGGCCTACCAGTTTCTTGATGGTTTCCGGGGTCGCGGCGACCCTTGTCTCACCCGTCTGCGTCTCGAGAGGAACACCAATGTGCACGACTATGTCTCCTGCGGTGACCTTTATTGTCTTTATGGAAACCAGCGCACTTCGGGTGGTGCGGCTGGGCGGCCGTAGAGCACGACTCCGCCTGGTTCGAGGCGGGAGAGGCATTTTGCAGACGAACCCAGGGGCCTTCAACAGGTTCTGAAGCGAAACGAACTTAAAACTACAAGTCACCCTGTGACCGTATGTCGCAACGATTCCGATCGGGCCCGTCAAGTACGCGCTATTCGCAGCTTAGGGGAAAAAATGAAAAAAATTCGGCCGTTTTCGTTCGCGGCGTTGTGAATGTCGCAAAATAAGCCGCAAACCCGCGCAGTCACTAGGGTTGCTATGGTTTTTCCGGTAAACGGAACAGATTACGAATTTGCGACAAATCCATATATCTGTAGGTGTTCAAAATAATTGACTACGGAGTCAGGTTGTCGCTTTATGGCCTCAGCTGGTGGCGGTGTACTGCTGTGCCTGCGCCACCAGCCAGTCGCGAAACGCCCGCAGCGAAGCGGACTCCACCTTTCGCTCAGGGATCATCAGATGGTAGGCCTTGTCGCTAGACAGGGCATGCCTGTTAGCGACCAGCAATCGACATTCCTGCAACTCGCGCTGGATCAGGAACGGCGGAATCAGCGCGATGCCCATGTCGTGCATGGCGGCCTGGGCCAGCATGGAGAACAGTTCGTAGCGCGGGCCAGTCATGTCGCGCTCGACGCTCATGCCCAGGCCGTCGAACCATTGCCGCCAGGCATAGGGGCGCGTGGTCTGCTGCAGCAGGGGCAATTCGGCGATGCGCCGGGCGTCGAGGCTGGCTTGTCCGTCCAGCAACGCGGGGCTGCACACCGGCACGGGGTTCTCGCCCATCAGTCGGTGGGACTGGGTTCCGGACCAGTCGGCGTCGCCGAAATAGATGGCGGCGTCGAAGGGCGTGTCGGCGAACAGGAAGGGGCGGGTGCGGTTGGTCAGGTTGACCGTGACTTCGGGGTGGCGCTGCTGGAAGTCCTTCAGGCGCGGCAGCAGCCATTGCGTGCCGAAGGTCGGTACCACCGCCAGTTCGATCACGTTGGCGCCCTGCTGGCGCATCACCGAAAGCGTGTCGCGCTCCACCGCATCCAGCTGCGCAGCCACCTGGCGGCTGTAGGAGAGCCCGGCTTCGGTCAGTTTCACGCCCCGGCGCGAGCGGCGGAACAGTTCGACATTGAGGAAGGCCTCAAGGCCACCGATCTGCCGGCAGACGGCGCCCTGGGTCAGGGCCAGTTCCTGGGCGGCCTTGGTGAAGCTCTCGTGACGCGCGGCCGCCTCGAAGCAAACCAGGGCGGTGGTGCTGGGGATCTTACGGCGCATGTACGTCAACCTCACTTGTAGGGCGTTGAACAGGGCATTTTGATGATTACGAAGTGAGAAAATATCACTAAACCGTGCGCAATCCTCGTTTGTCCCGCAGGCCGATCAGGCCTAGGATCAATCCAGCACAACAATTCGTTCCCATCTTTCGAGGAATCCGCACATGGCTGGCAAGGCAAGCTTCAACTGGATCGACCCGCTGCTGCTGGATCAGCAGCTCACTGAAGAAGAGCGCATGGTTCGCGACAGCGCCTATCAGTTCGCCCAGGACAAGCTGGCACCCCGTGTGCTGGAGGCGTTCCGCCACGAGCAGACAGACCCGGCGATCTTCCGCGAGATGGGTGAAGTCGGCCTGCTCGGCGCGACCATTCCCGAGCAGTACGGCGGCAGCGGCCTGAACTACGTGTGCTACGGCCTGATCGCCCGCGAGGTGGAGCGCATCGACTCCGGCTACCGCTCGATGATGAGCGTGCAGTCGTCGCTGGTGATGGTGCCGATCAACGAGTTCGGTACAGAGGCGCAGAAGCAGAAGTACCTGCCGAAGCTGGCCAGCGGCGAGTGGATCGGCTGCTTCGGCCTGACCGAGCCCAACCATGGTTCCGACCCGGGCTCGATGATCACCCGCGCCCGCAAGGTCGACGGTGGCTATCGCCTGACCGGCAGCAAGATGTGGATCACCAATAGCCCGATCGCCGATGTGTTCGTGGTCTGGGCCAAGGACGATGCTGGCGATATCCGCGGCTTCGTGCTGGAGAAAGGCTGGGACGGCCTCAGCGCGCCGGCCATCCATGGCAAGGTTGGCCTGCGCGCCTCGATCACCGGTGAGATCGTCATGGACAACGTGTTCGTGCCGGAAGAGAACATCTTCCCGGACGTGCGTGGCCTCAAAGGTCCGTTCACCTGCCTGAACTCGGCCCGCTATGGCATCTCCTGGGGCGCCCTGGGCGCCGCCGAGGCCTGCTGGCACACCGCGCGCCAGTACACCCTGGACCGCCAGCAGTTCGGCCGCCCGCTGGCTGCCAACCAGCTGATCCAGAAGAAGCTGGCCGACATGCAGACCGAGATCACCCTGGCCCTGCAAGGCTGCCTGCGCCTGGGGCGGATGAAGGACGAAGGCACCGCGGCGGTGGAAATCACCTCGATCATGAAGCGCAACTCCTGCGGCAAGGCCCTGGATATCGCCCGTCTGGCCCGCGACATGCTGGGCGGCAATGGCATCTCCGACGAGTTCGGAGTGGCCCGCCACCTGGTCAACCTCGAGGTGGTCAACACCTACGAAGGGACCCATGACGTGCACGCGCTGATCCTGGGGCGTGCGCAGACCGGCATCCAGGCGTTCTATTAATAGAGGAGCCAGGCCATGGGCGCGCTTTCCCATCTGCGGGTGCTGGATCTTTCCCGGGTGCTGGCCGGCCCTTGGTCTGGCCAGATCCTGGCCGACCTTGGCGCCGATGTGATCAAGGTCGAGCGTCCGGGGGCGGGTGACGACACCCGTTCCTGGGGGCCGCCTTTCCTGCGCGACGCCCAGGGCGAGAACACCAGCGAGGCGGCCTACTACCTGTCGGCCAACCGCAACAAGCGCTCGGTGACCATCGACTTCACCCAGCCGGAAGGCCAGCGCCTGGTGCGTGAGCTGGCGGCGAAGTCGGATATCGTCATCGAGAACTTCAAGGTAGGCGGACTGGCGGCCTATGGGCTGGACTATCAGAGCCTGAAGGCGGTCAATCCCAAGCTCATCTACTGCTCGATCACCGGCTTCGGCCAGACCGGGCCGTATGCCAAGCGTGCCGGCTACGACTTCATGATCCAGGGGCTGGGTGGGCTGATGAGCCTGACCGGTCGCCCGGAGGGAGAGGAGGGTGCCGGGCCGATGAAGGTTGGTGTGGCGCTGACCGACATCCTCACCGGGCTGTATTCCACCGTGGCGATCCTGGCGGCCCTGGCGCATCGTGACCAGGCTGGTATTGGCCAGCACATCGACATGGCGTTGCTGGATGTACAGGTGGCCTGCCTGGCCAACCAGGCCATGAACTACCTCACAACCGGTACCGCGCCTCGCCGGTTGGGCAATGCGCACCCGAACATTGTGCCGTACCAGGATTTCCCGACGGCTGATGGCAACTTCATTCTTACCGTGGGCAATGACGGGCAGTTCCGCAAGTTCGCGGAAGTGGCCGGGCAGGCGCACTGGGCGGATGACCCACGCTTTGCCACCAATAAACAGCGGGTGGCCAATCGCGCCGAGCTGATTCCGCTGATTCGCCAGGCCACGGTGTTCAAGACCACGGCCGAGTGGGTGAGTGAGCTTGAGAAGGCGGGCGTGCCGTGTGGGCCGATCAACGACCTGGCGCAGATGTTCCAGGATCCGCAGGTGCTGGCCCGTGGGCTGGCAGTGAATGTTCCTCATCCGTTGGCGGGCAGCGTGCCGCAGGTGGCCAGCCCGATCCGGTTGTCGGAGACGCCGGTGGAGTATCGGCAGGCGCCGCCGTTGCTGGGGGAGCATACCGAGGTGGTGCTGGGGGAGGTGCTGGGGTTGGATGGAGAGGCGGTGCAGCGGCTTCGGGTTGCTGGGGTGTTGTGATGCTTTCTATATAGATATATGAAGCGGGGAGACCGGTAGGTCTCCCGCTTTTGTTTTTGGGGCTGCTTTATATAGGTGTCAGGGCTGGTTGGTGCCTGTCTTGGGATTGGGTTGTGTGCGAGGTGTTCGCCTTGGGGTTGCGTTGTGTCTCAGAGGTGTTCGCCGAAGATTCTCTGGCGCCTATGAGATCGAGCGCCGCCCGCGCGGCGCATCGCGGCACAAGGCCGCTCCTACATCTGTTTCGGGCCAATTGTTCCTGGGAGTGAGGCGGCGCCTGCCTTGGTGCATGCCTCAAGTCGTGCGGAGCGGCAGTGGTGCCCACGCCGAAACCGCGTCGTGCCAACAAGGCTGGCAACCATGGCCTGACAGGTTCGGCACGTTGCAACAAATGTAGGAGCGGCCTTGTGCCGCGATGCGCCGCGCGGGCGGCGCTCGGTCT